>NZ_JAQFVG010000311.1:0-89439 GCF_029439455.1 Caballeronia sp. BR00000012568055 | reverse complement strand
CGATGCCTGAAATCGAAGCGCCCAAGCGGAAGCGCGCGATCAAAAGTACGCCTTGACGCTTAGCGGTACGCGTTGATCGTATCGCGCGTTTTCTTCGCGGCGTCGGCTGCGGCCGGCGCGTAATCATCGCCCTTGCCGGCGTAGATGATTGCGCGCGACGAGTTGATGAGCATGCCCGTGCCGTTGGCCGTGCGCCCCGCGCGCACGGTCGCTTCGACATCGCCGCCCTGCGCGCCGATGCCCGGAATCAGCAGCGGCATCTCACCGACAATGCCGCGCACCGTTTCGATTTCCTTCGGGAACGTCGCGCCGACCACGAGGCCGAGCTGGCCTTTGTCGTTCCACTTTTCGGCAGCCAGACGCGCGACGACCTGATACAGCGGCTGACCATCCGTGTTGAGGAATTGCAGGTCCGAACCGCCCGCGTTCGAGGTGCGGCACAGCACGATCACGCCCTTTCCTTCATGCGCGAGATACGGCTCGATGGAATCGAAACCCATGTACGGATTGACCGTCACCGCGTCGGCCTGATAACGCTCGAAGGCTTCTTTCGCGTACTGCTCCGCCGTGCTGCCGATATCGCCACGCTTGGCATCGAGAATGACGGGAATGCCCGGATGTTTCTCGTGGATATGCGCAATCAGCGCTTCCAGTTGATCTTCCGCGCGATGCGCCGCGAAGTACGCAATCTGCGGCTTGAACGACGACGCGTACGGCGCGGTGGCATCGGCGATGGTCTTGCAGAACTCGAAGATGGCGTCGGACCGGCCTCTGAGCGCGCCGGGAAACTTTGCCGGTTCGGGATCGAGCCCGACGCACAGCAGCGATTGAGTACGCGTCCAGGCGGCTTCGAGCGATTGGATGAAGGACATGGCAGGGATTTCTTGAAGACGTCGATGCCACGCATTTTAACGTGCGTGGCATCGGGCCCTGCCTGCGACGGCGGCGAAATCTCAAATCGCCGAATTGGTCGTCGCGTTGAATTTCACGCCCAGCGTCGTTTCGAGATTCTTGATGGCGTCTTCCAGCACGCTGAATATCGTCGCGCGATCCTGCGCGTTGGAGAGATCGAGCGTGCTCGTCGATGCAACCGAATGCTGTGTCAGCGCGGAGTTATAGGCGCTTTGCGCGGTCGCGGCCGGAATGAATTCGCCCGCGCCGGTGCTGGCGTTCACGTAGGACAGCGTCTTGAACACGTTGACGAAGACATCGCCCAGTTTGGTCATGTTGAAGGCGACGTGGTTTTGCGGCGTCATCATCGTCGTCGCGTTGGTGGTGGGAATCGGCCGGCCATAGAACTGATTCAGGTAATAGCGCACCTGATACGGATACTGCTCGTAGGAATCCGTCTTGCCCCAGACGCTGCTCCACGCATCGACTTGTTTGACGGTGTCGGCGGTGGCCGTTGCGCCCTGTTTGCTGTAACTCGACATCAAGGTGCCGTAAAAGCCCTGGTTGTACGCCACGTTCAGCAGGATTTCGAAGAAGTTGTCCGGTAACGTTTTGAAGGTGGTCATCGCGTTGTCGAAGGCCGGTTGCCAGGGCGTGGTCCAGCCGCCCGTGCCCTTTCCGGTTTCCACCAGCGCGACCATATCGTTGTAATGGAAGTACGCGGTGAGCATCGGACCGTAGTACTTGTCATTGAACGATGGCGGCGTGACCTTGGTGTATTGCGTGCCCGCATCGGCCCATGAATAGCCGATATTCTTCTGCAGCGCGATGTAGTTGATCAGCGAATGTCCCTGCGGCTGATAGGTGCCGGAGACCATATCGGCGGCGTAATTGTTGATCTGATACGGACCGCCCTGACCTTTGCCCATCACCGCCTGCTGATCTTTCGATGGCGCGATCTGCGTGCCGCTTGCCTGATACATCTGCGATTCGAGATTCTCCTGCAACAACTGGCCGAGAACGGAACCGTAGAGATAGTCCTTTTCGAACTGAAGGCCGGGGTAATACTCGACGACCAGATGGCCATACATCACGCCCGCAATGATGTTGGACATGATGAGGTCGGTGTAGTTGTCGCCGTCCAGCTTCATGCTGTCCTGCGGGTTGCCCGCGCCGAGCAGCAAGTGGAAGTTGATCGTGCCTGTAGTCGTGACCGAGCCTGCTGGTGAGGGAGCGGGCGTGGGCGTTGGCGTGGGCGTGGGCGTTGGTGTTGGCGTTGGCGTCGGCGTCGGCGTTGGCGTTGGCGTCGGTGCAGGCGTTGGCGAACTGCCGCACGCGCCGAGATCTTTCCACGGTCCGTATGCGCCGCTTTGCGCGGGGTTATCGCCCTGTGTCCACCACTTGCTCTCGTAGTTGTGACCCGCTGTGGTTACGCGTGTGCCAGCCTTGTCGTAGATCGTGGCCGATTGCCATGACGGATAGCAATTCGCCGATGGCGATGGCGATGGCGATGGCGATGGCGCAGGCGTCGGAGCCGGTGCGGGCGCCGGGGTCGGTGTGCCGCCCGCCGATGGTCCCATATCCCGCCAAAGCGTCGGCGATGACGATGGATACCAGCCCGCGCCCGCCAGCGATGTATGCGTCTGCAACGCCTGATAATCGTGGCCCTGGTAACTGACGTACGTGCCCGCCGTATATTTGGTGTCTTCCTGCCAGGCCGGATAAGCAGCATAGACCGCACTCGCTACCAATACAGCACTTGCAACGGACCACCTCAGCTTGCGCAAATGAAATGATCGCATTTTCAACCTCGCTTTCTCTCAGACTGACCCGACCTAACCCCACTAAAATTTAGTCGATCGAATCAAATAAGTCATACGCGAGATTGAACGCATTACGACGTTTGGTTTCATCGAAACATCGTCGCTTTACAGCACGAAAATGCTGATTGAACGCAATGAAATGCGAATGAAGGATTGAGACTTACAGCCGATAAAAGAGGCGGTGATCCACACGCTCGACGTTCAAAATTTCGCAACGGCGCGCAAAAAAAACAGGCCGATCGCGTGACGCAATCGGCCCTTCACCTTGCCATTTGAAACGTATAGATCGAAGCGTTTATTTCGATGCCGCCCGCGCCTTGGTTCCCGCTTTCGACCGCGGCCGTCCGCGTCGCGCCGCTTCGCCGGTACGCTCGACGGTAAATCGAAACTCACGCGATAAGCGCTCGCCCGGAGCCAACACCGTCATGCCGTTGGCCTCGCCGCCGCCCGGCAGATTCACCGCGTTGATCGGATGATCGACCGGTTCGAAGCAGAAGAAGTCCTCACCGGGCGGCGCATACAGCACGTAGTAATCCGTGTCCGCCGCGATCGTCAGTGACAGCCGACGCTTGGGCCACAACACGCTCGTGCGTCCGCTCCAGCCGGTGAACGCGTTATTCACCATCGACGAAGGCATCGGGTACGCCACGCCGAATTGCCACGCGGGCGGCGCGGGCACGTGCCGCACCGGCAGCCAGTCATCGCCGCAAAGCCACAAGCCACCTGCCGCAGCGGACAGTTCCGTATCCGCTTCGCGCATCAGAAAAGGATGCAGGCCGAGACCGAAGGGCATGGCTGCATCGCCGGTATTTTCGATCCCGAGCGTGACGACCAGCGTCGCGTCTTCGAGCGAGTAAGTCTGCGAGGCGCGGAACGAATACGGCTTGCCGTTGCTCCGATCCAGCGACAGCCGCACGCGCGTGGCCGTTTCCTCTTCGACATCCCACGCGCCGAGCCAGCCATCGCCATGCAGCGGACACGGCTCGTCTTCGCGATTGCGCGGCACATCGATCGCGCGTCCGGAAAAATGAAAGTGCCCGTTGCGGATGCGATTCGAATACGGCAGCAACGGATAGCACGCGAGCAGATTCGGATCGGTGCCGGGACCGGGTTCGGGGCAGGGCCGGAAAATCGGCACCAGCGCGCCTTCGTGCCGCCAGTCGAATCGCGTGATACCGCCGCCGAGCATCGGCGCGACATCGAGTTTCAGGTGCGCGTTCGCCAGCGTGATGCAGCCCTCCACGTCCGTTCCGCCGATGGCGACCACCGCGGTGCTCGGGCCGGGGCGTATCGGCGGTTCGGTGGCGGCGGCCAGACGCGAGCGCCGTGCGTTCGCAGCTGCCGTGTTCGCCGCTGGTGTCGATGTGGATCGAAGTCTTTGTTCCGTGCGCGCAGCGGTCATGACTCATGCTCCATCGAGAGGCGTGGACCCGTCTTGTCGGGCGGCGCGTCATCGCGCGCCGCCTCGTCACTCAAAGCTTCCCTGCAAACCAGTTTTCCGCGATACCGCGCGCTCCGGGCTGCGCGCTGAACACGCCGCCCGCGTGTGCATCGCTGCCATCATTTGTATCGATGCCGATGCCCGCGCTCGTGATGAACAACGTGTCCAACGCCGCGCCGCCGAACGCAACGCAACTCGGCTGCTCGGTCGGCACATCGATACTCGCGGTTTCGCGTCCATCGGGCGCATAGCGCACCACGCGCCGACCGCCCCATTGCGCGTTCCACAGGCCGCCGTCTGCATCGACCGTCGAGCCATCGGGCACGCCGTGTTCATCGCTCAATTCGATAAACACGCGATCGTTCGAGCACGACGGGTAATCGCACACGCGAATCTGCCGCGTCGGCGAATCGCAGTAATACATGCGCGCGCCATCGGGACTGAAGCCGATGCTGTTCGAAATCGCGCAATCGCCCAGCGGCAGGCGTTCCAGCGTCAAATCCGTATTCAGCCGATAGAACCCGCCGAGCGGCTTCGCATCTTCAACATCGTGTTTCGTGCCAAACACGAAGCGCCCTTCGCGATCGCAACGGCCATCGTTGATACGTGTCGGCTGTCCGGCTTCGACTTCGATGAGGGTGTGGATCGCACCGGTCGCCAGATCGAAGAAGGCGAGACGCGACGCAAGACCGAGCAAAAGCGTGTTGGCATCGGCGCAAAGAGCGAACGTTGCGAGCCGCTCCGGCATATTGAAACTGCGGCTCGACTGATCGCGCGGATCGTAGCGCCAAAGCTTCGCGCCTTCGATATCGACCCAATACAAACGCCCGCTGCGCGCATCCCAGGTCGCGCCTTCACCCAGCGTGCATCGGCTATCGACGAGCAACTCAGCCTTCATACCCAGCCTCCATCGATGATCAAATCCTGCGCGGTCATCATGCTGCTGTCGTCGGACGCGAGGAACAGCGCCGCACGCGCCAGATGCGCCGGCAGCACTTCCCCGTCGATGCACTGGTTTTCCTTGATCGCGCGCTTGCCTGCATCGTCGAGCCAGAGACGCTTTTGCTTTTCCGTCATGACCCAGCCCGGCACCAGCGTATTCACGCGAATGTTGAACTGACCGAGATCGCGCGCAAGACCGCGCGTCATGCCCTGCACGCCCGCCTTCGCCGTCATGTAGATGGGAATATTGCTGTTCTTGATCATCCAGCTGATCGAGCCGAGATTGATGATCGAGCCGCCGCCGAGCTTTTTCATGTCCTCCGCGACAGCCTGCGCCGCGAAGAACTGATGGCGAATATTGACCGCGATGGTCTGATCGTAAAGCTCGGGCGTCACGTCTTCGATCTTGTGGCGCTTGTCGTTCGCCGCGTTGTTCACCAGCACGCCGATCGGACCGAAGGCGCTGCGGACATCGGCGATGCCGTTGCGGAGTGCATCGATATCGGTCAGGTCGATGTTGAGGTACATCGGGCGCGTCTGGTTTTCGTCCAGCGATGCGCCGAGCGTGTCGGCCAGCGCTTCGCCCGCGTTCGTATCGATATCAATGAAAGCGACCTTCGAACCTTGCGCGAAGAAATGTTCGACGAACGCCGCGCCGATACCGGTCGCGCCGCCGGTAATCAGCACGGTCTTGCCCTTCAGACTCGGATACTGCGCCAGATTCGGATTCATGTTTTAGTCCCGCGCGCCGCGATTCTTCAACTGATCCAGCAACACCGCCGCCAGCAGAATCGCGCCACGCACGAGGTACTGATAGAACGCATCGATATTCATGAGATTCATGACGTTCTCGACCGTACCCATGATCAGCACGCCGATCACCACGCCAGAAATCGTCGCCCGCCCGCCCAGCAGCGACACGCCGCCCAGCACGCAAGCCGAAATCACATTCAGTTCGAAACCTTCCGCCGCGTTCGGCTGCCCGGACGTGATCCGTGACGCCAGAATCACACCGGCCAGCGCCGTGACCGCGCCTTGAATCAGGAAAATCCACACGCGCGTGCGTTCGACATTGATCCCCGCGAGGCGCGAAGCTTCGGGGTTTCCGCCGATCGCCAGCGTATTGCGCCCATAAACCGTCTGGTTGAGCAGCACGCCGAAGATAATGAAACAAGCGAGCGTGACCCAGATAGGGAGGGAAATCCCCAACATCGTCAATCCGCCCAACGCGATAAACGTATCCGACGACACGCCCACCGCTTGTCCATGCGACACGATAAAGCCCAGCCCGCGCACGATTTCCATCGTCGCCAAGGTCGTGATCAGCGCGTTGATGCGCAGATAAGCGATCACCGCGCCGTTGACGAAACCGATCACCGAACCCGCCACCACCGCCGCGATAATCGCGATGAAGGTGTTGCCCGTGGCGTTCAGCACCATCGCGCAAAGTACGCCCGCGAACGCGATGGTCGAGCCGACGGACAAGTCGAAGTCGCGCGAGGCCAGGCAGAACATCATCGTGCAGGCGACCATGCCGATCTGCGAGATCGACAGCGCCAGACCGAGCATGTTCTCGATCGAGAAGAAGTGATCGACGGTCAGCGACATCGTCAAAAACATGACAACGAAGATCACGATCAGGCTGTATTCGGTGATCTGCTGCCACCACTTCTGTTTGTCGTTCTTGGCCGGAATCAGCGCGCTCGCTACTTTCTCGCCCGCCTGACCGACGATATTTTCTCTGGCTTCCATGTTCGCTCCTCTCTACGCCGCTTGTGCTTCTGTGTCCGCTTGCGGCAGCGCAAGACTCAACACCGATTGTTCGTTCGCCTGTCCGCGCGGCAATTCGCCCGCGATCCGTCCCTGCCGCATCACCACGATCCGATCCGACACGCCCAGCACTTCCGGCAACTCCGACGAAATCATCACGATCGCGCAGCCGCGTTCGGCGAGCTGATAAATCACGTTGTAGATTTCGTGCTTCGCGCCCACGTCGATACCGCGCGTCGGTTCATCGAGAATCACCACTTTGAGATCCGGCTCCGCGAGCCAGCGCGACAAAATGGCTTTCTGCTGATTGCCGCCCGACAGAAAGCGGATGCGCTGACGTCGGCTCGGCGTCTTGATCTTCAGCAATTGAATAAAGCGATCCGCCGTCTGCGCTTCTTTCTTGCGATCCAGAAACAGCCCCGCGCGCAAATAGTGACGACGGCACGAGATATTGATGTTCTCCGCCACCGTCGCCATCGCGACGATGCCTTCTTCCTTGCGATCTTCCGGACACAGCACGATGCCGTGACGAATCGCTTCGCCGGTGCTGCGGACTTTGATCGGCTGGCCGTCGAGTTGGATATCGCCGGTCTTTTTCTTGTCCGCGCCGTAGACGAGGTGCATCAGTTCGCTGCGGCCCGCGCCGACCAGACCGAAGAATCCGACGATCTCACCGCGCTTCACTTCGAAGTTCGCGGGCGCATTCAGGGCATCGCCTTGCACGTTCTTGACGGAGAGGCGCACATCGCCCAGCGGACGCGAACGATAGTTGTAGATATCGCTGATTTCGCGGCCGACCATTTCCTGCACGAGCGTGTCGCGCGGGACATCGGCGAGCGACAGATGCGAGGCGATCTTGCGGCCGTCGCGGAAAATCGTGCAGGCATCGCACAGTTCGTAGATCTCATCCATGCGATGCGAGATGTAGATCAGCGCGCGGTTGTCCGCCTTCAGATCGCGCACGAGCTTGAACAGCACTTCCGTCTCACGGTGCGACAACGAAGACGTCGGTTCATCCAGCGCGATCACGCGTGCATTACGCAGCAGCGCCTTGCAGATTTCCACCATCTGCCGCTGCGCGATGGAGAGCTTGCGCAGCTTCGCGTTCGGATCGAGATCGACGCCCATCGCGGCGAGCCGTTCGCGCACGTGCTGACGCGCCGCGCGCTTGTTGACCCAGCCGAGCTTGTTCGGCAACGCGCCGAGCAGCAGGTTTTCGGATACCGTCAGATCCGGCACGTACTGCAATTCCTGATGAATCACTGCGATGCCCGACGCGATCGACGCCGCCGCACTCGCAAATTTCACTTCGTTTTCGTCGATGAGCACGCGGCCCGAATCGGGCTGATACTCACCGCCTAGAATCTTGAGCAAGGTCGATTTACCCGCGCCGTTCTCGCCCATCAAACCGTGCACTTCGCCGGCATTGACGTCGAACGACACGCCGTCGAGCGCGCGCACGCCTGGAAACACCTTGCCGATATTGTCAAAACGCAGCGTCGCTGACACATCGCCTCCTATTTTTCAGCGGACCGCACACGCGGCCCGCTTCTTCTCCGAAAAACTTAGTTCGATGCGAGACCCATCTGCTGACGGACCGACGCGACGTTTTCACGCGTCGCCAGCATGCCGGTGGTGAGCGTCAGCGGCGGCGGTGCCTTGCCGTCCTTGATCCACGCGTACATCAGTTCGGACGTCTCTTCGCCGTGGCGCTTCGGGCTGATGATCACGGTGCCGTAGAAACCGGTCGGATTCGGCTTCTTGAACTCGTTGATCGCCGAGTCCGATCCGCCAATACCGATGCCGATCATGTTGTCCGCCTTGAAGCCGCGCCCTTCCGCTGCGCGCACCGCGCCGAGCACGCCTTCGTCGTTCAGCGCGTAGGCAACCCAGTGCTTGAACTGCGGGTTCTTCGTCAGTGCGATATTCGCGGCGTTGAAGGCGTTTTCCGTATCGGTCTTCGCTTGCGGCGCCATGATGATGTTCGCCTTCGGAAAGCCCGCGGCGACGAGCGCATCGGTTGCGCCGGACGTGCGGTCATGCGCGGTCGGCAACTGTTCGTAGGTCACATCGATCGCGCCGACATCCTTCATGTCCCAGCCGCGCTTCTTGATCTCGGCGGCGATGCCATCGCCCACTTGCTTGCCGATGTTGTAAGCCGAAATGCCCATATGCGGCACCGACTCGATCGGCTTGCCGGAGCCATCGACGAGACGGTCATCGACGGTCATCATCTTGAGCTTGTCGGCCTTCGCCTTGGCGACGATGCCCGGTCCGAGCTTCACGTCCGGCGTGCAAATGATGAAACCCTGCGCCTTCTGCGCGGCGAGGTTATCGATCGCGCTCATGACTTTTTCGCCGGACGGCGCGCCGATTTTCACCAGCGTGAAGCCCTTCTCCTTGGCGGCCATTTCCGCGAACTTCCACTCGTCCTGGAACCACGGCTCTTCCGGCTGCTTGACCAGGAAGCCGATCTTCACGTCATCGGCGGCTTGCGCGACGGGCGCGGCGATCATCGTCGCACTCGTGGCCGTGGCAGCGGCGATCAGCGTAAGGAACAGTCTGCGTTTCATAATCGTTGTCTCCCGACTTTTTCCGTTGTCTCAAAATTCCCGCGTGGGCGGGGATTAACGAAGGGTGTGGCCGTGTTTAGTTGTCTTGATGCGCGCACCGCGGCCAGTGCGTCATTCTTTGCGATTCAGTCGTGATAAAGCGCTGAACGTCCGCCATCCACCGTGATGCAACTCGCGTTGATAAACGGCGCTTCATCCGATGCCAGAAACACCGCCGTCATCGCCACTTCCTGCGGCTGACCGATACGCTTCATCGGCTGCAAATCGAGCGTGGCCTGACGCGCGGCCTGGCGGTCGTGCTGCGCATTCCACCAGTCGTGCGTTAACTGCGTTTCGATATAACCCGGCGCGATCGCATTCACGCGCACGTTCTTCGGCGCGTATTCAATACCCAGCGCTTTCGTCAATCCGATCACGCCGTGCTTGGCCACCGGATACGGAAAGCAGCCCGGAATGATCTTGAAACTGTGCGTCGAGGCGATATTCACGATGCAGCCTTTCTCGCGTCCGACCATGCCCGGCAACACCGCGCGGCAGCCGTTCCACACGCCGTCCAGATCGACGGCGAAGCAGCGCTTCCAGTCGTCGTCGGTCATGGTGAGCGGATCGCAGAACACGTTGATGCCGGCGTTGTTCACGAGCACATCGAGCGGGCCGAAATGCGCTTCGGTCTGCGAAACCGCCTCTTTCACCGATGCGCTCTGCGTCACGTCGGTGCGAATCGCGATGACATTCGCGCCGGTTTCCTGACGGATGCGTTCGGCGGTTTTATCGGCGATTTCGATGTCGAGTTCGGCAAGCGCCACGCTCGCGCCTTCGTGCGCGAACGCCAGCGCGATCGCCGCACCGATGCCGCGCCCGGCGCCGGTCACCATCGCGACTTTGCCGGCGAGGCGGTTCATCGCTTGTCGCCTCGTGCAGTCCGTGCAATAGCCAATCCGTCGATAAACGCCTTCGCGTGATGCGCGGTCACTTCCGCGCTCTGCCCCGGCTTGTACAGCGCCGAACCCAGCCCGAACCCGTTCGCGCCCGCCGTCAAAAACGGCCCCATGTTGTCCGGCGCGATACCACCGACCGGCACCAGCGGCACTTCTTTCGCAATCACCGCGCGCCACGCCTTCACGACGATCGGCCCGAGTTGCTCGGCGGGAAACATCTTCAGCACGTCCGCGCCGTCTTTCAGCGCCTGAAACGCTTCGCCGGGCGTCGCGACGCCTGGCGCGCAGGCCAGACCTTGCGATTTCGCGGCGCGGATCACGTCGCCATCGCTGTGCGGCATGACGATAAGTTCGCCGCCCGCTGCCTTCACGCTATCGACGTAACTCGGATGCAGCACCGTGCCTGCGCCGACGATTGCATCGGCGGGCAAGGCGCTGCGGATCGCGGCGATGCTGTCGAACGGCTGCGGCGAATTAAGCGGCACTTCGATGATCCGAAAGCCCGCTTCGTACAGCGCGCGGCCGTGATCGGCGGCTTCATCGTGCGTGACGCCGCGCATGATCGCGATCAGCGGACACGCCGCGAACGCTGCCGACAATCCGGCGTGCATGCCGTACGGCGCGGGGAGATTGATCGGAGGTTGCATGTCGTGTTCGCCTCATTGAGCCGCGCGCACGGGCGCTGCGATCAGCCCGGCAAGCGCGGCGATTCGATAAAGACCGTGCTCGGTGGCATGCGCGACGGTCGGTGCATCGTCACAACCGAAACGGGCCAGCGCCGCGCGATAACGGTCGCACAATGCGTCGTTGCCGATCAGCCGAAGCGCCTTGCCCGCCAGCGCGGATTGCTCGCGCGACAACACTTCGTTCAGGCCGCGCAATTCGTGACCGATCAGCAATCCCGACAAATAGTCCGGCTGCTGTTCCGCCGTCAGTTGGCCCGTGAGACCGAGCGTGCGCGTGCTGAAAATCGTCGCGAGCACGCCGGGATGACCGGCATCGCGCGCGGTATCGACGCCGCGCAAAAACGCGGGCTGATCGGGCGTCGAACTCGGGTGCATGGTGCGGCCGAGAATGGTGTGATCGCGCAATGCGCCGAAGGTCTCGCCCGTCATAAACGTATAGAACCGTTCGATGCGGCCATCGCGTACAAACGCCCACTTCGCGTGCGTGCCCGGCAAACCGATCAGCGCGCCGTCTTTCTGCTCCAGTGATGTGTCGCTGGCGAGCGCGCCGAAGATTTGCGTTTCTTCGCCGCGCATCACGTTGGGCAGCGTGCCTTGCTCCAGCACGCCCGGCACGATATGCACCGTCGCGCCGCGATCCGTCTTCACCTGCACGATGCCCGCGACCAGCGCGCTGGCACCGGCGGGCGCTTCGACGTAAGGCGCTTCCACCCAGCCCTGCGCGCTGCCGACCATGCCCGCTGCGATGACCGGTAGTTGCGTATGCGCATCGAGCCACGCGCCGCAGGTTTCCTCGAACGTCTGATCAAAGCCGCCTTCCGGCAACTTCATAATCCCCGCCGACGATGCGCGCATGTCGAGCGCGACGCCGTCCGCATCGAGCAAGTAAGCGCGCAGCGAAGTCGTGCCCCAGTCGAGCGCGATGAGTGCAGGTTGGCTCATCGCTTGATCCTGCGGGCGGATTGCGGCGCGCGCCAGCCGAGTTCTTCGGAGATCGCGCGGGCTTCGCGCTGGATGACCGGAATCAGTTCTTCCATGCGTTCGTGCGGCATATAGGGAATCGTGCTCGCCACGGAAAGCGCCGCGACGATCGCACCGGACGCATCGCGCACGGGCGCGGCCACGCATCGGATCGACGCTTCGTTTTCTTCGAGATCGAAGGTGAAGCCGCCTTGTGCGTAACGCGTCATGCGCTGAAGGAACGTATCGATATCCGGCCGATTGTCCGGCTTGAAACTCTTGCGTTCCAAGGCCTTGTGCGATGCCTCGAGCAGCTTTTTCCACGCGTTCGCTTCGAGGTCGAGCATCATCGCCTTGCCGATTCCCGTCGATGCCAGCGGCATCCGGTGACCAACGCGCGACCGCATTTCCAGCCCGCGCGTACCGGGAATCTTGTCGATGTAAAGCACGTCGTCGCCATCGCGCACGCCCAGGTGAATGGTGTCCTGCGTATGCTCAGCGAGCGCCTGCAGATGCGGACGCGCGACTGCGTTCAGCGGCATCTGTTCGAGCGCGATCGTGCCGAGTTCGATCAGCTTCGGCCCGAGCAGATAACCGCCCTGCACTTGCCGGAGATAACGCGCCTGCACCAGCGAACTCACCAGCCGATGCGTCGTGCTGCGCGTCGTGCCGAGCGCGGCGCCGAACGCGCGCAGATCGCGTGCGCCGTTCGCGGCGGCTTCGAGAATCGCGAGGCCGCGCAGCAGCGTTTGCGTGCCGGCTTGCTGCGGCGTGATATCGACCAAGGCGCTTGGCAACGCGATCGCATCGGGATCGCGATGGCCGTTGGATTTTTTGGCGGTGTGGATGGCGTGATCGGCGTGATCCGCAGCGTCGCGCGTTTCCACGGCTTCGATGCCGTCGTTCGAGATTCTGTTCATGGCGCTCGTTTCCTCGGTGAACGGATCCGGCATCACGCCGAACGCGACGTGCGGACGCTGACGTGCGGCACGCAACGCGCGAAGAGGAAAGAATCGTGCAGCGCGACCCGCGAACGCGGGTGGGCGATCGAATGCATGACGTGTCTCCGGTCTGTTCTTGTATTGGCTTCGTGGTTCCGACCTTGCCTTCTTGCCTCTGTCAGGTCGGTCGATTTCGAAGCTCTGGACGGATTGTAGGACTGGCTATCTCAAAAATTCAATATGTGATCGCAGTGTTCAGATAATGGGAGTTCTCTTTCTGGTCGCAAACGGGCAAAAAACAAAAAAGCCCTGATTAATCAGGGCTTTATGGTGTTTAGCAACGCAAAACTAAATTCACTGCGGCAACTCCGCCGCTCCCATCCGCCGCGCAATCACTCCCGCACGCTGCGACAAATACGCCGAATTTCGATGGTCATCGAAATACTTAGGACGCGGCAACATCACCGCCAAGCGCGCGCTCTGCCCCGCAGTCAATTTCGATGCCGAAGTCTTGAAGTAATACTGCGCCGCCGCCTCCGCGCCATACACGCCGTTACCCCATTCCACCGAGTTCAAATAAATCTCGAAGATACGTTCCTTGTCCATCCAGAACTCGAGCATCCCCGTAATCACCAATTCCTCGGCCTTGCGGATATAACTCTTCTCACGCGATAAAAACAAATTGCGCGCCAATTGCTGCGAAATAGTCGATCCACCGAACGCCATTTTCCCGCGCGCCTTATTCTTCTCCCAGGCCTGAAGAATCGCGTCAGTTTCGAAACCGTTGTTATTGACGAAGTTGGCATCTTCCGACGCGATAATCGCGCGCTTCAGATTGCGCGATATCTGGTCGTACGGCACCCAAGTCCGTCGCAACGTAATACCGGGATGCGTCTTCGAAAGCGTCCACGCGTCCGCGCGCATAAACGCGGTTTCGCCGGGATTCACCGTCGTCCAGATGCCGATCTGCACGAAGAAATAAAGCTGCGTAGCCAGCGCCGCGATAAACATCACCGACACGCCGTAGATAATCCAGCGCGCGGGGCCAAAGCGCGCCGCGTTGCGCGTACGCGGCGTTCGGCCGCCGATGGGCGCGGTCGTCATGTCAGTGTTGTGCGAGCGCGCCGCGCAGTTCGCGCAGCACCGCGCCGCCGTCCGGACGCACGCCGCGCCAGATAAAGAACGATTCCGCCGCCTGCTCGACCAACATGCCGAGTCCGTCCGCCGCGCGCGCGCCGAGCTTCTGCGCGTGCTGAATGAACACCGTCGGTTTTGGGCCGTACATCATGTCGTAGGCGAGCGTGCCGGGACCGAACGCGCTGTCGTCGCAATCGGGCAAGGCGGCATCGAGGCTGCCTGCAGTTGCATTGATGACGACATCGTATTGGCCCGCTTCCGCTGCGTCCGCACCGCCGCCCGAGAATCGCACGTTCGATTGCGACGCGTTCTCCGCGAATTGATCGACGAGTACGAGCGCCTTTGCCGCCGTGCGATTCACGATGGTCAACGCAGCAGGAGCGCGATCGAAAATCGGCAGGACGACGCCGCGCGCCGCGCCGCCCGCGCCGAGCAGCAGAATGCGCGCGCCCTTCAGACTCACGCCCAGATTCACTTCGATATCGCGCACCAAGCCAACGCCATCGGTGTTATCGCCGCGTACGCCGTCCGGACCGAACGACAGCGTGTTCACCGCGCCCGCTGCGGCTGCGCGCGGCGACAATGAATCCGCGAAAGCGTGCGCATCGAGTTTGAATGGCACGGTCACGTTCATGCCGCGTCCGCCTGCATCGCGGAAGCGTTTTGCTTCGTCGAGAAAACCGCCGAGCGGTCCAAGAATGCGGCCGTATTCGATCGGCTCGCCGGTCTGCGCGGCGAATTTCGCGTGGATCCACGGCGATTTGCTGTGCTCGATCGGATTGCCGATCACCGCGTATTGGTCTTTCATTGCGTGGATTCCTGCGCGTTGCCGCTGGCTTCGGTTTGCGATTCTTCGTTCGATACTTCCGTCGATGCTTCCGCCTGCGCTTCCGCTTCGCTTTCCGCGCTGAGATCGTCGGCTTCGATGATTTCTTCTTCGCTTTCGTCTTCTTCGGCGGGCGCGGCGGCGGACGGCGCATCGATCACATGCAGCAGACGGCACGACGCTTCCACCGTCAGTTCATCGATCGATACGACTTCGAGCATCACGCGCGTTCCGCGTGCATGCACGCCGAGTCCGGGCACGTGCAGCATCAGCGGAATCTCTTCGAGACGCACGAGATCGTCTTTGATCACCGACGCCGGAACCTGCTTCTTGTTTTCCTGCTTCAGCCAGCGCAGGCACCAGAAATACTCCATGCGACGCTGATGGTCGGCGTACGCGCTGTAGGTATCGTCGAAACCTTGCACGACGGCGAACAAGTCCGCGTCCTTCGGCTTGAACGGCGCGGCGAGTTTCGCGGTGACGCCGTGCTGCACGCACGCGATCAGTTGCCATTGATTGACCAGATCGACGTATCGGCGCAGCGGCGACGTGCTCCATGCGTACTGCGCGACACCCAAACCTTCGTGCGGCGCGGGCGTGGTCTGCATGCGCGTGCGCTTCGGTCCCGGACCGCCGAAACCGCGCTGCGAACGGTAAATGCCCGGCACGCCATGATCGTTGAGGAACGCGCCCCACGATGAGTTCGCCAAAATGGCCAGCTCCGCGACGATCAGATCGAGCGGCGATCCGCGACGGCGCGGCGTGATGGTGATGTGCTCGCCATCGACATAGAAATTGAAGTCGTTGTTGCGCTGGACTTCACGCTTGAGGCCGTAAGTCGCGCGCGCTTGCTGGCGCTTTTCGAACAAGGCTTGCGCGAGCGGCCACAAGACAGCGATATCGTCCTTGTGCGCGTAATCGCCGCTGCCCGCCGCGAGCGTTTCTTCGGTCACATGTTCGTCGAGATGGTTGTGACGCAGATTGCTCTTGATGAACACGCGCTCCGCACGCGTTTCCGTCGCGACAATCTCCTGCGTCTCCCGATTCACGATGATGTACAGCGACAGCGCCGGACGCAGCCCGCCTTCCGCGAGCGTGAAGACATCGACGACGTTGTCGGGCAGCATGGTGATCTTGTCGCCGGGCATGTAGACCGTCGAGAGACGTCCACGCGCGATCGAATCGATCGAATCGCCGCGTTCGATACCGAGCGCCGGCGCCGCAATGTGGATACCCACGCGCACGCGGCCATCGGCTAAATGTTCGACGGAGAAGGCATCGTCGATTTCGGTGGTGGTGACGTCGTCGATGGAAAACGCCTGGACGTTCGCTTCCGGCAAATCTTCCGGCAGCACGCTCGGCTGCACCGACGGAAAACCGATGCCGTGCGGGAAAAACTCCGACAGGAATTTCGCCTCATGCAGCGCCCGCGCCGACGCGATGCCGCCGCACTCCAACATCAGCCGCGCCTGCGACATGCCGCGCGCGATGGCCGCCGCTTCGAGCGCCTTGTATTCGATCGAATTCTTGTCCGGCTTCGTCAGCAAACCGATCGCCTTGCCCTTCAGCGCGTCGGGCAATTTCCCGGCCTTCAGTTCTTCCTCGTAACCCGCCTGAACCAGCGCCTGCTGACGCTTGCGTTCCAGACCGGCGAGCGCCATTTGCAACTGCTCTTGCGGCGCGCGCTGATACTGCCCGCGCCCCTTGCGACGGAAATACACCGGCGCGCCGTGCATGCGCAACACGAGCGCGGCGCGTTCGGTCGGACCGAACTTGTCACCGAAATAATCCGCGCCGAGCGAGGCGAACGGGAATTCGTCTTCGGGCGCGCATTCCCACAGAAAATCGAGATCGATTTCCTGCGCGATGGCGTCGGCTTCCTGCATCAGTTCGCTTGCCGCCGGTTTCTCGAATTCGATCAGCACATCCTTGGCGCGCACTTTCGCGCGGCGGCCGCCCGGCAGTTCGACCTGAAACGCATCGCCCTGTTTCGACAGCACCGATCCGGCCTTGAAACTACCCGATTCCTCGAAGAAAACGTTCACTCAATACTCTCGTAAGACGGTGAGCCGGCGCGATATCGAACGCGCCGGCGTGGAAGTTCTGATTTATGCGGCGGCTGGCGTCGGTTCGCGTCCGCAGAACGCGAGCACGTCGTCCAGATACTTCGGAAAGTCGCTGATGGCGTGATCGCCGCCCTGAATCAGCGTCGTGCGGACGCCTGGATAATGGGCGAGCATCGTGCGGTAATCGAGCACTTCGTCGCCGGTGGCGGCGATCAGAAAGTAGCGCTCGGGCTGCGTGATGGCATCGACGGAAAGCGCGCGCAATTCATCCAGATGACGCGGCAAAACGGTGATGCTGCCGCCGCCGTGCCACAGCGGCTGTTCGCCCAGGTAATGACTCAGATCGTTCTGCGGCACCACGGCGGGATTCAGCAATACCGCGCGCCAGCCGTGCTTTTCTGCGAGATACGTGGCGTAGAAACCGCCAAGCGAACTGCCGACGACCGTGATTTGATCGTCACGCGCGCTCGCCGCGATCCGTTCCGCCAGTTCGATCGACTCGTACGGCGACACCGGCAATACCGGACACTGCCATTCGCTCAATCGGCCGAGTTCGGCGAGGCGCGCATTCATCACGCGCGCCTTGAACGATTGGGGAGATGAGCGAAAGCCGTGCAGGTAGAGGATCACGCGGTTCCTTTCGGTGTCGTTCGCGCCGATAGCGCATCGAGCAGCTTTTGATGCACGCCGCCGAAGCCGCCGTTGCTCATCACGAGCACGTGATCGCCGGGACGCGCGGCGGCGGTGACGGCTTTGACCAGCGGATCGATTTCGTTGAAGGCCTGCGCTTTGTCGCCGAGCGGAGACAGCGCTTCGGCGAGATCCCAGCCGAGTTTGTCGCGGCCTTCGCGCGCGCCGTAGCCGAAAACGAGATCGGCGGCGGCGAGACTGGCGGGCAACTGCGCTTTCATCGTGCCGAGCTTCATGGTGTTCGAGCGCGGTTCCAGCACCGCCAGAATGCGCGATGTCCCGCCGATGCGCGTACGCAATCCGGCAACCGTCGTATCGATGGCGGTCGGGTGATGCGCGAAGTCATCGTAGACGGTGACGCCATCGATACTGCCCTTCACTTCCATGCGCCGCTTCACATTGCGGAACGCCGAGAGCGATTTGACCGCCTGCGCCACCGGCACGCCAACCGATCGCGCCGCTGCGATCGCCGCCAGCGCGTTCATCCGATTGTGCTCGCCCTGAACCTGCCATTCCACGACGCCTTGCCGCTCGCCTTCCCAATACACGGCGAATTGTTCATCGACGGTTGCGCCTTCGGTTGCCGGCAATGCCTGCCAGCCGCCTTCCACGCCGAAGCGCTCGACGCCCGACCAGCAACCGCGCGTCAGTACGCGCTCAAGCGCATCCTCGCGCCCGTTTGTCACGATACGGCCAACGCCCGGCACCGTGCGCACGAGATGATGGAATTGCGTTTCGATGGCGGCGAGATCGGGGAAGATATCGGCGTGATCGAATTCGAGATTGTTGAGCACCGCCGTGCGCGGACGGTAATGGACGAACTTCGAGCGCTTGTCGAAGAACGCGGTGTCGTATTCATCGGCTTCGATCACGAAGAAACTCGAGTCCGTCAGCCGCGCCGAAATGCCGAAATTCAGCGGCACGCCGCCGATCAGAAAGCCGGGATTCAGCCCGGAATCTTCCAGCAGCCACGCCAGCATGGAACTCGTCGTCGTCTTGCCATGCGTGCCCGCGACCGCGAGCACCCATTTGCCATTCAGCACATGCTCGCCAAGCCACTGCGGACCCGACACATACGGCAAACCGCGATCGAGAATGGCTTCCATCAGCGGATTGCCGCGCGAGACGACATTGCCGATCACATATAAATCAGGCTCCAGCGCAAGCTGTTCCGCGCCATAACCTTCAATCAGTTCGATACCTTGTGCCTCGAGCTGCGTGCTCATCGGCGGATAGACGCCGGCATCGCAGCCGGTGACCTTGTGGCCGGCCTCGCGCGCCAGCACGGCGAGACCGCCCATGAAGGTGCCGCAGATGCCGAGGATGTGGATGTGCATAAACCGTGTCGCGCCGCGCGGGCGTTTTCGAGATGCAGAAAGTTGGAACGGCGCTGCGGGAAAACCCTTGTCCCACGGCACCTGAAGCGTTCTATTGTAACCGAGGCTGTCTGCTGTCTTTCGTCCTGCTCCTAGCCCGTTCGCTTGCTCCAAAAGGGCCAATTGACGTTATCTAGTATCATTCCGAGATGGTTCGCAAATCACATTTCGATCCGCAGCGCGTTCGCGAGGAAATCGCGATCGCGGCAGCGAGGATGATTGCCGAAGACGGCCTCGACTACGCAACAGCCAAGCGCAAAGCCGCGCGGCAGGTGGTCGGCGAGAGCAAGGTGACCGGCGAGTTTTTGCCCGATAACGACCAGATCGAAGAGGAAATCCGCGAATATCAGGCGATTTTCCAGAGCGACAGTCAGCCCGCCGTCTTGCGCCGCATGCGCGAAACCGCACTCGACTGGATGCACAAGCTCGAAGCCTTCGATCCGTATCTGACCGGCGCGGTGCTCAACGGCACGGCGGGCGAACACTCCGATATCCACCTGCAATGCTTCTGCGACAATCCCAAGGAAGTCGCGATCTACTTGTTGAA
The DNA here is from genome assembly GCF_029439455.1 of Caballeronia sp. BR00000012568055. Lineage (GTDB taxonomy): Bacteria > Pseudomonadota > Gammaproteobacteria > Burkholderiales > Burkholderiaceae > Caballeronia. The sequence goes on along the minus strand of NZ_JAQFVG010000311.1, from coordinate 69,832 downwards.
CGCGAACGTGCAATACGACGTTTCCGAAACGCGGCACTTTGCCGGACGCGGTTATGTGGAAACGCTGAGCTTTCTGCATCGCGTGCGCGGTGAGGAGCCGATCGGCGTACATATCGCGCTTTACAGCGCCGACGATCTGCGCGGCGCGGTGCGCGCGGACGGACGCGGCAAACTGGCGCGCGCCAACGCGGCAATCGTACGCACGCTGCTCGACGATCCCGATACGCCCGCGCTGCAAATCGGCGCCTGACCTTTTCCCTCGACGCTCATGAAAATCACACGCATTCTGGCTGGCCTGGCGGTCGCCGTCGCCGCGACGATCGGCGGTTTCTATGCCGGCCACGTCTTCACGGGCAACGATTCCGTCGCCGCAACGCAAACGGCCGGCAACGCGGTCGATCAGTTGTGGAAAACCACGCCGCCGGGCGCGGCGGGGACATCGGAACCGCTTTCGGCATTCAAGGGCAAGCCGGTGGTCGTGAACTTCTGGGCGTCGTGGTGCGGCCCGTGCGTGAAGGAAATGCCCGTGCTTTCGGCCATGCAGCGCGACTATCAGAAAAAGGGCATCACGTTCATCGGGCTGGGTGTGGACAGTGAAAAGAACATCAACGACTTCCTGCAAAAGGTCAAAGTCGATTACCCCGTCTATGTCACCGGCTTCGGCGGCGCGGATCTTGCGCGAGCTTTCGGCAACAATGCGGGCGGCCTGCCATTTACCGTTGTCATCGATGCAAAGGGCGTCGTACGGTTGACAAAACTAGGCGAAGTGAACGAACCCGAGTTGAAGAAGACTTTGGATAACCTGTAATAATTCACTGCTCTTTCTCCAAATTTTGTACAACGAAAGCAGCGAAATAAGCACGCGTAGGCCGATTTTGTGAGAACTTCGTGCTGCTGGCGGTAACAAGTCGGGAAAATGCTCCGCTGATTGAGCATCGTCATCGCTGTAAAACTAGACAAAATTCTCTAAACGGCGCTAAAGTGCGCCGAATTCCGCACAACCTGAAGCGACCACGTTCCAATCGGCAGCGGTCGCGGTTGTGTAGTCAGAACACCCATAAGCCAAGTCAAGCACCGGGCAGCCCGGTCTCCAAGTATTGAAAGGGGATTTTTCGATGGACCTTCGTAAACTGAAAACGCTGATCGACCTCGTCTCGGAATCCGGCATCTCGGAGCTGGAAGTGACGGAAGGCGAAGGCAAGGTTCGCATCGTCAAGAACGCAGCGCCGGTCTATATGTCCGCGCCGCAGCAGTTCGCACCGCAAATGCCGATGCAGGGCGGCCAGTCGTTCGCGCCTGCCGCCGAAGGCGCGGCGCCCGCAGCGGGCGCGGCGGCATCGTCGGCAACGGCGGCTGCGATCCAGGGCCACGTCGTGGCCTCGCCGATGGTCGGCTCGTTCTATCGTGCGCCGTCGCCGGGCGCGGACCCGTTCGTGCAAGTGGGCGATACGGTCAAGGAAGGCCAGACGCTGTGCATCATCGAAGCCATGAAGCTGTTGAACGAAATCGAATCGGACAAGGCCGGCGTGGTGAAGGAAATCCTCGTCGATAACGGTCAGGCGGTCGAATACGGCCAGCCGCTCTTCGTGATCGGCGACTAAGGCGCTCACGCCGTGCGCCGGACGCGCACGGTCCAACGTCAGGTTCGCGCGCAACGCACCACCGCGCGCGCCGCCGATTCGATTCCCGAGGGCCGCTCGCGCGCGCCCGTTGATGAGCCGACCCACTATGTTTGAAAAAATCCTTATTGCGAACCGCGGCGAAATCGCGCTTCGCATCCAGCGCGCGTGCCGCGAGCTGGGCGTCAAGACAGTCGTCGTCTACTCCGAAGCCGACAAGGAAGCGAAGTACGTCAGATTGGCCGACGAAGCCGTGTGTATCGGCCCGGCTCCTTCCAATCTCTCCTACCTGAATATGCCGGCGCTCATCAGCGCCGCCGAAGTCACCGACGCCGAAGCCATCCACCCCGGCTACGGTTTCCTCTCCGAAAACGCAGACTTTGCCGAGCGCGTCGAGCAATCGGGCTTCACGTTTATCGGACCGCGTCCCGAAACCATTCGCCTGATGGGCGATAAGGTCACCGCCAAGCAGACGATGATCAAAACCGGCGTGCCGTGCGTGCCGGGTTCGGAAGGCGCGTTGCCGGATGATCCGAAGGAAATCGTGCGGATTGCGCGCAGTATCGGCTATCCGGTGATTATCAAGGCGGCGGGCGGCGGCGGCGGTCGCGGTATGCGCGTGGTGCACACGGAAGCGGCGCTGGTCAACGCGGTCAACATGACGCGCGAAGAAGCGGGCCGTGCCTTCGGCAATCCGCAGGTGTACATGGAGAAGTTTCTGGAGAATCCGCGTCACATCGAGATTCAGGTGCTGTCGGACTCGTTCCGTAACGCCATCTGGCTCGGCGAGCGCGATTGCTCCATGCAGCGCCGTCACCAGAAAGTGATCGAGGAAGCGCCTGCGCCCGGCATTGCGCGGCGACTGATCGAACGGATTGGCGATCGTTGCGCGGATGCGTGCAAGAAGATGGGCTATCTCGGCGCGGGCACGTTCGAATTCCTGTACGAGAACAACGAGTTCTACTTCATCGAAATGAACACGCGCGTGCAGGTCGAGCATCCGGTGACGGAGCTGATCACGGGCGTGGATATCGTGCAGGAACAGATTCGTATTGCCGCTGGCGAGAAGCTGACCATCCGCCAGAAGGATATCCAGTTCAAGGGACATGCGATCGAATGCCGGATCAACGCAGAAGATCCGTTCAAATTCACGCCGTCGCCGGGACGCATCACGTCGTGGCACACGCCGGGCGGTCCGGGCATTCGCGTGGATTCGCACGCGTACGCCAGCTATTTCGTCCCGCCGAACTATGACTCGATGATCGGCAAGCTGATCGCTTATGGCGCCACGCGCGAGCAGGCGATCAACCGCATGCGGATCGCGTTGTCGGAAATGGTGGTGGAAGGCATTTCGACCAATATTCCGTTGCATCGCGAAATGATGATCGACGCGAAGTTCGTCGAAGGCGGCACGAGCATCCACTATCTCGAGAACAAGCTGGCGGCGCGTCAGGCCGCGGCTCCCGAAGAGACGCAGGCGCGCTGGGCATGAGCTACCGGGAACTGATCGCCGAACTGGACCGCGAGCACGCGGAAGCGCTGTCGGATGCGCTGCTGGACATCGGCGCGCTGTCGGTATCCGTCGAAGATGCCGATGCCGATACGCCCGACGAGCAGCCGCTGTTCGGCGAGCCCGGTCTCGTGCCCGAGAAAAGCGCGTGGAATCGTTCGCGCGTGGTGGCGTTGCTGGCCGAAGACGCCGATCCCGCGGTGCTGCTCGCCGCAGCAGCGAACGAAATTGGCCTGAGCGCTGCGCCTTCTTTCTCTGTACGTGAAGTCGAAGAACAGGATTGGGTGCGTCTCACGCAGGCGCAATTCGATCCCATTTCGATCGGCGAACGTATCTGGGTCGTGCCGTCCTGGCACGATGCGCCCGATCCCAACGCACTCGTGCTCGAACTCGATCCGGGTCTCGCGTTCGGCACCGGCAGTCATCCGACCACGCGTTTGTGCATGGAATGGCTGGAGCAGAACGTGAAGTCTGGCAATTCACTGCTCGACTATGGCTGCGGCTCCGGCATTCTCGCGATTTTGGCGAAGAAATGCGGCGCGGAACCGGTGATCGGCATCGATATCGATCCGCAGGCGGTCGAATCCGCGCGTCAGAACAGCGAGCGCAATCATGCCGACGTCACCTACGGTTTGCCCGATGAATGTCCGGCTGGCGAGTTCGATATCGTCGTCGCCAATATCCTTGCGAATCCGCTCAAGCTGATGGCGTCGATGTTGTCGTCGAAGGTGAAACCGGGCGGAAAAATCGCGCTTTCGGGCGTGCTAGCGCGCCAGGCCGATGAAGTCGCTGCCGTCTATGCACGCTGGATCGATATCAGCGTCTGGCGTGAGCACGAAGGCTGGGTGTGCCTTGCCGGAACGCGGCGCGAAAGCCTTTAGAATAGCGCCATCGTCAACATCCGGCCGCGAGGCCACTGGCACTTCTATGGCGCTGGCAACCCGCTGCCCACACTGCGAAACCGTCTTCAAGCTGGACCCGCATCTGCTCGCGCCGCACGACGGCCGCGTGCGGTGCGGACATTGCCAGGAAGTATTCGACGCCGCGCATCATCGTTTCGAATTGCCCGAGGAACACGCTGCGGCGAGTGAAGCGCAGCATGCCGCTATCGTCGATGATGAAGTGGCGATCGGGCCGTCTTCTCCTGCGCCTGTTCCTACGCCCGCGCCAGTTCCTGCACCCGCGCCTGCGCCTGCACCTGTTCAAGCACCCGCTCCTCGTCCCACTGTTGCCGCGCCGCGCACGCTCGATGTCGGTGCGTCGCTCGCGGGCCGCGCTTCGGAGCCGGCTCCGCCGCCGCCCGTCCCCGCATCGCCTTCGCTCGATGAAGACAGCGATCGCACGGTGTATGCCGGTGAAACCCGAACGCCGCCGGATGAGCGCGTGAAGCAATTCGTGCGCGTCGGTACGCCTGCGCCAGTCGAGCCGCCTGCGCCCGCTCCTGCTCCCTCGCCTTTCGTCGCTCCGGTCGATGATCGTGCGGAACCGTTTATCGGACCGGTGCGCGAAGAACGTTCGGCTCCGGCCCCCGCCCCTGCGCCCGCTCCCGATTGGCGCAACGACGACGAACCCGCGTTCGGCTCTAAAGCGCCCGGCGTCACGCACGCCGCCAGCGCCAACGAAGCATTTCCGGTCACGCGCGAACCGCGTCCGGCGAGCGCCGCCGGTCCGCGTCGCGGATGGCGGATCGCGGGTATCGTGTTCGCGGTTTTTCTGGCGCTGTTGCTGATCGTGCAACTCGCGTGGTGGGAACGCGAAGAAGTGATGGTGCTGATTCCCGGCTCGCATTCCATCTACGCCGGAGTCTGCGATGAACTCGGCTGCACCATCTCGCCGCCGCGCGATATCGACGGACTTCAGATCGAAAGCTCCGGTCTGCGTCAGGTCGATGGTCCGCACAAGCTCGAACTGAAGTTGTCGCTGCGCAATCGGCTGGACGTGGCGCTGGCGTATCCGGCGCTCGAACTCACGCTGCTCGACGACAAGAACAATGTCGCGCTGCGCCGCGTGCTGTGGCCGCAGGATTACGCCCGACCGGGTACGATATTCGCCATCGGCATTCCGGCGCAGAGCGCGCAACCGGTCGTCGTACGGCTGGACACCGGCGATGCAGTCGCCGCAAATTACCGCGTACAAGTCTTCTATCCGTGACCGCCATTGTTTGCGGTTCACGACAACGCTTCCCTGCTTCTTCGACGCGCGCCTCTACAAGGAAGCGCGCGAATTTAGTCGGCATCCGACCTATTCTCTGGAGCGCAACATGAGTCAAGTTACCCTCGGCGGCAACCCTATCGACGTCAGCGGCACTTTTCCGAGCACGGGGCAACAAGCGCCCGACTTCACACTGGTCGGCGCGGATCTCGGCGATCTGAAACTGGCGAGCTTCGCAGGCAAGCGCAAAGTGCTGAATATCGTGCCGAGTCTCGACACGCCGACCTGCGCCACGTCCACGCGCAAATTCAACGAATCGGCTGCGAAGCTGAACAACACGGTGGTCGTGGTCGTATCGGGCGATCTGCCGTTCGCGGCGAAGCGTTTCTGCACGACGGAAGGTATCGAAAACGTGGTGACGGCTTCGACGTTCCGTGGCCATGATTTCGCGCAAGCCTACGGCGTGGACGTGACCAGCGGCCCGCTCAAAGGCCTGACGGCGCGCGCAGTCGTCGTGCTCGATGAAAACGACAAGGTGCTGCACTCGGAGCTGGTTTCCGAAATCAAGCAGGAACCGAACTACGACGCAGCGCTTTCGTCGCTGAAGTAAGTTCGTTTTGCAGAGCGCCGAACGCGGTGCTCTGCGCATACGAGGCGCGATGGTCTGCCGTCGCGCGCCTTATGCGCACAACATTCCGAACATAAAAGGACGATCGCCTTGGCCACGCTCATCTGCGGCTCGCTCGCTTACGACAACATCATGACCTTCCAGGGGCGCTTCGGCGACCACATCCTGCCGGATCAGGTGCATATGCTGAATATCAGCTTCCTGGTGCCGACCATGCGCCGCAATTTCGGCGGCTGCGCGGGCAATATCGCGTACGCGCTGAAGTTGCTCGGCGGCGATGCGAAGATCATGGCCACGCTCGGCGAAGCGGATGCGCAGCTCTATGTCGATCGTCTGGACGCGCTCGGTTTGTCGAAGGAATACGTGCGCGTGCTGCCCGACCAGCATTCGGCGCAATGCTTTATCACCACCGACCTCGGTAATAATCAGATCACCGCATTCCACCCCGGCGCGATGATGGACTCGCACCTGAATCACGCCGACGAAGCGCGCGGCATCACGCTCGGCATCGTTGCGCCGGACGGGGCACAAGGTATGCGCGAGCATGCGGAAGGCTTCGCCAAATCCGGCGTGCCCTTCGTCTTCGATCCGGGCCAGGGCTTGCCGATTCTCGAAGGTGTGGAACTTCGTCGCATGATTGAACTCGCCACCTACGTCGCGGTCAACGATTACGAAGCCAAGTTATTGAGCAACAAGACCGGATGGTCGATCGAAGACATCATGAGCCGCGTGAAAGCGGTCGTGGTCACGCGTGGGGAACACGGCGCGCAGATCTATCATGAAGACGGCATGCTGGACATTCCCGTGGTGCAGGCAAAGCAGGTGGTCGATCCGACCGGTTGTGGCGACGCGTTTCGCGGCGGTTTGTTGTACGGCATCGAAAACAAGCTTGGCTGGGAAAAGACGGGGCGTCTCGCGAGCCTGATGGGTGCGCTGAAAATCGAACATCAGGGGCCGCAAACCTACGCGCCGACGCGCGCCGACATTGAAGAGCGTTACCAGCAGGCATTTGGCAGCAGCCTGTCGTGATTGATTTGGAGTAGAGAGAATGAAAACGGTTAGTCGTTTCGTGCTGATGGCAGCACTGGTCGGCTCAGTGGCTTTGACGGGCTGCGCCTACAACAGCAGTTCGCCCGACGTTTATACGGCGTCGCAGGCGCAGCGTGAGGAAACGGTTCGCATGGCGACCGTGGAAAGCGTGCGCGGCGTGAAGATCAGCTCGAACAACGGCCAGCCGAGCGGGCTCGGTGCGGTGGGCGGCGGCGCGCTGGGCGGCGTCGCGGCAGCGAGCGCGATCGGCGGCGGCAATGGCTCGATCATCGCGGGGATCATCGGCGGTCTCGCCGGCGCGGTGGCGGGCAATGCGGTGGAGAACAACGTCGCGACGAAGAACGGGCTTGAGATCACCGTGCGCCTCGACAACGGCGACTTGCGTGCGATCACGCAGACGTCGAATGGTGAAGTGTTCCAGGCGGGCGAGCGTGTTCGTCTGCTGTCGAGCGGTGGTGTGACGCGCGTAACGCACTAAGCGCATCGATCGATTCGATCGATCGTCAGCACTCCGTTCTTCAGAACAAAGCGCATGCTTCGAAAGAGGCATGCGCTTTTTCTTTGCAGCATTGTTTCAGACGCTTCTCTCGCCGAATCAAAACGATCAAAACGCAACGAAACGAAAAACCCGCCGACGGGTTGCCCCGAACGGCGGGTTGTGGCCGGGTAGGACTACCCGGTCCCAAGGCACAGCGGTGTGTGCCGTCGTCCTGCTTACTGCTGTCGAATCGACTTACGGACGGCTGCCCGTCGGGAACGGCCATGCCGCTGCCGGGTTCAACGCCGTCTTGACCGCAGCGGCCGGAGCCGGAGCGGGTGCCGATACGGTCGTTGCCGTCGTTGCAGGAGCAGCGGCCGTAGTCTTCTTCGCAGCAGCCTTCTTGGCCGGAGCCTTTTTCGCGGGTGCCTTCTTCGCAGGTGCAGCAGCGGGAGCGGGTGCGGCAGCAGCAGGCGCAGCAGCAGCGGCGGATTTGGCAGCAGGAGCCTTCTTCGCAGCAGCCTTTTTCGCAGGCGCCTTCTTGGCAGCAGCCTTCTTCGCCGCAGCCTTTTTCGCAGGCGCTTTCTTCGCCGCGGCCTTCTTCGCGGGCGCCTTCTTGGCAGCAGCCTTCTTCGCTGCGGCCTTCTTCGCCGGCGCCTTCTTGGCCGCGACCTTCTTCGCTGCAACCTTCTTCGCCGCTACTTTCTTCGCTGCGACTTTCTTCGCAGGCGCCTTTTTGGCCGCAACCTTCTTGGCCGCGACCTTCTTAGCAGCAACCTTCTTCGCTGCAACCTTCTTCGCTGCAACCTTCTTCGCTGCTACTTTCTTTGCAGCAACCTTCTTCACAGCGACCTTCTTTGCTACGACTTTCTTCGCCGGAGCGGCTTTCTTTGCGACGACCTTCTTTGCTGCAGCCTTCTTAGCGGCGGGTTTTTTCTTGGCAACTGCCATGATTTTCTCCTTCAGGTTTTCAGATGAGAGTCAGTTCAAACACCACCCTTCGTCAAAACCCGCTTCCCACGCGTCGCCTTCTCTATAGCGCACGCTACGAAGCGGATTATTCATCGGCGTACGCTGATCCCACCTGCTTACGCTAATGAATACGGCAAGGCGCGCCGTGCCCCTGGGCACCGCGCGCCAAATTGAGTCAGCACCGCGTATTCGCGGCGCCGGCCATTGCTTGATCGAGCCAGCGAGCTTGCCGCTGGCGTTTTCCGGGGGGAAGTTTGCCCATCCCATTGAAGGGATCGCAAAACGCCTGTCTTCTGTTCGGGCCGATAATCGGCGCTTCAAGCCAGTAGGCGCACTTTGCATCAGGCGACCGTTCTCCTAAACCTTGTCGGCCGGGCGCGCGTATGAATCACGCTGCTGCCCTGCCGTCCCATCGATTTCGTCTGCAACACGTCCTGGATTTTTATTATTCCCAGGTGAGCGCGCCGCCGGTTTGATACTCAATCACGCGTGTCTCGAAGAAGTTGCGTTCCTTCTTCAAGTCGATCATTTCGCTCATCCACGGGAACGGGTTTTCCTCGTTCGGGTAGAGCGGGTCCAGTCCGATCTGCTGGCAACGCCGGTTGCAGATGAACCGCAAGTAGCTCTTGAACATCGACGCATTCAGGCCGAGCACCCCGCGCGGCATGGTGTCTTCAGCGTAACGATATTCAAGGTCAACCGCTTGCTTGAAGAGTTCGCGGATTTCGGCCTTAAAGTCTGCCGTCCACAGTTGCGGCTCTTCGAGCTTGATCTGGTTGATGAGGTCGATGCCGAAATTGCAGTGCATCGATTCATCGCGGAGGATGTACTGATACTGCTCCGCCGCGCCCGTCATCTTGTTCTGACGACCCAGCGCCAGAATCTGCGTGAAGCCTACATAGAAGAACAGTCCTTCCATGATGCAGGCGAACACGATCAGCGACTTCAGCAATTTCTGGTCCGCTTCGAGCGTGCCCGTGGTGAAGGCGGGATCGGTCAGCGTATTGATGAACGGAATCAGGAACTCGTCTTTCGCGCGGATCGAAGCGACTTCGTGATACGCGTTGAAGATTTCGCTCTCGTCCAGGCCCAGCGATTCGACGATGTACTGGTACGCGTGCGTGTGGATCGCCTCTTCGAACGCCTGGCGCAGCAGGAACTGGCGGCACTCCGGAGCGGTGATGTGACGGTACGTGCCCAGCACGATGTTGTTCGCAGCCAGCGAGTCGGCCGTGACGAAGAAGCCCAGGTTGCGCTTGACAATACGACGCTCGTCGTCCGACAAACCGTTCGGGTCTTTCCACAGCGCGATGTCGCGCGACATATTCACTTCCTGCGGCATCCAGTGATTCGCGCAGCCAGCGAGATACTTTTCCCACGCCCACTTGTACTTGAACGGCACCAACTGATTGACGTCGGTCTTGCCGTTGATGATGCGCTTGTCTGCGACGTTGACGCGTGCTTCGCTTTGAGCGGCGATCGCGCTCGAAGAAGGCGTTGCGGCTGCCGGGGGAACGAAGCCATCGGAGAAGATGTTGTTCGCCTGAGCAGTCTGATGGGTTTCCTGATGAGCAAGGACACCTTGCGTTCCGAACGTCGTGCCGGAAGTCATACCTTGAGCCTGACGCAACGCGTTCTGTTGCGAAGCGCTCGAGGGAGTTACGGCAGTGGTCTCGTCATCCCAGTTGAGCATAAATTCTCACCATCAATTTAGATCGGTTTGTACCATCTTTTCATGAGCGATAAAAGAGTTTGCTCATGAAAATTCTCGTTTTCATGCGATTTAGATTCGACGTTGCTACCTGCATACAACACTTGGCTCATCGCATGCTGCATGAAGCGTGATGCGATGAGTCGATAAGCATGTGTGAAGCGGTCCTCATCGAGTGTGTTCGAAGGCATCGCGTGGTGCTTCGAACGTCTTGCATCGATACGCTTTCAGCCTTGCGAAATAAGGCTCTGCGACTGATGCCTTTACTACCTTGCGAGTTGCTCGCTGCATGTGTCGAACGTGATGCGATGTGTTCGCTTCGATGTCTCGCGTGATGTCACTCACGCGTGATGCCGATCGCTGCCAACGACACTCACGATGCATATGATCCGATGCACATCGCGCTTCAACTTCGAACGCTGTCGATGTGTGTGATCGACTGCGTTTCACTTCGTTGCAAGCACGTTGGAGCGATGCTTTGAAGTGCTGCTGCTGCATCGATTCGTTGATTCGATCTTAGCATTTCGCGTCTCTTATTTCCACAATATCTTGTGTTATCGAAGCACGTTAACACTACCTATTGTTCACCGCCCATTCACCGCCCACGCAGCGGATCAAGCAGCGACCGAAGGTTGTTGTGATCGATCTCGTGCATCAGCGCAAGCAACTTGCCGAGCTTGCCTTCTGGAAAACCCTCACGCGCGAACCACGCGAGATAGTGTCCAGGCAAGTCCGCGAGCACGCGATCCTTGTACTTGCCGTAGGGCATCGTCTGCGTGACGAGACGTTGAAGATCGTGCGGGTCCATCGCGTGTTCACTCCTTCTCTATGTTCTGCACGACACGCTGCGTGATGTATCCGCTCGTCGGTCGCGCCACTTCGGTGCCATAATCGCCGCTCTTGCCGCCAAGAGTCCATCGCGATTCCCCATGCCGCTTGTAGCCAAAGCTTTCATTGCTCCTCTCATCGTCGCGTGTGCGATGTTCATGGAAAGCGTTGACGCCAACGTCATCGTTACTGCGATTCCCGAAATGGCGCGAGCCTTCGGTCGCGATCCTGTCACCCTCAAAGTCGCCGTTACGAGTTACGTGCTCGGGCTCGGCGTATTCATTCCCATCTGCGGCTGGGTGGCGGATCGCTTCGGCGCTCGCACCGTGTTCCGCACGGCCATCGGCATCTTCGTGGTCGGCTCGCTGTTGTGCGCGGCGTCCACCTCGCTCGGGCCGTTCACCGTCGCGCGTTTCATTCAAGGCGTAGGCGGCGCAATGATGGTGCCCGTCGGCCGCATCATCATCTTCCGCTCGGTGCGCCGCTCGGAGTTCATCCGCGCGATGAACTACCTCGCCGTGCCCGCGATGCTCGGTCCCGCCGCGGGTCCGTTGCTCGGCGGCTTCATCACGACGTATCTGCACTGGCGTCTGATCTTCTTCATCAACATTCCGATCGGTATTGCCGGTATCTGGCTGACCAATCGATACATCGCCGATACGCGCGAGGCGCATCCCGGTCCGCTCGACTGGTTCGGCTTCTTTCTCTCCGCGAGCGCCGGCGTGTTGCTGATGCTCGGGCTGTCGCTGGTCGGCGGCGAGCTGGTGCCGCAGAGCATCGCGTTCGCGATGTGCTTGTGCGGCGCGCTGCTCGTCGTCTTCTACTTGCTGCACGCGCGACGCAGCGAACGCCCGCTGCTCGATCTGCGCTTCTTCCGCGTGCCGACGTTTCAGGCCAGCGTGCTCGGCGGCTCGATGTTTCGCATCGGACTCGGCGCGGTGCCGTTCCTGCTGCCGCTCGCGTTGCAGGAAGGACTCGGCATGTCGGCGTTCAAATCCGGCGCGATTACGTGCGCATCCGCGTTTGGCGGAATGTTCATGAAGTCGGTTGCGCCGAACGTGTTGCGCAAGTTCGGATTCCGTCAGACCTTGCTCGTGAACGCGGTCTTCTCGGGTATTGCCATTGCCGCGTGCGGCTCGTTCTTTCCCGGCACGCCGACGTGGGTGATCTGGCTCGTCGTGTTGCTCGGCGGCTTCTTTCCTTCGCTGCAATTCACATCGCTCAACTCGCTTGCCTACGCAGAGATCGAGACGAAGGACGTGGGACGCGCAACCAGTCTGGCGAGTTTCATCCAGCAGGTATCGCTCGGTCTTGGCGTGACCGTCGCTGGCATCACGCTCGAAGTCACGCAGTATCTGAACGGTCATGCGAGTGTGCGGTGGTCGGATTTCTGGCCCGCCTTCGTCGTAGTCGGCCTGTTCTCTTTCTTTTCGATGCCGATCACCGCGCGTCTGTCACGCGATGCAGGCTCCGAAATTTCGCAAGGCACGCGCAGCTGATTCAAGCTCAACGTTCACGCAAGCGTCACAAATAAAGAAGCCGGTATCGAATCGCTCGATACCGGCTTTCAGTTCCTAAGCTGCCGGAACTAACTCAGCGTTACTGGCACGCTTCGCACTCGTCGAAGCCCGCATCGCCCGGACGCATCATGCAGACGGGACCATCGGCCTCAGGCGCGGCTTCGACAGCCGGAGCAGGCGCAGCAGCAGCGGCATTGAAGCCACCCTTCGCACCAGCGGACGATGCGCCGCCACCAGCGCCACCAAATCCGCCCTGCGCAGCCGAACCACCTTCATTCGACGACGGCACTGCATTCAGCGCGCCGTGCGCCACCGTGGACTTCTCGACGTGCGTGGCGGCCATCGTACGGAGATAGTAGGTCGTCTTCAGACCACGAATCCACGCGAGCTTGTAGACCTCGTCCAGCTTCTTGCCCGATGCGCCCGCCATGTAGATGTTCAGCGACTGCGCCTGATCAATCCACTTCTGACGGCGCGATGCCGCTTCCACCAGCCACTTCGGATCGACTTCGAACGCGGTGGCGTAGATCGCACGCAGATCGGCCGGAATACGGTCGATGCGCGACAGCGTGCCGTCGAAGTACTTCAGATCCGACACCATCACTTCGTCCCACAGACCGCGCGCCTTCAGATCACGCACGAGGAAGTCGTTGACGACCGTGAATTCGCCCGACAGATTCGACTTCACGTACAGATTCTGGAACGTCGGTTCGATACACGCCGACACGCCGATGATGTTCGAGATCGTCGCGGTCGGTGCAATCGCCACGCAGTTCGAGTTGCGCATACCGTAGGTCGAAATACGCGAACGCAGCGCGGGCCAGTCCATCGACTCCGAAGTGTCCACTTCGACGTAACCGCCGCGTGCTTCGGCCAGCAGCTTCAGCGAATCCTGCGGGAGGATGCCGCGATCCCACAGCGAGCCGCGATACGTCGCGTAACGGCCGCGCTCTTCCGCCAGCTCCGTCGATGCGTAGTAGGCGTAGTAGCACACCGCTTCCATCGAACGATCCGCGAACTCGACTGCTTCCGGCGACGCGTACGGCGTGCGCAGCAGGTGCAGGCAGTCCTGGAAGCCCATGATGCCCATACCGACCGGACGATGCTTCAGGTTCGAGTTACGCGCCTTGGCGACCGCGTAGTAGTTGATGTCGATCACGTTGTCCAGCATGCGCATCGCCACGCTGATGGTGCGCTTGAGCTTGGCCTGATCCAGCGTGTACGAACCGTCCGACTGCTTGACCATGTGCGCCAGCAAGTTCACCGAACCGAGGTTACACACGGCGATTTCCGTGTCGCTCGTATTCAGCGTGATTTCCGTGCACAGATTCGACGAATGCACCACGCCGACGTGCTGCTGCGGCGAACGGATGTTGCACGGGTCCTTGAACGTGATCCACGGATGCCCGGTTTCGAACAGCATGCCCAGCATCTTGCGCCACAGTTGCGCGGCCGGCACCTTCTTGAACAGCTTGATCTCGCCGCGCGCGGCTTTCTCTTCGTAAGCTGTGTACGCCTTTTCGAAGTCCGCACCGAACAGATCGTGCAGATCCGGGCAGGTGGACGGCGAGAACAGCGTCCAGTCGCCGCCTTCCATCACGCGCTTCATGAACAGATCGGGAATCCAGTTCGCCGTGTTCATGTCGTGCGTACGGCGACGGTCATCGCCGGTGTTCTTGCGCAGTTCGAGGAATTCTTCGATGTCCAGGTGCCACGACTCCAGGTACGCGCACACCGCGCCCTTGCGCTTGCCGCCCTGATTCACGGCGACGGCGGTGTCGTTCACCACCTTCAGGAACGGCACCACGCCTTGCGACTTGCCGTTGGTGCCCTTGATGTGCGAGCCGAGCGCACGCACGCGCGTCCAGTCGTTGCCCAGACCGCCTGCGAACTTCGACAGCAGCGCGTTTTCCTTCAGCGCTTCATAGATGCCGTCGAGGTCGTCGGCGACCGTCGTCAGATAGCACGACGACAATTGCGAGCGATGCGTGCCCGAGTTGAACAGCGTCGGCGTGGACGACATGAAGTCGAACGACGACAGCACGTTGTAGAACTCGATGGCGCGCGCTTCGCGATCGATTTCGTTCAGCGACAGACCCATCGCGACGCGCATGAAGAACGCCTGCGGCAATTCGATGCGCGTGCCTTCGACGTGCAGGAAGTAGCGGTCATACAGCGTTTGCAGGCCGAGATAGCCGAATTGCAGATCGCGGCCGGCGTCGAGCGCAGCGCCCAGGCGCTTGAGGTCGAACTGTTGCAGCTTGTCATCCAGCAGGCCGGCTTCGATGCCGCGCTTGATGAACTGCGGGAAGTATTCGGCATAGCGCTCGCCCATTTCGGCCTGCACCACTTCGCCGCCGAGAATTTCGCGGCGGATCGTGTGCAGCAGAATGCGCGCGGTGACCTGGCTGTACGCCGGATCTTTTTCGATCATCGTGCGCGCGGCGAGAATGGCCGAGTCGTAGACCTGCGACATCGGCACGCCGTCGTACAGATTCTTCACCGTTTCGGCGACGATCGGATCGGCGGAAACGGCATCGCCCAGATTGGCGCAGGCCGAAACGATCAGCGCCTTGAGCGCGTCCATATCGAGCGGGCTCGTGACGCCGTTGTCCGTCACGTTGATGATGCCGCCTTCATGCGACTGCGCGCTCTGACCTGCTGCGCGCTCTTGCGAACGCTGCTGCGTGCGCTTCTCGCGATACAGCACGTAAGCACGTGCGACGTTGTGCTCGCCGCCGCGCATCAGCGCGAGTTCGACCTGATCCTGAATATCTTCGATATGGAACGTGCCGCCATGCGGACGGCTGCGCACCAGCGCGCGCACGACTGCCTGCGTCAGTTGCTCGACCTGCTCGCGCACGCGCGCGGAAGCTGCGCCCTGCCCGCCATTCACGGCGATGAACGCCTTCGTTACAGCAATGGCGATCTTCGTGGGTTCGAACGACACCACGCTTCCGTTGCGACGGATGACCTTGTAGTCGGCAAACGTCGTGTTGGGCGCGAGCGCCTGTGCGCCCGGCGACTGCGCACCGCTCATCGGCTGTGCGGATGCGCCTTCGAAGGAAGTCGTGGCGTTCTCGGTGGTTTGCATGTGCAAAACTCCAAATGTTCGATGGATGCGGATGGTCCGCGGATTTATCACTTATTGGCCAATAAGGCGGGCGGTAAAGCCGGACTGTGAGGTCAGCAGGCTCGGAACGCGAATCGCGGCGCTGTTGGCCCGCACTGTTTTGGCGTCTCGTGCGGTGCCCGCGTTGGCGCGCGGTGTCGGTCGACGCAATTCACGTTCACTTGCATGCGTTCTTCACGGTGTTGCTCGGCTGGCGCTCGGTGTGTCCGGTGCCTCTCTCCCCGCCGCGAGAAGCGCTGCACACACCGCCCCTGGGCCAGCCTGACTGCTCACTGCCGGAAAGCCGACGGCGCCGGCTCGTGGGAGCGGGCGCCGCCTTCATGACACAAGATATAGTGCAAAGTACGTCTGTCGGCGCTAAGTATAGTGGACAGTCGCACAGTCGCAAAAAGGTTTATTTGCTTTGGATATGTCCGCGCGGGGTTGACTTTTGCTTTCCCGAATCACGACAAGGGCTTGCGCGCGACGCTGCTGCGCTGCAACGAGAAAGACCTTACTGTGCGATCAGACGTTTGACCGGAAGGGGAAAAAAGCGGCAGGCAAGGCGCTGTCTTGACGCAGACGCGGCCAGTCGAAATGCGGTCCCGGATCGGTCTTGCGGCCAGGCGCGATGTCCGAATGCCCGGCGATCGCATCGATCGGATAACGCTTGACGATGATGCTTACGAGCTTGCCGAGCGCCGTGTATTGCGCGTCGTCGAACGGCACGTTATCGCTGCCTTCCATCTCGATGCCGATCGAAAAATCGTTGCATCGCTCGCGGCCGAAGAAGGTGGAGACGCCCGCGTGCCACGCGCGCTCATCGCAGGAAACGAATTGCTCGATCTCACCGCTGCGGCGAATCACGAAGTGCGCCGACACGCGCATGCCGCGCAGGTGATCGAAGTACGGATGCGCGTCGTGATCGAGCGTGTTCTGGAAGAAGCGCGCGATGGAGTCGGTCGTGAAGTCGTCGGGCGGCAAGCTGATGTTGTGCACGACGATCAGCGTCGGCACCGCGTCGCCGGGACGCGCCTCGAAGTTCGGCGATGGCAAACGCGTCGCGCCGGTCAGCCACCCCAGCGCGTCGATACGCGATGCGCTCATCGCGCGTCGCGGCCGGTCGGGGCGGCGGTGTATCGGCGAGCGTGATCGGCGCAGCAGAAGCGCTGGCCCGCTACGACCACGGATTCGCTGCGAGGCGTATGCACGCCGCACTGCGCGCAGCGGATCAGCGGATCGAGCAATTGCGGCGCGCTGCCAACGTTGGCATCGCTGCGCGTGCGGGTGTTCGCGCCGGACGTGCGTGAGTCGGCGCGCGGGTCGGATCGCGCATCGGCTCGTGCTTCGGCTTGCGAGCGCTCGTTCGCGCGGCGCAGCTTCTTGAGCAGCCATTGCGTAACGAAGAACAGCGCGATCAGAAGAATGAAGTTTCGCATCGGATTCAACAGAAAACGGTCAGACTACCGCGCGATGCAGCAGCACTTCGAACACGAAGCGACTGCCCACATACGCGAGCAACAGCGCAACGAACGACGCCAACACCCAACGCAGCGCCGCGCGGCCGCGCCAGCCGGAAATGCGGCGCGCGGTCAGCAGCGCGCCGAACATCAGCCACGACAGGAACGCAAACACGGTCTTGTGATCGAGCCGCAAGGCGCGATCGACGAGTTGCTCATTGAACGCGATCCCCGACAACAGCGTGAGCGTCAGCAGCACGAAGCCCGCGCCGATCAGCCGGAACAGCAGTTTTTCGAGCGTAAGCAGCGGCGGCAAGGTATCGAGCCAACTTGCGAGCCAGCCGCCGTTGTCCGCGTGACGCAGCGCCGTGCCGCGCATGCGTTGCAGGCGGCGTTCGAGCATCAGCATCAGAATGGCGTGGAGCGCGGCGATCGCAAACAAGCCGTAAGCAATATTGGCGATGAGAAAATGCAGCTTGAACATCGGCGCGGCGGAATACGAGAGCACGCGCACGCCGCCGAACAGCAGCGGCATCAGCGACGCCACGCAGGCGAGCGGCAGCAATAGCAGACGCAGGCCATCGAGCGGAAAGAAAAAGCTTTCGATCCAGTAGATGCCCGCGCCCAGCCAGAACATGGCCGAGAGCGCGAACGCGAAGCCGAAGATCATCGCGTTCTGGGGAAAGATGGTGGTGTGCAGCAAGACGCCGTGTACCAGCAACGCTATTAATAATAGAGCGCGCGTGGCCGTGCCCATCGCCGGAGTTTTGGGTTTCGCTTCAAGCGGCGCAATGCCCGCTGGCACGCCCGCCAGCGCCGGCTCCACGGCCGTGTGACGATGCGCGCGCCAGCCCGCTACGGCCAGTCCGCCGTAGAGAAGCGCAGTGAGGGCATACAGTACAATATCCATGTTCGAAGTTTACACTAGGCCCTTGATTCACGACGTCTTCTCCCTTGCATCAACGCGGGGCGAAAGATCCGTTCTCGGCGAAACAAGGGCCGCATTCTTTAGCGCTCCCCATGCTCGATAACCTCACTCAACGGATGGCGCGCGTCGTCAAGACGCTGCGCGGCGAGGCCCGGCTCACCGAGGCCAACACGCAGGAGATGCTGCGCGAAGTGCGCCTCGCCCTGCTCGAAGCAGACGTGGCGCTGCCTGTGGTGCGCGAGTTCATCGCGAAGGTGAAGGAAAAGGCGCTCGGCGAGGAAGTGCTGGCCAGTCTGTCGCCGGGTCAGGCGCTGGTCGGCGTCGTGCAGCGCGAACTGACTGCCGTGATCGGCGGCGATTACGAAGGCAAAGCCGCCGAACTGAATCTCGCGGTCGCGCCGCCTGCCGTTATCCTCATGGCCGGTTTGCAGGGCGCAGGTAAAACTACCACGTCCGGCAAGCTCGCCAAATTTCTGCGCGAAAAGCACAAGAAGAAAGTGCTGACGGTTTCCGTGGACGTGTATCGCCCGGCGGCTATTCGTCAGTTGCAGACGGTCACCGAACAGGTCGGCGCGGACTTCTTCCCGTCGGAGCCGAATCAGAAGCCTGCGGATATCGCGCGCGCGGCGATCGACTGGGCGAAGCGGCATTACAACGACGTCGTGATCGTCGATACGGCCGGCCGTCTCGGTATCGACGAAGCCATGATGAACGAGATCAGCGAGCTGCATACGCTGCTCAAGCCCGCTGAAACGCTGTTCGTCGTCGATGCCATGCTCGGTCAGGACGCGGTCAACACGGCCAAGGCGTTCAACGATGCCTTGCCGCTCACCGGCGTCGTCCTCACCAAGCTCGACGGCGATTCACGCGGCGGCGCGGCGCTGTCCGTGCGCCATGTCACCGGCAAGCCGATCAAGTTCGTCGGCGTCGCGGAAAAGCTGGACGGGCTCGAAGTGTTCCACCCGGATCGCATGGCGAACCGGATTCTCGGCATGGGCGACATCATGGCGCTCGTCGAGGAAGCGCAACGCGGTGTCGATACGCAAGCCGCGCAAAAGCTCGCCGACAAAGTCAAGAAAGGCGGCGACTTCGACCTGAACGACTTCAAGGCGCAACTGGCGCAGATGAAGAACATGGGCGGCCTTTCGTCCCTGATGGACAAGCTGCCCGCGCAGTTCCAGCAGGCCGCGCAAGGCGCGGACATGAACAACGCCGAAAAGCAGATGCGCCGCATGGAAGGCATCATCAATTCCATGACGCTTCAGGAACGCGCGAAACCGGAACTCATCAAGGCGGCGCGCAAGCGTCGGATCGCGGCGGGCGCGGGCGTGCATGTCCAGGAAGTGAATCGCATGCTGAATCAATACGAGCAGATGCGCGGCATGATGAAAAAGCTCAAGGGCGGCAACCTGCAAAAGATGATGCGCGGCATGAAGGGCATGTTGCCCGGCATGCGCTGATCGCACCGCAAAACAAATTCGCGTTTTTGTCGTCGTCACAGGCGAAGGAACGCGGGTTTATCATATGGCGTTCGCCGACATTTTTTTCCACACTAAGAAGTCAGCCTTCCCCCGCTTGCCCTTATGAATCGCGAAGAAGCTCTCCATATTTTCAGCCACTCCGAAGAGATCGTTTCGGCGACGGACGTCAACGCATCGATCGCGCGCATGGCCGGAGCCATCAAGTCGGAGACGGGTGATGAATTCCCGCTCGTGCTGTCGGTCATGGGGGGCGCGGCCGTGTTCACCGGCATGCTGCTGCCGCATCTCGACTTCCCGCTCGAGTTCGACTACATCCATCTGACGCGCTATCGCAATGCCATCAAGGGCAGTAGCGAGATGCAATGGCGTGTGGCTCCCGCTGAGTCGGTGAAGGATCGCGTGGTGCTGGTGCTCGACGATATTCTCGACGAAGGCGAGACGATGGCCGCGATCCGCGACCGCATCATGGCGATGGGCGCGAAGAAGTTTCTGTCGGCGGTGCTGTGCGAGAAGATCATCCCGAAGGCGAAGCCGCTGCGTCCTGACTTCTGCGGGTTTGAAGTGCCGGATCGGTATGTGTTCGGGTGTGGGATGGATGCGAAGGGGTATTGGCGGAATTTGCCGACTATTCGGGCGTTGACTGAGGGGGCATAAACAAAAAAGCGGCCAAGGCCGCTTTTTTTACAGCTGATGCACGAAAGTACGTATGCCAGTCAGAATCATCTCGACCGAAATCGCCACCAGCACGAGTCCCATCAGGCGTTCGAACGCGGTCACCACACGTTCACCAAGCCACTGCTGAATCTTCTCCGCAAGAATCAGCACGATCGCGCAGACGGCCATCGTCACGGAAAGCGCGCCGACCCATTCCAGCATCTTTCCCGGCGCTTGCGATGTCAGCAGCATCACCGTCGCCAATGCCGATGGACCCGCCAGCGCCGGAATAGCCAGCGGCACGATCAGCGGTTCGCCACCGCGCGAGTCACCGCCCATCGCGCCATCGGGATGCGGAAAAATCATCCGCAACGCGATCAAAAACAGCACGATTCCGCCCGCAATGCGCAACGACAAATCCGTGAGATTCATCGCGCGCAAAAAACGGTCGCCGGCCAGCATGAAGATCAGCAGGATGCCGAACGCGATCGCCACTTCACGCAAAATCACCACGCGACGCCGCTCGGTAGCGACGCCGCGCAACGCGTTGATGAAGATCGGAATGTTGCCGAGCGGGTCCGTAATCAGCAGAAGCAGAATGGTCGCCGACAGGAAGTTGTACTGCATTACTTCGCGAGCGCCTCACGGATTTTGCCAATCACCACGCCCGCCGCCTCATCCACCGGCAGCAGCGTGGCTTCGGTTTCGCGACGGCCCTGATACTCCACTTTGCCGTCCTTCAACCCACGATCGCCGATCACCACGCGATGCGGCACGCCGATCAGTTCCCAATCCGCGAACATCACGCCGGGACGCTCGCCGCGATCATCCAGTATCACGTCGATACCTGCTTCCTGAAGCGATGCATACAGCTTGTCGGCCTGCTCGCGCACGGCGTCGCTGCGGTCATAGCCCATCGGGCAGATCACGACTTCGAACGGCGCAATCGCTTCCGGCCAGATGATGCCCTTGTCGTCGAAATTCTGTTCGATCGCCGCGCCCAGCACGCGCGTCACGCCGATGCCGTAGCAGCCCATCTGCATCGGCGCGGGCTTGCCGTTTTCGTCGAGGAAGGTGGCGTTCATCGCTTCGGAATACTTGGTGCCGAGCTGGAACACGTGACCCACTTCGATACCACGGCAGATCGACAACGTGCCCTTGCCGTCCGGCGACGGATCGCCCGCGACGACATTGCGGATATCCGCCACTTCCGGTTCCGGCAGATCGCGGCCCCAGTTCACGCCGGTCGTGTGGTAATCCACCTCGTTCGTGCCGACGACGAAATCGCTCATGTTCGCGACCGTGCGATCGGCGATCACGCGCACCGGCTTCTTCGTGCCGATCGGACCGAGATAGCCCGGCGGCGTGCCGAACCATTCGATGATCTCGGCTTCGGTCGCAAAGCGATACTCCTTCAGGCCCGGCAGCTTGTTCGTCTTGATGTCGTTCAGCGAGTGATCGCCGCGCAGCATCAAGAGCCAAATGGTCGGCTCGGCGCCTTCGTTCTCGGTCGCGAGAATGATCGACTTGATGGTCTTTTCAAGCGGGATGTTCAGAAGCTGCGCGACCGCTTCGCACTTCGCAGCGCCGGGCGTCGGCGTCTTCTTCAGTTCTTCCGTGGGCGCTGCGCGCTCGGCGATCAGCGGCAAACCTTCGGCCGCTTCGACGTTCGCCGCGAAATCCGAAGTCGGACAATACGCGATGTCGTCTTCGCCCGTATCCGCGATCACGTGGAACTCATGCGAACCGCTGCCGCCGATCGAACCGTTATCCGCCGCCACCGCGCGGAATTCCAGACCGATGCGCGTGAAGATGCGCACGTAAGCGTCGTACATCTTTCGATACGACTCGGCCAGACCTGCGGTGTCCTTATCGAACGAATACGCGTCCTTCATGATGAATTCGCGGCCACGCATCACGCCGAAGCGCGGACGGATTTCATCGCGGAACTTGGTTTGAATCTGATAGAAATTCACCGGCAACTGGCGATAGCTCTTGATCTCGCGGCGCGCGATATCCGTCACCACTTCCTCGTGCGTCGGCCCGACCACGAATTCACGCTCGTGACGATCCTTCAAACGCAGCAGTTCCGGACCGTACTGCACCCAGCGGCCGGATTCCTGCCAGAGTTCGGCGGGCTGCACGGCGGGCATCAGCAATTCGAGCGCGCCCGCGCGATTCATCTCTTCACGCACGATGGCTTCGACCTTGCGCACCGAGCGCAGGCCGATCGGCAGATAGTCGTAAATGCCGCCCGCGACGCGGCGGATCATGCCGGCGCGCATCATCAGCTTGTGGCTGACGATCTCGGCGTCGGCGGGAGCTTCTTTCAGAGTGCCGATGAAGAAACGGGATGCTTTCATTCAAATTTTCCAGATACGGCGCGCGGCTTCGTGCTCAAAAGGTGGCGAAGCAGGCGAATCAAAGGTGAACAAACGGAACGACCAGCGAACTGAAGATTTTGCCGTCTTCCGATTCGACTGGCAAAGCTTGTCTGACAGGCGCGTGAAATCGTGCCCCGAATTGGGGTTCCTGCCGGTGCGCAGGGTCCGTTAACTGTTTATAATCAAAGCAATTTTAAAGGATTTGAAGGTGGCTGTATGCTGGATCGTGAAGGCTTTCGCCCGAACGTCGGCATCATCCTCTTGAACGCGCGCAACGAAGTGTTTTGGGGCAAGCGACTGCGTGAACATTCCTGGCAGTTTCCGCAAGGGGGCATCAAGTACGGCGAGACCCCCGTGCAAGCGATGTATCGGGAGTTACACGAAGAAACCGGCCTGCTACCGGAGCATGTGAAAGTTGTCGGTCGCACGCGCGACTGGCTGCGTTATGAGGTGCCGGACAAGTTCATCAAGCGCGAGGTGCGCGGTCACTATCGCGGTCAGAAACAGATCTGGTTTCTGCTGCGCATGGTTGGGCGTGACTGCGACATCTGCCTGCGTGCGACGGACCATCCGGAGTTCGATGCCTGGCGCTGGAACGAGTATTGGGTGCCGCTGGACGCGGTCATCGAGTTCAAGCGCGACGTTTATCAAATGGCTCTGACCGAGCTATCCCGGTTCCTGCGGCGAACCAATGCTCGCGGTGAACGCGGCGAGCGCGCCGCCCATCACGGACCGCGTTATCCACGCGTGGTCACGTCGATGGTGATCGAAGCACCTGCCGTATCCGCCTCTGGTGCGACGGTTCAGGCAGAATGCTCGGTCAGCGAAGAAGTGCACATCGTCGTGCAGCGTCATCCGTGCGACTGATTACTGCGCTTCTTTCTTTAACTTCCACTCGAAGCAGCGGCATGGCGATACTCTCGCCGTGTCGCTTCGCGCGTACGTTTTCGGGAACGCCCAATTGAAAGTCAACGCCTCACTCGCGGTCATTGCGGCATCTGCGGCCGCGCTCCTCACGCTCGCCGGCTGCGGCAGCTCCAAGGAACCCAGCAACAAGGACGACAGCGCATTCGCCTATCTGCTCGACCGCAAGACGAACTGGGTCGAAAACAAGGTCGATACGCTGCCGCCGTTGCCGCAGGCATCGAACCTTTTGCCGTTCAATGTTTCGCAGAACACGCCGCTGACGTTTTCCATCGACAAGACTTCGCTGACGGTTGGCGATGATGGCGTGATTCGGTACACGGTCGTTGCTGCCAGCCCGAGCGGCGCGCGCAACGTGAACTACGAAGGCATTCGTTGCGACACGTATGAGTGGCGTCGCTATGCGAGCATCAACGAGGATGGAACGGGATGGGATCGCGGTAGCGCGTTCGAGTTTAAGCGCATCGAGAACGGTGAGCTGAACGCGTATCAGGCGGCGCTGTATCAGGATTATTTCTGCACCAGCAAGTTGCCGGTCGGTGACGCCAAGCAGATCGTCAATAACATTCAGTACAAGCGGACGCAGAGTTCGATCAATCTGCGCTGATTTTCTAGCTTCGAATGTGAAAACGCCCGCTGGTTCAGCGGGCGTTTTCGTTTGAAGCGCGTCAGACCAGCACCAGATTATCGCGATGGATCAGCTCCGGCTCCAGCATATAGCCGAGCACCGTTTCGATCTCGCCGCTCGGCCGGCGATGGATCAGCCGCGCCTCCGAACTGCTGTAATTGGTGATGCCGCGCGCCACTTCCTGCCCCTGATCGTTCACGCACGCGATCACTTCACCGCGATCGAACGCGCCTTTTACGTCGATCACGCCGATCGGCAGCAAGCTCTTGCCGTCGTCAGTAAGCTTTTGCACCGCGCCCTTGTCGATAACCACGTGCCCACGCACCTGCAAGTGATCCGCCATCCATTGCTTGCGCGCCGCCATCCGCGCCGTACGCGCGATCAGTTGCGTGCCGATGAGTTCGCCCGAAGCGAGCCGCGTCAGCACATCCGCCTCGCGCCCGCTCGCGGTCACCGTGTTCGCACCGCTATGCGCCGCGCGTTTCGCCGCGAGAATCTTGGCCAACATGCCGCCGCGTCCGAGGCTCGAACCTGCGCCGCCGGCCATTTGCTCCAGCTCTGGCGTGCCGGCATCGGCTTGTTCGACGAGCGTGGCGCTCGGGTCCTTGCGTGGATCGGCGGTGAAGAGACCACGCTGATCGGTGAGAATGACCAGCGCATCGCCTTCGATCAGATTGGCGACCAGCGCGCCGAGCGTGTCGTTATCACCGAACTTGATTTCATCGGTGATGACGGTGTCGTTCTCGTTGATGATCGGCACCGCGCCCAGACGCAGCAGTGTAAGCAGCGTGGAGCGCGCATTCAGATAGCGTTCGCGATCGGCAAGATCGGCGTGTGTGAGCAGAATCTGCGCGGTGCGAATGCCGTGCGCGCCGAAACTGCTTTCATACACCTGCGCCAGCCCCATCTGGCCGACCGCCGCCGCCGCCTGCAATTCATCGATCTCGCGCGGCCGCTTACTCCAGCCCAGCCGATGGATACCCTCGGCAATCGCGCCCGAACTCACCAGCACGACTTCCTTGCCCTGCTCGCGGAGCGCCGCGATTTGCGACGCCCAGCGATTGATTGCAGCATGATCGAGCCCGCGCCCGTCATTCGTGACGAGACTGGACCCCACTTTGACAACGATTCGCTTCGCAGCGGCGATCACCGAACGCATCGGGCGCTTTCTCCTGGTTTCGTTATTCCTTCGATGCTTCGTCGCGGAAACGCACGTCGGCGGCGAGATCTTCGGCTTCCGCCGCCCGCGATGCATCCGAATGCTGCGAGATGTAGTCGAAGATTGCGTAGGTCAGCGCTTCGCAGCCCTGACCGGTGAGCGCCGAAATCTCGTAGACCGGGCCGTCCCACTCGAAGCGTTCGAGGAAGTCGTTCACGCGCGCTTCGCGTTCGTCGTCTGGAATCATGTCGAGCTTGTTCAGCACGAGCCAGCGCGGCTTCTCATACAGCGACTCGTCGTATTTGCGCAGTTCGTTGACGATCGCGCGCGCTTCGGCGACGGGATCGACGGTTTCATCGAACGGAGCGAGATCGACGATATGCAGCAGCACGCCCGTGCGCTGCAAATGCCGCAGGAACTGATGCCCCAAGCCCGCGCCTTCCGCCGCGCCTTCGATCAGACCCGGAATATCCGCGATCACGAAGCTCTTGCTCGGTCCCACGCGCACCACGCCGAGATTCGGCGCGAGCGTGGTGAACGGATAATCCGCGATCTTCGGCCGCGCGTTCGACACCGACGAAATGAACGTCGATTTCCCCGCGTTCGGCATGCCGAGCAGACCGACATCCGCGAGTACTTTCAGTTCAAGCCTGAGCATGCGGCGCTCGCCGGGCTTGCCGTCGGTCTTCTGACGCGGCGCGCGATTCGTACTCGACTTGAAATGCAGATTGCCGAGCCCGCCCGCGCCGCCTTGCGCGACCTGAACCTGTTGATTGTGCTCGGTCAGATCGGCGATCAATTCGCCCGTTTCCTGATCCGTGATGATGGTGCCGACCGGCATACGCAGCGTGATATCGTCGCCGCCCTTGCCGTAGCAGTCCGCGCCGCGGCCGTTTTCGCCGTTGCGCGCCTGATGCTTCTTAGAAAACCGATAGTCGATCAGCGTGTTGATATTGCGATCCGCGACCGCCCAGACGCTGCCGCCACGCCCGCCGTCGCCGCCATCCGGCCCGCCGAACGGGACGAACTTTTCGCGGCGCATCGACGCGCTGCCATCACCTCCGTCGCCGGCGATGACTTCAATCCTCGCTTCGTCAATGAACTTCATGCGTTGCTCCGTCCCGTGTTTTCACTCTATTTTGCCGCGACCTTTGCTTGCGGGTCACGGACTACTACGCTTGTTGACTACAAAAGAAAAAGGCCCCGCGAACTTCGCGGGGCCTTTTTCCGGTCCTGAAGCCCGTGCGTAAAATTTACGCTGCCGGGACCACGACGACCGTGTGCTTCTTCCCTGCGCCCTTCGTCGTGAACTTGACGTGGCCGTCGGTCAGCGCGAACAAGGTGTGATCCTTGCCGATACCGACGTTCTCGCCCGGGTGCATACGCGTGCCGCGTTGACGAACGATGATGCCGCCTGCGTTGATTGCCTGGCCGCCGTACACCTTCACGCCGAGGCGTTTGCTCTCGGAGTCGCGGCCGTTGCGGGAAGACCCGCCTGCTTTTTTGTGTGCCATTTGCTTAGCTCCTTAACCGGATGCGCTTACGCGTTGATCGCGTCGATGCGCAGTTCGGTGTAGTTCTGGCGATGGCCAGCGTGCTTTTGGTAGTGCTTCCGGCGACGCATCTTGAAGATGGTCACTTTCTTGTGACGACCTTGCGACACAACGGTAGCCTTGACGGAAGCCCCACCCACCAGCGGCGTACCGAACTTAATCGATTCGCCTTCGCCTACTGCGAGAACCTGGTCGAGCGTGATTTCAGCGTCAATGTCTGCCGGTATCTGTTCTACTTTCAATTTTTCGCCGACAGCAACTTTATACTGCTTGCCGCCGGTTTTTATGACCGCGTACATTGAGAACCTCACTCAGAATTCTATTTTCCACGCACCACGCGGGAAACACGCGATTATACATAGGGTTACGTGCGACGTCAAAGACCATCGGCGAATTCCGAGGCGCGCCGCCACCGACCGGAAACGGGGTGTTATCCCCCGAAAGGCTGAGTCCGACGCGGCAAACTCCGGCGGCAGTCGGATTCGACTTATAATCCGCGGCACTACCCTATTTGCCGATCATGTCGTCCACCGCCACTTCCTCCCCCAACGCCGCCGCGCTGCTCGCCCCGATCGCCGAGGACATGCAGCAGGTCAATCGCGTCATCCGGCAGCGCCTGGCATCAGAAGTGATGCTCATCAACCAGATTTCCGAGTACATCATCGGCGCGGGCGGCAAGCGGCTGCGTCCGGCGCTGCTGCTGCTCGTCTCGGGCGCATTGGGCGATACAACCGGGCATCGGCACGAACTGGCGGCGGTGGTCGAATTCATCCACACCGCGACGCTGCTGCACGACGATGTCGTCGATGAATCCGATCTGCGCCGTGGCCGCAAGACTGCGAACGCGCTGTTCGGCAACGCGGCGAGCGTGCTGGTCGGCGATTTTCTGTACTCGCGCTCGTTCGAGATGATGGTGAGCGTCGGCAAGATGCGCGTGATGGAGATTCTCTCGGTCGCGACCAACATCATTTCCGAAGGCGAAGTGCTGCAACTGCTGAACATGCACGATCCGGACGTGGACGAAGCGCGTTACATGCAGGTGATCCGCTACAAAACGGCGAAGCTGTTCGAAGCTGCGGCGCAGCTTGGCGCGGTGCTGGCCGGATCGGATGCGCGCACGGAAGCGGCGGCGGCGGAGTTTGGGCGGCGTATCGGCACGGCGTTTCAGATCATGGACGATTGGCTCGACTACACCGGCACGCCGGAATCGATGGGCAAGAACGCCGGCGATGATCTGCGCGAAGGCAAGCCCACGCTGCCGCTCATCTATCTGATGGAGCACGGCACGCCCGAACAGGCAGCGCTCGCGCGTGAAGCGATCGAGCAAGGCGGCACGGATCGTTTCGACACGATCTTCCACGCGATCACGACGTCTGGCGCGCTCGACCACACGCTGGAATGTGCACGAAAAGAAGCGCAAGCCGCCGCCGATGCGATTTCTTCATTTCCCGATTCCATTTTCAAAGAGAGCCTGCTAGAATTATGTTCTTACTCGACGTCGAGACAGTCTTGAAAGAGACTAAAACGACATTGCAGTACATTTAGTCCGTTTGGACAATTCGGGGTGTAGCTTAGCCTGGTAGAGCGCTACGTTCGGGACGTAGAGGCCGGAGGTTCGAATCCTCTCACCCCGACCAGAATTTTCGAAAAGCCCGCATGGTTTGCCATGCGGGCTTTTTCTTTTGTGTTTTGCTTCGCGCATTTAAGCGCTGCCGTGCAGGTATCTACCGAATGGCTAATGCCCGCTCTGCGTACCCCATCCGCCGATAACTCCCGCTAGCATCGATCGCATAGTCAATAAAACTTGCGCGATCGATGAATTACTTCTTTTGGTTCTTGTTGAATCTCGGCGTGCCGACACTCGGACCGATATTTATTCTCTCTCTGGCCTCTGTCTCGTTTGGCAGAAACACTGCCCGCGAACTGATCGTTGCTTCGATCAAAGATGGTCAGTTGTACTGGTCAGCCATCGCCCTTTCATCGGCAGCGATTTATGAACTGAATATCGCACTTATTCACAAAAGGGAAGTTGTAGGCACCGAAATTACGATGATACAGTTGGTTA
This sequence comes from Caballeronia sp. BR00000012568055, assembly GCF_029439455.1. Classification (GTDB taxonomy): domain Bacteria; phylum Pseudomonadota; class Gammaproteobacteria; order Burkholderiales; family Burkholderiaceae; genus Caballeronia. Next base: position 41,017 of record NZ_JAQFVG010000311.1, on the reverse strand, counting down.
TCCTGATCTTTTCGATACTAATCGTAGGTTGTGCTGTACTAGTAGCGAATGCCTCTCTTGATGCGCATGAGCGCGAAGTATCAATGCGTACGATGTCCGATCGCTTCCCAAAGAACCGGACGCTCAGGTTGTCGATCGGCCTGACGACGGTTGCTGTAATTGCCTACGCGAGTTCGCACGCAATAATTTCATGACAGATATATAGAGGTACACCGTGTTCATCAAACGTTGGATCAAACGCTCGACAGATTGGCTCGTCAATACATCGCCTGAGGACCGCGCGCAGTTTCAACTGTGCGTGTTCTGGTTCATCTGCGGAACCATGGTGCCAACCTGGTACATGATGATCGCGCTGCTCATTCACAAACACTAGCGCCACGGAAACGGCGGCCTAACGTTAAAACAGCCGCCAGCCCCCATCACCCCCTTCTGCTATATTCCAAGCCATCTCCGCCCTACCCGATCAATCGCGTGGACAACCTCCCCTTATGGGCGCAGATTTGCGCCATTTTTCTGCTGCTGATCTTTTCAGGCTTCTTCTCGATCTCCGAAACGTCGATGATGGCGCTCAATCGCCATCGGCTGAAGCACTTGGCCAGTCAGGGATCGCTGCGCGCGCGCACCACGCAAGGGCTGCTCGCGAAGACGGATCAGTTGCTGTCGGTCATTCTGATCGGCAATAACCTGATCAACACGATCATTCCCGTGCTCACCACGTCGATCGCGCTGCGCACGTTCGGTCACAATAATATGGTGCTGTCGATCACGACCGGGGTGATCGCGTTTCTTATCATCGTGTTCGCGGAGATTGCGCCGAAGATCGTTGGCGCGACGTATCCGGAGAAAGTGGCGCTGCCCGCGAGTCTGGTGCTCGCGCCGCTCATGCGCATCGGTCGGCCGCTGATCTGGTTTGTGAATCTGTTCGCCAACGCCATTCTGGCCGCGCTGCACATCAATACCAAAAGCAAGCGCGATCAGCGGATTTCGCCGGAAGAGTTGCGCACCATCGTGCTGGAAACCGGCAGCTTTATGCCGACCAAGCACCGCAGCATCCTGCTCAATCTTTTCGATCTGGAAAACATCACCGTCGATGACGTGATGATCCCGCGCCGCCGTATCGAAGCGCTCGATTTCGACGCGCCGTTCGAGCAGATTCTGCATCAACTCGAAACCTGCTATCACAATAAGCTGGTCGTCTATCAAGGCGATATCGACCGCGTGCTTGGCGTGCTGCACGTGCGCAAAACGCTGTCCGCGTTACACAATCAGGAACTGGAACGCGACACGCTGCGCGAATTGCTCGCCGAGCCTTACTTCGTGCCCGCCGGCACGCCTGTGTTTCAGCAGTTGCAATACTTCCAGGAAAGCGGTCACCGCATCGCTATCGTGGTCGATGAATACGGTGAGTTGCAGGGGCTGGTGACGCCGGAAGACATCATCGAAGAACTGATCGGCGAATTCACGACGACGATTCCGCGCGGCGCAGGATCGCGCAGCGGCTGGGATGAGAACGGCGAGTGCATCGTCGCGGGAACGATGCCTTTGCGCGAGTTGAATCGCTGGCTGAAGCTGACGTTGCCGACCGATGGCCCGAAAACGCTCAACGGTTTGATTCTCGAAACGCTCGAAGATATTCCGGATGGCGATGTATCGATCCTGATTGCGGGCGTGCATTTCGAAGTCCTGCGCAGCGACGATCAAGCCATCCGCACCGTCAAAATCTTCCGTCCGCCCGAAAAGGTCACCGCGAAACGCGCGACGCGTTAGCCATTCGGCCGAATAGTCAGATGTGAAGGCGCGCGAGATGATCGACTCATCTCCACTTCGACGCCTTCACATGAACGCTCCCGCCTTCATCACCGCTTCCGGCGACGACGCGCCCGCCGTCTCGCTGCTCACCGATACCTTGCGCGAAGCCGCAGCGCGCGGCGCATCGGATATTCACGTCGAGCCGTTCGAGCACGCGTGGCGCATTCGATTGCGTGTCGATGGCGCGCTGCACGTGCTGCGCCATCCGCCCGCGCATCTGCGCGATGCCTTCATCACGCGGATCAAAGTGCTGTCGCGCATGGATATCGCGGAGCGGCGCGTGCCGCAGGACGGGCGCTTGCGGCTGACGCTGCCGGGCGCGCAGATCGGCGACTATCGCGTTAGTTCGCTGCCAACGCTGTTTGGCGAAAAGCTCGTGCTGCGCCGTCTCGATGCGCTGCCGCAAGATCTTTCGCTCGATGCGCTCGGACTGAGCGCGCAGCAAAGCGCCGTCGTCGAATCCGCGATTCGCGCGCCGCATGGTTTGGTGCTCGTGACCGGCCCGACCGGTAGCGGCAAAACGCTTTCGCTCTATTGCTTCCTGCAAATGCTCAACGCCGATGCACGCAATATCTGTTCGGTCGAAGATCCCGCCGAGATTCAGCTCGCGGGCATCAATCAGGTGAGCGTGCGCGAGAAAGCCGGGCTGAACTTTGCGGTCGCGTTGCGTGCGTTCATGCGACAAGACCCGGACGTGATCATGGTCGGCGAAATCCGCGATACCGAAACCGCCGACGTCGCAGTCAAGGCCGCGCAAACCGGTCATCTCGTGCTCTCGACGCTACATACGAACGACGCGCCCGCCGCTATCGCGCGGCTGATCGATATAGGCATCGCGCCGTATAACCTTGCATCGGCGCTGCGGATGGTCACGGCGCAACGGCTGGTGCGCAAGTTGTGCGAGGCGTGTCGCGCGCCGTCTTCGCTCACGCTCGATGATGGCTTTCGTCCGTTCGAGCCGCGCGGGTGTCCGAAGTGTCATGGCATCGGATATCGCGGGCGCGTGGGCGTGCATCAGTTGATGCCGGTTTCCGATGCCTTGCGCGAGTTGATCGTCGCGCGCGCGGCAACGCATGAGATCGCGCGTCAGGCGCGCTCCGAAGGTATGCCAACATTGCGCGATGCCGCTTTCGCGCGCGTCCGCGAAGGCGTGACGAGCGTCGCCGAAGCGGCAGAAGCAACGGAATCCGCGTGATGCAAACATCGATCGAAACGCGCTTTGCCTGGCGCGGCATAAACACCGATGGCGCGATAAAACGCGGCAAGCTGATCGCCCTCGACGCCGCGAACGTGCGCGCGTCGCTTCAGCGCGACGGCGTGATCGCGCTGGACATCGAAGCGCTTGGCGACGCGCCGCCGCCCAAGGCATCGACCAATGACGTGACGATCTTCACGCGTCAGCTTTCCGGCTTGCTGCGCGCGGGTCTGCCGCTCGCAGGCGCGCTCGACTTGCTCGCCGATGCCGGCATGCGCAGCGGCCTGCCGCGCATCCTGAAACACGTCTCACGCGATATCTCGCGCGGCGTGCCGTTTTCCGCGGCGCTCGCCAATCATCCGAACGCGTTCGGCGCACTGTATTGCCAGTTGATCGCGGTTGGCGAAGTCGCGGGCGCGCTGCCCGCCGTGCTCACGCGCCTTGCCGATGACCGCGAACGCGCCGCATCGCAACGAGCGAAATTGCGCGCCGCGCTGACGTATCCGGTGATGGTGTTGCTGTTGTCTCTGGCGATCACGGCAGGATTGCTGATCGGCGTCGTGCCCACGTTCAAAACCATTTTCGATGGCTTCGGCGCCGCGCTGCCCGCGCCGACGCGCTTCGTGCTCGCCCTCTCCGATGGCGTCGCGCGTCATGCATTACCGTTCGCGACGATCAGCACGGGCATCGCATTGATTTTGATGCGCTGGATGAAACGCTCGCCGGAAGCGCGCGAGAAGGCCGATCGCATTGCCTTGAAACTGCCGCTGGCGGGTGCGCTGCTGCGGGCGCTGGCGGTCGCGCGCTGGAGCCGCGCGCTCGGCACGCTGCTCGCCGCCGGCACGCCGCTCTCCGATGCCTTCGATTCCCTCTCGCACGCCACCGGCAACCGCGTCTTCGACAACGCGACCGTCGATATCGCCAAGCGCCTGCACAATGGCGAACGCCTCGCCGCCGCGATGCGCGCGCTCGGCTGCTTCCCGCAAGATGTCGTGCAGCCGATCGCCGTCGCCGAAGAATCCGGCTCGCTCGACTCGATGCTGCTCGATCTCGCCTCGCTGGCCGATCGCCAGGTGGACGAGCGCATCGGCACGTTCGCGAGTCTGTGCGAGCCGCTCGTCATTACCGTGCTCGGCGCGCTCGTAGGCGGCCTCGTCATCGCGATGTATCTTCCCATCATCCAGCTCGGCAACGTGGTGTAGCATCGCGGGCCAAAGCCATCGTCAAACCATCATGCAGCCTTCGTTCGATCCAACCGCCGTTCATTTCGCGAGCCGCTTCGAGCTGGCGTTCGCCGCGCTGCCCACGGGCGTGCAGTACGCGTTCGCGATTGTGTTCGGGCTGGTGATCGGCAGCTTTCTGACGGTCGTCGTGCATCGGCTTCCGGTGATGCTGGAGCGCGCGTGGCGCTCCGAAGTGGAATCATCGATGCCCGACGCGCCCGCGCCGCCCGGCGATCCGTATCCCGCGCGCTTCAATCTCGCCGTGCCGCGCAGCGCGTGTCCGCATTGCGGGCATGTTCTGCGGGCGTGGGAAAACATTCCGGTCGTGAGTTATCTGGCGCTGCGTGGCAGATGCGGATCGTGCGGCGCGCGCGTGAGTCCGCGCTATCCGTTGATCGAACTCGCGACAGGCGCGCTCGCGGCGTTGTCGCTGTTCACGTTCGGTCCGACGTGGCTCGCGCTTTCGTCCTTTGGTCTATGCGCGACGCTGCTCGCCGCCGGCCTGATCGATTACGACACGCGCTATCTGCCCGACGTGCTCACGTTGCCGCTTTTGTGGGCCGGTCTGATCGTCAATTTCGGCTATGGCGGATTCGCGACGCTTCAGGACGCCGTCGCAGGCGCGATCGCCGGATATCTGTTTCTATGGTGCGTGTACTGGTTGTTCAAACTCGCGCGCGGCGTCGAAGGCATGGGTTACGGCGACTTCAAATTGCTTGCGGCGTTGGGCGCGTGGCTGGGCTGGGCATCGCTGGCGCAGGTCGTGCTGATCTCGGCGGTGGCGGGCGCGCTGGCGGGCATCATCGCCACATGGCGCGGGCGCATGAAATTCGAGGAACCGTTGCCCTTCGGCCCGTTTCTCGCGGCGGGTGGCGCAATCACGCTCTACCTCGGCACGCCGCTCTACTCGTTGTTCGGATAGGAGTTCGGGATGTTCAGCATCGGTCTGACGGGCGGCATCGGCAGTGGCAAGAGCACGGTGGCGGATCTGTTCGCTGCACGCGGCGTCACGCTCGTCGATGCCGATCTGATCGCGCATCAGATGACCGCGCCCGGCGGCGTCGCGATGCCGCTCATCGCCAGCGAATTCGGCGATGCCTTCGTCGCACCGAACGGCGCGCTCGATCGCGCGAAAATGCGCGAACTCGTCTTTTCTGACGACACCGCGAAAGCGCGTCTCGAAGCCATCGTACATCCGCTGATCCGCGCGGAAACCGAGCGACAGCGCAACGCGGCGGGCGGCGCGTATCACATCGTCGTGGTGCCGCTGCTGGTCGAATCGGGCGATTGGAAAGCGCGTGTATCGCGCGTGCTCGTGGTCGATTGCCCGGTCGAAACGCAGATCGCGCGCGTGATAAAACGCAATGCTTTCACGCGCGAACAAGTGCTGGCGACCATCGCGAAGCAGGCAACACGCGAGGCGCGCATCGCTGCCGCCGACGATATCGTCACCAATGACGAAACGAGCACGCTGGCATCGCTCGATCAGCAAGTCAAAACGCTCCACGAACGCTATCTCGAACTCGCATCCTTATGACGAAAGTCTTACGTATCGCGCGCGAAAAGTCGAAAAAGTTCCCTTTTCAGCAGTGAAATCGCTCATTTGATGCGCGAAATTGGCCCGATTTGCTAGGGTAGGGATGCAGCATTAGAATGTGCTGACTTCCGCTAATGGAAGCAACCTGACCCACGCCGAGGCGAGCGCGCTTGATCCTTTACGAGTATCCCTTCAACGAGCGAATCCGGACGCTGCTGCGCCTCGAAGATCTGTTCGAGCGCTTCACGTTCTTTCTGACTCAGGAAGACGCGCGCGAGCACCACGTCGCGCTCACCACGCTCTTCGAAATTGCCGAAGTCGCCGGCCGCACGGATCTCAAAGCCGATCTCATGAAGGAACTGGAACGCCAGCGTCAAACGCTTGCGCCGTTCCGGGGCAATCCGGGCATCGAGCAGGACGCGCTCGAAGCCGTGCTCGGGGAAATCGAATCCACGCTCGCCGGTATGGGCGATATGCACGGCAAAACCGGCCAGCATCTCGCTGATAACGAATGGCTCGCGAGCATTCGCAGCCGCACGATCATTCCCGGTGGCACCTGCAAGTTCGATCTTCCGTCGTACTACGCGTGGCAGCAATTGCCGGTGGAAGAGCGTCGTCAGGACATCGCCAAATGGGTGATGCCTATGCTTGCTTTGCGCGACGCCGCCGCCATCGTGCTGCGTCTCGCGCGTGAAAGCGGCCAGGCATCGAAAGTCATGGCGATGCAGGGCAGCTATCAGCAAATGCTCTCGGGCCGCACGTATCAATTGATGCAGGTGCGCGTTTCGCCCGACACGCGCGTGATTCCCGAAGCGAGCGCGAACAAGTACATGTTGTGGGTGCGTTTCACCGTGCAGGACGGCGATCTGAAACCGCGCGCGGTGGATGTCGATGTGCCGTTCCATCTGACGCTTTGCAGTCTTTGAACTGTTACCGGAAGTGAGCGCGCCATGAGCGTTTTGACCGCATATGGTCAAATACGGCTTTATTAGTCGGCTCGAACTGCAACTGTCATGAACACTGTCGTCAAATGCCCGACCTGCGGCAAGGATGTCCGCTGGATTCCCGAAAGCCGCTTTCGCCCGTTTTGCTCCGAGCGATGCAAACAAATCGATCTCGGCGCGTGGGCGACCGAGAAGTACAAGATCGAAGGAAATTCACAGGAAACGCCGCCGGACGATGATTCGCGCGGCGGCCTGAACTAAGCCAGAACGTCTACTCGCGCTCTTCTTCCTCGAGCCATTCCAAAATGGGAATGGCCGCGGGCAGCAGCGGCGCGACTTCCACCGGCAGCGTTTGCCACGAAATCGCCTGACCTTCGCGGCCAAGCGGCGTGCCGTCCCACTTCGTCACCTTGCAGAAGAACAGCCGCACATAGGCGTGCGGATAGTCATGCTCCAGCGTGCGCCACAACTCGCACGCGGTGACGTCGATACCCAATTCCTCGTGCAGTTCACGCCCGAGCGCCGCTTCGATGCTCTCGCCCTCTTCCAGCTTGCCGCCCGGAAATTCCCAGTAGCCTTCGTACGGCTTGCCTTCGGGCCGTTGCGCGAGCAGATAGCGTCCGTCGGGCTGAACCATCACGCCGACGGCGACTTTCGTGAATTTGCGGCCGTCCGGCGCGATATCGCTTTGGGTACTTTGGGTATCGCTCATTGCTTGCGGCCCGACCAGTCGCGCGCGAATTGCCACGCCACGCGGCCCGAACGCGATCCGCGTTCAAGCGCCCAGACCAGCGCATCGCCGCGCGCACCGGCGATTTCTTCGTCGTCGCAACCGAAATGACGCAGCCAGTGACCGACGATCGACAGATAGTCGTCCTGCTTGAACGGATAAAAACTCACCCACAAGCCGAAGCGCTCGGACAGCGAAATCTTTTCCTCGACCACTTCGCCGGGATGAATCTCGCCATCGGACGTGTGCTTGTAGGTTTCGTTATCGCTCATGTATTCCGGCAGCAAATGCCGGCGATTCGACGTCGCGTAGATCAGCACGTTATCGGACTGCGCGGCGACGGAGCCATCGAGCGCGACTTTCAGCGCCTTGTAGCCCGACTCGCCTTCCTCGAAGGAAAGGTCGTCGCAGAACACGATAAAGCGCTCGGGCCGCGCCGAAATCAGATCGACGATATCGCCGAGATCGTGGAGATCGTCTTTATCGACTTCGATCAGGCGCAGGCCGTCTTTCGAATACGCGTTCAGACACGCCTTGATCAGCGACGACTTGCCCGTGCCGCGCGCGCCGGTCAGCAGCACGTTGTTCGCGGGCAGCTTCTGCACGAACTGCTTCGTGTTCTGCTCGATCAGCCCTTTCTGGCGGTCGATATTCTGCAGATCATCAAGCCCGATATGCGAAATCGCCGTCACGGGTTGCAGGAAGCCGCGCCCTTGCCGCTTGCGCCAGCGAAACGCCACTGCGGATTCCCAATCGATATCGGGTGCGGCCGGCGGCAACATGCCTTCGATGCGCGCGAGAACCGCTTCGGCGCGCGTGAGAAATTGTTCGAGTTTGTCCATTCGTTTTACGAGCGATAGTCGGCGTTGATGCTCACGTACTCGTGCGAAAAGTCACAGGTCCAAACGGTCGCGTGGGCATCGCCACGGCCGAGCACGACGCGGATCAGAATTTCGCTTTTCTTCATCACGCGCTGACCGTCTTCTTCCTTGTACTCGGGATTGCGACCGCCCGCCTTCGCGACGAGCACATCGTCCAGATACAGATCGATCTTGCCGACGTCGAGGTCCGTTACGCCCGCATAGCCGATCGCCGCGAGAATGCGGCCGAGGTTCGGGTCCGATGCATAGAACGCGGTCTTCACGAGCGGCGAGTGCCCGATGGCATAAGCAATCTGACGGCATTCAGCGACGTTCTTGCCGCCTTCGACGGTCACGGTCATGAACTTGGTCGCGCCTTCGCCGTCACGCACGATCAGTTGCGCGAGTTCCTGCGCGACTTCGGTGACGACATCGCGCAATGCGGCGTATGCGGGCGAATCCGTCGATGTGATCGCCGGCAAACTCGACTTGCCCGACGCGATGAGGATGAACGAATCGTTGGTCGATGTATCGCCATCGATCGTGATGCAGTTGAACGAACGATCCGCGACGTGCTTGACGAGTTCATCGAGCACCGGCTGCGCGACGTTGGCATCGAACGCGAGGAAACCGAGCATGGTGGCCATGTTCGGCTTGATCATGCCCGCGCCCTTGCTGATGCCCGACAGCGTGACCGTGTGGCCGTCGATCTTCACCTGTCGCGATGCGGCCTTCGGCAACGTATCCGTCGTCATGATGGCTTGCGCGGCATCGAACCAATGCGCTGCTTGCTGATTGGCAAGCGCGGCGGGCAAACCGGCTTTCAAACGATCGACCGGCAGCGGTTCGAGAATCACGCCGGTGGAGAACGGCAGAATCTGCTGCGCATCGAGGCTCGTCAGACGCGCGAGTTCAGCGCAGGTTTCACGCGCGATCGCCAGACCCGGCTCGCCCGTGCCCGCGTTCGCATTGCCCGTATTCACGACCAGCGCACGAATGCCCTTGCCGCCTTTGCCCGCGGCCGCCAAATGCTCACGGCACACGATAACCGGCGCGGCACAGAAACGATTCTGCGTGAACACGCCCGCAACCGACGCGCCTTCATCGACGCGAATCACGAGCACGTCCTTGCGATTGGGCTTGCGGATATTCGCCTCGGCCCAGCCTAGCGTGACGCCGGCGACGGGATGAAGCGCTGCGGGTTCGATCGAGGGGAAATTGACGGCCATGTTCGCGACTCGCTGATGGTGGCGGCGCCAGCGTGATGCCGACGCGCTGTGAAAGACTGCGGGCGTTTGCTGACACGCCCGCTTCGGGTTCTGCAAAGACAAACGACGCATTACTGCGTCGCTCGTCTCTTGTGTCACCAGCCGATTAAGCCAGCTTGCCGTGACAGTTTTTATACTTCTTGCCGCTTCCGCACGGGCACGGATCGTTGCGGCCGACCTTCGGTACATCGTCGCCCGAACGGGTGGCGACGGAGACATCATCGCCCGAGGACATCGCCTGCGTGACCATTTGCGCGGCGGCCGTTTCTGCTGCGAACTGCGGCGTCGGCGCGGCGGCCGGCGGATTGTAGTCCGCGTGCGTGAACGACACGTTCTCCAGATGACTGCCCTGCTCTTCGTAACGCTCGGCGGCCTCTTCCAACTGTTCCGGCGATTGAATCTGCACGTTCATCACGACGCGCGTGACTTCCTGCTTGATCGAATCGAGCATGGCGGCGAACAGTTCGAACGCCTCGCGCTTGTATTCCTGCTTCGGGTTCTTCTGCGCATAACCACGCAGATGGATGCCCTGACGCAAATGATCCAGCGCGGCCAAGTGCTCGCGCCAGCGGCTATCGAGCGTTTGCAACATGATCGAACGCTCGAACGCGCTGAACGATTCGCGGCCGACCATCGTGACCTTCGCTTCGTAGGCTTCATCGGCGGCGGCGAGCACGGCTTCGTTGATCTCTTCCGAATCGATGGAATGCGATTCGTTGATCATCTCCTGAACCGCGAGATCGAGCGACCAGTCGTTGCGCAGCACTTCTTCCAGTTCCGGCGCTTCCCACTGCTCTTCGATACTGCCCGCAGGCACGAATGTGCGCACCACGTCGCCGATCACGCTCTGGCGCATCGCGGCGATGGTTTCCTGCACGTCGTTGGCTTCGAGCAGTTCGTTGCGCTGCTGATAGATCACCTTGCGCTGATCGTTCGTTACATCGTCGTATTCGAGCAGTTGCTTGCGGATATCGAAGTTGCGCGCTTCGACCTTGCGTTGCGCGCCTTCGATCGAACGCGTGACCATGCCCGCTTCGATCGGCTCGCCTTCCGGCATCTTCAGGCGGTCCATGATCGCGCGCACGCGATCACCCGCGAAAATGCGCAGCAACGGATCGTCCAGCGACAAATAGAAGCGCGACGAACCCGGATCGCCCTGACGGCCCGCGCGGCCGCGCAACTGATTGTCGATCCGGCGTGACTCGTGCCGTTCCGTACCGATGATATGCAGCCCGCCCGCCGCCTTCACGTGGTCGTGCAACTCCTGCCATTCGTCGTGCAGCTTTTGAATGCGCGCGGCTTTCTCGCCTTCGGGAATCGACAGATCGGCTTCGATAAACGACGCCTGTTTCTCGACGTTGCCGCCAAGCACGATGTCCGTACCGCGACCGGCCATGTTGGTCGCGATGGTGACCGCGCCCGGACGCCCCGCTTCCGCGACGATCGCCGCTTCGCGCGCGTGCTGCTTCGCGTTGAGCACTTCGTGACGCACGCCGGTCTGCGCCAGCAGATTCGACAGCAACTCGGACGCTTCGATCGACGTCGTACCAACCAGCGTAGGTTGACCGCGTTCGACGCAATCGCGGATGTCGCGAATCACCGCGTCGTAGCGTTCCTTCGACGTCTTGTAGATCTGATCCTGCTTGTCGATCCGCTTCGGCGGACGGTTGGTCGGGATCACGACCGTCTCAAGTCCGTAAATCTCGTTGAATTCGTACGCTTCGGTATCCGCCGTGCCGGTCATGCCGGACAGCTTCGCGTACATACGGAAGTAGTTCTGCAGCGTGATGGACGCGAGCGTCTGGTTTTCCGCCTGAATCTTGACGTGCTCTTTCGCTTCGACGGCCTGATGCAGACCATCCGACCAGCGACGGCCCGTCATCATCCGGCCCGTGAATTCATCGACGATCACGACTTCGCCTTCCTGCACCACGTAATGCTGGTCGCGCAGGAACAGCGTGTGAGCGCGCAACGCGGCGTAAATGTGGTGCATCAGCGTGATGTTCTGCGGCGCGTAAAGACTTTCGCCCTCGCCGATCAAACCCCACTCGGCCAGCAGTCGTTCCGCCTTCTCGTGCCCGGATTCCGTGAGGAACACCTGACGCGCTTTCTCATCCAGCGTGTAATCGCCCGGCTTTTCGACGCCCGTACCGTCCGCCTTCTCTTCGCCGATCTGCAATTCGAGCAGCGGCGGCAGCGCATTCATGCGCACATAGAGGTCGGTGTGATCTTCGGCCTGACCGGAAATGATGAGCGGCGTACGCGCTTCGTCGATCAGAATGGAGTCCACTTCATCGACGATGGCGAAATTGAGCGGCCGTTGCACGCGCGCGGACGGCTCGTAGACCATGTTGTCGCGCAGATAGTCGAAGCCAAACTCGTTGTTCGTGCCATAGGTGATGTCCGCGCCGTACGCTTCCTGCTTCTGCTCGTGCGCCATTTGCGACAGATTGACGCCGCAGGACAGACCGAGGAAGTTGTACAGACGCGCCATCCATTCGGCGTCGCGCTGAGCGAGGTAATCGTTCACCGTGACGACGTGCACGCCACGGCCCGACAGCGCGTTCAGATATGCGGCGAGCGTGGCGACCAGCGTCTTGCCTTCGCCCGTACGCATTTCGGCGATCTTGCCGTAGTGCAGAACCATGCCGCCGATCAACTGAACGTCGAAGTGGCGCATCTTCAGAATGCGGCGGCTGGCCTCGCGGCAGACCGCGAACGCTTCGGGAAGAATCACGTCCAGCGACTCGCCGCCAGCCACGCGCTTGCGGAACTCATCCGTCTTCGCGCGAAGCTGATCGTCCGAATACTTCTCGACGGTCGGCTCGAGCGCGTTGATCGCCGCAACGGTCTTTTGGTACTGCTTGACTAGCCGCTGATTGCGGCTGCCAAAAATCTTCTGAAGGAAACCGGTCGTCATCGGATCAGTGTCTGCGTCGCGGATTCGGCCGGGCACATTTTTACAATGCGTCCGCAGGCGAATTACCTCGGCGACTTAAGTCCATTTTGGGTGAAATCGAATCGGGAATTTTAGCACGCGAGTCTGGCAGAGCTTACGCCCGCTCAGGCCTGCGCGCGTCGGCGGCGCGCGACAGTCGGCGGGTTGAAAGGATCGCGTTTTATCGCAGCGGCGCGGTGCGCGGCCCGCGATACAATCGAGCCGTCGCTCCATGCGTCAAACGATTGGAAAATGAGCCGTTTTTCTACAAATTCAAGGTCCGCGCCGCAGCGATTCGATCCGCGCAAGCCGCAAGCGCTGGCCGACGTGCTCGATCGCACCGATGCATTCCGCGCGTTGCGCGCAGGCGTCGATCAGGTTGCCGCGTTGCAGCGGGATCTGGCGAAATTGCTGCCGGATTATCTGGCATCGAATGTCGAGCCGGGTTTTATCAAAGACGGTGTGCTGGCGCTGTTCGCCGGTCACAACGCGCTGGCGGCGCGTTTGCGGCATATCGAACCGCGTCTGCTTGCTGATCTCCAGCAACGCGGCTGGGCGGTCGATTCGCTCAAAATCCGCGTCCGCCCGCAAGCGATGAAGGAAGCCACGCCGCCCAAGCAGGCGCGCATGTCGGCGGCGGGGGCATCGGCGCTCAGTGAATTGGCCGAAACGCTCGCGCCGTCGCCGCTGCAGGAAGCGCTCGCCAAAATGGCGGCGCGTCACGGAGCGAAGGCGCAAAAAAAATGAGCGGCGCGAGCCGCTCATTTTTCATCTCACTTCGAAACCGCTCGAAACGAATCAGGCAAACGCCGTTTGCGTATCGAATGCAAAACCGCGCGGCGCCTTCTGCGTGTCTTCGAACGTGACGATTTCGTACGCGTCTTCGTTCGCCAGCAGCTCACGCAGCAGCATGTTGTTCATCGCGTGGCCGCCCTTGTACGCGTTGTACGAAGCCAGCAGCGGATGGCCCACTACGTAAAGATCGCCGATTGCGTCGAGCATTTTGTGCTTCACGAACTCGTCGTCGTAGCGCAAACCGTCGTTATTCAGAATGCGGTATTCGTCCAGCACGATGGCGTTATCCATGCTGCCGCCGCGCGCCAGACCAAGCTCGCGCATCATTTCGACTTCATGCGCAAAGCCGAACGTACGGGCACGCGCGATATCGCGTACATACGAAGTCGTCGCGAAATCCACTTCCAGCGCCTGACCGGTCTTATCAACGGCCGGGTGACGGAAATCGATCGTAAAGCTCAGTTTGAAGCCGAAATACGGGTCGAGACGCGCGAATTTGTCGCCATCGCGCACTTCAATGGGCTTCTTGACCTTGATGAATTGCTTCGGCGCGTTCTGCTCTTCCACGCCCGCCGATTGAATCAGAAACACGAACGAAGCCGCGCTGCCGTCCATGATCGGAATTTCCTCGGCCGTTACATCGACATACAAATTGTCGATGCCCAGACCCGCGCAGGCCGACATCAAGTGCTCGATGGTGGACACGCGCGCACCGTCCTTCTGCAACACGGACGCAAGACGCGTATCACCAATCGACATCGCGGAAGCGGGAATATCCACCGGATTCGGCAAATCCACGCGCGAGAAAACGATGCCCGTGCCAGCCGGTGCGGGACGCAGCGTCAGATCAACCTTGCGGCCGGAATGAAGCCCGATTCCTACGGTTTTGACGATGCTCTTGATTGTTCGCTGCTTCAACATGATCTTCTTTTCCGATTTATATTCCCTATAAAGAGAATCAATCGCGGTATAAAAACTAATAGGCCGAAGTATACTCCATTCGATGCGTGACGTCCTTAACGAGGGCGTGTCATCTGTTTCCCTGTGTTACGTCGCCGTGTCAGAAACAATGAAGTAGAACGGGCCGATGGCCGGAATGGAGGCATTTCCGGTCATCGGCCCCAAGTTGCCGCCGATTGCGAGGGCGTCGGGCGCGTTGTTATGAGACAACGCGGACGCCGCTGCATTCATCGCAACGTCGCCAGAATGCTCTGAGCGTCGCTGACTTCGAACTTGCCGGGTGCTTCGACGTTGAGCGTCTTGACCACGCCATCGTCGATCACCATCGCGTAGCGCTGGGAACGGATTCCCATGCCGCGCTCGGTCAAATCCTGATCCAGTCCGAGTGCCTGAGTGAAACGCGCACTGCCGTCCGCGATCATCTTCACCTTGCCCGCGGTTTGAAGATCGCGTCCCCACGCGCTCATCACGAACGCGTCGTTGACGGAAACGCACCAGACTTCGTCGATACCGGCCGCGGACAAATCCGCCGCTTTCTCGATGTAGCCCGGCACGTGTCTGGCGGAGCACGTCGGCGTAAACGCGCCCGGCAATCCGAAGATCACCACGCGCTTACCTTGCGCCCGCTCGCGCGCCGAGAACGCATTCGGTCCTACGGCGCAGCCTTCTGTTGCCTCCTCGATAAACTCGAAGAGACGTGCATCCGGCAACGTGTCACCCACTTTGATCATGCTCGGTCCTTCCCTGTCAGTGCTCGCGGACATCCCAGGCGATGCATCGTCCCGCAGTGTTTACAAAACGTCCGTCGCTCGATTTCGGTTTCCAATCTGCTTCCCGACTTCAGGTGCAAATCCGTGGGGGTCGGCTGGCCACGGCCTGGCGTCCGGCTCGACTTCAGCCTCGACGCGGCCTTGGACAGTCGCCCCACGCGAAACCTGCTTCGTCGCGTACGGCGTTCGGCTCGACTGACGGTGCGGCATCACAAACTGCTATTTGAGCACTAAATCATGCGCGTAGCAGCAGCAATGCATCAGTCCGCTTGCTTGCGCAGGAACGCCGGAATGTCATACGTATCGACACCCTTTTCCTGCAGTGCCTGCACGTGCGATGCCGCCGTTTCACGCGTCGAACGCCACACTGCCGGCGTTTCGAGTCCTTCGTAGCTGGTCGTTGCCTGACCATGCTGCGCGTTGCCATACGTGTTGTGCGATGCGTGCGCATGCGCGTGAGCGATCGGCTGATTGTCCGTGCCTGTGCGCAGGAGCGTCATCGGCGTTTGCTGCTGCTTCTTTGCCGCGCGGCCCAGACCCGTTGCCACCACCGTCACGCGAAGCGCGTCGCCCATTGCGTCGTCGTAGACTGCGCCGAAGATCACGGTGGCGTCGTCTGCTGCATACGACTTGATGGTGTTCATCACTTCACGCGTTTCCGACAGACGCAGCGAACGGCTCGACGTGATGTTGACCAGCACGCCACGCGCACCCGACAGATCCACGCCTTCGAGCAGCGGGCTTGCCACTGCTTGTTCAGCCGCGAGACGCGCGCGATCGACACCGGCAACCGTCGCCGTGCCCATCATCGCCTTGCCCTGCTCGCCCATCACGGTCTTCACGTCTTCGAAGTCGACGTTCACGAGGCCATCGACGTTGATGATTTCCGCGATACCCGCGACAGCGTTGTTCAGAACGTCATCGGCGCACTGGAAGCACTTGTCCATCTCGGCGTCATCGCCCATCACCTCGAACAGCTTGTCGTTCAGCACGACGATCAGCGAGTCGACGTGATCCTCCAGTTGCTGGGAACCAGCTTCGGCCACGCGCATACGGCGGCCGCCTTCGAACTCGAACGGTTTGCTCACCACGCCGACGGTCAGAATGCCCATTTCCTTGGCGATCTGTGCAACCACCGGTGCCGCGCCCGTGCCCGTACCGCCGCCCATACCCGCGGTGATGAACACCATGTGCGCGCCGCGCAGTGCATCCGCGATACGCTCGCGTGCATCTTCAGCCGCTTCCTTGCCCTTCTCCGGCTTCGCACCCGCGCCCAGACCGGTCATGCCCAACTGCAGAACTGCCGGCGCGCGCGAACGTGCGAGCGCTTGCGCATCCGTATTCATCACGATGAAATCGACGCCTTGCACACCCCGCGTAATCATGTGCTGAACCGCGTTACCGCCAGCGCCACCAACACCCACGACCTTGATGATCGTGCCGTTGGTTTCCGTTTCCAGCATTTCGAAATCCATGTTGCCTCCGTCAAGAATGAAGATCGGCGTTATTCGATGAGAGATCGGGCAACCTCTTACCGCGCACCAGCCGCCGTTACCGGTGCGAATTATATTTCAAGCTATTAATGACTTAGTTCGTATTGCTTATGTTGCTTTACAGCTTCAGAAGTTTCCGAGAAACCAGTCTTTCATTCTCGAGAACACCTGCCCCATCGAACCGTTTTGCACCGCGACCTTGCGACCGCGCATGCGTTGCGAGCGTCCTTCGGCGAGCAAGCCCATTGCCGTCGAATAGCGCGGATTGCGAACCACATCCGCGAGACCGCCCGCATACTCCGGCACGCCAATGCGCACCGGCTTCAAAAAGATGTCTTCGCCCAACTCGACCATGCCGGGCATCATTGCCGCGCCGCCGGTCAGCACCACGCCGCTCGACAGCAACTCTTCGTAGCCCGACTCGCGCACGACCTGCTCAACCAGTGAGAAAAGCTCTTCGACGCGCGGCTCCACGACCGCAGCCAATGCCTGACGCGACAGCGTGCGCGGACCGCGTTCGCCGAGACCTGGCACTTCGATCATCTCGTCCGGATCGGCCAGCGCTTGCTTGGCGATTCCATAGCTCACCTTGATATCTTCCGCATCCGGTGTCGGCGTACGCAAAGCCATCGCGACGTCGCTGGTGATCTGATCGCCGGCGATCGGAATCACGGCGGTGTGACGGATCGCGCCTTCGCTGAAGATGGCGATGTCCGTCGTGCCGCCGCCGATATCGACCAGCACCACGCCCAGTTCCTTCTCGTCTTCCGTCAGCACCGCCAGCGACGAAGCCAGCGGCTGCAAGATCAGATCGTTCACTTCGAGCCCGCAGCGACGCACGCACTTCACGATGTTCTGCGCCGCGCTCACCGCGCCCGTGACGATATGCACCTTCACTTCCAGCCGGATGCCGCTCATGCCGATCGGCTCGCGCACATCTTCCTGACCGTCGATGATGAATTCCTGCGTGAGGATATGCAGCACCTGCTGATCGGTCGGAATGTTGATGGCCTTCGCCGTCTCGATCACGCGCGCCACATCGGTCTGCGTGACTTCCTTGTCCTTGATCGCGACCATGCCGCTGGAATTGAAGCTGCGGATATGGCTGCCCGCGATTCCGGTGAACACGTTCGTGATCTTGCAATCCGCCATCAGCTCGGCTTCCTCGAGCGCGCGCTGGATGGATTGCACCGTGGCCTCGATATTCACCACGACGCCCTTCTTCAACCCCTTGGAATCCGCCTGACCGAGTCCGATCACCTCGTAGTGGCCTTCGCCCTTCAACTCGGCGACGATCGCGACCACCTTCGACGTTCCGATGTCGAGGGAAACCAGCAGGTCTTTGTAGTCTTTGCTCATAGCGTGCTTATGCCTGTGATGTTCTGCTTACTTCTTGGCCTTATCGGTGTCGTTGATGAATCGCATATTTGCTGCACGGACCGCGAATCCGTTCGGGTAACGCAAATCCGCATATTCGATGTCCTTGCCCCAGCGCCCCGTCACCGCTGGCCAGGATGCGACGAATCGCTTCGTGCGATCGAGCAGCGTCTCCGTGTTCCGTTCGCGTCCGAGTTCGATCTGCGTGCCGTTCGAGAGCTTCACCGTCCACGCGAAACGCGGCGACAGCGTCACTTCTTCCGGCTTCGCATCGAGCGGGGCGAACCACTTCTCGAAATCGTGATACCGCGCGACCACTTCCTTGGCCGTGCCTTCGGGACCGTCGAACGCGGGAAGATCGTCGTCGAGTTCGCCTTGATTCGCGGTGAACAACTCGCCGTCCGTACTCACCAACTGATCGTTGCCCCACGTGCCCAAAGGCTTGTATTCCTCGAGCGTCACGGCAAGCGCATTCGGCCATACGCGGCGCACGCTCGCATGACGCACCCACGGCATCTGCTCGAACGCGGCGCGTGCCGAATCGAGATCGACCGTGAAGAAATTGCCCTTCAAATGACCGACGACGCTCGCACGCACCGTCGGCGTGTTGATGTGTTGCGTGTCGCCGTCGATCTGAATCTGACGCAGACGAAACTCCGGACGCTGGATGGCATACACGCCGGCGGCGGCCAGAAGCGCCAGCACGAACAAAGCGTGCAGCGCGCCGGAGGCGAGATTCAGTTGCCGGACGTTATTCCACATGGTTTCGTTTCGTCGTGTCCTATATGTAACGGTCTTAATTCTTCAGGGTGAGAGAAAGCACTTTCACCACCAAATCCCTGTAGCTGATGCCAACCGCGCGCGCGGCCTTCGGCGGCAGCGAGTGATCGGTCATGCCCGGCGCCGTATTCACTTCGAGGAAGTACGGATTGCCGTCGGAGTCGAGCATGAAATCGGCGCGGCCCCAGTCGGTGCAGCCGAGGATTTCGAATGCGCGCTTGGTGAGCTGCTTCATGCGTGCTTCTTCGGCTTCCGTCAGGCCGCAGGGAATCAGGTATTGCGTGTCGTCGGCGACGTATTTCGCGTGATAGTCGTAGAACTCGCCCGCCGGAATGATCTTGATGACCGGCAAGTCCAGATCGCCCGCGATACAGCACGTGAACTCGCCACCACCTTCGATGCTCTTCTCGACGATCACGATCTTGTCGAACTTCGCCGCTTCTTCGAGCGCGGGCACCAGCGTTTCGGCGCTCTTCACCTTGATGACCGCGACGCTCGACCCTTCGCTCGCCGGTTTCACGAACAGCGGCAAGCCCAGCTTCGCGATGATTTCGTTCGCGCGCGCCGCGTAGTCTTCGCCACGGAACACGGTTTCGAACGGCGGTGTGGGAATGCCGGTCTGCTGCCACACGAGTTTGGTGCGCAGCTTGTCCATGCCGAGCGCCGAACCGAGCACGCCGCTGCCCGTGTACTTGATGCCGTAAAAGTCGAGCGCGCCTTGCAGTTGCCCGTTCTCGCCATACCCGCCATGCAGCGCGATAAACACGCGCACGAAACCCTCGGCCTTCAGATCCGACAACGGACGCTCTTTCGGATCGAACGCGTGGGCGTCGATGCCTGCTTCGCGCAGACCTTGCAGCACAAGGCGTCCAGAGTTGAGCGACACTTCGCGCTCGGCGGAATGTCCGCCC
Source organism: Caballeronia sp. BR00000012568055 (assembly GCF_029439455.1). Lineage (GTDB taxonomy): Bacteria > Pseudomonadota > Gammaproteobacteria > Burkholderiales > Burkholderiaceae > Caballeronia. The sequence continues at coordinate 21,427 of NZ_JAQFVG010000311.1, read as the reverse complement.
ATCAGCACCGCGACTCGGCCGAAGGCCTGGGGATCGATTTGATTCACTTGGTTGCTCATGTTCTTGCCGTTACTTACTGAGGCTGGCCGTTCACGACATTGGCCAGCTTCCCGCACACTCCGCCGATGGAACCCGCGCCCATCGCGATCACCACATCGCCGTCACGCGTGATCGTTCTGATCGCGTCGGGCATCTCATCGATGGTTTCGACGAACACAGGTTCGACCTTGCCTGCCACGCGAATCGCGCGCGCCAACGCACGACCGTCCGCTGCGACGATGGGCGCTTCGCCTGCGGCGTAGACATCGGTGAGAACGAGTGCATCGACGGTGGACAGCACTTTCACGAAGTCTTCGAAGCAATCGCGCGTACGCGTGTACCGATGCGGCTGGAACGCCAGCACCAGCCGCCGATCCGGAAACGCGCCACGCGCTGCCGCGATCGTCGCCGCCATTTCCACCGGGTGATGACCGTAATCGTCGATCAGCGTGTACGCGCCTTCACCGCTGCCCGGCGCGACTTCGCCGTAACGCTGGAAGCGGCGGCCCACGCCGTTGAATTCGGCGAGCGCACGCTGGATATCGGCATCCGCCACTTCGAGTTCAGTTGCAATCGCAATGGCCGCGAGCGCGTTCTGCACGTTATGCGTGCCCGGCAGATTCAGCACGATATCCAGCGACGGGGCATCTTCGCGCAGCGTCGTGAAATGCATGCGGCCGTTGCGCGCTTCGACGTTCACCGCGCGCACTTGCGCTTCCGCGCCGAGGCCGTATCGGATGATCGGTTTGGAGACGAAGGGCAGGATTTCGCGCACGTTCGGATCATCGACACACAACACCGCGATGCCATAAAACGGCAGCCGATGCGTGAACTCGATGAACGCTTGCTTGAGCCGCGCGAAGTCGTGGCCGTAGGTGTCCATATGATCGGCGTCGATATTCGTGATGACTTCGATCACCGGGAACAGATTCAGGAACGACGCATCCGACTCGTCCGCTTCCGCGACGATAAAGTCGCCCGTGCCGAGCCGCGCATTCGCGCCCGCGCTGTTCAGCCGACCACCGATCACGAAAGTCGGATCAAGCCCGCCCGCCGCCAGCACACTCGCCACCAGCGACGTGGTCGTGGTCTTGCCATGCGTCCCGGCAATCGCGATGCCCTGCTTCAGGCGCATCAGTTCCGCAAGCATCACCGCGCGCGGCACGATCGGCACACGGCGATGGCGCGCGGCCAGCACTTCGGGGTTATCCGCGCGCACCGCCGTCGAGACCACGACCGCGTTCGCGCCTTCGATGTTCTGCTCGTGATGCCCGATCTCGACACGCGCGCCGAGCGCTTTCAAACGCTCGGTCACCGCGCCGTTCGACAGATCCGAACCGCTCACGTGATAACCGAGATTCAACAGCACTTCGGCGATGCCGCTCATGCCCGCGCCGCCGATCCCGACAAAGTGAATATGCTTGACGATATGTTTCATTGCTAATGTGCCTCCCTAGCTTGCGCGTTCAACCGCGCGCCGGCCACATCGGCGCAAATGCTCGCGACTCTTTCGGTCGCATCGGGTTTCGCCAGCGCACGCGAACGGTCGGCCATTTCGGCCAGCGTTGCGCGCGTCTGTTTGCGTAACCAGTCGGCGAGCTTTTGCGCCGACAGATCCTTTTGTTGTATCAATTCAGCCGCGCCGTTCTTCGCGAGGAACGCGCCATTCGTCGTCTGATGATCATCGACGGCGAACGGGAACGGCACGAACAACGCGGCCACGCCGACTGCCGCGATTTCCGACACCGTCATTGCGCCGGAACGGCAAATGACGAGATCGGCTTCGGCGTAGGCTTGCGCCATGTCGTCGATGAAGGGCACGAGCTGCACGTTTTCGCCACGCGAAAAACCTGCCGCTGCGTAGTTCGCTTCCAAAGCTTCGATATGTTTCGCGCCCGCCTGATGCGTGATGCGCGGACGTTCATCCTCGCTCAGCATGGCAAGCGCTTTCGGCACGGTTTCGTTGAGCGCAGCCGCGCCCAGACTTCCGCCGACGACGAGCACGTTCAACTTGCCCGAACGCGCGGCGTAGCGTTCTTTGGGCGGCAAAGCGCGCGTAAGTTCCGCGCGAATCGGGTTTCCCGTCCATTCGGCATTCGGCAGCGCATTCGGAAACGCGACCAGCACGCGTTTGGCGAGACGCGCAAGCGCCTTGTTCGCCATGCCGGCGATCGAATTCTGTTCGTGCAGCACGAGCGGGCAACCGGCAAGTTTGGTCATGAGACCGGCCGGAAACGTGATGTAGCCGCCCATGCCGAGCACCACGTCCGGCTTTACGCGACGCAATGCCGCGAGACTTTGCGTGCACGCGCGCAGCAGATTCACCGGCAACATCAGCTTCGTTTTGATGCCCTTGCCACGCACGCCGCCGAAGCGCACGTATTCCATCGGAATGCCATGCTTGGGAACGAGCGTCGCTTCCATGCCATTTGCATTGCCGAGCCATACCACGCGCCATCCGCGCGCCTGCATCCATTGCGCGACCGCGAGACCGGGGAACACGTGTCCGCCGGTGCCGCCAGCCATGACCATCAAGGTGCGATGGGTCTGCGCGGTCATACTTTCCCTCCGCGCATCAAAACGCGATTCTCATAATCCACGCGCAGCAAAACAGCCAGCGCGACGCAGTTCAGCAGAATGCCCGAGCCACCGTACGAAACCAGCGGCAGCGTCAGACCTTTGGTCGGCAGCAGGCCGAGATTCACGCCCATATTGATGAACGTCTGCGCGCCGAACCAGATGCCGACGCCCTTCGCCATCAAACCGGCAAACGTGCGATCCAGCGCCAGTGCCTGACGGCCGATTTCGAACGCGCGACGCACGATCCAGTAGAACAGCAGAATCACGCAGATCACGCCGACGAAACCGAGTTCTTCGCCGATCACTGCGAGGATAAAGTCGGTATGCGCTTCCGGCAGATAGTTGAGTTTCTCGACGCTGCCGCCCAGACCGACGCCGAACCACTCGCCGCGCCCGAACGCGATCAGCGAGTGCGTCAATTGATACGCCTTGCCTTGCGCGTAACGGTCGTCCCACGGATCGAGGTAAGCGAAGATCCGTTCACGACGCCACGGCGAGAGCCACACGAGCATGGTGAACGTGCCGACCGCCGTGAGCACCAAACCGCCGAACAGCTTGCCGTTCACGCCGCCGAGAAACAGCACGCCCATCGCGATCGCCGCGATCACCATGAACGCGCCCATGTCCGGTTCGAGCAGCAGCAACGCGCCGACTGCGCCAACGGCGACCGCCATCGGCAAAAAGCCCTTACCGAAGCTGTGCATGAATTCCTGCTTGCGCACCGTGTAGTTCGCGGCGTAGATGGTCACCGCGAGCTTCATGATTTCGGACGGCTGCATATTCGTGATGCCGAGCGGAATCCAGCGGCGCGCGCCGTTCACGCCCTTGCCCACGTGTGGAATCAACACGATGACGAGCAGCACCAGCGCGAACAGAAAGAACTTCGGCGCGTACTTTTCCCACGTCTTGATCGGAATCTTGAACGCGATGACCGCGCCGACCAGCGCCGTCGCAATCGAAACGAGGTGGCGCGCGAGGAAGTGCCAGTCGCGGTATTGCGCGTACTTCGGCGAATCCGGCATGGCGATCGACGCCGAATACACCATCACGATACCGAGGCCCAGCAGCGCGATCGTCACCCACAGCAGCGAGTAGTCGTAGTCGAGCATGCGCGAGCGCGCCGGGCGCACGCCGTTGACCGCGCTCGAAATGCCGCCATCGCGACGCGGACCCGTGCGGCCCGCGAGCGAATCGCTCGGCATGGCGTTGCGCTGGCCCGTGATTTTCGATCCGAATCGATCCGACCAGCTCATAGCATCACTCCCCGCGCAGCGGCGATTTCTTCGACCGCGCCGCGAAAGACGTCGGCGCGATGTGCGTAGTTTCTGAACATGTCGAGGCTCGCGCACGCAGGCGAGAGCAACACGGCATCGCCGGGTTCGGCGATTTTTGCGGAGGCATCGACAGCTTGTTCGAGCGTCGCGTGATCTTCGAGCGTGACGCCGGTCGATTCCAGCGTCTCGCGGATACGCGGCGCATCGCGGCCGATCAGCATCACCGCGCGCGCCCAGCGTGCGACCGGCGCTTCGAGCGGCGAAAAGTCCTGGCCCTTGCCGTCGCCACCGGCGATCAGCACGACGCGTTGCGCGAGGCCATCGAGCGCGGCGACCGTTGCGCCGACGTTCGTGCCCTTGCTGTCATCGACATAATCGACGCCGTCGATCTGCGCAATCACTTCCACGCGATGCGGCTCGCCGCGATATTCGCGCAAACCATGCAGCAACGCGGCCAGCGGCAGATCGATTGCGCGCGTGAGCGCGAGCGCGGCAAGCGCGTTCGCGGCGTTATGCAAACCGCGAATGCGCAGGGCATCGACAGGCATCAGGCGCTTCGGCACGACGTTCGGTGCAGCAACGTCCTGCTTGCGACGACGCGTAGGCGCGGGTTCATCGGTCGCATCCTGATCGATGCCTTCCGCCAGCCACGCCATGCCGTTGTCGCGCAACAAACCGTATTCGCCGACATTCAGCGGATCGTTCAAACCGAAGGTCACCACGCGATGCTCAGCCACATTTGCGGCAAGTTTCATCGTGCGGTTGTCGTCGCGATTCAGCACGCGCAAGGTCTTCGGTCCGAAGATGCGGCCCTTCGCAGCGGCGTATGCATCCAGACCTCCGTGCCAGTCGAGATGATCCTGCGTGATATTCAGCACCGCTGCCGCATCGGGCGCGAAGGTGTGGGCCGTTTCCAACTGGAAGCTCGACAGTTCGAGCACCCACACATCCGGCAACGAGGTTTGATCGATGGCTTCGGTCAGCTTGTCGAGCATGGCGGGGCTGATATTGCCCGCGACCGCGACCGTCTTGCCCGCGCGTTCGCAGAGCAGACCGGTAAGCGAGGTCGTCGTGGTCTTGCCGTTCGTGCCGGTGATCGCGATCACCTTCGGCTGATAACCATTCGCACCCAGCGACGCCAAAGCCTGCGCGAACAACTCAAGCTCGCCCCACACCGGAATGCCGCGCTCTTTGGCGGCGGCGATCAACGGCGCGAGGTCATCGGCGAGCGGCGAGAGTCCCGGACTGATCGCAACCAGTTCGATGCCGCCATCCAGCAAATCCGGCGTGAACGCGCCGCCGACGAAATCCGCATCGATCTTGTGGATCGCGAGTTCGGAGAGATTCGGCGGCGTTTCGCGTGTATCCGCGATCCGCAGGCGGCAACCGTGCCTGGCGCACCAGCGCGCCATCGCCAGACCGGATTCACCCAGTCCCAGCACGAGCACCATCGGACTTTGCCGACCGGAAAACTTCTCGCCAAACATCGCTTTACCTTTACCTAAAACTTGAATGAATCAACGCAGCTTCAACGTCGAAAGACCGAACAGGCACAACATCAAGGTGATGATCCAGAAGCGCACCACCACTTGCGTCTCGGTCCAGCCGGACAACTCGTAATGGTGATGCAGCGGCGCCATCTTGAAGAAGCGGCGACCTTCGCCGTATCGACGCTTCGTGAACTTGAACCAGAAGACCTGCAACATGACCGACAGCGTTTCGGCCACGAACACGCCGCCCATGATGAACAGCACGACTTCCTGACGCACGATCACCGCGATCGTGCCGAGCGCGCCGCCGAGCGCGAGTGCGCCGACATCGCCCATGAAGACTTGCGCGGGGTGCGTGTTGTACCAGAGAAAGGCCAGCCCCGCGCCTCCCATTGCGGAACAAAAGATCAAAAGTTCGCCCGCGCCGGCAATGTGCGGAAACAGCAAGTACTTCGAATAGACCGATGAACCCATCACATAAGCAAACGCCCCGAGCGATGCGCCGACCAGCACCACCGGCATGATGACGAGGCCGTCGAGACCATCGGTGAGATTGACCGCGTTGCTCGAACCGACGATCACCAGATACGTCAGCGCGATAAAGCCCCACACGCCCAGCGGATACGTGATCGACTTGAGGAACGGCAGCATCAGGTCAGCGCGTGCGGGCAAGCCCATCGACAGACCGCTGCGGACCCACGCCATGAACAGATCGAACACGCGCGTATTGCTCGCTTCCGACACGCTGAACGCGAGATACACCGCCGCGAACAGACCGATCACCGATTGCCAGAAATACTTCTCGCGCGAGGACATGCCGCGCGGGTCCTTATAGACCACCTTGCGGTAATCATCGACCCAGCCGATCACGCCGTAACCGAACGTGACGAGCATCACGATCCATACGAAGCGATTGGTCAGATCGGCCCAAAGAAGCGTCGATACCGCGATGCCGATCAGAATCAGCACGCCGCCCATGGTCGGCGTGCCGGATTTGACGAGGTGCGTTTGCGGGCCGTCTTTGCGAACGGCCTGGCCGACTTTCATCGCCGTCAGTTTGCGAATGACCCACGGTCCGCAGACGAGACCGATCATCAGCGCCGTGGCCGTAGCGCCGACTGCGCGGAACGTGATGTAGGTGAACACGCGCATGAAACTGGCGTCATTCTGGAGCCATTGCGCGAGTGCGAGTAGCATGCTGGTCCTTCTCTTTCAGTGAATCAATGTGCTGCGGGCGTACTGCCCGCAGCAGAGGTTTGCGGACTCGTCAGGGCGTCCACCACGCGCTCCATTTTCATGAAGCGCGAGCCTTTCGCGAGATACGTTGCTTGCTGGCCGAAGCCTGCGCTGTCGAGTGCGTTTGTGAGTGCATTCGTCAGCGCGCCGACATCGGCAAAATGTTGTGCGGCTTTCTTCGATGCCTTTGCGTTGAAAGCGTTCACCGCATCGATGCTCGCGTCGCCGAGTGCGAACAGTGCGTCGATACCGCGTTCCGCTGCATACGCGCCGACTTCGCGATGAAATGCCGGGCCTTCTTCACCGACTTCGCCCATATCGCCCATGATCAGCACGCGCGGTGCGGCTTGCGATGCAAGCACGTCGATCGCGGCGCGCATGGAGTCGGGATTCGAGTTGTAGGTGTCGTCGATCAACGTTGCGCCGTTGAGCGCACGCTTGACCTGCAAGCGGCCCTTCACCGGCTGAAACGCTTCGAGTCCGCGCTTGATCGCATCGAGCGATACACCCGCCGCGAGCGCCGCCGATGTCGCCGCCATCGCGTTGCGTGCGTTGTGCTCGCCGAGCACGTTCAGCGCGATATCGACATCGCCTTGCGGCGTGTGCATGTGGACCGTCGTGCCCTTCAGCGTGCCGGTGACGGCGGCTTTCGTGACATCGTCGGTCAGCGCGAAATCGATGATCGGATTGCCGGTTGCAGCGACGCGCCAGATGCTCGCGTAGTGATCGTCGGCGGGGAACACGGCGGTGCCGGTTTCGCCCAGCGCGTGAATCACCGATGCATGTTCGAGCGCGACGGCTTCCACCGTCGCCATGAATTCCTGATGCTCGCGTTGCGCGTTGTTGACCACGGCGACCGTCGGCGCAGCGATCTTGCCGAGCACTTCCGTTTCGCCCGGATGATTCATGCCGAGTTCGACGACCGCGAGCTTGTGCGCGTCGTTCAGGCGGAACAGCGTCAATGGCAAGCCGATATCGTTATTGAAGTTGCCCGCCGTCGCGAGCCGCGCGTCTTCACCGACTGCCGCCGCAAAGATCGACGCGATCATTTCCTTCACCGTCGTCTTGCCGTTGCTTCCGGTGACGGCGACGAGCGGCATGCTGTAGCGCTTGCGCCAGCCGTGCGCCAGCGCACCGAGACCAATTCGTGTGTCCTTTACCTTGATGACCGGAAGCGGCCAGGCATCGGCGTTGCTTGGTTCGCGTGACACGAGCGCCGCAGACGCGCCGCTCTTCGCAACCTGATCGAGAAAATCATGTGCATCGAAACGATCGCCCTTCACCGCGACGAACAGATCGCCGGCCTGAACGCCGCGGCTGTCCGTCACGATGCGTTCGATCGCAATGTTTTCGTCGCCCTTGAAGGTGCCGCCGGGAACGAGCGCCGCGGCCTCGCGCAAAGTGAACATGGTCATTCGTTGCCTCCTCGTGCCGCTGAAGGCGAAGGTTGTGTCGCGCGTGCGGCGAGAGCGAGGCGCGCGTGATCCTGATCCGAGAACGCGCGCTTCTTGCCCATGATTTCCTGCGTGGCTTCGTGGCCTTTTCCGGCCAGCACGACGACGTCTTCGCGCGAAGCGCTTCGGATAGCTTGCAAAATGGCGCTCGCCCGATCTTCGATACGGCGCGTTTTGCTGGCATCGCTCATGCCGGTCGCGATCTGCTCGATGATCGACATGGGTTCTTCGCTGCGCGGGTTGTCGCTGGTGATGACGATTTGATCCGCGAGACGTTCGGCGATTGCGCCCATCAGCGGACGCTTCGTGGCGTCACGACCGCCGCCGCAACCGAACATGCAGATGAGTTCGCCGCCGCGCGCCTGTGCAATCGGGCGCAGCGCGGCCAGCGTTTTGTCGAGCGCGTCGGGCGTGTGCGCGTAGTCAATCACGACCAGCGGTTCATCGTTCGCGATACGTCCGCCAAGGCGCTCCATGCGCCCGTTCACCGATTCGAGCTTCGCAATGCGCGCGATGGCGGTATCGAACGGAACGCCGACTTCGAGCAGCACGCCGAGGACAGCGAGCAGATTGCTCACGTTGAAGGTGCCGAGCGTGCCGACTTCGACGTCCGCTTCGCCCCAGTCCGACGACAGATGGAACGCGGTGCCCGTTGCCGTCGCGCGCACTTGCGTGGCGAGCAGCATGGCGTCGGCGCTGGGCGCGGCGTCCGTGGGCATTTCGACGCCGTAGGCAATCGTGCGCACCTTGCCGCGCAATGTTTCGATCAAACGTTGTCCTGCCGGATCGTCGCGATTGACGATGGCGGTCTTCAGCGTCGGCCACGAAAAGAGACGCGCCTTCGCGGCTTCGTAGGCTTCGAACGTGCCGTGATAGTCGAGATGATCCTGCGTGAGATTCGTGAAGATGCCGATGTCGAAATCGACGCCATTCACACGCCCCTGATGCAGCGCATGCGACGACACTTCCATCGCGATACCTTCAGCGCCCTGCGCTTTCAGTTGCGCGAGATTGCGCTGAAGTTGCGGCGCGTCGGGCGTGGTGAAGCCGGTATGCAGCAGCTTTCCCGGCATGCCGATTCCCAACGTGCCGACGATCGCGCACGGACGGCCGAGCGCGCTCAGCGCAGTGGCAATCCACGTGCTGCACGAGGTCTTGCCGTTCGTGCCCGTCACACCGACAGTCAGCATCGACGCACTCGGTTCGCCGTACCATGCAGCGGCAATCGGACCCGCCAGTTCGTTCAGCGCGCTCACGGCGAGCGTCTTCGAAGCATCCGCGTGGCCCGCGAAATTTTCCGGCTGATACAGCGCGCACGCCGCACCGGATGCGAGCGCGGCATCGAGATAAGGACGGTTGTCCGCGCCATCGACGGCATACGCCAAAAACACGTCGCCGCTTTTCAGCGAGCGCGTGTCGGCGTGTAGTTGCGCGCCGGGCTGCGCATGCGCGCGCAGCCATTCGACGGCGTTCGAAACGTCCTGTTGCATCTTGTCCTGTCCGGGCAGCGCGCTCATCGCACGACTCCCGGATGCGTCTTCGTATTGCTCGACACGGCGACTTTCTTCGCTACGTTCGGATTATTCGGTTTAGCGGGCGTTGGTTGCGCGGCCTGCTGCGTGGTGGAATTCGAATCGTCCGTCACAACCATTTGCTTGACCGGCATATCCGGCGGCACGTTCAGCGCGCGCAGCGTATCGCCGACGACGCCCGAAAACACCGGACCCGACACCTGACCGCCGAAGTGGCTGCCGGCCGTCGGTTCATCGACGGAAACGGCTACAACAATGCGCGGATTCGGCATCGGCGCCATGCCGACAAACGATGCGCGGTACTTCGAATGATCGTAGCCACGGCCAGAATGCTTGTACGCCGTCCCCGACTTCCCGCCCACGCGATAACCCGGCACCGCGGCATCCGGCGACGTGCCGCCCTTCGCGGTCACGGTTTCGAGCATGGCGCGCACTTCACGCGCGGTAGTCGGCGAGAACACGCGCTGACCGAGCGGCGGCTGATCGGACGGCGTGCGGAAAATCGAAACCGGCAAGACGGTGCCGTCATTCGCAATCGCCGTGTAGGCGCGCGCCAACTGGAACAACGACGCCGACAAACCATAGCCGTACGACATCGTCGCCTGTTCGATCCGACGCCAGCTTTTCCACGGACGCAGCCGGCCCGTCACCGCGCCGGGAAATCCGACCTTCGGCGCCTGACCCAGCCCGATGCTCGTGTACATGTTCCACATTTCTTCCGGACGCAATTGCATCGCAATTTTGGTCGCGCCGATATTGCTCGACTTCTGAATCACGCCGCCGACGGTGAGCGTGCCGAAACCCGAGTCGTCGGTGATGCGCGCGCCGTCCAGCACGAACACCCCGCCGCCGGTTTCGACGAGCGTATTCGGCGTCACGCGATGCAGATCCAGCGCGAGCGAAACGGTGAACGGCTTCATGATCGAGCCTGGCTCGAAGGTGTCCGTGAGAATGCGGTTGCGCAGCTGCTCGCCGGTCATGCGCGAGCGGTCGTTCGGGTTGTAAGTGGGATAGTTGACGAGCGCGAGCACTTCGCCCGTTTTCACATCGATCACGATCGCCGCGCCCGCCTTCGCCTTCGACTTCTCGACGGCCGCCTTCAGGTTCGTGTACGCGATGTACTGAATCTTGCTGTCGATCGAGAGTTCGACGTCCGAGCCGTTATGCGGCACCACTTGTTCATCGACATCTTCGACGATGTGACCCATGCGGTCCTTGATGACGCGGCGCATCCCCGGCGTGCCGGCGAGGACGTTCTGGTCGCCCAGTTCGACGCCTTCCTGCCCCTTGTCTTCAATATTAGTAAAGCCGATCAAATGCGCGGTGATTTCGCCTTCGGGATAGAAGCGTTTGTATTCGCCGCGTGAATAAATGCCGGGAATATCGAGGTCCGCGACCTTCTTGGCCGTTTCGAGCGAAACCTGACGCTTCACATAAACGAAGGTCTTGTCCACGGAGAGTTTCGCGCGGAGTTCTTTTTGCGGCATGTCGAGCAACTTCGCGAGGTCCGCGAACTTGTCGGCGCCGAGGTCGTTCGGCACGGCTTCGGGAATGGCCCAGATGGCCTTCACCGGAAGACTCGTAGCGAGCACGAGGCCATTGCGGTCGCGAATCTGACCGCGCGTGGCCGGCATTTCGAGCGTGCGCTGATAGCGGCTTTCGCCCTGCTTCTTGAAGAATGCGTTGCCCGGACCCTGGATCCAGAATGCGCGGCCCGCGAGCGCGACGAACGCCATGAACAGCAGGAACACGACGAACTTCGAGCGCCACATCGGCAGGCGCACGGCGAGCAGCGGATTCGGCGTATGAGCGATGTCTTTCTGCTTCGCGGATTTTTTCATCGCTTGGCTCCGCGGGCAGGCGGCGCCGACGCCGGGAGCGGCGGCGGCAAGGGTGCATCGGCGGCTTTGTTGCTCGCCGTGTCGTAAGTGAGGTATTGCGTACGGCCGGTCGTCACGGGCTGCATCTTCAAGGAAGTGGTCGCCAACTGCTCGATGCGCGAAGTCTTCGACAAAGCGCTCTGTTGGTACTGCAACTGCGCGTAATCCTGCTGAAGCTGGCGTTCCTGCGACTGCGCCCGCTGCAATTCGATGAAAATCTGCCGCTGCTTGTTGGTGGCGCTGACGACCGACAGCGCGCACCCGAGCACGACGATCAGCAGGAAGATGTTGAGCCGGTTCATGGCGCGATCCGCTCCGCGATACGCATCACCGCCGAACGCGCGCGGGGGTTGTCGGTCACTTCGGCTTCGCTCGGAAACACGCGGCCCACCACGCGCAACGGCGGGCTGGGTAAATCGACCGCGCGGATCGGCAAGCGTCGGTCCACCTGAGGCGCGCTCGACTGCGCCTGCATGAACCGCTTGACGATCCGGTCTTCGAGCGAATGAAAGCTGATCACGACCAGCCGCCCCCCTTGCTCCAACATCGAAAGTGCCGACTCAAGAACTACTTGCAGCTCCGCAAGCTCTTGATTGATGTGAATCCGTATAGCCTGAAAGGTGCGGGTTGCCGGATCCTTGCCCTTCTCACGGGTTTTGACGACGTGACCCACGATTTCGGCAAGCTCGCCCGTGCGGTTGAGAGGCCCAAGACGCTCGGACTCTGCCCGGCGAGCAACAAGCGCCTTTGCAATCTGAAAAGCAAACCGTTCTTCCCCATAATCTCTGATCACCTCCGTGATTTCCTGCACCGTGGCCCGTTCGAGCCACTCAGCCGCCGACTCCCCGCGAGTCGGATCCATACGCATGTCGAGCGGACCTTCTGCGCGGAAGCTGAAGCCGCGCTCCGGGTCGTCCACCTGCGGCGACGACACGCCAAGGTCCAGCAACACGCCCGACACCTTCGGCGCTCCCCGTTCGCTCGCGGCTTCGCGCATTACGGCGAAGCTGTCGTGCACGATAGAGAAACGCGCATCCTTTATTTGTTGCGCAGTGGCGATGGCGAGCGGATCCTTGTCGAAGGAAATGAGCCGTCCCGCATCACTCAACCGCTGCAAAATCGCCCGGCTATGACCGCCGCGCCCGAACGTGCCATCTATATAGATGCCGTCCGCGCGGGTGATCAGACCGTCCACCGCTTCCTTCAACAGCACCGTGCGATGCTGATATTCGTTTCCCGACGCCGTCATGTTCTGAATGCCGCGTCAAAAGGTGAAATTCTTCAGTGCTTCGGGCATGCCTTCAGCCATGGCTTCGGCTTCCTTCGCCTGATACATCTGCGTGTCCCACAGTTCGAAGTGCGCGCCCATGCCGAGCAGCGTCACGTCTTTTTCCAATGCAGCGGCAGAGCGCAGCTCTGGAGAAACGAGCACACGCCCGGCGGTATCCAAATCCAGATCCATTGCGTTGCCGAGAAAGATGCGCCGCCACCACATGGCGTTCATGGGCAACTGGGCGACTTTTTCGCGGAAGCGTTCCCACTCGGGGCGGGGAAACAGCAACAGGCATCCATCCGGGCTCTTTGTGAGCGTCACCCGGCCTTCTGCCTGAATTTGCAGCGCATCTCGATAGCGGGACGGAATCGACATCCGGCCTTTTGCATCGAGCGTCAGCGCCGACGCCCCTTGGAACACTCGCCCTTCTCCCCGTTCTCGACGCCCACCGAGACGTCGCTCCCACCGTGAAATGGCTTGAAAATGGTCCGGAATCACACAAAAGACCACTTTCTCACACTGTCTCCCACTTTAGAGGAACGCATTTCGTCGGTCAAGACGCGTAACTTTTTTTCAACGCGTTTTTCACCGATAGAACAAGGACTTAGCGGAGGAGCTTTAAGTGGCGGGAAAACAGAAAAGCGTTATGAATTAGAGAGCTAGTGCGGGATGTGAATGTGAAAGATGAAATCGGCCGTTGATCTATGTGAAATGTAACTGTTCTTGCGACCGTTTCAGTGCTGGCGGTGAGAGTTAATCGTGAAGCCCGGAGTCGGGGTGACTCCGGGGAACGCGCTTATAAATAATAAGCCGTACGTGTCATGACTTTCGATGCCACGCGCATCAGCGTGCGAACCGGAAACGGCACTTCGCTCGCGCCCGCGCTGATCGCCGATGCCGCGTGCGATGCCTCGTCCTGACGCATCTGCTCGACGATCGCGCGTGAGGCGTGATCGGCGGCGGGCAGCGTGTGCATGTGGCCATCGAGATGTTGCTCGACTTGTCGCTCGGTTTCCGCCATGAAGCCGAGACTCGCGCGATCGCCGAATCGGCCGGCGGCGAAGCCGATTGCCAGCGCGCCCGCGTACCAGATTGGATTGAGCAGACTCGGACGCGAATCGAGATCTTTCAGGCGACGCGATGTCCACGCGAGATGATCCTCTTCCTCGCGCGCCGCATCTTCGAACCGCGCTTTCAGTTCGGGCGAATTCGTGGCCAGCTTTTGCGCCTGATACAGCGCCTGAGCACACACCTCACCGACATGATTCACGCGCATCAGACCGGCGGAATGCGCGCGCTCCTTTTCAGTGAGTTGCGATTCGTCGCCGAGCGGATCGATCGTGTCCGATTCGGGCACCGGTCGCGACATCCTGCTGATCCCGGCCATCGAACGCAGCCCTCGATCAAACTCACTGATGACTTCATCGAGTGTCATGTCCTCACCTCTTTTGTGTTGTTCATCGTGCTGCTTTTTATGCTTCGTTTTCTTGCCTCAGCAAGCCGCGTTCACAGCATCAGACACGTCGCCTGGCGACGTCGAAACACCCGCCGATAAGTGAATTAGGGCAAACACGGGTCGAAAAATCCTGCAAAACCAAGATTTTAGCGCATGTTGCGTAAACGTCACACGAGCTATGCCGATTGCCCCCGTTTCCCTTTGTCCTCCATGACCAGTTTGTTACATTACGTGCAACTTCGATATGAAGTGTACGGGCAGGGACCGTCAACACACTGGCGCTAAGAACAGTGACTCTGCCCAAAAGGTCGCAATTCACTCCTTGGAGATCTATTCAATGAAAAAGTCGCTTCTCGCTTTCGCTGCACTGAGCGCGTTCGCTGGCGCCGCACAGGCACAAAGCAGTGTGACGCTGTACGGCATCGTCGACGCCGGCATCGCTTACGTGAATAACACCGGTGGTCAGCACCGCTACTTCACCAGCAGCGGTAACCTTCAGGGCAGCCGTTGGGGCCTGCGTGGCACGGAAGATCTCGGTGGCGGTCTGAAGGCCATCTTCGTGTTGGAAAACGGCTTCAACGTGTTCAATGGCACGCTGGGTCAAGGCGGCGACGAGTTCGGCCGTCAGGCGTACGTCGGTCTGTCGACGGCGCAATTCGGCACGGTCACGCTGGGTCGTCAGTACGACTCCGTGGTGGACTACACCGGCGCGTTCGAAGTGGGCAGCCAGTGGGGCACGTTCTACGGCGCGCACCCGGGCGACCTGGACAACATGAACAACTCGAATCGCGTCAACAACGCGATCAAGTTCACCAGCGCGAACTACGCTGGCTTCACGTTCGGCGGCTTGTACAGCCTCGGCGGCCAGGCTGGCCAGTTCAACCGCAACCAAATCTGGTCGCTGGGCGTTGGCTACTCGCAAGGCCCGCTGCAATTGGGCGCTGGCTACTTGAACGTCAAGGATCCGAACTTCTCGTTCTTCGGCAACAACGCAACGTCGTCGGCTACGGCTTCGAACATGACGAGCCGCGTGTACTCGGGCTACGCATCGGCTCATACGTACCAGGTCATTTCGGCTGGCGGTGCTTACACGTTCGGCGCAGCAACCGTGGGCGCAACGTATAGCAACACGCAGTTCAAGGATGTCGGCACGGACGGCACGGCTGCTCTGAACCCGGCTGGCTACACGGGCGGCACGGGCAAGTTCCACAACGCCGAAATCAACTTCAAGTATCAGTTGACCCCGGCACTGCTGGTTGGCGCAGCGTACGACTACACGAAGGGCTACGGCCTGGGCGATGCCAAGTATCACCAAGGCACGCTCGGAGTGGACTACTTCCTGTCGAAGCGAACCGACGTTTATGTCGATGGCGTCTATCAGCACGCCAGCGGCACGGACTCGACCAACCGCGCAGCGGTTGCAAGCATCAACAGCCTGACCTCGTCTTCGACGTCGAACCAGGTTGCGGCGATCGTCGGCATCCGCCACAAGTTCTAATAAGCGGGTAAGAACGCGGTATCTGCTGAAAGGCGCCTTCGGGCGCCTTTTTTTCGTTCTATGGTTTTGCGGTTTTGCATCGGCCGATAAAAAAGCTCCACATTTTTCGATGCGGAGCTTTTTCTGAGTCCCAGCGCGTCAAACCGTGCCGTCGCGCAACTCTCTTCGCAGAATCTTGCCGACATTGCTCTTCGGCAGATCGTTACGGAACTCGATGGTACGCGGACGCTTGTAGCCCGTGAGCCGCTCTTTGCAGTACGCCATGACATCGGCTTCGGTCAGACTCTGATCCTTGCGCACGATGAACAATTTCACCGCTTCGCCCGAGTTCTGATCCTTCACGCCGACTGCCGCCACTTCGAACACGCCGGGCAGCATCGCGACCACGTCTTCGATTTCGTTCGGATAGACGTTGAAGCCGGACACCAGAATCATGTCCTTTTTCCGATCGACGATCTTCACATAACCGCGCTCGTCGAACACGCCGACATCGCCGGAGCGGAAGAAGCCGTCGGGCGTCATCACCTTCGCGGTTTCATCGGGTCGATTCCAATAGCCGGCCATCACCTGCGGACCTCGAATGCAGATTTCGCCGGGCTGGCCGAACGCCACGTCGTGATTGTCGTCGTCGCGAATCGCGATTTCAGTGGACGGCAACGGCAGGCCAATGGTGCCCGTGTACTCCGTCGCGGTCACCGGATTGCAGGTTACGCACGGCGAGGTCTCGGACAAACCGTACCCTTCGATAATCGGCACGCCCGTCAGCGCGAACCAACGTTTCGCGACGGCTTCCTGCACGGCCATGCCGCCGCCGTTCGCCGCGATCAGCTTGGAGAAATCGAGCTTGCCGAAGTCCGGGTGATTCAGAAGCGCGTTATAGAGCGTGTTCACCGCGGGGAACGTGTTGATCTGAATACCCTTCAGTTCCTTGATCGTCCCGGCGATATCGCGTGGATTCGGAATCAGCACGCCGAGCCCGCCAGTACGTATCGTCAGCATGCCGCAGACCGTCAGCGCGAAGATGTGATACAGCGGCAGCGCCACCACGCAGACGAATTGATCGATGTCCGGCCTGCGTTTGCGCGCCGGATCGAGCCACACTTCGGACTGCAGCACGTTCGCAATCAAATTCCGATGCGTAAGCGTCGCGCCCTTCGCCACGCCCGTCGTGCCGCCGGTGTATTGCAGGAACGCGACATCATCCGGGCTTTGCTCGATGCGCGTCAGTTCGCCTTTCGCGCCTGCGGACAGTGCATCGTTGAAGCGCGTGCTGCCGGGCAGACTCCATTCGGGCACCAGCTTTTTCACGCGTCGAACCACGAAATTGACCAGCAGGCCTTTCAAGCCCATCAGATCGCCCATCGACGCCACGACTACATGCCGGATCGCAGTGTTCTTGGCCACCGCCTGAAGCGTATGCGCGAAGTTTTCCAGAATAACGATAGCCTGCGCGCCGCTGTCCTTGAGCTGATGCTCCAGTTCACGCGGCGTATAAAGCGGATTCACGTTGACGACGATATAACCCGCACGAAGCACGGCCGCGATCGCCACGGGATATTGCAGCACGTTCGGCATCATCAGCGCGACACGCGCGCCGCGCTGCAAACCTTTCTGCTGAAACCAGATAGCGAGGCGCTTCGACATGTCGTCGAGTTCGCCGTACGTGATCGACTGCCCCATACAAAGAAACGCCCGCCGATCGCGATTTTTGCGAAAGCTGTCTTCGAGCAACTCGGAAACGGACCGATACGCAGATGCATCGATTTCTGCGGGCACACCGGCCGGGTAGGAATTCAGCCAAGGTTTATCCATTCGGCGTCTCCCTCCTTTATATAATTTTAGAATGGTCGTGCGAAAACGGAATCCTAGCTGCTGGTTCTGTTTCCGACAACTGGGTTAGACGCCACCTGACAGGCTTCATCAATGTCTTCCTGCTACATAGATCAGTGCGCTGATTCCACTTCGACCAGACAATCGTAGAACGTGGCCGATCCCCCGAGATCGGTCAGCGCCTGGCTCGTAACCTGATTTGCGTTGCGGCCATCGGGCGACAACTTCTTCCACCAGATCGACAATCCGACCACGCAACCTTCGCGCGCTCGTTCGGTGACGCGCGCGCGCGCCTGCATCGAACCGCGGTCATTGAAGATTCGTACGAGCATACCTTCTTCGATGCCGCGCGGCTGCGCATCGTTCGGATGAATGTCGAGATGCGGCTGCCCTTCTGTCGAGCGCAGACTTTCCACATTCACGAAACTGCTGTTCAGGAAGTTGCGCGCGGGCGGTGAGATCATCGCCAGCGGATAGCGGGCGGCGAGTTCGGGCGCGCCATCGGCTGATTCATAGGGCGGCAGGTAGTCCGGAAGCGGATCTTGGCCTTCGAGCTTCAGCCGCTCGCTGTAAAACTCGCACTTGCCCGACGGCGTGCGAAAACCACCTTCCGCGAACGGCGCATCCGCGATATCGAGCTTGATCCAGCCCGAAGATTTGAGCGCGTCCCAGTTCTGGCCGGCGAGCGCGGGATCGTTCCAGCGGAACGCCTTCGACGCCAGTTGCTCGTCGGTTTCGTACAAGGCGGGATCGTCGATGCCCATTGCACCAGCGATGCCACGGAAAATGTCCGTGTTGGAACGCGCTCCGCCGACCGGCTGGATCGCGGGCATATTCGCCATGACATGCGTATGGCCGTACGACTTGTGGACGTCGAGATGCTCCAACTGTGTGGTGGCAGGAAAGATCAAATCTGCATAGTCGGCGGTATCTGTCTGGAAGTGTTCGAGAACGATCGTGAACAGATCTTCGCGCGCGAAGCCCTCCGCGACCTTTTCCGAATCAGGCGCGACCGCGACCGGATTCGAGTTGTAGACAATCAGCGCTTCGACCTTTGGACCGAAGGTTTCATCGCCGGGATGAAGCAGCGCGTCACCGATTGCATTCATATTGATGATTCGCGGCAACTTGCGCGGCCAACCGGGCAGCAAATCCGGACGCTCGAGCGCGGCATTGTCGATCGGTGCCCAGCCTGACGACGACAGCAAGAGTCCGCCCGAGCGCTCGCGCCATGCACCCGTCAGCGAGGGCAGACACGCGATCGCTCGCGTCGCATTCCCGCCGCCGCGCGTGCGCTGCATGCCGTAATTCAAGCGGATCGCCGACTTCTTCGTCGAACCATAAGCACGCGCCAGATCCACGATCGTCTGCGCCGGAATCCCGCAAATCTCAGCGACGCGTAACGGCGGATAAAGGGCAGCGCGCTCGGCAAGTTCGTCAAAGCCGAGCGTGTGGGAATCCACGTAAGCGCGATCGATGAAATTCTCAGCGATCAGCACGTGAATCATGCCGAGCGCGAGAGCGGCATCGGTTCCAGGCCGAAGCGCGATATGTTGATGACACTTCTCTGCGGTCAACGACTTATAAGGATCGATAGAGATCAGCTTCGCGCCCCGCCGCTTGGCTTCCTGCGCGCGCGTCCAGAAATGCAGGCTCGATGCGATCGGATTCGAGCCCCAGATCAGGATCAGTTCACTTTCGTCGAAAAACTCGACATGCATGCCGAGACTCGCGCCGTATGTGTAACGCAGACCCGCCGCACCCGCAGCCGCGCAAATCGTCCGGTCCAGCCGCGAAGCTCCGAGCGTATTGCACAAGCGCGCCGCGATACTTTCGCCCTGAATCAGCCCCATTGTTCCCGCGTAGCTGTACGGCAAAATGGCCTCGGGCGCGCGCTGCGCAATCTCTTTGAGTCGCGTGGCGGCTATATTCAACGCCTCGTCCCAGCCAATCGGCTCGAATTTGCCCTCACCTTTTCGGCCAACGCGCCGCAGCGGCGTCAAAAGCCGATCTTTGTGATGCGTGCGCTCGGCGTATCGCGTGACCTTTGTGCAGAGAACACCTTGTGTCGGCGGATGATCGGGATCGCCGCTGATTTTTACCGCTTTGCCGTCTTTCACCGTGACGCGCATTGCGCACGTGTCAGGACAATCATGGGGGCAGACGGCGCGGGCGAATTCAGCAGGGGCGTTCATTGAAAATCCGGAAAATCTGAAAAAGCAGTGGCAGATGAAGCGATTCTATTACGGGCGCAATGCGACCGACTGTCCGATGCTGCAAATAGTGGCGGCGTAGAATGAGAATCGAGTGCGCGTCTATACGCGCCATCCGAATTCAAACGTGAGAGCAGTTCAAAATGAACCTGATCCCAGAAATCGAAGCATCGCACGAAGAAATCAGAACACTCCGACGAACGATTCACGCGCATCCTGAATTGCGATATGAGGAGGTCGGCACAGCGAAACTCGTCGCCGAAAGCCTCGAAAAATGGGGCATAACGGTCCATCGAGGATTGGGAAAGACAGGCGTCGTCGGCGTGCTGAAGCGCGGAACCAGTGGCAAAGCAATCGGACTTCGCGCTGACATGGACGCGCTCCCGATCCAGGAATTGAACGACTTCGAGCATCGCTCGACACACGCCGGTCGTATGCACGCGTGTGGCCATGACGGACATACGGCCATGTTGCTCGGCGCGGCCAAGCATCTGGCAGAACGCGGTAATTTCGATGGCACCGTCGTGTTTATTTTTCAGCCTGCGGAGGAAGGCGGCGCAGGCGCACGAGCGATGATCGAAGACGGTCTGTTCCAGCGCTTTCCCGTCGATGCCGTCTTCGGCATTCACAACTGGCCGGGCATGCCCGCCGGTCACTTCGGTGTGACCGAAGGCCCGATCATGGCGTCGAGCAATGAGTTCCGGATTACCGTGCGTGGCACCGGCTCACATGCCGCGCTGCCGCACAACGGGCACGATCCGGTGTTCACGGCAGTGCAAATTGCGAATGGTTTGCAGAGCATCATCACGCGAAGCAAAAAACCGCTCGATACGGCCGTGCTGTCGATCACCCAAATCCACGCCGGCGATGCGATGAATGTTGTGCCCGATCAGGCTTGGCTGGGCGGTACCGTGCGGACTTTCACTGTGGAAACGCTTGATTTGATCGAAACGCGGATGCGGAAAATCGTCGAAGCGACAGCCGCCGCCTACGACTGCCAAGTCGATTTTCACTTCCACCGAAACTATCCACCGACGATCAATGATCCGGAGCAGGCTCGATTCGCTGCTGAAGTTATGAGCGATGTCGTCGGCATCGACAAGGTCGATGACTCCGTCGAACCCACCATGGGTGCTGAAGACTTTTCGTTCATGTTGCTTGAAAAGCCGGGTTGTTATGCGTTTTTGGGGAATGGGGACGGCGGGCATCGTGAGCACGGACACGGAGCAGGCCCCTGCATGCTGCATAACGCTAGCTATGATTTCAACGACGATTTGCTGTCAGTTGGGTCAACGTATTGGGTGCGTCTGGTTGAACGCTTTTTGGCCTACTGACAGACTTGTGAGGCGTGCGGTGAACGCCTCAATTTTCGCGCCCCAAACGCAAAAACCCCATCCGTGTGTGGATGGGGTTTTTGTTTGCAGCATGAGGAGCCTGACGATTACCTACTTTCACACGGGAGCTCCGCACTATCATCGGCGTGGAGTCGTTTCACGGTCCTGTTCGGGATGGGAAGGGGTGGGACCGACTCGCTATGGTCATCAGGCATGACTTGTTGTTGTATCGCTTTGGGGCGCTACAACCAATCTGGGAAGAAGTAGTGGGGAGTGACTGTGTGGCACAGTCGATACTCGCCAGTGGTACAAACACACTGGTTATAGGATCAAGCCTT
>NZ_JAQFVG010000310.1 GCF_029439455.1 Caballeronia sp. BR00000012568055 | reverse complement strand
AAGGCTTATGAATAGAAACCAAACTCAAATAATCCGGATTCACGGTCGAGACCATGCCCACGCCGATAAAAAGCATCGCCAAAATACAAATGGCCATGATCCAGTGCAGCGCGCGTTGCAAAGGCGAAAATCGCGCGTGTGTCGTGTGAAAAGAAGTGCTCATTGCTTCGCTCCTTCCGGCGTGTGCGGATAATCCTTGTCCTCCGCCGTTCTGCGATTGAACGACACCGAATACGCCGCCGATCGCGCAGCGGGGAACGGATCGTCGGAAACGTGCATGCCGGCGGGCAACACGGTCGGATCGAAATTGATGTCGCGGCACGGGCCGTCCGGCTCCGCTTCGATCTGCTTGACGACAAGCGTCCCCGCATTCACCGTGCGGCGATCTTCCGGCCACGCCTTGCTCGGGTCCGCGGTCGGATCGCCGGGATTGGCGACAGTCACGAGCATGGTCCACTGCTGCGGCGCGCTTTGCACACGCTTGGTGATGTCGGCATCGAGAAAATTTTCGCCGCGTGCTTTCAGTTGATCCGGCGTGACGTTTTCCGGCGCGGCGGCGGGCACGAACGACCAGCGCACCACCTGATCCTGTCCCGATGTATTGGTGAACACGAAGCTGTTCAGGCTGTTGTAGCGATCTTCCGCGTACGATGGCGTCCACGGCGCGCTGCCCGCCCACTTGCCGAACGCACCGATTTCGGGATGCGCGGCGGCGAAGTTCTTCATCGCATCGGGGTTGGATTTGTCGGCGAGCGCTTTTTGCAGGTCGTAGAAGCCGTCCACGGTGGCGACCGGGAAGAACGGCGCGGTGATCATCGCGGAGCGCCAGGTGCTGCCGTCGGGCGTCGTGACGCTCAGGCTCAAACCGCGCACGCGGGCCATCGCATCGTTGGCTTTGGGATCGGGCGTGGCGAGATTGAAGCGGCCCGTAACCGGATACGAACCCGCCGCGAACAGTTGCGCTTTCGAAAGCGCGGCGGCGGAGCCGTTCGAATCGAATGTGCCGGTAAAGCAGATGCCTTTCGCGTGATTGCGCCGGAACCCGAGCGCGGGACCGCCCGGCGGCGCGAGACTGCCGACGATCTTCGCAGGCGTCAGCCGGTTCGGCGTGAGCCAGCCGGCCGTGTACGCGAAGGCCAGAACCAACACCGCGACGATCGCGGCAATCAATACCAGCGAACCGATGCTGGATGTGGGGGATCGTTTTTGTTCGGCCATCGGACTCTCTCGGGCGGCGATTTGGCTGGAAGCTAATCTATCAGCAAGCCAGATATCGTGCACGGGGAATGCGAAAGCGCGCTTTTCAGGCGGGTTTGTATCGCTCGTAGAGGATTAGCGCGCCGAACACCAAACCGGCCGCAAGACTCGTGCATCCGCTATAGCCGACCAGTCCGAGCGCCCAGCCGCGTTCATCGACGATATAGCGCAGCGCCAGCACCAGCCCGCACCATCCGGCGATACGAAAACCGCGCGTTTTGCCCGCATCGAGCACGCGGGCGAACAAGGTCTGCTGATGCCGTTCCATCGATACAGCCAGACACGCAAACGCCATCACGCAGAACAGCAGCGTCATACGTGTTCCTCTTCGCGCTCTACGACCATCGCTTTCCGCTCTGCTTTGAAAGCACGCGGACGATGACGTGCAGTCTTCACTGCCAGCGCTGCGTGCAAAGCGGCAAACGCCCACATCATCAGATCGAAGCCCGCGAACACCCAATCGCCCTGCGCGATGCTGCGCCAGATCGGGCGATTTGTCGTCAGCACATCGAGCACAGGAACGAGCGCCAGCAACGCCGCCGCGATCCACAACATTTCGATCGACGCACGCTTCGCAGGCCGCAAGAACGCGTCGAGCAAAGTCACGCCCCATACCGCGAAAAACACGTTGATTTCCGCATCCGAACGCTTCGCCATCGCAACCGGCAGCACGCGATTCGCCCACAAAAAAGACGTCATCGCGATCGACAAACCCGCGATGCTCGCAATGTTCAAGCGCTCGACCAGCCAGAAGCCGAAGTAAGGCCGCGCCGGATCGGCGAGCTTTTGACGGCGCTTGACGGTCCACATGACCAGCCCCGTGCCGACCATCGCCGTGCCCGCGAGACTGACGATGAAATACAGCCAGCGCAATTGCAGATCGCTGAAGCGGCCGAGATGCAGCGCGTACAACACGCCGCGCGTTTCCGCCGCGCCGCCGACGCGATCCTTCACCTCGATCAGCTTGCCGGTGACGCCATCGAACAACATGTATTGCGGGCTCATCGAGACGCGCGCCGATTCCCCGCGCGATACCGCCACGCGCGCGTTCGCATCGCCGGGAAGCGTGATGGTGACGCGGCCGACGTTGTCGCGTCCCCAGCGCGCTTGCGCTTCGCGGACCATCGCATCGACGGGAGCGAGTTCGGCTTTGACGCCGCTCGGCTTGCCGGGCTGAATGAACGCGCTCAGTTGCGTCATCATTTCCTGGCGTTCCACAGGCGTCTTGAATGCCGTCGATGCCCCCAGCGGGAAGTACATCGTCATCAGCGTGACGAGGCCGGTGTACGTAATCATCAAATGGAACGGCAGGCCGAATACGGAAAGCGCGTTATGCGCATCGAGCCACGAGCGCTGGCCCTTGCCCCATCTGAACGTGAAGAAGTCGATGAAAATCTTCTTGTGCGTGATCACGCCGCTGATGATCGCGACCAGCATGAACATCGCGCAGAAGCCGGCAATCCAGCGGCCCCAGATCGGCGACATGTAATAAAACTGGAAGTGATAGCGATAGAAGAATTCGCCGCCGAGCGTATCGCGTGCGGTGGCGCGCGCGCCGGTCGCGGGATCGAACGTGCCTTCCTGGAATGCGCGCACGCCGGGTTTCGCGTTCGGCGTGCGCCAGAACGATCCGACGATATTCGTGCGCGGCGCGGGCAATTCGAAGCTCCATTGCGCGCTGCCCGCCGCGATGGTGCCGAGCGTCGCGGTCACGCGTTTCGCGACATCGGCGGGATCTTGCTGCGTGTGCTGATGCGGCACTTCGGGACGCATCCACTGCGAGGTTTCGTCCTTGAAGTAGCTGACGGTGCCGGTCAGAAACATCGAATAGAGAATCCAGCCGACCAGCAAACCGGCCCACGTATGCAGGTCCGACATGGTCTGACGGATGCCGCGTGGTTTCGTGCTCATCGCAACCACGCCGCCCAAGCTGCGACCGACAACGGCAACGCCGCGATCAGCAAACCAACCCACGCACGCCGCGCGCTGCGCACCGCGAACACCCAGATCACCGCGCACGCGAACACGATAAAACTCGCCAACATGCCCGTGAGCACGGCTTGCGGCTTTTCCATCGGCAGGACGAGTGCGGCGACGCTTACGAGCGCGGCGAGCGCGTAGCCGCCGAACATCGCCGCGACGATGCGCGAGATCAACGGGAGGGTTTTCATCGAGGAGAAAAAGCGGACGATGCGGCGTGTAAATGATAACGATTATTATCTACGAAAACGCCTGCGTCCGGTTAAGTATTTACTTACGACTGCGCCCGCAGCGGGCATCGCCACCGCTGCGGGTCTTGAACACGCTTCAGTCGAGCGCCTTGCCGCCCGTTTCCTCGAACATCGATACCGCGATCAGCGATATCAGCACGCAGCCGATCATGTACCACGCAGGCGCCATCTTGTTGCCGGTCGCGCGGATCAGCCACGCGGCGACGAGCTGCGCCGTGCCGCCGAACGCCGATACCGCGATCGCATACGCGCTCGACATATAACCCGCGCGCAGATGCTTCGGAAAGTTCTCGGGCATCAGCGCGTAGGCGGGCGCGGAGCCCATCGTGTAGCAGAGCATCAGCACGATCAGCGTGACCAGCACCACGGGCAGCGTCGGATAGTGCGTCATGATCCAGAACGCCGGATACAACAGCACGATCAGCGCGATACGCCCGATCAGCGTCAGCGGCTTGCGTCGTCCCATGCGGTCGGACCATGCGCCGTAAATCGGGCACATCACCAGCGAGATCACGCTCGATGCCACCCCCGCGAGCATCGACATTTTCGAGGGCAGGCCGAGGTATTGGATGCAGTAGGTCGGCATGTAATACATCATCACGTACGTCGAGACGGACATGCCCATGATCGAGAAGATCGTCAGGAACCAGTTGCGCACGTAGACGCCGCGTTTCGGATCGTCGCGCGTGGCGATGGCTTTCGCGGCAGGCGGTTCTTCGCGGATATGACGACGCAGATAGATGCCCACCGGCGCGATCAGCGTGCCCATCAGAAACGGGATGCGCCAGCCCCAGCTATGCATGGTTTCATTGGAGAGCAGAAAGCCGAGGCTGGCCGCGAGACCCGAGCCGAGCAGCGCCGCCGCGCCCTGACTCGCGAGCTGCCAGCTTGCGCGAAATCCGCGATTCGCCGTGCCGCCCATTTCCAGCAGCGTTGCGGTGGCCGCGCCGAATTCGCCGCCCTGCGCGAAGCCCTGCACCAGTCGCGCCACCACGATCAGCACCGGCGCGGCCAGCCCGATCTGCGCGTAGTTCGGCGCGAGACCGATGGCCGCCGAGCCGACAGCCATCAGCAGAATGGTCAGCGTGAGCGCGGGCTTGCGGCCGGCGCGATCGGCGTATCGGCCGAGCACGAAACCGCCGAGCGGACGCATCACGAAACCGACCGCGAACACCGCGAACGCGAGCAGCGAGGACGTCACCGGATCGTTCGCCGGGAAGAACTGGCGGCCGATGGTCAACGCGAAATAGCTATAAACGGTGAAATCGAAAAATTCGAGCAGATTGCCGATCACTGCCGCGAACACGATCTTGCGTTGCTGCGCAGGCGACATCTGCGGCGTGTCGTGTGCGTTCTGAGCCGAAAACGTTTGAGTCGTTGCGTTCATGCGCGGTCCTTGGCGAGAAAGCGTTCGACCAGACGCGTCCAGAAGGCCGCGCCGATGGTCAGGTTGTCGTCGTTGAAATCGTAGCGGGCGTTGTGCAACATCGGACGGTCTTCGCCGTTGCCGAGACGCACGAAGCAGCCGGGCACTTTTTGCAGGTAGTACGCGAAATCCTCGCTGCCCGCGATCGGCGGGAACGGCGAAATCACGTGTTCCGGACCGACGAGTTCCAGCGCAACTTGTCGCGCGAAATCGGTCTCCGCCTCGCTGTTCACCAGCACCGGATAACCGCGAATAAAGTCGATTTCCACCGTCGCGCCATACGCCGCCGCCTGCGCTTCGATCAGCGCGCGAATGCGTTTTTCGAGCGTTTCGCGCACGGTCGGCGAGAAGGAGCGCACGCTCATTTCGAGCACCGCGTCTTCGGGAATCACGTTCGCGGCGTGGCCGGAGCGGAACGAGCCGACCGTCACCACGGCGGCCTCGTTCGGATCGACATTACGCGATACCACCGTCTGCAAGCCCATCACGATACTGCTGCCGACCATCACCGGATCGACGGCGAGGTGCGGGCGCGCCGCGTGGCCGCCGCGCCCGATGATGCGCAATTTCACCGTATCGCACGCGGCCATCAGCGGGCCGGCGCGGAAGCCGAACGTGCCGGTCGCCACGCCCGGATGATTGTGCAGACCGAAGATCGCATCGACGGGAAAGCGTTCGAACAGGCCGTCCGCGATCATGCGTTCAGCGCCGCTGTCCGAGCCGGCTTCTTCGGCGGGCTGGAAGATCAGATGCACGGTGCCGTCGAAATTGCGCGTTTTGGCGAGATGTTGCGCTGCGCCGAGCAGCACCGTGGTGTGTCCGTCGTGACCGCACGCGTGCATCTTGCGGTCGTGGATGCTCGCGTACGCGAGGCCGGTTTGCTCGCGGATCGGCAGCGCGTCCATATCGGCGCGCACGCCGACCGTGCGTGTCGAATCGCCCGCTTTCAGCGACGCCACCAGCCCGTGTCCGCCAATATTGCACGTCACCTGATAGCCCCAACTTTCGAGCTTTTCGGCGACGAAGCGCGACGTTTCCGCTTCTTCGTACGACAACTCGGGATGCTGGTGAATGTGATGACGGATTTCGTCGAGTTCGGCGCGGGCATCGGCCAGATCGGCGATTTCGCAGAAACGGGGTTGCGACATTGGTCGGCTCCTTTTTTATCAAGCGTTCGCCGAGTATTGCACCGACGAAAAACTCGACCCATGACCAAATCGCGTCGAAAATGTTGCCTTCAGGTCAACAGTCACCGAACCGAAACATGGACGATTCAAGCGATATCAACGACCGCGCCCTGCGCTATCTCGCGGAAATCGCCACGCATGGCGGCGTGCGGATGGCGGCGGAAGCGCTCGGAGTCAACGCATCGGTCATTAGCCGACAAGTCGCGGCGATGGAGCGGCGGCTGCGCTTTTCGCTGATCGAGCGGCGCGGGCGCAGCGTCGTGGTGACGGAAATCGGACAAGTGCTGATCGACCACTATCGCGACGGCCAGCGCCGCCAGCGCGATCTCGCCGCGCGGCTGGAGGAATACCGCCATCTGCGGCGCGGGCGCGTGGCGCTCGGCGTGGGCGAAGGTTTCATCGGCAATCTGATCGCGCGCGCTTTGCAGCGGTTTTCGATGACGTATCCCGATATCCTCGTCGAGATTCATTCGGGACCGACGCCCGCCGTGCTCTCGATGGTCCGCGACGACACCGTCGATATCGGCCTGTGCGCGCGCTCCGCCGACGATCCCGCCATGCGTATTCATCCGTTCGCCGCGCGTCCGCTGTGCGCGGTGATCGCGCCGACGCATCGCTTCGCGGCGATGTCGAAAGTCGCGCCGCACGAACTCGCGAACGAACGGCTGATTTTCATGACCGAAGCATTCGGCGTGCAGCATTTCGTGCAATCCCTGCTCGACGATGTGCGCCTGAATGTGATGCCCGCGTATCGCGTCGATTTGTTCAACACGGCGCAGACCTTGGCGGCGGCTGGATTGGGCGTCGCGTTTATGTCGTCGATCACGGCGCGGCGCGGCATCGATCTGGGCGAACTCGTCGCCGTGCCGATCGATCATCCCATCGCCACCGGATTCGCCAGTCAGATGATGACGCGCGTCGGCCGCAGGCTCTCGCCCGCAGCGGATCATTTATGGAAGCAGTTGGCGCAAAGTTTTCTCGAAGTGAAGCGATGATCTGTGCATCGCGCAATCATTGTGTCTTAGACCACACAATCCAGAAGGCACTTGAACGCATAAGGATTCGGTAACCTAAATTATCCGCAGGACCGACCGCGTCGAGCGATTCTCCGCCGTTGTCCAAAATGTCCGGCAACTCACGGCGAGGTCGCTAATGACGGATAGCGTTGCATCGGCTCCAACAAAAGACGGCTCGTTCGATGAACTGATTTTCAAGCGCGAACTCAACGAAGTCTATCTGCTGCTCGATTTCATTTCGGGCCGTCACGACGCGCATATCTGGAATCTCGACGTCGATATTCCCGCGAGAAACGGCTTGCCGAATCAGAAAGCCACCGCGTTTGACTTGTATCGTCTGATTTCGACGATGCGTTATCCGCCACGCAGCAACGGCGCCAATGGCGGTAATTGCGGCGAAACCGAAGACAAAGCGTATAACGCGACCGTTCTGCTCTATGTCAAAGACAAGCTGAATTCCATCGCCGCGCCCGCGCGCGGGATGACCATTGCGTACACCTACATATATTTAGCCGAAGAATTGCCGATGGTCACGCCCATCGGTTCATCCGAGCCTGTGGAGCAAGAGCAAGGGCAGACGAAAGCATCGGTGGCGCGCGATGCGTTTCCGGGTCTTGCCGCCAGCGCGCGACGACTCCGAAGGAAGCGCAATGTCATCAGCATCGTCGGCTCGCTGGTGTTCGTGCTGGCGACGTATCTGCTGTGCTGGACCGTGTATGGATCGGTGATTATCAAGCGCTTCGAGGAAGACCGGCAAAGCACGATGGATATCGAAAAGAACATCGCCACGCAGCTCGTTGCGGACAGGGCGGGTGGTATCGGCAAGGACGTTACGGGAAGCGTCGCGCACGTGTGTTGCTGGAATACGGTCGATAAACTCAGCGTGACCGCGCAAGGTCTGTGCGGCAACTGGTCGTACTATCAGGCGCGCTTCAACAAAGCTATTGCCGATGCCGGCGAATACGGCCGTCAGTCGCGCTTTCTCACGTTTTTCCTGCCGACCGCGAAGCTCAGGCCGAAGCAAGAACCCTCGCCACCGTGCGATGGATGTGAAGCCTGCCCGGCACGCACGACGCAGAAAGCGGCGACCGTATCCACGCCCGCGCCAGGCGACGATTTCCGTCAGGAAGACGTGCAGTCCATCGGCCTGATCGCTTCGGTTTATTCGACTTACGTGCTGCCGCTGTTCTTCGGTTTCGTCGGCACCGTTGCCTCGTTTCTGCGCGATACGGGCAACAAGTCGCTGATGAACACGCTCGCCCCGCGCGATGAAAACCTCGCGGGCGTGCGCTTGCTGCTGGGCGCGATAGCGGGCATCGCGGTTGGCTTGTTTTATAGCCCGACGCAAAGTGCGCAACAGGTGACATCGGGATTCGGGGTACTGACTTTATCGGCATCCGCGATTGCATTTATCGCCGGTTACGCCGCCGACGTGTTCTTCAATTTTCTCGACAACCTGAGCACCCGGCTTTTCAACCTGAGCGGAGGCGCCGGCAACACTCGGTAAGCATCGATCCGCGTATGACCTGAGGAGCATCCCATGCCATGCATCACCGCTGCCGCAGCGGGCGGCGCAAACCGCTGCGCGTTTCTCGACATGATCGCGTATTCGGAAATCGGGCCGCAATTGCTGGCGGAATCCGACAATGGATACAACGTGCTGGTCGGCTCGACGCCCGCCAAACCGCTGCTGTTCACCAGCTACGCCACGCATCCCGACGTCTTCAATCCCGCGCTCGATTCCACCGCCGCCGGGCGATATCAACTGCTGTTCCGCTACTACGCGTACTACGAGAAATTCCTCGGATTGACGGACTTTTCGCCGCTCAGTCAGGACAAGATCGCGTTGCAGCAGATCAAGGAACGCAGCGCGCTCACCTCGATCGACAGCGGCGATCTGGATCACGCCATTTTCCTGTGCAGCAACATCTGGGCGAGTTTGCCGGGCAATCACTATGCGCAGCACATCAATCCGCTGACGACGCTTCAGACCGCGTATGCGTCGGCGGGCGGCTCGGTGACGGCAACGGCGTGATTCGTCTTACTCGAAGCCCGCCACCATCTCCCGAAACCGCGCCGCCGCCGGGGTCTGCGCACCCGGCCGCGTCACCAGATGCAGCGGCGCGCGAAACGCTTCATCGCCGGCGACGCGGCAGTAGCGCACGCTTTCCTGCCGATACCGCTGCATCGACGCGGGCACCAGCGTCACGCCGCCGCCCGCCGCAACCAGATTGATGGCCGTGACCATACGCGGCACTTCATCGACGACGCGCGGTGTAAAGCCGCGCGCCTCGCACGCGCGGATGAAATCGGCGTACATGCCCGGCGCGCCGGGCCGCCGCACGAAGATGAACGATTCGTCCGCGAGTTCATCGACGGAAACCGCGCGCCGTGCGATCAGCGCGTGTCCGAGCGGCAGCACCAACAACATGCGCTCCTGCGCGAGCAAATCGAAGCGCAACTCGGCGGGCGTTTCGATCGGCTTGCGCAAAATCGCCACGTCGATGCGCCCGTCCATCATCATTTCGATGATCTCGGCCGCGTTGATCTCATTCAATTCGACGGAAATATCCGGATAAGTCTCGCGGAACTTGCGGATGGCCGCGGGCGCAAGCGGATGAAACGCCGCCGAACTCGTCAGCGCGATCCGCACGCGTCCGACCTGCCCCTGCGCCACGCGCCGCGCATGCGTGACGCCCTGTTCCAGCGTTTTCAAAGCCAACCGCGCGTGCTCCGCGAGCGCCTCGCCAGGCGCGGTGAGTTCCACGCCGCGCGGCTGTCGCAGAAACAGCGCGAAGCCCAACTCTTGCTCCAGTTCCTGAATCTGCTGCGAAAGCGGCGGCTGCTGCATATGTAAACGCGCCGCCGCGCGCGTGAATTGCTTCTCTTCGGCAACAGCGAGGAAGTACCGCAAATGGCGCAATTCCATGGTGGTATATCCGCTTGGTATATCCGTTGAGTATGGCAGCATCATCCGATATGTATTTTACATTTGGCGACGACCTTTCTAAGCTCGAAATACACAATGAAAACAGAAGGGAGACGTATGCAATCTGTGTTGAATTCCGGCGCTTCGCTCGCGCCGCCAAGACCGTTGACGAACGCGCAAGTGCGCCGCGCGGTGCTGGCGTCGGTGATCGGCAACGGGCTGGAGTGGTTCGATTTTCTGATCTACGGCTACTTCGCCAAGACCATCGCGCATGTGTTTTTTCCGGTCGGCGACAGCTTCTGGTCGCTGACGCTGACGCTCGCCACCTTTGCGATCGGCTTCGTCGTCCGGCCGCTGGGCGGAATCGCGATCGGCGCGTGGGCGGATCGGCATGGACGGCGCAAGACGCTCTCGCTGCTGATTCTGCTGATGGCCGCGAGCACGCTGTTGATGGGACTGACGCCGGGTTATGCGAGCATCGGCATGGCTGCGCCCTTACTGGTTTTGCTGGCGCGCGTGCTGCAAGGGCTGTCGGTTGGCGGCGAATTCGCCACTGCCGCCGCGATGCTCACCGAATACGCGCCGCCCGGACGCAAGATGTTCTTCGGCAGTTTTCAGATGACATCGCAGGCGGTGGCGCTGTTGTTGTCGTCCTCATGCGGTTATCTGCTGACGACGAATCTGTCCGGCGAAGCGCTTAATTCCTGGGGATGGCGCGTGCCGTTTCTGCTCGGCGCGTTGGTCGGCCCGGTCGGCTTCTATATTCGCCACAAGGTCTCCGAATCGCCCGAATTCGTGCAGATGCGCGAGCGGCTCGGTCACGCGCCGCGTCAATCCTTGCGGGCGTTTTTCCGCGAACGGGGCGATGCCGCATTGTGCGCGATGGGCGTCATCATCGTCGGGACGGCGACGAACTATTTGTGGCATTCGTATATGCCGCTGTATGTCGAGCGGCAACTGCATTTGCCGCTGCGCAATGCGCTGTTCGGTACGGCGATTTCGGGGCTGATCAGCATCGTGGGCTATCCGCTGGCGGGGAAGCTGGCGGATAGGTTCGGCGCGTATCGGCTGTTCTTTCCGATCACCATTCTATGGATCTGCGCCGCGTGGCCGCTGTTCGCGTGGGTGCTCGCCGCACCGACGCCCGAGCGCGTGTTCGCCGCGCAGATGATCGCCACCGTCGTGCTGAGTCTGATGTCCGGCGCGCATCCCGGCATGTTGACGCAACTCTTTCCGACCGCCACGCGTTCGATGGGCGTCGCGCTGTCGTACAACATCGCGGTCACGTTGTTCGGCGGACTTGCGCCTTTGACCGTGTCCACGTTAATCGATGTCAGCGGATCGCGCATGGTGCCGGCGGCGTATCTGATTTTTGCGGGCGTCGTGTCGTTGTTGCTTGTTGGATTGAGCGCATCGGGACGTCGATTGGTTCGTGATCCGAAGGAAAGTGCTTAATGATACGCCCGCGTAACGAATATCCCGTCAGCGCAATCGGCGATGCGCGTCTGCATGTATCGACTGATCGCGGTGAAGGAAACGTGCCGCTGTTCGTGGGCCGTGCTTCGGGCAACATAACGCGCATCGTAATCGTGCTGCACGGCCGTTTGCGCGATGCCGACGCCTATTTGCGCACGGCGGAACGCGCACTCGCGGCTTCATCGGTCGATGCGGATTCGACGGTCTTGATCGCGCCGCAATTTTTAGCCACGGCGGATATCGAACATCACGCGCTCGGGTCTGACATGCTGCATTGGGAATGGACCGCGTGGATGGGCGGACTCGATGCGCGCGGCCCGCACGCGCTCAGTGCCTTCGATGTGCTCGATGCGCTTATCGCCGATTGCGCGGCGCGTTATACGATGCTGCGTGAAATCGTGATCGCGGGGCATTCGGGCGGCGCGCAGGTGGCGCATCGGTACGCAATCGTTGGGCATCCTGATGAAAACGTGCGTTACGTGATCGCGAATCCATCGTCCTATGTTTATTTCGATGCGACGCGTCCCTACGCCATTCAATGCGACGACTTCGATGACTGGAAATACGGTCTGCGCAAGCTTCCACGCTACGCAAAGCGAGGCGAATACGAAGCGCGCTACATCGCAACCGACGTGACGTATTTACTTGGGGAACGCGACTGCGATCCGGCGCACCCGGCGCTCGATCGCTCGTGCGCGGCGATGAGTCAGGGACCGCATCGGCTGGCGCGCGGGCGGGCGTATCGCGCGTATTTGCTGGGCAGACATCCGGATTTGCGACATCGATGGGAAGAAGTGCCCAACGCAGACCACGACGGCGAAGCGATGTTCGTATCGGCCGAAGGCGTGCGCGCGCTGTTCGGCGATGAAGCGCGGTTTATCGAAACAGCCGCTGCTCATACAGGCGGCGCGAGCGAATAATTCGCAGTACATACACAACGGAGACAAGCAATGACCAGCAAAACGTTGGGGCACACGCTCGCCCTTTTCACGGTGATATCCACGCTCAGCGCATGCGGCGGCGGCCATGACGACAACGACAACCCGCCCGCGCCCGCACCAACCGTCGCGCAGCAATGCTCGGCGTTGAATGGGCTAGCGATATCCGCATCGTCGATTGGCGCGCCTTCGAATGGCGCGACCATCAAGAGCACGGCGCTGGTGGAAACCAGCGGCGAATATTGCCAGGTGAACGGCAGCATCGCACCGGTCGATGCCACCGCGCCTATCATCAACTTTCAGGTGAACTTGCCGACCAATTGGAACCGCAAGGCGCTGCACTACGGCGGCGGCGGTTTCGATGGCACGCTGATTACCGGCGTCGATCCGCTCGATATGGCGCCGACCGGCACGCCGACGCCGCTCGCACAAGGCTACGTCACCTTCGGCGATGACTCGGGACATCAGAGTTCGAGCATCACCGATGGCTCCTTCGCCGCGAACGATGAAGCGCTCGCCAATTACGGCGGCCTGAGCCTCAAGAAAACGCATGATGTAGCGATGATGCTGATCCAGAAGCGCTACGCGGCGACACCATCGAAAACGTACTTCTTCGGCAGTTCGACGGGCGGGCGCGATGGCCTCACCGAAATCCAGCGCTGGCCTGCGGATTACGATGGCATCGTCGTGAATCGGCCGGCGCTCAATTACACGGGATTGCGTTTGTCGAACGTGGTGTTGGGACGCGCGTTGTATCTCAACGGCGGCGCGGGCTGGCTCGATGTCGCCAAGACCGTGCTGCTGCAAAACGCCGTGATGAACGCCTGCGATGCGCTCGATGGCGCGACGGACGGTATCGTATCGAACGTGGCGGCGTGCAAGGCGCTGTCGCCGCAAATCCTCGCTTCCGTGCGATGCTCAGGGGGCACCGATACCGGCGATACGTGTTTATCGGATGCGCAGATCGCGACGGTCAACACCATCGCCGCGCCGCTCACGCTGCCGTATCCGCTCGCCAACGGCGTCACGCGATACGCGGGCTACAACATCCTCGCCGGTTCCGTGTTCGCCGGGCCTTATACGACGCGCGATTTCGGCACATCGAAAACGCCGTCGAATCCGGCGGGCAAGCACGATGCGAATCAATGGGTCACGGGCGATCAATGGGTGAAGTACTTCCTCACGCGCATGCCCACGATCAACTCGCTGACCTTCGATCCGCTCAATCCCGGCGCATATCAATCGCGCGTGCAAACCGTCTCCGCCCTGAGCGATGCCACCAACACCGATATCAGCGCGTTCCAGGCCAAAGGCGGCAAGATCATCATGACGCACGGTCTCGCCGATGAAATCGTCAGTACGGATTCGAGCACCGATTACTACAGCGGTCTGGTCACGAAGTTCGGACAAAGCTCCGTCGATGGCTTCGTGCGCTTCTATCTGATGCCGGGCGTCGGTCATGGCACCGGACCGTTTCATCCGGCGATCGATTCGCTGACGGCGCTGGATAAGTGGGTCGAAAGCGGCACCGCGCCCGAAACGCTCTCGATGAGCGATCTCAACACGGCGACGCTTGGGCGCACGCGTCCGCTGTGTCGATATCCTGCGTGGCCGCGTTTCGTCAGCGGCGATATCAATACGTCGTCTAGCTTCGCCTGCGTGAACAACTAAGCCTTTGGGACACCGCTCGCGGTGTCCCAAAGTACTCACAAAAATCAGACCGTTAGTTGCTAATCAGATTCAGAAGCACAAAAAAATGCGGCTCCCCGAAAGGAGCCGCATCGTCCATCGACTTAGCCCGATTTACTTCTTCAAATCGAACCGGTCGAGGTTCATTACCTTCGTCCACGCCGCCACAAAATCCTGCACGAACTTCGCTTGCGCATCCGCCGTCGCATACACCTCGGAAACGGCGCGCAGCACCGAATGCGAACCCAGCACCAGATCGACACGCGAAGCCGACCACTTCTTCTGCCCGCTCTTGCGATCCGTGCCTTCGAACGAATCGCGCGAGGTCGCCTTCCACTCGGTATTCATATCGAGCAGATTGACGAAAAAGTCATTGGTGAGCGTTTCGGGCTTGGTCGTCAGCACGCCCTGACCTTCCTTATTGGTCACTTTCAGCGCCCGCAGACCGCCGATCAGCACCGTCATTTCCGGCGCGGTCAGCGTCAGCAATTGCGCGCGATCGATCAGCAGATGCTCAGCCAGCACGCTATAACGACCGCCCAGATAGTTGCGGAAACCATCGGCGCGCGGTTGCAGCGCGTTGACGGATTCCACATCGGTCTTGTCCTGCGATGCATCCATCCGGCCCGGCGTGAACGGCACCGAAACCTTGTTGCCGGCCTTCTCCGCCGCCTGCTCGATGGCCGCACCGCCCGCCAGCACGATCAGATCGGCGATCGAAACCTTCTTGCCGCCCTGCGCGCCGCCGTTGAAGTCCTTCTGGATGCCTTCCAACGCGCTCAAAACCTTGCCGAGCTTCTCCGGCTCATTCACCGCCCAATCCTTCTGCGGCGCAAGACGAATGCGCGCGCCATTCGCACCACCTCGCTTGTCCGAGCCACGGAACGTCGATGCCGAAGCCCACGCCGCCGACACCAGATCCGACACCGACAGCCCCGACACCAGCACCTTCTGCTTGAGCGCGGCGACATCGTTCTGATCAATCAGCGCGTGATCCGCCGATGGAATCGGGTCTTGCCAGATCATCTCTTCGGCCGGCACTTCCGGTCCGATATAACGCGCGCGCGGACCCATGTCGCGGTGCGTCAATTTGAACCATGCGCGGGCAAAGGCATCGGCGAACTGATCGGGGTTTTCCCAGAAGCGCTTGGAAATCTTCGCGTATTCCGGATCGAAGCGCAGCGACAAGTCGGTGGTCAACATCGTCGGCTTGATCTTCTTCGATGCATCGTGCGCATGCGGCACGGTCTCTTGCGAGTCCTTCGCCACCCATTGATTCGCGCCTGCCGGGCTCTTGGTCAGTTCCCATTCATAGCCGAACAGGTTTTCCCAGAAACCCTGGCCCCACTTGGTCGGCGTGGTCGTCCACGTCACTTCCAGACCGCTGGTGATGGTGTCCGCGCCCTTGCCCGAGCCGAACTTGTTCTTCCAGCCGAGGCCCATCAGTTCGAGTTCGGCGGCTTCCGGTTCGGCGGCGACGTTATCGGCCGGACCCGCGCCGTGCGTCTTGCCGAACGTGTGTCCACCAGCGATCAGCGCGACGGTTTCCTCATCGTTCATCGCCATGCGGGCGAAAGTTTCGCGGATATCGTGCGCGGCGGCGAGCGGATCGGGATTGCCGTCCGGCCCTTCCGGATTGACGTAGATCAGGCCCATTTGCACCGCGCCGAGCGGGTTTTCCAGATTGCGGCCATCGTCGGTGCGGCTAACTTCTTCGCCGTGCATGTCTGCATCGGCGACAAGCACGCCTTCGTCTTTGTCATCGCGCGGTGCGCCGCCCTTGCCGTAACGGACATCGCCGCCCAGCCAAGTCTTTTCGTTACCCCAGTAGACATCGAGGTCCGGTTCCCACGTATCTTCACGGCCGCCTGCGAAACCGAAGGTCTTGAAGCCCATCGTTTCGAGCGCGACGTTGCCGGTGAGGATCATCAGATCGGCCCATGAAATCTTCTGGCCATATTTCTGTTTGATCGGCCATAGCAGACGGCGCGCCTTGTCGAGACTGACGTTATCCGGCCAGCTATTT
Source organism: Caballeronia sp. BR00000012568055 (assembly GCF_029439455.1). Taxonomy (GTDB): domain Bacteria; phylum Pseudomonadota; class Gammaproteobacteria; order Burkholderiales; family Burkholderiaceae; genus Caballeronia. Next base: position 17,782 of record NZ_JAQFVG010000310.1, on the reverse strand, counting down.
AGCGGCGCGAAACGTTGCTGACCGCGTCCGCCGCCTCCACGCCCATCGCCGGTGCGATACGTGCCGGCGCTATGCCATGCCATGCGGATAAACAGCGGGCCGTAATGACCGAAGTCGGCAGGCCACCAGTCCTGCGAATTGGTCATCAGTTCGCCCAGATCTTTCTTGAGCGCGGCGTAATCGAGACTTTTGAAAGCCTCGGCGTAATTGAAATTCGGATCGAGCGGATTGGACTTGCTGGAATGCTGGGTCAGCAAATCCAGCCGCAGCGCCTGAGGCCACCAGTCCTGATTCGTCGTACCGCCACCGGCGGTGTGATTGAACGGGCACTTAGATTCGTTCGACATGCGTTTATCTCCTTGCGAGGACATATCCACTGCTCGTTATAACTTTCGCTTCTGAAGTTGCGGTGAATCACATGGTGCTTCGACCTATGCTGCCAATGAATCATAAGGCGAGATGGGGTTTGCTTGCAGGCGGCCTGTCGATGCTCAATTCGGTGCGCAAATGACGGTTTCGTTACGCCTTCATCGTATGCGCGCGCGGCGCTGCCTCTAAAAGAATACGTGAGAGCGCGCGGCAAATGAATGGGATTGTGGCAATGCCAGCGATAGGACTTTGCTATAGCGGAATGTTGCGATGCGGCATGCGCCGTGGTTATTTTTGTCGCAAGCCGCTCGTTGTCGCGATTAATATTTCGCCATCCGAACTAACTCCAATCGTCCATATCATGTTTGATCGTGTGCCGATTCGCGATCAGTTCATCCACGCTCGGCTCGTTATTCATTGCGCGCTGAATGGCGAGTTTGGTCGCTTCGTAGTTGGTGCGATACATATCCTTCTTGTCGAGATTCGCGTCCGTGGCACAGCGCGGATCGATCCATACCAGACTGATGATGCACAAGTCGTTCGCCTGATCCTTCGGCAAGATGCCTTCGATCAGACAATCGACCACGGCGTCGGCGGGGGCGGCCTGCACCACGCCGCCGAATAGTTCGATATTCGCCATATCGCGCAACGTGACCTTCGGCACCATGATGGTCGCGGGCCGAACCATCTGATTGCAGGCGCGGATCGCGAACATCGCGGTATGGCCTTTGGACTGCGCCATCATATTGGCGAACGCCTGCCCGACCGGTCCATCCACGCGGCCGATCAGGATTTCGGGCATGGCATCGGTGGCCTGGCCGGGTGCGGCGAACACGGTGGCTTCACCGGCGCGGAAGGTCAAATCGAGCGGCATGGGAATCTCCTCGGGACAAAAGCTTCTGTCGGCTGCAAGGAGAATGCCAAGCGATATCGACCGGTTATAAAGCGGGATTGCTCATAAAACGTGACACTCTGCGCCACAAGATCAGGCCGCAGCAAACGACGCCTCGACGATCAAACCCTTCTCGCGCGTACGCAACGCAATCTCCCCGCGATGCGCCAGCACGATTTCCTTCGCAATCGCGAGTCCAAGCCCCGTCCCTTCCGTATCCGCCGATGCGCGGTAGAACGGCTCGAACACGCGGCTGCGTGCTTCGGCGGGAATGCCGGGACCGTCGTCGGTGACGGTGAGGACGACGCGTTCCGCTTCGCGCGCCACGCGCACGGTGACATGGCCGCCCGATGGCGTGTATCGAACGGCGTTTTCGGTGATGTTGTAGACCAGCGCGGTCAACAAGGCTTCATGGCCGATCAGCCAGCATGCGCCATCGAACTCCGCGCCGAGATCGATCTCGCGATTCTGCGCATACAGCGCGAGGTCTTCGGCCACGTCCTGCGCAATCGCGGCAAGGTCGATCTTCTGCTTGGCAAGTTGCGTGTAATCCGCCGCTTCGGCCTGCGCGAGCAGCAAGAGCTTGTTCGTGAGTCCGACCATCGACCGATTGCTCCGCTGCATGGCAGCGAGCGCTTCGTTCAGCGATGGCTCCATCGCGCGATGCTGCCGCGCGAATTGCAATTGCGTCTCCAGCAGCGTCAACGGCGTGCGCAACTGATGCGCCGCATCCGCGATAAAGCGACGCTGCGCCGCGACCTGCATGCCAAGCCGCGCGATGCACTGATTGATCGCATCGACGATGGGCCGCAATTCCGTATGCAGACGCTCGACGCGCAAGGGTTCGAGCTGCATCGGATCGCGGTCCATCACTTCGTCTTTTACCTTGAGCAATGGCCGCAATTCGAAGGTCAGGCCGATGCACGCCAGCGCGACCGCCAGCAGCACCATTTCGATCTGCCGTACCAGTTGCGGACGCCAGAGTTGACGCACCATCGCATCGCGCGATGCTTCGGTTTTACCGACCGATACCAGCACGCGACGCACCGCGCCGTTGTCATACATCTGGCGCACGAAAGCGACGGCGCGGATTGGCTTGCTGTGATGCTCAGCATCGAAAAACACGGGCGAATCGTGCGCGGCCGATGCGCTGACAGGAAAATCCGGCGCGCCCGCCAGCAAGCGGCCATCATCGACATTCACGCTGTAAAACACCTGATCGCCATACGGCGACGCGAACACTTCGAGCGCAGCAGGCGGCACATCCACGCGCAACATGCCGTCCGACCACTCCACTTCCCCCGCGATCATCCGCGCGGATGCAAGCAACGTGTTTTCCTGGACGATGTCCGCCGTATGACGCGCGTTGTCATACGCCGCCTTGCCGGTTACGAACACGTAGATGGCGAGCGGCACCAGCAGCCACCACAGAAGGCGCACACGCAGGCTATTGGTCATCGTCCTTCTTGCGCAGCAGATAGCCGAGCCCGCGCAGCGTGACGATCGCCGCCGAACTGCCGTCGAGCTTCTTCCTCAAACGCGATACGTAGATTTCCAGCGCATCCTCGCTCGGCTGATCCTCGTGCGTGAAAATCGCGTCCAAAAGCGCCGCCTTCGATACGGTCTTGCCCATCCGCAGCGTCAGCGCTTCGAGCACGCTACGTTCGCGCGGCGTCACGGCAAGCGGCGCGCCTTTTAGCGTGAACTCGTGCGTATCCATATCGAACACCAGATCGCCGCACGACACTTCGTTCGCCGTCGATGCCGTGCGCCGCCGGATCATCACCTTCACGCGCGCAATCAGTTCGCGCACCTCGAAAGGTTTGACTAAGTAATCGTCCGCGCCCGCGCCAAGCAACTCCACTTTCTCGTCGATGGAACCGCTCGCCGTGAGAATCATCACCGGCGTGGCGTCGCCGCGCTGGCGCAATCGGCGCAACACGTTCTTGCCGGAAAGACGCGGCAAATTGAGGTCGAGCAGCACCACATCGTATTGATTGGTGCGCAGCAGATGATCGGCGGATTCGCCGTCCTGCACGGCTTCGAGCGCGAACGACTCCTGCTCCAGCGTTTTGGCGAGCCAGAGCGAGAGCGTCGGATTGTCTTCGATCAGCAGCAGCTTCATGAATAAGGTGCGCGCATTGCGGGGAGATAGCCGCGCGATTGTAGGGTGCGCGCACGTCTTGCCGTTAATCGGGTTAACACCCATGAAAAGCATCGGGGTCCGAAAGCAGACAGAAGGAAACCCATTCCTATAATCGCCGCACCACTTATAAAAGGAGACTTTCGATGCACACCTTGCGCAAGCTCGCAGCCTTATCCGGACTCGCTTTCGCGCTCGCGGCGGCGTCCGTGTCCGCGCATGCCGAGAAAATCTCGATCATGGTCGGCGGCGCGACGAAGATCATCTATCTGCCGGCGAAGCTCACCGAACAACTCGGCTACTTCAAGGACGAAGGGCTGGACGTGGAAATCCTCTCGCAGCCCGCCGGCGTCGATGCGGAAAACGAGTTGCTGGCGGGCGCAGTGCAAGGCGTGGTCGGCTTCTACGATCACACCATCGATCTGCAAAGCAAGGGCAAGGAAGTGCAGGCGCTGGTGATCTTCGGTCAGGTGCCGGGCGAAGTGGAAATGGTCTCGACCAAAGCATCCGCCACGCTCAAGAGCATGGCCGATGTCAAAGGCAAGACGCTCGGCGTAACGGGACTGGGTTCATCGACGAGCTTTCTCACGCAATATCTCGCGCAACGTGCGGGCGTAAGTTCGAAGGACTACACGCTGCTGCCAGTGGGCGCGGACAACAGCTTTATTGCGGCGGTCAAGCAGGATCGTATCGACGCGGGCATGACGACGGAACCGACCGTCTCGCAACTCATCAAGAACGGCGACGCCAAGGTACTCGTCGATATGCGTACGCTCGAAGGCACGCGCGCAGCGCTTGGCGGCACGTATCCGGCGTCGAGTTTTTATGTGAATCGCGCGTGGGCGGAATCGCATAAAACGGACGCAGCGAAGCTCTCGCGCGCCTTCGTCAAGACGCTGAATTTCATCTCGACGCACAGCGCCGAAGAGATCACCGAGAAAATGCCTAAGGATTACTACGCGAAGAACAAGGACCTCTACGTCGCCGCTTTGAAGGCTTCGCTGCCCATGTTCACCAAGGACGGCAAGATGCCCGCCGATGGCCCCGACACCGTGCTCAAGGTACTCGCCGCGTTCAATCCGTCGGTGAAGGGCAAGCATATCGATCTGGCGCGCACGTATTCGAACGAATTCGTGTCGGGCACGGCGACGGCTGCGAAGTGAGGCTTGCCGCTATGAATCAATCGACACAACCGGCCATCGAACTGCGCAACGTCTCGTGCCGCTTCATCTCGCCGGACGGCAAGGCGACGGTTGCGCTGCGCGAATTCAGCATGTCGGTGGCGAAGGGCGAATTCGTCGCGATCGTCGGTCCGACGGGCTGCGGCAAATCCACCACGCTCAGCATGATTACCGGCCTGCTCAAGCCGACCACCGGCGAAGTGCGCGTGATGGGCCAGCCGGTCAATGGCATCGATCCGCGTATCGGCTTCGTGTTTCAGGCCGATGCCGTGTTCCCGTGGCGCTCGGTGATCGACAACGTTGCGGCCGGCCCGATCTATCGCGGACGCTCGAAATCCGCCGCCTACGATGAAGCGCAGGACTGGCTGCGCCGCGTCGGATTGGACAAGTTCGGCAAGCACTATCCGCATCAGTTGTCGGGCGGCATGAGAAAGCGCGTGGCGCTGGCGCAGACCTTCATCAACAAGCCCGAAATCCTGCTGATGGACGAGCCGTTCTCCGCGCTCGATATGCAAACGCGCACGCTGATGCAGGACGAATTGCTGCAACTGTGGTCGGCGAATGCGGGCTCGGTCGTGTTCGTCACGCACGATCTGGAAGAGGCGATTGCGCTGGCCGATCGCGTGTTCGTGCTGACGGCGCGCCCCGCCACGCTCAAGAAAGTCTACGAGATCGATCTGCCGCGTCCGCGTATCACGTCGGAGATTCGCTACCACCCGCACTTCATCGAAATTTCGCGCGATATCTGGCACGACCTGCGCGAAGAAGTGCAGATCGGCTGAATCTGGCTTATTGCTTATAAGGAAAACAAATGTCCACGCCTCAACAAGCGATGCCCGCGGGCATCGATACCCGCACGCTCGCGCAGGTCGAACAGGAAGCGCAGCGGCGCATCCGCCAGCGACACGCGCTGGTGATCGGGCTGCGTATCGCCGTGCTCGTGTTCGTGCTCGGCGGCTGGGAACTCTCGGCGCGTCTGCACTGGATCGACCCGTTCTTCTTTTCGATGCCTACCGCCATCTTCGATCAGATCATCGACTGGTTCGTGAATGGCACCTCGCAAGGGCCGCTGCTCACGCAAGTGTGGGTGACGCTAGAGGAAACCGGTCTGGGCTTTATCATCGGCTCGGTGGCGGGCGTGTTCTGTGGCATCGTGCTGGGCCGCAACAAGCTGCTGTCGGACGTGTTCAGCATCTACATCAAGATCGCCAATTCGATTCCGCGCGTGGTGCTGGGTTCGGTGTTCGTGATCGCGCTGGGTTTGGGAATGGCGTCGAAGGTGGCGCTGGCGGTGGTGATGGTGTTCTTCGTCGTGTTCGCCAATGCGTTTCAGGGCGTGCGTGAGGCGGATCGCTACATGATCGCGAATGCGCAGATTCTGGGCGCATCGCGCCGGCAGGTGACGACTTCGGTGGTGATTCCGTCGGCCTTGTCGTGGATTCTCGCGAGCCTGCATGTGAGCTTCGGCTTCGCGCTGGTCGGCGCGGTGGTGGGCGAGTTTCTTGGCTCGAAGCAAGGTATCGGCTTGCTGATTTCGACGGCGCAGGGCGCGTTCAATGCAAGCGGTGTGTTCGCCGCGATGATCGTGCTCGCGGTGGTAGCGCTGGCGGCGGATTATTTGCTGACTGCTGTTGAACAGCGGTTGTTGAAGTGGCGGCCCGCGGTGCATTGAATCGCTTCAAACGAAAAAAGCCACGCGTCTTTCAAGCGCGTGGCTTTTTGTTTTTTATCGCAACCCCAGCGATTCCGCCCGCTTCACACTGCAGTTCGCGTGCTCGATATCAATTACGCGACCTTGGTTATTCACATACAGCGCATAGCGATCCGTTCCGTATTTCTGGAAGCCATATTCGATGCATTCCGAATGCCACGGACCCCAGTTGCCGTCGGGCGGCCCGAGCCGGTCGATCACTTCGTTTTTTGTCATGCCCACATGCACGCGGCTCATGATGTCGGCGGCGGCCGGTTCGCTCGCGCAACCGTAAAGCACGGACAACACGCACGCTACGCTGGCGAACACACAGAATTTCAGTTTCAGCATCGATACACCCGTCGATCAAAGAACGAGAAAGTATCGGCAAGCGCGATGGCGGACAATCGAACAAATCTGAAACCCACGCGAGATTCAGCATTGCTTATCTCGTTGATCCAATTGAAAGACTTTCGTACGATGGCCCGTTGCCGATGTCTTTTTGTCGGTATCGACGGAGACCGCCGTGAACCTCGTCGTTTCCCTGCTTGAACATCAGCCGTTCTTCGCGCTGTTTCTGACCATCGCGCTGGGCTATCTGGTCGGCGAAATCAATGTAAAAGGATTTTCGCTGGGCGTGGGCGCGGTGTTGTTCGTCGCGCTGGCGATCGGCTGGCTCGCGCCAAAATCCGCGCCCGCGCCGATGGTCGGCACGCTCGGCCTCGCGCTCTTTCTCTACGCGGTCGGCATTCAATACGGGCGGCAGTTCTTTCTCGGCTTCAAAAGCACGTACGGGCGGCGCGCGAATCTGCTGGCGTTGATCGGCGTGATGTTGTCGGCGATAACGAGCGTGCTTTACGTGAAGCTTTTCGGCGTGAGCGAGGGCCACGCGCTCGGGCTTTTTGCCGGATCGGGCACGAGCACGGCGACCTTGCAGGCGGCGATCGCCAAACTCGGCAGCGACGATCCGGCGGTCGGCTATTCGGTCGCCTATCCGTTCGGCGTCGCGGGGCCGATTCTGCTGCTCTACATCACGTACGCGATTCTCAAGCCGAAGCGCGATACCGCATCGAACGCGGGGCTGAGCGGCCTCGAAATCACGTTGCGCAATACCGCGCTGCGCAGCAAGACCATCGGCGATCTGACCGCCCTGCTTCCCGCCGATGTGCGGATCGTCGCGCGGCGGCATGCGCATCGAAACGAACCCGCTGCGCCCGACATGATCCTGACCGAAGGCGATGCCTTGCTGATCGTCGGCTTGAGCGCGGAATCGCTGGCGATGGCCGGCCGCATGATCGGCGATGCGGAGCCGGGGCGCATCGGACGCGATCGCAGCGATATGGATTATCTGCGCGTGTTTGCACCGCGTGCGGGCGTGGTCGGACGCGCGCTCGGCGATCTCGATCTGCCTTGCGACAAAGCCGCGACCATCCTGCATGTGCGACGTGGCGATACCGACCTGCTCACGCATCCCGACTTCGTGCTCGAGCATGGCGATCGTGTCGGCTTGCTCGCACCGCGTGCGGAGTTTCCCGCGCTGCGCACGTATTTCGGCGATTCGATCAAAGCGACCGCCGAGTTCAGCTACATATCGATCGGCTTAGGCATGGCGCTCGGTTTTCTGCTTGGCTCCATCGCCGTGCCGATGCCGATGCTCGGCAAGCTCTCCTTAGGCCTCTCCGGCGTGCTGATCGCGGCGCTGATTTTGGGCTATTTGCGGCGCGCGGGCGGCATCGCGTGGACCATTCCGCTGTCGGCGAACCTCGTGCTGCGCAACCTCGGGCTGACGCTGTTTCTGGCGCAAGTGGGCATGTCGTCGGGACCGCGCTTCGCGGCGACGGTATCGCAGACTGGCGTGCAGATGCTCGTGCTCGGCGCGATCCTGCTGCTGGTTCTCGCGCTGCCGATTCTGCTGCTCGGCTTGTTCGCGTTCCGCATGCCGTTCGATCAGGTCGCGGGCATCGTCGCGGGCGCGACCGGCAATCCGGCCATTCTGGCGTATGCCAATAAGCTTGCGCCGGGCGAGGAACCGGATATCGGCTACGCGATGATCTTTCCGGGCATGACGATCGTGAAGATCATTCTGGTGGATATTGCGCCGGCGTTCATCGGGCGGTGACATCGACTGAACGACGCCGCGCCATCTCCGCCGTGCCGATGCACAACGCCAGCCACGCGCCGCCCGCCGCGAATCCGCCGATCACATCGCCGGGAAAGTGCACGCCGATCACCACGCGGCTCATGCCGATCAGCAACACGAGCGCGCACGCGATCGCGATAATCGGCGCGTCCCATCGGCGGGGCGCGAGCCGCATCAGCACATACGCGCACATCCCGTAGCAGACGATGGAACCGAACGTATGCCCGCTCGGAAACGCAAAACTTTCGGGGATTGGGACGAAGGCATCGGCGGGACGCTCGCGGCGCATCAGCGTCTTGAGCGCGTGGTTGATCGCGCCGCCCGCAGCGGTGGTGATCGCCAGATAAAGCGCGAGTTTGAAATGCCGCGCGATCAGCGATATCGCGCAGAAAACGGCGCATAAAGCGGTGAGCGTCGGCGGATCGCCGAGATGCGTGAGGCGCGCGAAAACCGGCGCGGCGAACGACGGCATGTGCGTGCGGATGGCGTCGAGCGCGAGTTGATCGGCGGCGGCGAATGCGGTGCCGTGCGCGATGCGCCAGGCAATCGCCACGAAAACGGCGATGCCGGTCAAAGCAGATGCCACCGTAAAAAAAGCGATCTGCGCCCGGCTCTGCGTGCTCCGATACGCGAAAACCGCCAACCAAGGCACGACCACAACCACCGCCAACATCGCATAAAACATCGATTCGTCTCAGGAAAGTGCTGCGCGCACGCCAAAATCCGGCAGCCGGTCCCAGCCAAACGCGACCACGCGCGCCACCGGCCGATCCAGCGCCACGACGCCGCGAATCTCGCCGGGCATCGGCAACGCGAGGCCGCGCCAGCGCGAAGTATCGGTGACGGCGCGCTGTGCGCGGTTCATGCCGATGCGCGCGGATTCCGCCCACATCGCATCTTCGCCGGTGGCATCGACCGTCAGGCCAATGCCTATTTTCGCCGATGCCGCCGCGATCACGATCCATATCCCCGAATACGCGACATCCACGCACAGCACGCCGCCGCCGCGCGGATCGCTCACGACGATGCGTTCGTCCGGTCCGTCCTCGATCAGCACTTCGCCGGGCGTGCAGTGAAACATATGCGACAGCACCAGTCGCAGCGTCGCGCGCGCCACGCCGAAACGCCTGCCGATCGCCGAATTCGGATGCAGCCGCGCGCGCCGCCGTTCGCCCAAAGTCAGCCAATTCCCCACATTCGATGCCGATGCAAAGCGGAATTCGCTCGGCACCAGCCACAGGAAAACATCGCCGGGTGCGGGCGGACGGTCGATCAGCGCGCGCGCTTTGGTGAGATCGTGGTGTGTCCACGGCGCGTCGTCGGCGAGGGCGAGCGGCAGCGGCGGGTGGATGAGTTCGGGCATGAGCGAGGTGATCGCGATGATCGCGGTGATCGTTAGCGCGGCCTTTCGGTCCGCTTGCGAATCACCATTTTCTGGAACGAACCTTATCGGAGCCTTAGGAACATTCGTAGACATGGCGGGAAGGTTTGCTTCCGCACCTTGACTCAGGGTCAACCCGGAGTTGATTCCATCTCACACCCTCCCTGAAAAATCCTCGATTCCTCCTCGTTCGAAGGCCGCCGCAGAATCGCTCCATCCACCAACCGGGTGGCGATGAATCTGAGAGCAAAGGAGTCGAGGCAATGGAAAGAAATCTGTTTATCGGTGAGGGCTTCGAAGGCCCCGGCGTCAATCTCGCGCATATCAACGTGCTGGTCGGTCCGCGCAATGGTCCCGCCGGTCAGGCATTCGCCACCGCGCTCGCCACGCCGTCCGCCGGCCACGCGCCGTTCGTCGTGATCGCGCAGCCGGGCGTGCCGACCAAGCCGCTGACGCTCTACGTCAACAAGGCGCAGATTCAGGGCGATTTCCACGGCAACGCGACCTGGGGCGCATCGCAGGCGGGGATCGCGAAGGCGGTCGCCGAATCGCTGGAAAACGGCACGCTGCCGCCGGAAGCGGAGAACGACTGGGTGGTCGTATCGGCGAATTGGGTCAATCCGAATACCGACGATCTCGACGCCGTGTTCGAGAACAACTACCGCGCCTGCAAGAACGCGATCGTCGCCGCGATGGAAGGCTTGCCGCACAAGAGCGCCGTCTTCAAGGCCGCGCGCGATGTGTCCAACCCGTTCTACACGCCGAAAAAGAAGTAAGGAGCGCCGCAAATGGAATTCGTACGTCTCGGCCAGTCCGGCCTCAAGGTTTCGCGTCTGTGTCTCGGCACCATGAATATGGGCACGCCGCAATGGAAGCCGTGGATTTTCGATGAAGCGCAATCGCTGCCTATCGTCAAACATGCGCTGGATGCAGGCGTGAACTTTATCGATCTCGCCGATTTTTATTCGACCGGCGTAGGCGAAGAAGTGGTCGGCCGCATTCTCAACCGGCTGGTGAAGCGCGAGGAAATCGTCGTCACGACCAAGGTCGGCTACGACATGTCGGATAAGCCGAACGGCGGCGGACATTCGCGCAAGCACGTGATGGACGGCATCGACGGATCGCTGAAGCGGCTTGGCATGGAATACGTCGATATCTACATGCTGCATTTCTTCGATGTGAACACGCCCGTCGAAGAAACCATGTGCGCGCTGAACGATATCGTGCGTGCGGGCAAGGCGCGCTATATCGGCGTATCGACCATGTACACGTGGCAATTCGCCAAGATCATGCAGGTCTGCGAACGCAACGGATGGCATAAGCCAATCAACATGCAGCTGCAGTTGAACCTCGCCTATCGCGAGGAAGAGCGCGAGATGGTGCCGTATTGCATCGATCAGGGCGTGGGCGTGTCGGTGTTCAGCCCGCTCGCACGTGGCCTGCTCACGTCCGATCCGAAATCGACGCGCAATCAGACCGATTTCTTCACCGCGCAAATGTACGGCGATCATGCTTCGCGCGAGATCGCGGCATCGGTGGCGCGCGTGGCGGAGCGTCGAGGCGTGACGCCGGCGCAAATCGCGCAGGCGTGGGTACTCTCGCGTCCCGGCATTTCGTCGATGCTGGTCGGCGCGGATTCCCCCGCGCAATTCGACAGCGCGCTCGCCGCACTCGACACCAAGCTTGATGCCGACGAACTCCACGAACTCGAACGCAATTACACGCCCTGCGATCTGATCAACGACTACACGGCCGGCCGCCGCATCGCGCGTGAATCGCGCCTGCCGCAAGGCGCGTTCGAAACGCAACTGGAGCGCGCCGCATGAAAGACCTTCTTCAGACGACGCATTTCATCGGCGGACAGTGGCGCGAGAGCGTCAAGACGTATCCGGTGCGCAATCCGGCGACGGGCGAGATCATCGCGCAAGTGGCGCGCGGTGGCGCGGAGGAAACCGAACTGGCCATCGCCGCTGCCAAGACTGCGTTTCCCGCGTGGCGCGCATTGACCGCGAAAGAACGCAGCGCGCGCGTGAAGCGCTGGGGCGAACTGATGCTCGCGCATCGCTCGTCGCTGGCGGAATTGCTCACGCGTGAGCAAGGCAAGCCGCTGGCCGAAGCGCTCGGCGAAGTGGCCTACGCCGCGAGCTTTCTCGAATGGTTCGCGGAAGAAGCCAAGCGCAGTTACGGCGATGTGATTCCCAGCCCGCGTCCTGATTCGCAGATCGTCGTGACGCGCGAGCCGGTCGGCGTGGTCGCGGCCATCACGCCGTGGAATTTTCCGCTGGCAATGATTACGCGCAAAGCCGGTCCCGCGCTCGCAGCGGGTTGCACGATGGTGCTGAAGCCATCGGAGGAAACGCCTTTGTCGGCGTTCGCGTTGGCGGTGCTCGCGGAAGAAGCGGGCATTCCGGCAGGCGTGTTCAACATCGTTTCCGGCGATGCAGTCGCCATCGGCAACGTGCTGACGGCATCGCCCGATGTGCGCAAGCTGTCGTTCACCGGCTCGACGCGCGTCGGCAAATTGCTGGCGAAGCAATCGGCGGATACGTTGAAGAAGCTCTCGCTGGAACTCGGCGGCAACGCGCCCTTCATCGTGTTCGATGACGCCGATATCGACGCCGCCGTGCAAGGCGCGATGGCATCGAAATTCCGCAACACGGGCCAAACGTGCGTGTGCGTGAATCGCTTCTACGTGCAGTCGAATGTCTACGATGCCTTCACGCAAGCGCTGACGCGCGCCGTGCACAAGCTGCGCGTGGGCAACGGTCTCGAAGGCGAGTTCGACCAGGGACCGCTGATCAACGAAGCCGCGCTCGGCAAAGTCAAGACGCATCTGAACGATGCCGTGCAGAAAGGCGCGAAAGTCTTGACGGGCGGCAAAGCGCACGCACTCGGCGGCACGTTCTTCGAACCGACCGTACTCGCGGATGCCAAACCGTCCATGTTGATTGCCGAAGAAGAAACCTTCGGTCCGGTGGCCGCGTGCTTCCGATTCGATACGGAAGACGAAGTAATCGCGCTCGCCAACGACACGCCTTTCGGCCTGTCCGCCTACTTCTACACACGCGACCTCGGCCGCGCGTGGCGCGTGGCGCAGGCGCTGGAAAGCGGCATGGTCGGCATCAACGAAGGGATCATCTCGACGGAAGTCGCGCCTTTTGGCGGCGTCAAGCAATCCGGACTTGGCCGCGAAGGTTCGAAGTACGGGCTGGATGAATACATGGAGCTTAAATACATGATGATGGGCGGCCTCGGCCGTTGATCGTCGTTTTCCGCGCACGCAAGAGAGCAAGAGCCGACGCGTGCGCGGCATCAATCCATCGGAGGAGATTCTCTTGGATACGCACAGCATCAGTCCGCAGGCATTCACCCCGACTTACGTCAATACATCGCCCAATCGCGTCACGCTCGACGACGTTCCGCTGAACCGTTTCCACGTGAAAATCGCGGGCCTGACCTTCGGCGCGCACTTCACCGAAGGCTATGCGCTCGGCACCATCGGTTACGCGCTTGGTTCGCTTAACAAACAAATTCCACTCGATGCGTTCTGGATGGGCCTGCTGGGTTCATCGGCGCTGATCGGCATTTTTCTGGGCAGCCTGTTTTTCGGCTGGCTCTCCGACAAGCTCGGCCGGCAAAAGATTTTCCTGCTGAGCTTTCTTATCATCACGATTGCCGCGTTCGCCCAGTTCTACGCCGCCACGCCCGCGATGCTCGTCGGCCTGCGCGTGTTGATCGGCTTCGGCATGGGCGGTGACTTCGCCGTCGGCCACGCGATTCTCGCGGAGTTCTCGCCGCGCAAGCATCGCGGCACGCTGCTCGGCTCGTTCAGCGTGATCTGGACCATCGGTTATGTGATCGCGAACGTGCTCGGCATGCATTACGCGGACGCATCGGCGGATTCGTGGCGCTGGTTGCTGGCCTCGGCGGGCGTCCCGGCGTTTCTCGTGCTGATCATGCGGATCGGTACGCCGGAGTCGCCACGCTGGCTGTTCGGCCAGGGGCGCGTTGAGGAAGCGAACCGTATCGTGCGGAAACATTTCGGCCCGAACGTCATCCTCGATGGCGACAACGGCGAGCACTTCTCCGGCGCGGGCGGCTTCGGGCGTCTGTTCAAGCCGGACCTGATTCGCCGCACGATCTTCAATTGCGCGTTCTTCGTGTGCCTCGTGATTCCCTACTTCGCGATCTACACGTTCCTGCCGAGCATTCTGAAAGCGATCAATCTGAGCGAAGGTTCGGGCGCGGATCTGATGCTGAATGCGCTGCTGGTGATCGGCGCGTTGGTCGGCATCTATCTGACGATCAAGCTGTCGCGGCGCTCGTTTCTGATCGGCTCGTTCGCGGTGTGCTGTTTGTCGCTGATTGCGCTGGCTTTGCTGCCTGCATCGTCTACGTTGTGGATGATCGTGGCGTTCGGCGTGTTCACCCTGACGATGTCGGCGTTCTCGAATCTGGTCGGCGTGTTTCCGCCGGAGTGCTTCCCGACCGAGGCGCGTGCGTGCGGCGTGGGGTTATCGATTGCTTGCAGCCGGTTGGGTTCGGCCGTTGGCACGTTCCTGCTGCCGATCGGTATCGCGCAAGCCGGCGTGCAAATGACGATGATGGCGCTGGCTTTTGTCCTGCTGATCGGCATGCTGGTGTCGATCGCGTGGGCGCCGGAGACGAAGCATTTGACGTTGAATCAGGCGAGTGGGGCTTGAGGTTGCGGGGGCGCTTCGGCATTCGCCCGCGCCCCTTCCCCGCGCAACCACTCCGCAAACTCCAGCACCGAATCTTCGTCCGCGTGCCCCGCCGCGATATCGAGCCAATACCCATACGGCCCGATCGATTCCACCGCCGACAGCGCCACCAGCGCGCCATCGGCCAACTCATCGGCGATCATATTTCGATCCACCACCGCCAGCCCTGTGCCGACCAGCGCCGCATGAATCGCCTGATCAAGCGTGGAAAATTCGATGCCGTTCTCCGCGTACTCGCGCGGCAATCCTGCGGCATCGAGCCAATTGGGCCAGAGGGTGAGACGCGCATCGTTGTGCAGTACATGAAGCGCGGGCACGCGCTTCAACAACGTATCCAGCGATTCACCCGCGTACTTCGGCACGCCAACCAGCATATGCCGTTCGATAAACAGAAAGTCCGAACGACGATCCGCGAGCGCTTCGTAGCCGAAGCGAATGCTGATCTGCCGCTTGTCGGCATCGTCGGTACGGACGGAGAGGTCGATATCCGGCGCGGCATCCATAAACGCGCCGAGCCGCGGTGATAACCAGCGCGTGGCAAAGGTCGGCGGCGCGCACACCGTCAGCCGCTTGCGCTCGTTGCGACGCGAAGCCGACATCGAACGCGTGACACGCTCGATCGAATCGAAGGCTTCGGCGACGCATTCGAGCAGATTCTTGCCCTCCGCCGTCAGCCGAATACCTTTGTGATCGCGATCGAATAACTTGGTGCCAAGCGCATCCTCCAGCAGACGAATCTGCCGGCTGACCGCGCCGGGCGTCACGCACAGCGCATTGGCGGATTTGTTGAAGCTCATATGCCGCGCGCTTTCTTCGAAAAAGCGCAACGCGGTCAACGATGGTAGTCGGCGCACGGCGGTGTCTCTCTTTTATCTTTGTCTTTCATCCCGAAACGCGTGAATCACTCGCGCTTCTGATCATCGATCTGCCCGCGCAGCCAGTCGCGGAACAGCGCCACCTGCGGCGCATCTTCCTGTCCGGTGCGCGTGACCAGCCAGTACGACTGATGCCCATCCACTTCGACATCGAGCAGCGGCACGAGCGCGCCTTGCCGCAGCTCGCGCGTAATCATGTGACGATCCGCCATCGTGACGCCGAGTCCATCGACGGCGGCGCGGATGGCGTGATCGAGCAGATCAAACTCATAGCCGCCGCCAAGATCGACATCTTCGATTTGCGCGGCCTTTAGCCAGTGCTGCCACGTCAGATAACGCTGGTCGCTGCTCGCCAGCACGTGCAGCAGCGTGAACGCCGACAGATGCGCGACCGGTTCCGCGCGCCCTTCGAGCAGCGCGGGCGAACACACGGCGATATGCCGCTCGTTCATCAGCAGTTGATTGTCCAGCCCTTCCCACTCGCCATTGCCGAAGCGGATCGCACAGTCGAGCGAGCCGGATTCGACGAGGTCATCTTTCAGCGCGGTGGTCAGCGTGAGTTCGAGTTCGGGCGCAACCGCGCGCAGCGATTGCAAACGCGGCATCAGCCATCGGCTTGTGAAAGTGGGCGGCGCGTTGATGCGCAGACGCTTCAGATGCGTCTTCTCCTGAATCCCGCGCACCGTCAGTTCGATCCGATCGAACGACATCTTGAGCGCCTGCAATAGCAGCCGCCCGGTCGCCGAGAGTTCGAGATGATGATGCCGGCGCAGCAGCAGCGCTTCGCCGAGCTGCGTTTCGAGCTGGCGCACCTGACGGCTCACCGCGCTTTGCGTGACATGCAGCACTTCGGCCGCGCGCGTGAAGCTGCCGGTGTGTCCGGCCACTTCGAAAGCCCTCAGCGCATTCAGGGCGGGCATCTTTCGCTTCAAATCGGTCTCCTTCCCGACATTCGACGTGCGCGCTTTTATCACGCGCCCGTGCCGGAACATGCCGCTCTGGGGCAGCATTTTACGAATCGAGGCAAATTATGCCGCTTTTATGAGCAAGGATGCCGAAGCTGTCGAGAGACAATAGTCCCGAATACGGCGCGACGTTAGATGCGGAGACATCAATAAAAACCCGTCATGGAAGAGACCAGGAGTGACCTGTCGCCGGAACTAATGACTTACGCTTTAATGGTTAATGCTGCGGGCAATGCACAAGTATCCGCAGTAGTCAATACTCGGAAACGGGCAAGCTAATAGAGATAGGTGCAAGTGCGGATGCAACAGAAGCCTACGGTTTCGCCAAGCTCGAAGGCCCGCAACGTGAAGCGTTCCCGCCCGCTTTCGTCGTTCAGGAAGCGCGGCGGAAGTTGATTTTTTCAGCGTAGAAACGGCGCAAGAGCAAATTCCGAATGGTGACTTCACGGACAGGTTGTAAAGTCCCAGGCGCTTGACGTGATCAAACGCGAGTGACAAGATGAATCACGATCTAACCCGGCACGAGACGGCGAATTTAACTCTGTTTTACGCTATACCAATTGTCGACTCTACATTGAGTACTCGCATTTTTGGTCGTGCGAGTGCGGAAAAGAGGTCTTACTATGGCATTCAACGCCGACCCGCCGGAGTTTGCACCCACTCCCGGAAATGCGGAGCGCGAACCCGTAGTCGGCCGCCCCGTCAGAAGCAGCACTTCCCGGTCCCTAGGCGAGCAGGCTAACAACCAGACGCCTGCTCTCTTCCCCTAGCCGACTACTTTCGGATTGCCGCCAGGAACAAGCGTTGCAGTTCCCGCTGCTCGAGGACCAGTCTCATCACGTAATTCGACATGCTCAACCGGTAGATCCAACGTGAATGTATAGGATGCCATAGTGGACACCACGATAGTTGATGACGTACAACCTCGGAACGCAGAACCATTCCGTGCATTCCTGCAACGTCGAGGGCGCCGCTATGATAAAAAAAAACAAAATCGCAGAGGGAACGCGATCAAACGCCTCTGGGTTCTGCCGAGTCGACTGTACAAATACGCTGAAGAACTAGGCCTTCCTTCGGTTGATGACATCATTGAACGGAACACCTTGTTTCCCTGCCTCAGTCGATTCCTCGGCGACGCGGATCAAGGGGCGCTTATAAGACATCAGCTGATCGAGCCTGTAAAGACGATTACGCGAATCGTTGGGCTAACCGCTTCCCTCGCCCCCACATTGAATTGGGCACCGGGCATCTGCCTCGACTGTCAATCCGAAGACATGCGCACTTCTGGCCACACTATCTGGCGCCGCGATTTCCTTCTACCAGAGGTGCGATGGTGTGGACGCCATAACGCACCTATCTTCGACCTATGCGACGCGTGCTTACGCAGGTTCGCAACCGGATCAC
>NZ_JAQFVG010000309.1 GCF_029439455.1 Caballeronia sp. BR00000012568055 | reverse complement strand
GCCGCCGGGCGCTAATCGAAGGAACCCGGCAGGGAACCAAGACAACGACAAAGCAAACGGCAACGCACAAACGCTATTCGGCCCAACGCCGTTTAGCGCTCCCGTTCTCTCACGGACCTCAAAGTAACGGTAGGGCCGAATAGCGTTTAAACGGTGACGCTTGAAAGTTCGTGATACTACGCATTCTCTGTGTTTCCCTTATAGACCCCTACGGCGACGGCGCGTGAGCGCCAAATACGCCGCGCATATGAGCGCGGACCACGTTGCTAAGAGGAAAGAGGTGCTTAAAGATGCGTACCGAGCGCGTGACAGGCCGGGCAGGCCTCTGAGGTGGCGAGCTATTGTTACCTAGGGAGCCTATTAATCCACTTGCCTTTTCAACGGGCAGTGTCCGGTTGAAAAAGCTGCTTTCTTTGGTGACTTTCTTTGCAGCAGCAAAGAAAGTTACCCCCCCGCCGGGGAGGCGGCTACTGAACGAAAACGCGAGACAAAAGTAGCAGCAACGCATATTCATCACCGCCCCAAATAAGACTCAATAACCGCGTCATTACGTTTGACATCGTCCAAAGTCCCTTCAGCGAGCACGCTACCTTCAGCCATAACAGTAACCTTCCCGGTGTCACCAGACAAAGCAGCAACAAACTCCATATCATGCTCAACAACCATCATCGAACAAGACCCACGCAGCTTATTGAGCAACTCAGCAAGCTCCATAGTTTCATGATCGGTCATCCCAGCCGCAGGCTCATCGAGCAAAAGCAGCGCGGGTTGCTGCATAAGCAACATACCGATCTCAAGCCGCTGCTTCTGCCCGTGCGATAACTCCCCGGCCAGCCGCGTCGCCTGATGCTGCAAACGAATAAGCTCCAAAGTCTCCTCAATCCGCTGCTGCGCCACTTTGTCCAGCCGCGACCGCAAAGAAGCAAGCCATCCCTTATCCGTTTTCATTGCAAGTTCGAGGTTTTCCCAAACCGGATGATTCTCGAACACAGTCGGCTTCTGAAACTTTCGCCCGATGCCAGTCCGCGCAATCACAGGCTCCGACATCCGCGTGAGATCGAACGTCTGCCCAAGAAAAACACGACCGCTATCAGGCCGCGTCTTGCCGGTAATGACATCCATCATCGTGGTCTTGCCCGCACCGTTTGGCCCGATCACACAGCGCAATTCACCCAGGTCAATAGACAACGTAAGCTTGTTCAAAGCCCGAAAGCCATCGAAACTCACGGTCACATCTTCGAGATAAAGAATCGTCCCGTGCGATACATCGATCTCATCGGGTTTGAGCACATGCCCCAGCCCCGACGATATATTGATGTTCTTGTGACTCGACTCGGGAAGCAGCGGCGGCAAGTCCACAATCAAAGCGTTGTAGGCAGTCATTCTGCGGCATCTCCCAAAGCCTTCTTGCGGCGCGCAAGTTCGATCAGTCCCATGATGCCGTTCGGCAAAAGCAAGGGCACGAGCGTAAAGATAAGGCCCAGAAAAAACAGCCAATACTCCGCGAAATATGCCGTGAAAAAACTCTTCGCGCCATTCACCGCAAACGCGCCGATGATCGGCCCGATCAAAGTGCCACGTCCGCCGACAGCAACCCAGATCGCCATTTCAATCGAGTTGGCGGGCGACATCTCACTCGGATTGATGATGCCAACCTGCGGCACGTATAACGCCCCCGCAATCCCGCACAGCACGGCCGATACGGTCCAGATGAACAGCTTATAAGCGAGCGGCGAGTAGCCGAGAAACATCAGACGCGCTTCGCCATCGCGCACGCCGGTCACCACGCGTCCGAGCTTCGACGTAACGATCCATCGCGCCGCGAGAAACGCCAGCACCAGCACCGCAAACGTGATGAGAAACAGCGCCGTACGCGTGCTCGTGCTCGTCACCGAAAACCCGGCGATGCGCTTGAAATCGGTAAAGCCGTTATTTCCGCCAAAGCCCGTTTCATTGCGATAGAACAGCAGCATCGCCGCGAACGTCATGGCCTGCGTGATGATCGACAGATACACGCCTTTCACGCGCGAGCGAAATGTGAAGAAGCCGAACACCCACGCGAGCACGCCGGGCACCAGCACCACGAGCAACAGCGCATACCAGAGATGCTCGGTGCCTTCCCAGTACCACGGCAGCTTGTGCCAGTCGAGGAACACCATGAAGTCGGGCAGATCGCTCTGATACGTGCCTTCGCGGCCGATGGCGCGCATCAGATACATGCCCATCGCGTAGCCGCCGAGCGCGAAGAACAGCGCGTGACCCAAGCTTAGGATGCCGCAATATCCCCACACGAGATCGAGCGCGAGCGCGCCGATTGCGTAGCACATGAGCTTGGCGATGAGCGTCATCGCGTAGGCGGAGAGGTGGAATGTGCTCGTCTCCGGCAACACGAGCGCGGACACCGGCACGAAGAGGCCCATCGCGACAATCAAGGCGATCAGCGCGATCCAGCCATTGCGCGGCAACAGCGCGGCGCGTGGCGGTAGACCTAACGCGAAGCCCGCGCGCGCGGCGCTTTCATCGGGTTGCGGCGAGACATCGAGATTGACGGATGCGTTGGTCGAGGCAGTCATGATCTCAGGCCTCCGCGCTGCGGCCCTTCAGGGCGAACATGCCCTGCGGACGCTTCTGAATGAACAATACGATCAGCACCAGCACCGCGATCTTCGCGAGCACCGCGCCCCAGAATGGTTCGACCGCCTTGCTCACGAGTCCAAGCCCAAAGCCGCCAATCACCGTGCCTGCCAGTTGACCGACACCGCCGAGCACCACCGCCATGAACGAATCGATGATGTAGCTCTGGCCGAGATCAGGTCCGACGTTGCCGATCTGCGAAAGCGCACAGCCGCCGAGTCCCGCGATGCCCGCGCCAAATGCGAAGGCGTACGAATCAACTCGTGCAGTCTTTACGCCGACGCACGCCGCCATACGACGGTTTTGTGTCACCGCGCGCACGAACAGGCCGAGACGCGTCTTGGTGAGCACGCCCCAAGCGATCGCCACGACGACGAGCGAGAACACCAGAATCGTGATGCGGTTATACGGCAGGATCAGGTTCTGCATCACCGCGACGCCGCCGCTCATCCACGATGGATTGGTGACCTGCACGTTCTGCGCGCCAAAGATCGTGCGCGTCGCCTGAATCAGGATCAGGCTGATGCCGAAGGTCGTCAGCAGCGTTTCGAGCGGACGGCCATAGAGATGCTTCAGCACCAGCCGTTCGAGCACCATGCCGACCAGCGCCGCCACCACGAACGACACCGGCACCGCGAATAGCGGATACCAGTTGAACGCGGCAGGCGCGTAATGCTGCACGAGGTTCTGTACGACATACGTGGCATAAGCGCCGATCATCAGAAACTCGCCGTGCGCCATGTTGATCACGCCGATCAGACCGTACGTGATCGCAAGGCCCAAAGCCGCGAGCAACAGCACGCTTCCAAGCGACAAACCCGCGAACAGCGTGCCGAAGATTTCGCTGCGGCGTTGAATCGAATCGAGTGAATAAATGCCTTCCTGCGCGGCGTTGCGCACGCGCTCGTCAGGCTCGTTGAAGGTGCCGTCCGCTTTCTTCGCAACGATCGGGCGCAGCAGTTCGTACATGTCCAGATCGTGGCGCGCGGCGACGAGTTGCGCGGCTTCGAGCCGCTTGTTCACATCGGGATCGTGAAGGGCGGTCATGGCCCACAGCGTATCGAGACGCTTCTTCAGATCGACGTCTTTCTCGGCGGCGCGGGCGCGATCGATCATCGGTTTCATCGACGCGTCCGGGTTCTTCAGCAACGCAGCAATCGCATCGCGGCGCCTGGCAATATCGGGCGATGCGAGCTGCAAGCCCGACAGCGCGCCGGCCACTTTCGTGCGCAATGTATTACTCAACGTGATGGACTGTGCATCGGGCGTCTGGACCACTTTGCCGGTGATCGGATCTTTGTTGCCGTCGTCGGTTTGAATGTAGATGTGGTTGTCTTCCGTGGCGACGAGCGAGCCATCGGACAGCGCTGCGAGGACCGCGACGGACGGCGCGTCCGCATTGGCGATCAGCTTGTCGATGGCGGTGGACTTCGCTTCGAAGTCATCGCCTGCGAGCGGCGCGAGGTCGTCGTTGGTGAGCGCATGCGCGGAGAGGGAAGTCAGCGCAATAAAAAGCGCGAGCAGAACGCGCCTGATGGAACCGATCATGATGGCCTTTGCGATAAGACTTCGGACGGCCGCGCTTTTCGCTTGAATCGCGCGGCCTTGCTACTAAAGCGCTTTAAGCAACCCGCACGCGCTGACGGCGCAGGAACGACGGAATCGACGACACCACATCCGGCTTGCCCTGATTGCCCGCGATATACGGACTCCACGGCTGCGCACGCACGGCGGTCTTGGTCTTCCACACCACGTTGAACTGACCATCGCCGCGAATTTCACCGATCATCACTGGCTTGTGCAGATGATGGTTGCCGTCCATCGACAGCGTGAAGCCCGACGGTGCCGCAAACGTCTGGCCGATCATTGCGACGCGCACCTTGTCCACGTCCGTGCTCTTGGCTTTCTCGACTGCCTGCTTCCACATATGGATGCCGACGAAGGTCGCTTCCATCGGATCGTTGGTGACGCGCTTGTCGCCGCCCGGCAGGTTCTGCGCCTTTACGTACTCGAAGAATTCCTTCTCAAACTTCGAATTGTTAGGATTCTTGACCGACATGAAATAGTTCCACGCGGCGAGGTGACCCACCAGCGGTTTCGTATCGATACCGCGCAGTTCTTCTTCGCCCACCGAGAACGCGACGACCGGCACATCGGTCGCTTTCAGGCCCTGGTTGCCGAGTTCCTTGTAGAACGGTACGTTCGAATCGCCGTTGATCGTAGAGACAACGGTCGTCTTTCCCCCTTGGGAAAAGGTCTTGATGTTCGCGACGATGGTTTGATAGTCGCTATGTCCGAACGGTGTGTAGACCTCTTGAATGTCCGCATCCTTGACACCCTTTGAATGGAGGAACGCGCGCAGAATCTTGTTGGTCGTGCGCGGGTACACATAGTCAGTGCCGAGCAGGAAGAAGCGCTTGGCGCTGCCGCCTTCCGGTCCCATCAGATATTCGACGGCGGGGATCGCCTGCTGATTCGGCGCGGCGCCGGTATAGAACACGTTGCGCGACATCTCTTCGCCTTCGTACTGCACCGGATAGAACAGCAGACCGTTCAGTTCCTCGAACACCGGCAACACCGACTTGCGCGACACCGACGTCCAGCAGCCGAACACCACCGCGCACTTGTCCTGCGTCAGAAGCTGACGCGCTTTCTCCGCGAACAGCGGCCAGTTCGATGCCGGGTCCACCACGACCGGTTCGAGCTTGCGGCCATTGACGCCGCCGCTCTTGTTGATATCGGCGATGGTCATGAGCGCCGTGTCCTTCAGCGATGTCTCGGAGATCGCCATCGTGCCCGACAGCGAATGAAGAATCCCGACCTTGATCGGACCATTGTCGGCGGCCTGGGCTTTGGTGATCGGAAGCTGACCCGCAAGAGCGAGCGCGCCCGACATGGAACCGAACTTCAGCAAACTGCGACGTTTCATGTATGTGTTCCCCTTGCCGATATGTTTGATTCTTGCGATGAAGGTTTGAAGCGGGTCGTTTGGCTTTGATTGGCGTGAGACCGGCGCGATTGCTTCTGCAAGGGGTGTGCCAATCGAGTGCATTCGTATGGATGGCGGGGCTTTGCGGGATTTTGAGGCGTTCTTTTCTTGTCGATGCCGCGCTTCTGGCGGAAGCGTTTTGGTGCACGAGGCCAGAGGATGCCTCTTTGAGGTGCGCAAATGCTTGATTGATGCAGGTGAGGATTCGATGCGGGGGAGGGAGACGAATCGCAGAGGGACGGCTGTGGCCAGCCGCCCTTGAACCAAGATGTTTAACGCCGACTCACGAGCGCAGCCGGCACGCTGAGCACAAGCAACGCACCAAGCACCAGACATCCCGCCAGCATATACATGCCCGCCGCGTTGGACGCCGTGGCCTGCTTGAGCCAACCCACGAGATAAGGACTCAAAAACCCCGCGAGATTTCCGAGCGAATTGATCATCGCGATTCCCGCCGCCGCGCCCGTGCCCGCGAGAAACGCGGTCGGCAGACTCCAGAACAGCGGCAAGGTCGTGAGAATGCCCATCGTGGCGAGCGTGAGGCCGAGCATCGCAAGCGTGGTGTTCGATGCGAAGACCACCGACATCACCAGCCCGATCGCGCCGATAAACGCGGGAATCGCGATATGCCAGCGCCGCTCGCCGCTGCGATCCGCGCTGCGTGCCGCGAACAGCATGCCGATCACCGCTGCGCCGTATGGAATCGCGGACAAGAGGCCGACTTGTAATGCATCGGAGACGCCCATCGACTTGATGATGGTCGGAAGCCAGAAGCTCACGCCGTACAGACCCATCACGAAGGAAAAGTAGATGAGGCTCATCAGCCAGACTTTCGGGCTGGACAGAATCTTCGAGATCGGCGGATCTTCTTTTTCGACGTTGTCCGCCGCGATATTCCGTTCGAGCAAGTCGCGCTCGTCCTGCGTCAGCCACTTCGCCCGCGCGATGCGATCGTCCAGCATCGCAAGCACGAACAGGCCGACCACGATCGACGGAATGCCTTCGAGCAGCAGCAGCCATTGCCAGCCATGCCATCCGTGCACGTTGTCGAAGTTCTTCATGATCCAGCCGGAGATCGGCCCGCCGATCAGCCCCGACAAGGCGATGGCGGTCATGAACAGCGTCGTCATGCGTCCACGGCGGCGCGCCGGAAACCAGTACGTCAGATAAAGAATGATGCCGGGAAAGAAGCCCGCTTCCGCCGCGCCGAGCAGAAAGCGCATCACGTAGAACATGGTCGGCGTGGTGACGAAC
Source organism: Caballeronia sp. BR00000012568055 (assembly GCF_029439455.1). Classification (GTDB taxonomy): domain Bacteria; phylum Pseudomonadota; class Gammaproteobacteria; order Burkholderiales; family Burkholderiaceae; genus Caballeronia. The sequence goes on along the minus strand of NZ_JAQFVG010000309.1, from coordinate 34,925 downwards.
ATGGTCAGCGCCGAGATGATGCCCCACGAAATCATGATCCGCGCGATCCACACCCGCGCGCCGACGCGATGCAGGATCACATTGCTCGGTATCTCGAAGATGAAGTAGCCGAAGAAAAAGATGCCTGCGCCGAAGCCATAGACGGCATCGGACAGTTGGAGGTCGGCGGCCATCTGCAACTTGGCGAAGCCGACATTCACGCGATCCAGATACGCGACGATGTAGCAGATCAGCAGCAGCGGCGACAAGCGCCACGCGACCTTGCGATAGGTGGCTTCCTCGAAGGCGGAAGGCGTGCTTGCATGCGGGCTGGCGGTGCTGGCCATCGGTGTCTCCGTATTTTGATAATCGATTACATGGGCGTAAGAATTCTAGCCTTTGCAAAGCGCGCCAAGTAACTGATCGGCATCAGGAAAACACCGATGAATCGGCCTTTTACACGCAGCGCCCGCCATCCACTTCCAGCGCCACGCCGGTAATGAACTCTGCATCGTCCGATGCAAGATAAAGCGCCGCATTCGCAATATCCTGCGGCGTGGAAAGCCTGCCGAGCGGAATGGTCGCGAGGAATTTGCGGCGGTTCTCGGGCGTGTCTTCCATGCCCATGAACTCGGACAGCAGCGCGGTTTCGCCCATCACCGGATTGATGCAGTTCACGCGGATACGGTCCGGTCCCAGCTCGACCGCCAGCGCCTTGCTCGCGATAATCACCGCCGCCTTCGAGCCGTTGTACCAGACGAGACCTGGACGCGGCCGCACGCCCGCCGTCGATGCCACGTTGATAAACGCGCCGCCGCCTTGCTGCCGAAAATACGGCACGAACTGCTCGACGCTCCAGTAGATGCTCTTCACGTTCACCGCATACACGCGATCGAACTCGGCTTCGGTCACTTCCATCACCGGTTTATTCCGATGCGTGGTGCCCGCGTTATTCACAACCACCTGCACGCTGCCGAAATCTTCGATCGCCGCATCGTGCAGCTTTTGCCAGTCGTCGCGTTTGGTCACATCGCCCTGAACGGCGATCGCGCGCCCGTGCTTCACTTCGGGCGATGAAGCCAGCGCGATCTCGCTCGCCACGCGCTCGGCCGCCGCGCCATTCAGATCGTTGACGACGACATTCGCGCCTTCCCGCGCGAACGTCTTCGCAATGCCTTCGCCGAAACCCGAGCCGCCGCCCGTCACGATCACCGTTTTGCCTTGCAGTCGCATCTTGTCGTCTCCTTGTTTAGCCGTGCTTATCCGTGTTTGATAGCGATGGTTTTAAGCGTGGTGAAACCGTACAGCGCTTCGAAGCCTTTTTCGCGTCCGTGTCCCGAATGCTTGACGCCGCCGAACGGCAATTCGATACCGCCGCCCGCGCCGTAGTTGTTGATGAACACTTGTCCCGAGCGCACGCGTCGCGCGAGGCGCATCTGACGCGCGCCGTCGCGGGTCCAGATGCCGGCGACCAGGCCGTAGTCGGTGCCGTTGGCGAGTTTCAGCGCGTCGGCTTCATCGTCGAAGGGCATCGCGGCGAGGACCGGGCCGAAGACCTCTTCGCGCGCGAGGCGGTGTGTCGGCGGGACATCGCGTAATAGAGTCGGGGCTTGATAGAAGCCGGATTCGGGCGCGTCGGAAACCACTTCGCCGTGCGCGGCCATGGTGATGCCGTCGTGCTGGGCATCGGATAAAAAGTCCCACACGCGTTGCTGCTGCTTTGCGCTGATGAGCGGGCCGCAGTCGAGATCGAGCTTGCTCGGGCCGACTTTCAGCGCCGTGAATGCCTCCGACAAACGGTCCAGCAGCGGTTCATAAGCGGATCGTTCGATCAACACGCGGCTGCCCGCCGAGCACGTCTGTCCCGCGTTCTGGATGATCGCGGCGACCAGCACGGGCAGGGCGGCGTCGAAATCGGCATCGGCGAAAACGATTTGCGGGGACTTGCCGCCGAGTTCGAGCGTGACGGGGACGTGGTTATCGGCGGCCATTTTGGTGACGGCCGCGCCCGTCGCGGGCGAACCCGTGAACGAAATATGATCGATGCCCGGATGCCGCGCGAGCGCCGCGCCCGCCTCATGTCCGTAACCCGTGACGATATTCAGCGCGCCTTCCGGCAAGCCCGCTTCCGCCGCCAGCTCCGCGATGCGCAACAGCGACAGACACGCGTCCTCCGCCGGCTTGACGACGCACGCGTTGCCCGTCGCCAGCGCCGCGCCGACGCTTCGCCCGAAAATCTGCAGCGGATAGTTCCACGGCACGATATGGCCGGTCACGCCGTGCGCCTCGCGGATCGTCAGCACGGTAAAGCCGGTCTGATACGGCAGCGTTTCGCCGTGCAGCTTGTCGGCGGCGCCTGCGTAGAACTCGAAATAGCGCGCGATGCCGGTTGCATCGGCGCGTGCCTGCTTCATCGGCTTGCCGGTATCGCGTGCTTCGAGTTGCGCGATTTCCTCGTGGCACGATGCGATCAGCATCGACAAACGCGCGAGGATGCGGCCGCGCTCGGCGGCGCTGGTTGCGCCCCACGCGCCATCGAACGCGGTGCGGGCCGCGGCCACGGCGCGATCGATATCCGCCGCCGTGCCGCGCGCGATCTGCGCGAACATCTGGCCATCGGAGGGATCGACAACGGGAATGGTTTCGTTGACCGATGGCGCGACCCATCGGTTATTGATGAAATGCTTCGCGTCTTCCATGCATGTCTCCTTGTCAGGCATTTTTGGTGCTGAATGGAAAGTGCTGCGCCGTTCGATTATCGCGCCAATATCCGCGGCGCGCCGGGCTGCAAAGTCGTTTGGCTATAATGCCTGAGTGATTCATCACGGTGCATCCGCGCACCTGCCAGCCGCCCGCGTTGTGCGTTATGTCACGCGCCGGGCGCATCGGATTTCAAAACTCAACTTCTCCAAGAGAGCGCTCATGAGCTTCAATAACGTACCTCCCGGCAAGGATCTCCCGCAGGATTTCAACGTGATTATCGAAATCCCGGCGCAGGCTGATCCGGTCAAATACGAAGCGGACAAGGACATGGGCCTGCTCGTGGTCGATCGCTTTATCGGCACCGGCATGCGCTATCCGGCCAACTACGGTTTCATTCCGCAAACGCTTTCCGGCGACGGCGATCCGGTCGATGTCCTGGTTATCACGCCGTATCCGCTGCTGGCAGGTTCCGTGGTGCGCTCGCGCGCGCTGGGCATGCTGAAGATGACCGACGAATCGGGCGTCGATGCCAAGCTGATCGCAGTTCCCCACGACAAGGTTTGCCCGATGACGGCCAACCTCAAGTCGGTGGACGACGTGCCTGAGTTCCTGAAGGATCAGATCCGCCACTTCTTCGAGAACTACAAGGCGCTCGAGAAGGGCAAGTGGGTGAAGGTCGAAGGCTGGGACGGCATCGACGCAGCGCACAAGGAAATTTCGGAAGGCGTGGCGAACTATAAGAAGTAAGCTTCGTTTTTCCGATGTCCGTACAAAGGGCAAGCCGGTTGGCTTGCCCTTTTTGTTTTCGCGTAATCGCGGGGAATACGCGTTGAAAGCATCGACGCGGGGATTGCCGATGCCGCAAGCGTTACGCCGCGTCTTTATTCTTCTTCCGACGCAAACAAAGACTCCAACGTCCTTTCCCCCGCAATCAACGCGCGCTTCTGCCGCGCCGTCAATTGCTTCACGCGATACTCCGCCCGCAGCGCTTCCGACCGTCCCGCCAGTTCGAACGATGCCAGCACGCGCAACGGCTTGCGCGAGCGCGTATAACGCGCGCCCTTGCCGCTCGCATGCGCGACGAAGCGTGCTTCGACGTCCGTGGCGATGCCCGTATAAAGGCTGCCGTCGTCGCATTCGATCAGATAGAGGAACCAGGGCATCGGCGAGTTGAGGAAGATTTGCCGCGCATTATCGCTGAAAGCACCGCGTCGGGGCACGCAGTCCGCTTCGGCGTCTGTCGGCGACTTAAGCGAAAATAGCCGCTTCCGGGCGCGCGTGACGCGCTAATCGTTCAATCAAGCGAGGACAGCCTGTTGAATCGCGAGGTCGAAATTCATGTGGTCGATACGCTCGACGATATCCCTGCGCACGAGTGGAACCGCATCGCCGGGGACAATCCGTTTGTGCGGCACGCGTTTCTGTCCGCATTGCAGGCGACGGGCTGCGCGGTCAAGCGAACGGGCTGGCGCGCGCATCATCTGATTTTGAAGCGCGACGGCGAATTTGCCGGTGCGATGCCGCTGTATCTCAAGTCTCACTCACGCGGCGAATACGTGTTCGATCACGCCTGGGCCGACGCCTTCGAGCGCCACGGTCTGCGCTATTACCCGAAGGCCTTGTCCGCCGTGCCGTTTTCTCCGGTAACAGGTCCGCGCCTGATCGCGGCGGATCATCACGATCGCGTGTTGCTCGCGCGTGGTGCAATCGAGTTCTCGAAGCAGATGGATATCTCGTCGCTGCACGTGCTCTTTCCGCAGGAACAAGATATCGAAGCGCTGACGGACGCCGGTTACATGCTGCGTGAGGGCGTGCAATTCCATTGGGAAAACACGCCCGAAGGCTACGAACATTTCGATGCCTTCCTCGCCACCATGAGTCACGACAAGCGCAAAAAGATCAAGCAGGATCGCCGCCGCGTGACCGATGCAGGCGTCACCTACACATGGCTGCGCGGTCATGAAATCGACCAGAGCGCGCTCGATTTCTTCTACGACTGCTACGACAACACCTATCGCGAGCACTGGAATCCGCCGTATCTGACGCGCGAGTTCTTCGGCAAGATTCACGCGGAATCGCCCGACAGCATGCTGCTCGTTATTGCCGAAGCGGACGGCCAGCGGCTCGCGTGCGCGCTCAATATGATCGGCGGTGACGTGATGTATGGCCGATATTGGGGCACGCGCGAGTTCATCTCCGGGCTGCACTTCGAGACTTGCTATATGCAGGGCATCGCGTATTGCATCGAGCATAAATTGGCGCGATTCGAAGGCGGCGCGCAGGGCGTGCACAAGATGTCGCGCGGCATGTTGCCGACGCCGACATGGTCCGCGCACTGGATCGCGGATCAGCGTTTTGCGCATGCCATCAGCGAGTTTCTGGATGCTGAAACCGAAGCGATGGATCAGCATATTCAAGAGCTCGAAGCGCATACGCCATTCAGAAAAAAGCCCTGAATCTGCATGCGATAATCGATTCGGCACTTGATTCGGCACTTTTAAGCCCACGCGCGGAATGATGAAATGAAGAGAGACTTTTTTAATCTGTATAGCCATGATTTCGCGCGTGTCGCCGTTGGCGTGCCGACGTGCAAGGTCGCTGATCCCGCATACAACGCGTCGCAGACCATCGATCTCGCCAAGCAGGCGGCGGCGCGCGGCGCGGTGCTCGTGGCGTTTCCCGAGCTTGGCATCAGCGCTTATACATGCGACGACTTGTTTCATCAGCGCGCCTTGCTCGATGCCTGCGAAGACGCGTTGAGCGAGATTCTCGAAGCATCGAAAGGGCTGAAGATCGCGATGATCGTCGGCGCGCCGGTTCGCGTCGAGCACAAGCTCTTCAACTGCGCGATCGTGATTGCCGATGGTTTCATCCGCGGCGTGGTGCCGAAAAGCTATCTGCCGAACTACGGCGAGTTTTACGAGGCGCGTCAGTTCAGCCCCGCCGATGCCGCCACCACGACCACGTTGTCGTTATGCGGTCAGGACGTGCCGTTCGGCGCATCGCTGCTGTTTCAGATCGAAGATTTGCCGCTGTTCCGCTTCCACGTCGAAATTTGCGAGGACGTGTGGGTGCCGATTCCGCCGTCGTCGTTCGCGGCGCTCGCGGGCGCGACGGTGCTGGTGAATCTGTCGGCATCGAATATCGTGGTGGGGAAGTCGCGGTATCGGCATCAACTGGTCGGGCAACAGTCGGCGCGATGCGTGGCGGCGTATCTGTACACGTCGGCGGGCGATGGTGAATCATCGACCGATCTGGCGTGGGACGGGCAAGGACTGATTTACGAGAACGGTGAGTTGCTCGCCGAGTCCGAACGCTTCTCTGCCGACTCGCATCTCATCTTCGCCGATGTCGATCTCGAAAGGCTCTCGCGCGAACGCATGCGTCAGACGACGTTCGGACGTTCGACGCATCGGCATGCGGAAGAGGTCGCGAAGTTCGATGTGATCGAATTCCCGCTTTCGATTCCGGCGCAAGGAAAGCTGCCGCTGGAACGCCGCGTCGAACGTTTCCCCTACGTTCCGTCCGATGCCACCCGCCGCGACGAACGATGCAACGAGGTCTACAACATCCAGGTGCAGGCGCTGTTGCAGCGGCTGCAATCGTCGGGCATGTCGAAGGTGGTGATCGGCGTATCGGGCGGACTGGATTCGACGCATGCACTGCTCGTGTGCGCAAAAGCGATGGATCGCCTCAACCTGCCGCGCGCCAATATCCTCGCTTATACGATGCCTGGTTTCGCCACCAGCGACCGCACCTTGAAACAGGCGCGCGAGTTGATGGAAGTGATCGGCTGCACGGCGCAGGAAATTGATATTCGTCCGAGCTGCATTCAGATGCTGGCGGATATCGGCCATCCGCACAGCACGGGCGGCGAGCAATACGACATCACGTACGAGAACGTGCAGGCGGGCGAGCGCACGAGCCACTTGTTCCGACTAGCAAACTTCAATAACGCGATCGTGATTGGCACGGGCGATTTGAGCGAGCTTGCGCTCGGATGGTGCACGTACGGCGTCGGCGATCACATGTCGCACTACAACGTGAACGCCAGCGTGCCGAAGACGCTGATCACGCATCTGGTGCGCTGGGTCGCGGAGTCGGGGCAAATCGGCGATACGGGAACTGATGTGCTCGAAAACATTCTCAGCACAGATATCAGTCCCGAACTCATCCCCGGCAAGAAGGACGGTGCGATCGAGCAAAAAACGGAAAGCGTGATCGGCCCGTACGAATTGCAGGACTTCAATTTGTACTACACGCTGCGCTTCGGTTTTGCGCCGGCGAAGGTCGCGTTTCTCGAATATCACGCGTGGAAGAATCGTGATGAAGGCGCGTGGCCCGAAGGCCCAACCGTGGTGCGCAATCAGTACGATCTCGGCGATATCCGCAAGAATCTGCGCATCTTTCTCGATCGATTCTTCCGTACCAGCCAGTTCAAACGCTCGTGCATACCGAATGCGCCGAAGGTTGGTTCGGGCGGTTCGCTGTCACCGCGCGGCGACTGGCGCGCACCGAGCGATTCGCAATCGACTGTTTGGCTTAAAGATCTGGAACGCGTGCCCGAAAGCGAGTGACTACGTGGTTAACTGGACCGCTGACACCTTAAATCGCGGCTAGAATCAAAGACATCGACACCTTCCTGAATTTTCGATATCCAAACGAGGCATGCCATGAAACGTATCACCGCCATCATCAAACCGTTCAAGCTCGATGAAGTGCGCGAAGCGCTCGCCGAAGTGGGGCTCACCGGCCTGACGGTCACGGAAGTGAAGGGCTTCGGCCGCCAGAAAGGACATACCGAGCTTTATCGTGGTGCAGAGTACGTGGTCGATTTCCTGCCAAAAGTGAAGATCGAAGTCGTCGTCGCCAACGATCAAACCGATCAGGTGATCGATGCGATCATCGGCGCGGCGCGCACCGGCAAGATCGGTGACGGCAAGATTTTCGTCGCCGAAGTCGAGCGCGTGATTCGTATCCGCACCGGCGAGGAGAACGAAGCAGCGGTTTGAGTTTTCGACCCTGCGTAGTACTGGAAGCCCGCTCATCGAAGCGGGCTTTTTCGTTGATGCACCAGCGAAAAGCAGGCAGCGATCTCCGCGATTTCACTGCCCTGCGGTAACATCGGTCATTCCGTTATCTCTCTGTAAGGATTTCGACTGATGCACCACGCGATCGGTTTTATTCAGGATTTGGCGGTAATCATGGCCATCGCGGGCGTCGTGACGGTGCTGTTTCACCGCATGCGGCAGCCGGTGGTGCTCGGCTATATCGTTGCGGGCGTCATCATCGGGCCGTACACGCCGCCGTTCAATCTGATCCACGACGAAGCCACCATTCAAACGCTTGGCGAACTCGGCGTCGTATTTCTGATGTTTTCGCTCGGGCTGGAATTCAGTCTGCGCAAGCTGTTCAAAGTCGGCGCGACGGCCTTCGTCGCGGCGCTGTCCGAGATCGTGCTGATGATCTGGATCGGCTATGAGATCGGCCGATGGTTCGGCTGGAACGCAATGGACTCGCTGTTCCTGGGCGCGATGCTCGCCATTTCATCGACGACGATTATCGTCAAGGCGCTGTCCGAGCTGAATATGAAGGGCGAGAAGTTCGCGCAACTCGTGTTCGGCATTCTGATCGTCGAAGATATTTTGGCGATTGCCATGTTGGTGCTGCTGTCGGGCATCGCGCAGACGGGGTCGGTGAGCGCGGGCATTGCGGTCGTCACGCTGAGCAAACTGCTGCTGTTTATGACGGTGTCGCTGGTGGTCGGCATTCTGATCGTGCCGCGCGCGATCGATTACGTCGCACGCGCCAAAAGCGATGAAATGCTGCTCGTCACCGTGCTCGGCTTCTGCTTCGGCTTCTGTCTGCTGGTCGTGAAGCTCGATTATTCGATCGCGCTCGGCGCGTTTCTGATCGGCGCGATCATGGCGGAATCGAAAAGTCTGGCGCGTGTCGAGCATCTGATCGCGCCGGTGCGCGACATGTTCTCCGCGATCTTTTTCGTGACCATCGGCTTGCTGTTGAATCCGACCGTGCTCGTCGATTATGCGTGGCCGATCGCGGTGATTACCGTGGCGGTGGTGTTCGGCAAGATCGTCTCGTGCGGACTCGGCACGTTCCTCGCTGGCAAGGACGGACGTACGTCGATGCGCGTCGGCATGAGCGTGGCGCAGATCGGCGAGTTCTCGTTCATCATCGCGTCGCTGGGTTTGTCGCTGAAGGTGACGAGCGGCTTTCTCTATCCGATCGCGGTCGCGGTCTCGGCGCTGACCACGCTGCTCACGCCGTATCTGATGCGCGCCGCCGATCCGCTCACACTGCGCGTCGCCCGCGCGATGCCCGCGCCGATCGCCAATACGTTCGGTCTGTACTCGCAATGGCTCTCCAGCCTCACGCCCGCGTCCGGCGGCCCCACGCTCTTTTCGATGTCGCGTCGCATCGTGGTGCAGATCGCGGTGAATCTGGCGCTGGTGGCGGCAATTTTCCTGGGCGCATCGTATTCCGCGCCGTTTGCATCGAGTTATCTGTCGCGCTGGCTCGAAACCGACGATGCGCAGCGCGTCGTGCTGTGGGGCGCGGCGCTGCTGGTGGCGTTGCCGTTTCTGGTGGCGGTGTATCGCAAGCTCGAATCGCTGGCGTTGTTGCTGGCCGAAGTGAGCGTGCAGCCGGCGAAAGCAGGGCGCTTTACGCGTGCGATTCGATCGGCGGTTTCTGGCCTTATTCCGATCGTCGCGATGTTCGGCGTGTTTTTGCTGGTCGCGGCTTTATCGGGCGGCATTCTTCCGCCTTTCGGCCTGATGATCGGCGTATTGCTGTGTGCGGCGCTGCTGTTGACCGTGTTGTGGCGCTGGTGTGTGAAGATTCACGCGACCATGCAGATTGCTCTGCGCGAGACTTTCGAGGAACCGCGCGATCACCACTGATTTTTCCAAATGTGGCCTAATGTGAGCAAATGTGTGCTGGTTTGCCCCGTCTTTGGCAAGGGCGGATAATTGAAGCGTGTCCATTCTTCACACGGCGTTCGAGCGCCTGACAACGGAATGAGCGAAAACAAAACTTCGAACGAAGCAGGTAATACAGGCGGTATCGATCCCCGGCGCACCGGCGCGGATTCATCGGCGGCAGGCGTGTCGCAGGACGGCGCGCCGTCAAAGGAACCGGCTGCGGCAGCGCCCACGCCCGCTCCCGCGCCTGCTTCTGGTGCGCAGGCGAGCGCGACCGAACGGGCATCGACGGATTCGCCAACGAGTGCATCGACGGTCGAGCCGATCAAACCGGCACGTCCCGATGCGCGCGCCAATCTCGCGCAAAATCTCGAAGCGGCAACCGAAGCCGAAGCGGCCGAAACAGTCGTGGAACCGGTGATCGAAGCCAAGCCGGCAGTCGGCTTCCCGCCCGAAATCAGCGCGACGCCGGATTTCGCCACGCTCAATCCGCCGCAAATCCCGCCGACGCAACAGCAAGCCGGCACGCAGGCGCAGCCCGCCTATCTGAAACATTCCGATTCCGCGTGGTCCGTGTTCGGCCGCGTGATGGCGGCGCGCGCGCGGCAGATTTTCGATCGCGCGGGACAGCGCATTACGCAACGGACTTTGCGGATCGGGGTATCGGCGCGGATTTTTCATCCGGAGCCGGGCGCGAAGGGTTTGCGCGGCAAGACGCTTCAGTACCTGGAAGAATCGATCGCGCACTGGGTCATGTCGCGCGATGTGCTCGTCTTCATGATTCCGACGGTCGGCACGCAGGGCATGCTGCATCCGAGCAATATTCGTCTGCGCGACTACGCGAAGCATCTCGACGGCCTGCTGCTGCAAGGCGGCGCGGATGTCTCGCCGCAATCCTACGAGGAAGCGACGACGCGTCCCGAATGGCCCGGCGACCGCGTCCGCGATATGTACGAGCTTGAGTTGCTGCACGAATTCGTCGAATCGGGCAAGCCGGTACTGGGCGTGTGCCGTGGCTGTCAGCTTATCAACGTGGCGTTCGGCGGCACGCTCTACGGCGATATCGCCACGGACGTGCCGACGGCAGGCATCCACGTCAACGAGCAATACGACCAGCATCGCCATTCGATCCGTTTTCCGGATGGCTCGACGCTCGCCAACATGTTCCCGCATCAGCGCGAAGCCATCGTCAATTCGATTCACCATCAGGCCGTGAAAACGCTTGGCCGCGATCTGAATATCGAAGCGGTATCGGCGGAGGACGGGATTATCGAGGCGGTGCGGTATCGCCGGTCGCCGTTCGTGGTCGGCGTGCAATGGCACCCGGAGTTTCATCGCGCGGGCGGGGCGGAAATGCTCGACTGCACGCCGCTGCTCGATACGTTCCTGCGCGTGGCGCGCGAAACGCGGTTCTAAGTTTCGGAGCGCTTCAAACGCAAAAGCCCGCTTCGTGAGAAGCGGGCTTTTGCTTTTTGCTTTTTGCTTTTTGCTCTCTGTTCGATGCGTGGAAGATCAACGCGCCGGCAGCAATCCCGCTTCGCTCTGACGCTGAAGCTGATCGACCTGCTGCTGCAACGCGCGCAACTTGCGTTCGGCTTCGGCCTTGTCGCTGGCCAGCGCGGTCGATTCCGCCTGCAACTTCTGCTGACGCTCCGACACTTGCGCGTCCTGCTGCTGCGCCAACGCCAGATCCGCCGACAACCGATTCGCCCGATTCGCCGACACCGCGATCACGCGATCCAGCAACGCAGTCTGCGCCTGCAGGCGCGTGCGGCGGATTTCGCCATCGGCGAGATCGAAACTCTTGCGCGCGAACTGCGCGTAGACCGATTCGGCGCGCATTTCGTCCTGCGTTTTCACCACGCGCCACAACTGCGTTTCCTGCGACAGCGCGACGTAGTACACCATCTCACGCGCGAGGAAATAGAGCCGCGCGCCGTAACTGCCGTTACGCGTCGTACGCAATTCGGTCAGGCTGCCGGCCTTGACCAGATCCTGCAATTCCGTGACGTTGCCCGATGTCGCGGGCGCGCTGCCCGGTCTGACATCGGATAAATCTTCGGCGCTGTACTGAGCGGGCTTGGTGTCAGCGGGTTTTGTATCGGCGAACGCGCTGGTCACGGACGCGAGCGCGCCGAAAACGGACAACGCGACGGCGAACGTCGCAAAACGGAGAAAACGTGCGTGCTTCATGGTGGCGTCGTGCCGAAAAGGTTGAACGATCTGACGATGCGTCATTTCGCGGAGGCATCCGATGTTCTGACGTTGCTGTCGAGCGTCGCGGAATGCTGGAGCATGTTGTAAAGCGCCATCGTGTCGATGGACGGATTGGGCTTCGGAGCCGAAGGCGCCGCGTCGGTCGAATTTGAGAGCGGGCGCGAAACCGTCGCGCGCGTCCGATGCGGCTTCGCGGGCATCTGATAATCGTCGGCGTCGGCTTGATATTGCGACTGCGGCACGCGCGGCGAATGCACGACCGATGTGCCGCCCGACTGCTTCTGAGCCTTCTGAACCTTCTGAACCGCCGAGACCTTGATCGGCTTGCCTGCGTTCGATGCCTTGACCAGCTGCTTCTTCGCGCGCGGCTCGATACGCTTCGCTTTCGGTGCGGGCGTTGCCACGACCGGCTTGACCCGATCGCTTACCACGATCGGCGACGCAGCCGTCACGACGCGCGGCGCGCTCGCTTCCGTTGACCGCGCCATCACAGCCGGTGCGTGTACAGCCGCTAAAGCAGGCGCGGGCGACGATGCGGGCGACGGTACAGCGGGCGCTTCGTCGTGCTTCGTGTCCATTTCAGCGTATGTCGCGGCAGGCGCCGCCGCTTCGGTTGAACCTGACCGATGCGATTCATACCCGACGATCATCCACGATATCAGTGCGGCGCAGGCTAACGCGATAGCCGTTTTGAGGAAGGCCGGCATGCGGCTTTCCGGCGTTGCCTGTTTTTCGACCGGTTCGTTGAAGGCCAGCTGAATCGGCTCGGTCTTCGGTGCGGCGGGCGGTTCTGCTGCAACGCCGCTTTTTATCTCCTCAATCACACGCAGCATCGACAAGCGCGCGGAATCATCGGCGAAAACGGCCCAGATACTTGCCGCGCGATACGACGAACCCGAACCCGACAACGTGATGGCTTCGACATATTCCGTCTGCATGTGCGCGCCGAACAAGGAAATTTCGGATTGCTTATGGGTGGCGCGTGAACGTGCGGCCGACCATTCATGACCATAGTTCGAGGACGGATCGGCGAGCGGGCGCAGCGACGGCAGGCGCAAAGTGCCTTCAACAACGATCAGCGGGTCGGTCATGGAGATTCCAAAAGCGTATGCAGACAAGTGCGCCGCACATGTCGGCAAGGGCGTCTGCCACGAAGGCGACTAGAAGTGACCCGCGATGATACGAAAGCGAATTGTTCCCGGCGACCAGACCTTTCCTAAAGTGGTATTCCTAGAGGATTGCTTATTGACACATACTCGGTTCCATGTTGAGGCAATCGGCCTTGTTCAGGAGCAACACTGAGCGCGCCAGAATTCGTCGCATCGATATGTAGGTTCAAAGATAGATGAATGTAAGCTGTTTTTAATGTTGGTTGAGCGATTTTGGCCGAAGTTACGTGCAGAGAAAGTGGCGCAGGCGTTAAGATTAAGCCTATCCGCTATTTACAAAAGCGTAACGCGTTAACCCTTATAAAAGCCCTGTGACGGCTTCGCACGCCGATTGCGCATCCACACGCGCCCCTTCAGTTAGATTTCGAGATAGTCCCATGTCCTCAGCTCATGTAGCACCGGCCAACGAGTCGAAATTCAAGACAGTCTTCCGCGTGGTCAGCGGAAACTTCCTCGAAATGTACGACTTCATGGTCTACGGCTATTACGCCTCCGCCATCGCCAAAACCTACTTTCCGAGCGGCAACGAATTCGCATCGCTGATGCTCGCGCTGTCGGTGTTCGGCGCGGGCTTCCTGATGCGACCCGTCGGCGCGATCGTGCTCGGCGCGTATATCGACCAACACGGGCGACGCAAGGGCCTGATTCTGACGCTGACCTTGATGGCGATCGGCACCGCGTGTGTCGCGCTCGTGCCGGGTTACGCGACCATCGGTGCGCTCGCGCCGATCATCGTGCTGGGCGGGCGGCTGCTGCAAGGGTTCTCGGCGGGCGTCGAGCTGGGCGGTGTATCGGTGTATTTGTCGGAAATTGCGACCAAGGGCAACAAGGGCTTTTATTGCTCGTGGCAGTCCGGCAGCCAGCAAGTGGCGGTGGTGTTCGCGGCACTGATCGGCGTCATCATGAATCAGGCGTTGCCCGCGGATCAGATGACCGCGTGGGGCTGGCGCGTGCCGTTCCTGATCGGCTGTCTGATCGTGCCGTTCCTGTTCATCATTCGCCGTTCGCTGCGTGAGACGGACGAGTTTCTTGCCAAGAAGCATCGTCCGAATATGGGCGAGATTGCGCGTTCGATCGCGCAGAACTGGGGCATCGTGGTGGCCGGCATGGGCATGGTGATCATGACGACGGTGTCGTTCTACATGATCACGGCCTACACGCCGACTTTCGGCAAGGAAGTGCTCAAACTCTCGTCGATCGACGCGCTCGTCGTGACGGTGTGCGTCGGTTTGTCGAATCTCGTGTGGCTGCCGGTGATGGGCGCGGTGTCGGACCGAATCGGGCGTCGGCCGGTGCTGCTGGTGTTCACCGTGCTCACCATTCTGACATCGTATCCGGCGGTGCAATGGCTGGTCGCGGAGCCGTCGTTCGCGCGTTTGCTGATGGTGGAACTGTGGCTCTCGTTCCTGTACGGCAGCTATAATGGCGCGATGGTCGTCGCGCTGACCGAAGTCATGCCGTCGAACGTGCGCACGACCGGTTTTTCGATGGCCTATAGTCTGGCGACGACCATCGGCGGTTTCACGCCGGCGATTTCGACGTATCTGATTCACGCAACCGGCAACAAGGCCGCGCCGGGGATCTGGATGGGACTTGCCGCGATCTGCGGGTTGATCGCGACGCTGGTGCTGTATCGCTCGCCGGAGGCGCGTAATCAGTACAAGACGGCTTGAGCTTCCCTCAACGTTTTGAGAAAAACCCTCGCTCGATGCGAGGGTTTTTTTATGCCTCGCGCAACGCCGACGTCACCGCATCTATCACGCCCGCCCATTCGCCCGGCGCACGCTGACGCGCGAGTCGCGCCTTCGGATACCACGGCGTGCGGTCCGTATCGATACACCAGCGCCAGTCCGCAGCGAACGGCAGCATCACCCAAAGCGGCTTGCCGAGCGCGCCGGCCAGATGCGCGACCGACGTATCCACGGACACAATCGCATCCAGCCGATCCACGATCGCGGCGGTATCGGCGAAATTGTCCAGCCGTCCTTCCAGGCGATGAATCGACTTCGCGCGCGGCTGTTTGAGCAGGACATCGCGCTCGTGATCGGTGAGGATCGGCTGCAACACCATCCAGTCGATTCCCTCCAGCGCGAACAGCGGCGCGAGCGCTTCGACCGGCACCGAGCGCGTTTCGCCCGGCTGCAAACGTCCCGACCAGGTGATGCCGATCTTGCGCCGCTCCTGCCCGCCGATCGAACCACGCCATTTCCGTCGATATTCCGCCGGCACGACGAGATAGGGCGTGCGCGCCGGAATCGCATCCGCCGATGAAATGCCGAGCGCGTGCGGCAAGCTCAGCAGCGGACAGAACGCCTCCGCCTGCATGCGTACGCCGTCGCTCTTGCTCTTCACTTCGATACGCGCGGCGTGCGCGGCGGGCGCGATCAGCGGCACCATCGACGGTTGCACTTCGAGGATCAGCGTGCCGACGCGCTTTTTCGCGTAAGCGGCGAAGCGCACGAATTGCAGCGTATCGCCGAAGCCTTGTTCGGCGCGTACGACGAGCGTGCCTTCGGGCATCGGCTCGCCATTCCAGCGCGGCAGCGATGGCGCGGGTTCGCTTCCCGCCGTCTGCAAGCGCCATTCATACGCAGGCAGCCCGCGCGCGTAATCGCCGAGCGCAAGGAGCGCGAGCGCACGATTCAGATGCGCGGCGGGCATATCGGGATCGAGACGCAAGGCCTGATCGAACGCGCGCACAGCCGCCTGATGTTTCGATACCGCCAGATGCGAGTTGCCCAGACACAGCCACGCGACGCCGTATTTCGGATCGAGACCGACGGCGCGCTCGAAATGGCGCACGGCTTCATCGTGTTGGCCGAGTTTGGCGAGCGCGTGGCCGACGCCGAAGTGCGCCGGCGCAAAACGCGGCTGCAACGCGATGGCTTTTTCCAGCGGCGGCAGCGCGTCTTTCGGATGCCCGTGCGCATCGGGCAGATTGCCGAGATTGAAGTGCGCGGCAGCGTATTTCGGCTCGACTTCGATCGCCGCGCGAAAGTGGCCGATCGCGCCGAGCGTATCGCCGATGGCGTTGAGCGCCATGCCGAGGTTGTTGTGCGCGCCCGCGTGATCCGGACGAATCGATAGCGCGCGTCGGAATGCGGCGCTGGCTTCCTCGTACTTTTTCAGCGAGGACAGTGCGTTGCCGAAGTTGTTCCACGCGGCGGCATCGTTAGGCTGGGCGCGCAGGGCTTTTTCGAAGGCATCGGCGGCGTCTTCGTGACGGCCGATCAGCGAGTACGCATTGCCGAGGTTGTACTGCGCCAACGGAAAGCCGGGCGCGAGCGTGAGCGCATTGCGAAACCGCTCGATGGCGTCATCGATACGGCCGAGCGCTTTGAGCGCGTTGCCGAGATTGAGCTGCAAACCGGCGTCGGTCGGACGCAGATCGACGGCGCGGCGCACGAGTTCGGCCGCCTCCGCGTGCTGGCCTTGCTGATGGCGCAGCACGCCGAGGTAGTGGAGCGCATCGACGTGACGGGGTTCGGCGGCGAGCGCGGCCTGATAGTCGCGTTCCGCCTCGGATAAGCGGCCGTCACGATGGGCCGCGAAACCGCGGGCAAAAACAGTGTCCATGACGGGAAAATTCTGCAAAACCCCCGCATTTTCCCACACTCGCTCCGGCGGATTGGCGATTCGAGGTTGACTTGTTGCCCGCATGGTACTTAACATATGAACACCTATTCATATGTTTGCCGATATAACCGTGTCATCTCCTGTCTCTATAACGTCCGATGACCGCGTCGTGCCGCTCGCGGATCTGTTCCGTCTGCTCGGCGATCCCACGCGGCTGCGTATCGTGCTGGCGTGCGTCGAACAGAAGCGCGCGGTCGGGGCGATCGCGGAGGCGCTCGGGCTGTCGGCGTCGCTGGTGAGCCATCACTTGCGGCTGCTGCGCGCGGCGCGCATCGTGCGGGCGGAGCGGCAGGGCAAGCAGGTGTTTTACGTGGCGGCGGATCGACATATCAGCGGCATGCTCGGCGAATTGCTGGAGCACGTCGCGGAGCCGCAGCCGGACGCAACGGATATCGACTGAATCACGAGCCACGCCGATGAGCACGCATACGCATTCACACGACGACCACAAGCACGATCACGATCACGATCAAAAGCATGACCACGGCCACGATCACGATCACGGTTCGGGCGGTCATCATCATCACCACGCGCCGCGTGAAGGGCAGGGGCGCACGTTCGCGCTGGCGGTCGGGCTGAACGTGGTGATTGTCGTGATGCAGGCGGTCTATGGCTTCCTCGCGCATTCCACCGCGCTGCTCGCCGATGCAGGCCACAATCTTTCCGATGTACTCGGTCTTCTGCTCGCGTGGGCGGCGGTCTGGCTCGGCACGCGTCAACCGAGCGCGCGATACACATTCGGGCTGGGCAGCTCGTCGATTCTCGCGTCGCTGGCCAATGCCGCGCTGCTGCTGTTCGCGTGCGGCGCGATCGTGCTCGAAGCCATTCAACGTCTGCTCAATCCCGCGCCGGTCGCGGGACTCGACGTGTTCATCGTTGCGACGGTCGGCATGATCGTCAACGGCTTCTCGGCGTGGCTTTTCATGCGCGGCAGCAAGGAAGACCTCAACGTGCGCGGCGCATTCATGCACATGGCCGCCGATGCCGCCATTTCCGCCGCCGTCGCGGTAAGCGGTCTCATCATCCTGTTCACCGGCTGGAGCTGGCTCGATCCGCTGATGAGCCTGATCGTGGTATCGGTAATCGTGTGGGGCACGTGGGGACTCGGCCGCGACGCCATGCGCCTGGCGATGAGCGCGGTGCCGCCGGGCATCGACATGGAGCGGATTCGCGCTTATCTGGCCGCGCTGCCCGGCGTCGGCGATGTGCACGATCTGCACGTGTGGGCGCTATCCACCACGGAGAACGCGCTGACCGTGCATCTGGTGATGCCCGAAGGCCATCCCGGCGACGGCTTCGTGCAAGACGTGGTCGAAACCCTGCGCGCGAACTACGCGATGCATCACGCGACCGTGCAGGTGGAGTTCGGCATGTCGTGCCACGCGTGCGTGCTGAACGAGCGCGGGCACGTCCACTAAGCTTCGAAACAATCGACCGGCGTACACTAGGTGGCGTGACGTTTCAAGGAGGACCGCATGTTCGCGCCCAAGCTGAACCCGAACCAGCCGAACGAACGGCTCGATGTCGCGCCCGTGCTGATCGTCGGTGCGGGACCGACCGGGCTCGCCGCCGCGATGAGTCTGTCGCGCGCACACATTCCGGTCCGGCTGATCGATAAGGCGCGCGAGCCTTCGCGATACTCACGCGCCATCGGCATTCAGGCGCGCACGCTGGAACTCTTCGAGCAGCATCGCATCGTCAAGCCGTTTCTGGAGCTTGGGCACCGCGCGCGCGTGGCGAATCTTTATTCGAACGGGCAGCGTCTGGCGCGGCTCGATTTCGATCCCTTGCAGACGCGTTATCCGTATCTGCTCTTTCTCGATCAATCGCAGACCGAGCGCATTCTCACCGACCATCTCGTCAGCTTCGATGTGCGTATCGAACGCGGTGTCGAACTGATCGATCTCACGCAGGGTTCCGCAGGCGTTCAGGCTACATTGCGCGATGCCACGGGACACGAAGAACTGCTGCGGCCATCGTATGTAATCGCGGCGGATGGCGCGCACAGCTTCGTGCGGCATCGGCTGGAAGTCGGGTTCGACGGCAAGACCTTCGAGCAAACCTTTCTTCTCGCCGATGTGCAAGCCGACTCCGATTGGCCCGAAGACGAGTTCCACATCTTCGCGTCCGGCGAAGGTCTCGCCGCGCTGTTCCCAATGGGCAATGACCGCGCGCGTCTGATCGCCGATCTGTCTGCGCCGGCGGCAAGTGCGGCGCAAGGCAAGAGCGGCCCGAGTATCGAGGAATGCAGAGCGTTGGTGGAGCGGCGCGTGCATCATCGCGTGACGCTGTCGGATCTGACGTGGTCGTCGTACTTTCGGCTGAATGCGCGCATGGTGGATCGGCTGCGCAAAGATCGCGTGTTTCTTGCGGGCGATGCCGCGCACGTTCACAGTCCCGCTGGCGCGCAGGGCATGAACACGGGCATTCAGGAAGCGCTCAATCTCGGCTGGAAAATCGCGCGGATGCTGGCGGGCGGCGCGCCGGATCGGCTGCTGGATACTTATCACACGGAACGGCATCCGATCGAACGCGACGTGTTGCGTCAGTCGAGCATGCTGATGCAAATGGCCGGCGCGGAACACGGTCCGATGAAGCTGATGCGCGATCACGTGATGCCCGCGCTCGCCGCAATCGGTCCATTGCGCGATGCAATGCGCCGCACCGTCAGCGAGTTATCGATCAACTATCGCAAGAGCCCGCTCACGCTGGAGCGTCTGCTCGATGGCGGTCCGCGCGCGGGCGAACGAGCGCCGGATGCGCGCGTACACGTGATCGACGGGCCGCTTGGGCGTCTACCCGGCGTCGGCTGTCTCTACGATCTGCACGATCCCTGCTGCTTCTCGTTGTTCCTGCTGGTGAGTCCGACCGGCGAGGACGATATCGCGTTGGCGCCCGCGACCATCACGCTCGCGCACGCGGTCAGCGGCGATCCCGACCTGGACGGTCTCGCCCAATCCATCGCCGAAATTTTCACCGATGCCGTGCGCATCTGGCGCATCACCGATACGCGCGGCGAAGGCGCAAACTCGCTCACGGACAACTACGGCCGCACGCGCCCCGCGTTCTATCTCGTGCGTCCCGATGGCTATATCGCTGCACGCGGACGCGCGCCATCGGACGTGCACGCGCTGCTGCGGCATTGCGAGCTATGGTTCGGCGCGCCGGATGCCGAAGCCGAGCGGCAGGCATCCGAGCGCGAGTATCGCGAGGATTAAGTCAAGCGGTAGCCTTAGGCATCAAATCAGCGCGATGCTTGGTCAACGCCTCGCGCACGATCGGTTCCATGCCTGAGCCCTCATCATCCAAAGCGCCCAGAATGGCGAGCCTCATCCGAGGCTCCCAGAAGCGGTGGATATGATCCGCCACGCCATCGACGGCTTCTTCGTGATCCGGCATCGAATCGAAAAATTCGCCGATGCGGTTCGCCATCTCGATCAGATTATCGACGTCCATCTTCCCTTACTTCCCCGAGTTGGTCGATGCAAGATCGCGCATATTGAGCAGTTCGAGCTGCTGCGTATTGAAGCGCGAATATTCCTTCTGCCACTGTGACGGCTGCTCGACCGGCATCACCTGAACCGCCGTCACCTTGTACTCGGGACAATTGGTCGCCCAGTCGGAAGAGTCCGTGGTAATGACGTTCGCGCCCGATTCCGGAAAGTGGAAGGTCGTATAAACCACGCCCGGCTGCATGCGCTCCGAAATCTGCGCGCGCAACACGGTCTGTCCCGCGCGCGATTCGATGCCAACCCAATCGTCTTGTCGAATGCCGCGATCTTCCGCATCGACCGGATGGATTTCGAGGCGATCTTCATCGTGCCACTGCGAGTTCTCCGTGCGACGCGTCTGCGCGCCGACGTTGTACTGCGACAGAATGCGCCCCGTCGTCAGCAACAGCGGATACTTGCGCGTGACCTTTTCCGGCGTCGCCACGAACTTGGTGATGACGAAGCGCCCCTTGCCGCGCACGAACTCATCGATATGCATGGTCGGCGTGCCATCCGGCGCGCGTTCGTTACACGGCCACTGAATGCTGCCGAGTTCATCGAGCCGTTCGTACGACACGCCGTGGAACGTCGGCGTGAGACGCGCGATCTCGTCCATGATCTGCGACGGATGCGTGTAGTTCATCTGATAACCGAGCGCGGCGGCGAGCTTGATCGTCACTTCCCAGTCGGAATAACCGGCGAGCGGCGGCATGACCTTGCGCACGCGCGAAATGCGGCGTTCGGCGTTGGTGAACGTGCCGTCCTTTTCCAGGAAAGTCGAGCCGGGCAGCAGCACATGCGCGTACTTCGCGGTCTCGTTCAGGAAGATATCCTGCACGACGATACATTCCATCGACGACAAGGCATCGGCGACGTGCTGCGTGTTCGGATCGGACTGAACGATGTCTTCGCCTTGGCAATACAAGCCCATGAACGTGCCATGTGCGGCGGCATCGAACATATTGGGAATGCGCAGGCCCGGTTCGGGCTGAAGCTTCACGTTCCATGCTTCTTCGAACAGCGCGCGCGTGGCGGCATCGCTGATATGGCGATACCCCGGCAACTCGTGCGGGAACGAGCCCATATCGCACGAGCCTTGCACGTTGTTCTGGCCGCGCAACGGATTCACGCCCACGCCTTCGCGGCCGATATTGCCCGTCGCCATCGCCAGATTGGCGATGCCCATCACCGTGGTCGAGCCTTGCGCGTGTTCGGTGACGCCGAGGCCGTAGTAAATCGCGCCATTGCCGCCGAGCGCGTAAATGCGCGCGGCTTCGCGGACCTTTTGCGCGGGCACGCCGGTGACGGCTTCCATCGCTTCCGGCGAATTCTCTTCCTTCGATACGAAATCGCGCCATTGTTCGAACGCGCGCGGCTCGCATCGCTCAGCGATGAAATCGTCCTTCATCAGGCCTTCGGTGACGATCACATGCGCGAGCGAATTGACCATCGCCACGTTCGTGCCCGGACGCAATTGCAGATGATGCGACGCCTTCACGTGCGGGTTATCGACGATATCGATACGGCGCGGATCGACCACGATCAGTTGCGCGCCTTCGCGCACGCGGCGCTTCAGACGCGAGCCGAACACCGGATGGCCATCGGTCGGATTCGCACCGATCACGACGATCACGTCCGACTGTTCCACCGATGCAAACGTCTGCGTTCCCGCCGATTCACCGAGCGTCGTCTTCAGGCCGTAACCGGTCGGCGAATGGCAGACGCGCGCGCAGGTATCGACGTTGTTGTTGCCGAATGCAGCGCGCACGAGCTTCTGCACCAGATACGTTTCTTCGTTCGTACAACGCGACGACGTGATGCCGCCGATCGAATCGCGCCCGTACTTGTCCTGAATGCGGCGGAACTCGCTGGCTGCGTAGTTGAGCGCTTCTTCCCACGAGACTTCGCGCCACGGATCGGTGATCTTGGCGCGGATCATCGGCTTGGTGATGCGGTCCTTGTGCGTGGCATAACCCCACGCGAAGCGGCCTTTCACACACGCATGTCCTTCGTTCGCCTGACCATTTTTATTCGGCGTCATGCGTACGACGGTTTTGCCTTTCATCTCCGCCTTCAGCGAGCAGCCGACGCCGCAATATGCGCACGTCGTGATCGCGGAATGTTCGGCCTGACCGAGCATGATGACGGTCTTCTCTTGCAGCGTCGCGGTCGGGCACGCAGCGACGCACGCGCCGCACGACACGCATTCGCTTTCCATGAAAGGCACATTTTCGCTTGCCGCCACACGCGATTCGAAACCACGTCCCGCGATGGTCAGCGCGAACGTGCCTTGCGTTTCTTCGCACGCCCGCACACATCGATTGCAGACGATGCACTTCGACGGATCGTAGGTGAAGTACGGATTCGATTCGTCCTTCTTGTCCTTCAGATGATTCGCGCCTTCGTAGCCGTATCGCACTTCGCGCAAGCCGACCACGCCCGCCATGTCCTGCAATTCGCAATCGCCATTGGCGGGGCAGGTGAGGCAATCGAGCGGGTGATCGGAGATGTACAGCTCCATCACGTTCTTGCGCAGCGATTGCAGCTTGTCGCTTTGCGTGCGGACTTTCATGCCCGCTTCGACCGGCGTCGTACACGATGCCGGATAGCCGCGCTTGCCTTCGATCTCGACGAGACACAGGCGGCACGAACCCCAAGGCTCTAAAGAATCCGTCGCGCAGAGCTTCGGCACGTTGACGCCCGCTTCGATCGCCGCGCGCATCACCGACGTGCCCGCAGGTACGGTCACGCTTTCACCGTCGATCTCCAGCGTCACATCGATATCCGCATGACGCAGCGGCGTGCCGTAGTCGGTTTCATCGAACGGATCGCGGCGCTGGACGGACGCCGCGCTCTTGCACGCGCAATTGCCGGAGCCGCAGCCGTTGTTGGTGTTGGACATGTTCGTCTCCTTTTCTTACGCCGCCTTCTGTGCGGGCGTGCGGGGCAATCCGAAATCTTCAGGGAAGTGGTCGAGCGCGGACATCACCGGGAACGGCGTCATGCCGCCCATCGCGCAGAGCGAGCCGGACACCATCGTGTCGCACAGTTCGCGCAGCAAGGTGATTTGCCTGACCGATGTATCGCCGTCGCGAATCTTCGCGATTACTTCCTCGCCGCGCGTCGAACCGATGCGGCACGGCGTGCACTTGCCGCACGATTCGAGCGCGCAGAAGTGCATCGCGTATTGAGCGAGTTCGGCGAGATTGGACGTATCGTCGTGAATCACCAGACCGCCGTGACCGACCACCGCGCCGACCTTCGCGTATTCCTCGTAATCGAGCGGAATATCCCACTGGCTTTCCGGCAGATACGTGCCGAGAGGACCGCCCACTTGCACCGCGCGCGCGGGACGGCCGCTTGCCGTGCCGCCGCCGTATTCATAGATCAACTCACGCAGCGTGACGCCGAACGCGAGTTCGACCAGACCGCCTTGCTTCACATTGCCCGCGATCTGAAATGGCAGCGTGCCGCGCGAACGTCCCATGCCGTAGTCGCGATAGAACGCCGCGCCCTTGGCGAAGATGATCGGCACGGTCGCCAGCGTAATCACATTGTTGATGACCGTCGGCTTGCCATACAAACCGACCAGCGCCGGAACCGGCGGCTTGGCGCGCACGATGCCGCGCTTGCCTTCGAGCGATTCGAGCAGCGCCGTTTCCTCGCCGCACACGTACGCGCCCGCGCCCTTGGCCACATACAACTCGAACGCATGCGATGAACCCAGCACGCTCGCGCCGAGCCAGCCCGCATCGCGCGCTTTATCGATGGCGCGATTCAGCGTGGCGATAGCGTGCGGATACTCGCTGCGCACGTAGATATAGCCCTTCGTTGCGCCAACCGTCACGCCCGCGATGATCATGCCTTCGATCAACATGTACGGATCGCTTTCCATCACCAGCCGATCCGAGAACGTGCCGGAATCGCCTTCATCGGCATTGCAGACGATGTACTTCTGATCGGCCAGCGCGCCACGTACCGTCTTCCATTTGATGCCGGCGGGGAAGGCCGCGCCGCCGCGTCCGCGCAGACCGGAATCGGTGAGGGCGGTGACGACTGCATCGCCATTCATATCGAGCACGTTGCGCAGGCCTTGAAGGCCGCCGAGCGCGATGTAATCGTCGATAGAAAGCGGGTCCGTAATGCCAATGCGCGCGAACGTCAGCCGTTGCTGCTTCTTCAGATACGCGATCTCATCGACGATGCCGACGTTTTTCGCGTGCGCTTTGCCTTCGTGGAAACCTGCATCGAATAACTGAGCGACGTCTTCCGCCTCAACATTCGAATATCCGATGCGGCCATCCGCCGTTTCCACTTCGACCAGCGGTTCGAGATAGAACAAGCCGCGCGAGCCGTTACGCACGATCTGCACGTCGATACCGCGCTTCTGCGCTTCATCCGCAATCGCGATGGCGACGTCTTCAGCGCCCAGCGCGAGCGCGGCGGAATCGATGGGGACGTAGATGCGCGTCATGCCGTCACCTCCGTTTTTTCGCGAGCCGCCGCGTACAGGCGATCGAACTTGACGGGCGTGACGCGTGCATGCAGTTCGCCGTTGATCATCATCGCGGGCGAGAGCGCGCATTGCCCGAGACAGAACACGGATTCGAGTTCGGTGTCTTCGGCATGACCGCTATCGAACGTGCAATGCGTATGCGACTCGATGTGATCCTTCAGCGCTTCCGTGCCCATGCTGCGGCACGCTTCCGCGCGGCACAACTGCACGGTCACATGCGCGGGCGGCGCGGAACGGAAGTGATGGTAGTAGGTGATGACGCCGTGCACTTCGGCACGCGACAAGGACAGCGTACGCGCGAGCGGCGCGATCGCCGTTTCCGGCACGTAGCCGATTTCGTCCTGAATGGCATGCAGGATGGTCATCAGCGTCGCGCCTTGAACAGCGTGACGGCGAACCAGTTCTTCGGCTGCGGCAGCATTCGGCTGCGGATGTGTCATGGGGATGTCTCCACGCCCGGCATATGTTTTAGCGATACATATTTAAGTCGATATAATGAAAGGTGCCGGGCCTTTAAAAGAACAATAGGCGTGGTGATATATCTTGGCAATAGGAAGGGGAGATGCATATGGTGGAGATCGAATGCCGCGCCGAGCTGGTCCTGAAGGACGCGGATGGCCGGGAAACCAGTCTCAGTGCGGTTGTGCCGCTTTTGCAGCTCGTCGCTCAGACGGGAAGCATCGCGAATGCCGCGAGCGCTAAGGGTTTGTCCTATCGGCACGCGTGGGGTTTGTTGCGCGAAATCGAGGAGCGGCTGGGCGGCGCGTTGATCATGAAATCGCGCGGGCGCGGCTCGGTGTTGTCGGAATTGGGCGAGGCGGTGCTGCGCGCGGAACGTGTCAGCAACGAGCGGCTCGAATCGCCATTGCAGGCCGTCGCCAACGATATTTCCGGCGAGTTGAATCGGCGACTCGCGGGCGCGGCGACGCAAGTGCGCATTCACGCATCGCACGGTTATGCGGTCGCCACGCTCGTGCGGGCGTTGGGCGAGCAGCGCGTGCCGGTGGATATCAAATATCGGGAAAGCGCCGAAGCGGTGAGTGCGCTGGCGCGCGGCGAGTGCGAACTGGCCGGTTTCCACTTGCCGGTCGGCCCGTTTCGTTCGATTTGCGCGGAGATCTATCGCCCGTATCTCGATCCGGACAAGCATCAGCTCATTCACCTCACGCGGCGCACGCAGGGCTTGTTCTTGCCGAAGGGCAATCCGAAGGGCATCGAAGGATTGCGCGATCTGGCGCGCGGCGATGTGCGCTTTGTGAATCGGCAGCCCGGATCGGGCACGCGCATGTTGCTCGATTTGTCGTTGCGCAGCGTGGGTGTCGATCCCGATCAGATCAACGGTTACGCAACCACCGAACTGACGCATTCGGCAATCGCGGCCTTCGTCGCCAGCGGCATGGCCGACCTCGGTTTCGGCGTGCAGCCTGCCGCGCAACACTTCGCGCTGGACTTCATTCCGATTGTCGATGAGGATTATTTCTTCGCCTGCGAACGGGCGCGCCTGGACGAAGCGCGGCTTGCCTCCGTGTTGCGGATACTGCGCAGCGCCACGTTCAACGACAGCGTTGCGCATCTGGAAGGCTACGATCCGGCGAGTTGCGGCTCGCTTGTGGATATCGAAGACGGCTTGAACGGCTGAGCCGAAACGCGCCGTAATCCAGCGCAATCGGAAATAGCCAGCAAATTCTGTCGATGGAACCGATATGCGCTAACCTAGCGGCTTGCCGTCCGGTTCCACTTTGCTTGAGATGCGGCCTCGCCGCACGAAATACCGCCATGAAATTCACGCTGCTCGCTTCCGTTTCCGCCGCGCTTATCGCCAGCGCCGCTTGTCTGGTTCCCGTCGCCTTCGCTCAAAATTCGCCGGGCGTACCGGGCGGCGTGCTTCAGGACGAATTCCGCCTGAACGAACATCCGCAGATGCAGTTCGCGGCTTCGGCGCCGTCCGACAAATATCAGAAGGGCACCTCGGCCATGCGCCGCAAAGCCGACAACGGTGATCCCAACGGCTGCAATCTGAAGTGCCCGAACTTCAATTCGAACTCCAACTGATTTTCTTCACCGCCGGCCGAAGGTCTCTCGCCGGCGGATCGACCTCGTCTTTCGTCACCCTTTCGTCGCTCATGTGCGCGATGCCACGTTTCGCTTTCTTCGCTTTCGCCTCCGACCGAAAAACACTACGAGATGGCGTGCGTTTGATATGAAGTCAGGAGTAACTTAACGTGGCGTGTCATCGATGGTAATTTCTGGTGAGCACGCGCCAACTAGATCGATAAACAGAAAAACAGGGAGTGTGCCGTGTCTCGAATGGCGAGAGACATCGTGAGGCGAACGGCAACGGGGACCACGTATCGGGCAGAACGGGTGGCCGCCGTAGACACTTCGGAATAGCCGAGGGACTGCACAGATGCGAATTCTCCAGGTCATACTGACGCCGCGATTATCCGGGGCGGAAGTACTTGCGAAGGGCGTCGCGATAGGACATCAAAATGGCGGCCACGATGTCTGCATCGCGTCATTGGAGCCCGAACATGACGATTTCACCCACATCAGCGCGGAGTTGCGCGCGCATAACGTAACCTGCCTGTTCCCCACGCGGAGCATGGGCAAGCTCGGGCGTCTGCTGTTTCTGCATCGCGCGATCCGCAGCTTCAGGCCGGACATCATCTTCGCGCACGCGACCATTCCCGCGCTCTACGTGCGCGCCTTGCCGACGCGCGTGCCGATCGTCTGGGTCATGCACTCCGGCGCCAACGACTTCGCCAATCGCGCGTTGCTGCGCGCCGAGCGTCTGCTGTCGAGCCGCGCGAAGGCGGTGATCGGCGTGTCGCAGGGCAATATCGACAACTATGTGAAGGAAGTCGGCTCGCATCCGTCGATGATCGTCGTGCCGAATGGCGTGGACGTGTCGAGCTTCGCTCACGACGACGCCATGCCGCCCGTGCCCGCCGTGCGCAAGCAGATCGTGCAGATTGGCCGATACATTCCCGAGAAGAATCAGTTGCAGACGGTCGAAGCGTTCGCGTACGTGGCGCGCGCCGAGCCGGAAGCGCGTTTGCTGCTGTGCGGTGTGATCGAAAATCTCGCGTATCACGCGGCGGTGGTCGAGCGCGTGGCGCAGTTGGGCTTACAGGATCGCGTGCAGATTCAGGGACCGCGCAACGACGTCGCGCAGATTCTGCGTGCATCGACCGTGTTCGCGATGCCGTCGAGCTTCGAGGCGCACAGCATCAGCTTTCTGGAGGCGCTGGCGTCAGGCATTCCAGTGGTGGCGAGCGCGATTTCATCGTTCGCGTTCGCCGCGAATTTCCCGAGCGTGCAATTGCTCGATACCAGCGATATCGACGCCTACGGCCGCGCCTTGCTCGAAGCGCTGACGCAGCCGCGCACCACGCGTCCGCTGCATGGTCTGACGCTGCAAAGCACGGCGGATCGCTATCTGGCGATCGCGCGGGATGTGCTGAATCTGCGCGTCAAACTTAGCTGAAGCTTACTTCGTCCAGTAGGCAAGCGACTTCATCCACAACGACTCGGAGAACAAGCCGGGCAGATCGCCCCAGATCTGCACCGGTCCGAGTTCGTACGACGCATTCACGTCATAGCCGACGATGCTCGGCGCGCCACCCGTGTAGTAGAACTCTTCGAGCAAGGCGTTCGCGCGCTTGAACAGCAGCAGCGTGGCTGCGCTTTCGTGACTCTCGCGTTCGTTGCGGCGGATCAGCGCGGGCATCGAATCGGCGTACGAGACGTTGGCGAGCGTCGCGCTTTCCTTCGGCGGGCCGAAGACCTTGCCGCCTTTCATCGTGAAGACGCGCGTGGCGGTGGCGTCGCCTTGCGGCGCGAGCACGAGCAAATCGTCGATACCGTCACCGTCGATGTCGCCCGACACGACTTTCACGTTCGCCGCCCGCAACTGCGGATACACGTTGGTCCGATAGCTCGCCGTGAACGCGCCATCCGTGCTGGCGAACTGCGACAAGGCCAGCGCGCCATCGACATCTTCGATCGCGAGCAGCCCGGCATGCGCCGAACCTTCGATGCGCGCGGGCATGAAGCGCGCACCCGCATCGAGCTTGCGCGCGTCGAGCCAGAGCGCGGGCGCGTTGCCGGTCGCGCCGTGCGATGTCAGCACCCACAGGTCCAGACCCGCGTCCTTGCGCTTCTGCGCGATCATCACGCCGGCGCGGCCGCTGCCGTTGAAATCCGCCGCGACGTATTGCTGGGCGATATCCGGCGTCCATTGCGCGCTCGTCTGATACCACAGGCGCGGCGCTTCGAAGTGCGTGCCCGCGCTCTTCATCAGCCAGAACGCGGTGCCGCCTTCGCGCGGCGTCACGACCATCAGATCGGCGCGGCCGTCGCCATCGAAATCGCCGAGCAGGAAGCGGGCGCTGTCGAAGCACAGCGAGTCTTTCTGGCACGTGGGCGCGGTGGCTTTCGGATCGAACGGCACGGCATTCAGGTACCACGGCGACGCCTGATCGAAGCGCGACATTTCCGCGACCCAGACGTTGAATCCCGGCCCGTCCTTGCGACGCTGCACGTAGACCGTACTGTCGCGTCCGGTGCCTTTGACGTCGCCATAGAGCGCGCCTTCGCGGCGCGTATCCGTCCACACCGTATTCGTCGATGGCGACCAGCGGTACTGCGCGGTCAGCATCGAGCATCGGCTGGCGACGAGCGCGCCGTCCTTCTCACCGAGACAGTGATTGAGCGGCGTGTAGACGAAGCCGAAGTCCCACGGCGTCCAGCGTTGCGACGGTATCGTCGGATTGCATTCTTCCTCGACCAGCCCCGAATCCTTTTCCGCGATACACGCTTTCGTCGCGGCGTTCACGAGCAAGGCGTCGTTCTTCTCGCCGGGCGCGGCGGGAAGTTGCTGCCAGTACCAGTTCTGCTGCGGCGTCTTTGTGCAGGCGGCGAGGTCCGGCGCCTTGCCCGCACCGCCCGATGTCATGCAGCGGCTCGAATACTCGTTGACGAGTTGCATCGGATGCGGCTGGAACTCCGCGCCGGAATCGTTCGATTGCGCCATGCTGTAGTAGCGGCGCGCGACCCAGTTGCCGTCCCACATGTATTCGCCGAACACGTGGCCGGAATCGTTGCCATCGACGGCGAAGTAGCTGCCGACGATATCGCGCTTGCGCTGCGTCTGGTTGGCGTCGAGATTCTGCGGCAGCCCGCCGGTCGGATAAGTGATGTGGAACCCGATCGGCTCACTGCGATGCAAACTCTGCGCGACCATCCGCGTGATGCGCGCGGCGAGAATGTGATCCGGATGCTCCATGAATGCGACCGTATCCGGATTCAGCGTATAGATTTCCGTCGATGGCGTGAGGATCGCGCGCAAGGTCGCGATCAGTTGCGCGCGGTTGTAGGTGGTCGCGCCGGTTCCATCGGAATGGAGCGGATACGTCGAGAGCGTCTGACCGCGTTCCCAGAGCAAGCCGAGCGGCACTTTGCCGCCGCGCACCGCGCCGCCCGGCAATCGCAATTCCAGCAGCCTCACGCGCGGCTGTTGCCTGAGCACAAGCTGATGCACGGGCTTGCCGGCGAACATCACGGTGGATTCATCCCACTGGTTCGGCACGCCCGCCATGCGCGCATAGGCGAGCTTGGTGCCGGTTTCGCGCAACACGACGTAATCGAACTTCGCGCCGTTTGCCCCGCCGATCAGATGCACGGTGGTCACGCACCAGCCGGCGTCGAGCTTGTCGCTGATACCGGGATTCACGAACAGCAGGTCATCATCCAGATGCGCGACCACGGTGATGAGCGTCCCGGCGCGGCAATCGGGCGCAGGCGTGGGCGAGGGCGAGGGCGTGGCAGCATGCGCGGCGTGAGAGATGAGCAGGGCGGACATCGCCCAGAAAAGTGATAACCACGCACCCGCAAACCACGGCTTCGACGCGCTTCTCTGCATGCTCTCCCCGAAGGCGCGTGTCCGTGCGCCAGCCCATAAGAATAAAGCAGAAGATTGCCGTGCCGATATGTCTGCGGTCGGTGCCCGAGCGAACACGCACGAGATGCCTGACGCGCGTGAAAGGTAATCATCTCAGCGGCCGAGTTGTTGACTGTAGGCAGTCAAATTCAGACCGCTCCGATTCGGCGGGCAATCAACTCCACCTATTCTTCGACATGTAGCTGCGGTCGTCTCTGCCGCAGTTGCGTCTCTCAAGGATGTTTGCCCCGCCTCGCGCGGGGCTTTTTTTTGTGCTTTTCAAAGTGAAGCCGAAGCGCGCCGGAGCTTGACCAAACGCGCGCGCAAAACAAAAAACCCGCGCCGTTTTCACGTTCGCGGGTTTTCCAAAGGGTTGGTGGAGGCGTCCACATAAAGAATCAACCTCTTCTAACAGTGGAAAGGGCTTGCGGGACTTGGTGTTTTTTTGTACCCCCAAAAGTACCCTTCCAAGTGCATTGTGCTCAACCTTAGTCGTGGCATCGGACGTTGTTCCCGCGCCCCCAAAATCGCCCCGCAGCTCTTGCCCGGAATTTCGACGTCTGAAAGAGCTCAATGGTCGGCTCTTGGCCCACCGAAGCGTCAAACCTCGGAAGTACTACAGCGCGGCGCATCAGGCGGGCGGTAAAACTTGCGTCCAGTACGCACCGAGGCAGACTTTTCCCTACTGTATCGCAAACCTTTCTACGCGCAGATGTGAAATTACCTGCAGCGAGGACGGCGCGGTATAACTTTGCATTGCGCAAACACATGCAAAGGCAGTACATTCGCGTGCCACCATTGACGAGATGCCGCCATGTCACGCGTGAAGGACGAAACCCTCTCCATCCGGACCTCCGCCGAGATTAAGCAGCTTTTGCGCTTGGCGGCGGATCGCGAGCGCCGTTCGGTGGCGTCGATGATCGAAATCCTGGTGCTGGAATACGCCCGAGCGCACAACCTTAAGCTGGATCGTCGAGATGAAACAGTTAAGGGAGGTGCCTGAGCATGGCGAATGCAAAAGAAGCGCAAGCACGCATCAAGATCAACACGTTGCTGGAGTCTGCTGGCTGGCGGTTCTTTGACGATGCCAAGGGCAAGGCTAATGTGGCCCTGGAGCCGAACGTCAAGTTGAGCCAGGATCAGATCAACGATCTAGGCGAGAACTTCGAGTCCACAAAGAACGGCTATGTCGATTTTCTGCTTCTCGATGAGAAGAGCTTCCCTCTGGTCGTTCTGGAGGCCAAGTCTGAGGACAAGAATCCGCTTGTTGGCAAAGAGCAGGCACGTAAGTACGCCAAGTCGCTGAATTGCCGCTTTGTGATTCTTTCGAACGGCAACCTGCACTACTTCTGGGACCTGCAGCAAGGCAATCCACACGTCATCACGGCCTTCCCAACGCCCGGTTCTTTAAAGAGCTATCAAAAGTTCGAGCCCGACCAAAAACGCTTGATCACCGAGACGGTCGGTCGCGACTATATCGTCCAGACTCAACTGCCTGGCTACGAGAAGGAAGCCGGTTGGATCAATGCTGACGAGCGCCCTGCTTTCGTCGCCAAGAACAAGCTCCGGCTTCTGCGGGACTACCAGAAGAGGGCGCTTAATGCGATCCAAGATGCGGTCGCAGAGGGCTCAACACGTTTCCTGTTTGAGATGGCAACGGGCACT
The DNA here is from genome assembly GCF_029439455.1 of Caballeronia sp. BR00000012568055. Lineage (GTDB taxonomy): Bacteria > Pseudomonadota > Gammaproteobacteria > Burkholderiales > Burkholderiaceae > Caballeronia. Next base: position 2,664 of record NZ_JAQFVG010000309.1, on the reverse strand, counting down.
GGCAAGACGCTCACGTCTGCTGCTGTCATCAAGCTTTTCCTTCGCACTGGCAACGCACGACGCGTGCTGTTCCTGGTGGATCGACTTGAGCTCGAAGACCAAGCTGCAAAAGCGTTCAAGAACTATCTGAAGAACGACTACGCGACGGTCATTTACAAAGAGCACCGCGACGACTGGCGCAAGACGGAGATTGTTGTCACCACGGTGCAGTCGCTGTCATTCAACAACAAGTACAAGCGCCTGTTCTCACCGACTGACTTCGACCTGGTCATTTCAGACGAAGCCCACCGATCCATTGGCGGCAATGCCCGTGCGGTCTTCGAGTACTTCGTTGGGTACAAGCTTGGCCTGACGGCTACACCGCGCGATTACCTGAAGAGCTTTGACGCGAGCAAGGCCACCACCCGCGACCCGCGCGAGCAGGAGCGCCGCCTCCTTCTGGATACCTACCGCACGTTCGGTTGCGAATCCGGGCAACCGACCTTCCGTTACTCGCTGCTAGATGGCGTCAAGGATGGCGTCTTAATCAACCCTGTGGTGGTTGATGCGCGTACCGACATTACCACCAAGCTTCTGTCCGAGCAGGGCTATGCTGTGATCGCTTCCATCGGCGAAAACGGCCAACAAGAACAGAGCTTTGTTTCCAAGGACTTCGAGAAGAAGTTCTTCTCCAAAGCGACCAACGAGCTGTTCTGCCAGACCTTCATCAGGAACGGCTTGCGCGATCCTGTAACCGGCGAGTTCGGCAAAGGTCTGGTGTTTGCAGTCAGCCAGCACCACGCCGCCAAGCTCACCCAGATCTTGAATGAGCTGGCGGACGTGCTTTGGCTCGGCAAGTACCAGTCAGACTTTGCGGTGCAGGTCACGTCCAACGTGGCGGATGCACAGCAGTACACCATCAACTTCACCAACAACAACCTGTTGGGCTCGGCCAACTTCAATCCCTTGTACAAGACCAGCAAGGCACGTGTCTGCGTCACCGTGGGCATGATGACCACAGGGTACGACTGTCCAGACATCTTGAACCTGGCGTTGATGCGCCCTGTGTACTCGCCGTCCGATTTCGTCCAGATCAAGGGACGCGGTACGCGCAAGCACAACTTCCTTGAGCAGTTGTTCGATGACGATCTGATACCGCTTATCAACGACTCTGAGAAGGCACGCTTCAAATTCTTCGACTTCTTCGCGAACTGCGAGTACTTCGAGGAAAAGTTTGACTACGACGAGGTTCTGAAGCTCCCTGCCCTAGGTGTTGAGGGTCAAGGACAGGGTGGTGGGCCGCCGCCACCGGTTCTTTCTGGCATGCATGAGCATACAGGCGCCGATGCCATGCACCACGTAGCGGAGCAGCAGATCGGCTACGAAGGCATGAAGATTGACCGGATGTTCTTCGAGAAATTCGTGGATCAGGTCAAAGCCGACTCAACGCTTCAGCAGCAAGTCGAAAACGAGCAATGGGGACAGGCAATTGACTATGTCGCCAGCCAGCTGTTCGACAAACCCAACGAGTACTTCAACCTCGAGAAGCTGCGCCGCGCAGCCGGAGTGGATCGACGGCTGAGCCTAAAGGAAATCCTGCAAAAAATCTTCGGCCTGATCCCGTACTTCAAGAGCAAGGACGAGCTGCTTGAGGATGAATTCCAAGAGTTCCTGCTCGCCAACCAGAGCAAGCTGGCTGAAGATCAGGGCACTGCAGTCGTGGCCATGAAGTACTTCTTCAAGGCATATGCCACCGATGCAGCACTGCGGGCCATCATCGACGATAAGCGCTTCGGCGAACTGAACGTGAACCCGGCCTTTGGCGTAGGCGACCTGCGCGCTGTGCCACCCGAATGGCGCGACGGCATCCCCGAGTACGTCAAAGACTACGTACCGCTGAACCAATTCATGTAAGACATTTTCAAGGCTGCGCTAAGCGGTCGAGAGAGCAGAACACAACACCATGCTGGATACCGATACCAAACGCCGAATCGATTCTTGCCGCGACATCCTCGTCGGCAAGGTGCCGGACCCCAAGAGTCAGGTCGAGCAGATCACCATCGCCCTGATCTTTAAGTTCATGGACGACATGGACGTCCAGTCCGAGGAGTTCGGCGGCAAGCGCAGTTTCTTTGTCAACGGCTTTGAGAAATACAGCTGGAGCAAACTGCTGGCGCCCAGCATGGGCGGCCAGGACACGCTGAACCTCTACTCCGAAGGCATCGGCAAGATGACCGAGAACACGCATCTGCCCGCGCTGTTCCGAGACATTTTCAAGAACGCCTACCTGCCGTACCGCGACCCAGAAACGCTTAAGGCGTTTCTGAAGGAAATCGATGCGTTCTCCTATGACCATTCGGAAAGACTGGGCGACGCTTTCGAATACCTATTGTCGGTGCTGGGCAGCCAGGGCGATGCGGGCCAATTCCGTACGCCGCGACATATCATTGACCTCATCGTCCGGATTATCAATCCGCAAAAGCACGAACGCATCCTAGATCCCGCCTGCGGCACGGCTGGCTTCCTGGTGTCGGCCTGGAAATACATCTTGGACCAGAACAAAGGACACAAGCCGGGTGCCAAGCTCACGCCGGACCAACGCAACAAGTTGGCCGCAAACATCCATGGTTATGACATTTCACCGGACATGGTGCGCCTGTCACTGGTGAATCTATACCTACACGG
>NZ_JAQFVG010000308.1 GCF_029439455.1 Caballeronia sp. BR00000012568055 | reverse complement strand
CTGGCCTTTGAAGGAGTCCGTAGTGATCGCCTTGGCCAGTAAGTTGGTTGCAGCAATACCGAAGCCCTGAAAACAGCGCGCGATAAGAAAGGTTTCGAGGCTCGTCGCCGCAAGCGAAAGCAGGCAGCCGATGGTAAAGACGATCAGCCCAAACGCGAGCACGCGCTTTCTGCCGTACGCATCGGCAAAGGGACCGAAGATAAGTTGGCCGATTGCATACGCGGCCATATAGCCCGATACGCTCGATTGAATCGCTTGCGGAGAAGTCGCGAAATATCGCGCCATTTCAGGCAACGCGGGCACGTAAATATCGATAGCAAGCTGCCCCGCCGAAGCGAAGAAACAGATCAGAAACAGCAGAAAACGCGGTGAATTCTGTGTGGGTTGGGCGTGGCTCATATCGGGCCTTTTAGAAGCATCGCCCGTATTGTGCCTGTCAAATCGCTAAACCGATGCAAAAGCCCTTCAGCTATGTTGATCGATCCACAAGCGCGCCCAGCGCGACGCATACGCAATCGCGTGATCGGCTTCGAAGAAATAATCGAGTGCATCGAAGCTGAACGACGCGCTTTGCGGCGACGTTTCGCGCTCGATGATCAGATTGGCCGCATACAGTCCGCTCGGCAGCGCGTGCGCGGACGGCTCGACGTCATATCCTTTGTATCGCATGAAAATTCCCATAAAAGTACGTGTCGATGCTAGTACGCGCGCATTGCATCGCCAAACAATGCTTTGGTCTTAGCTAATGAATGCACGGCCGTGTACATCTTCGATATCGACGGGACAGTATGTTGCGTACCCGATACACGGAATATTTGTCCCTTCAGGCGTGTAATCGAGAGTAATGAGATGGCATAATCGCCGCACTTCCCCGGACCTCTCTCCAAGCCCTTACGCGCATGCGCCGCCGTCTGCATCAACGAACCGGATCTCTGCTGGCATTGTTTGCCATGCTGTTGATCACGTTCGCGCCTGCGGTGTCGCAATTGCTTGCGGCGCATGCGTCTTCCGGTGAATTGACCGCCGAGTTGTGTTCGGCGCATGCATCCGCCACGTCAACGTCTTCTCAAGCGCCTGAAGATCATCACGACAGCCTCGCGCATCTCGACGGCGCGGCCTGCGGTTACTGTCACTTCTTCGCTCATGCGCCTGCTTTGCCGGGCGCGGGTATCGCGTCTGCGCTCGTTTCGCCTGCGCAGCGCGCGGTCGTTATCGCATCGATTGACGATGCACGGCGCAACGCGCCCTTCACTCACGCGCAATCGCGCGCGCCTCCGGTTCTGATCTGAAATCGTCCCTTTTTGCAGTGCTTTTCGCTGAACGTCGATAACGCAAGCGAGGCATTGTCACGACCATTCATCAGAGAAGAACCATGACCACTCATCAAAGACGTGGCGGCCTGTGCACGCCTGTCGCCCTCATCACTGCAGGCGTTTTACTGCTGTTTGCTGCGAGCGCCTACGCGCAGAGCACGACCTTGCCCGCCGTCGTGGTGCAGGGAAAAAGCGATCCATCGCTGACCACAAAGTCCGTTGCCGGTCAAAAACGCACGCTCGATCAGACCGTAGGTTCCGTCGGCTTTGTCGATGCGGACGATTACAAGGATACCTACGCATTCACATTGCGCGACGTGCTGAAGAACGTGCCAGGCGTGTTCGTGCAGAACCGCTATGGTCAGGAACTGCGTCTGTCGATTCGCGGTTCGGGCATCGCGCGCGGCTATCACACGCGCGGACTCGAAATTCTTCAGGACGGCATCCCGACCAATCTCGCCGATGGCAGCGGCGACTACTATCAGATCGATCCGCTCGCGTTGCAATCGGCGGAAGTCTATAAAGGCGGCAACGGTCTCGCGTATGGATCGTCATCGCTGGGCGGCGCAATCGACTTTCTCACGCCCACCGCCTACACCGCCGACGCGCCCAATATCGTGCGGCTCGAAGGCGGCAGTTATGGCACCGTGCGTGGCAGCGCGCAGTTCTCGCGCGTGGTCGGCCCGCTCGATTTCATCGGCACGTTTTCGGTGAATCATGCGGACGGGTATCGCGATCACGAGCGTGGTCAGTATGAGCAATTCAATGCCAACGTCGGCTATCGCTTCTCGCCGGACGTGGAGACGCGCTTCTATCTGGGTGCGTATATCGTCGATCAAAAACTGCCAGGCACACTCTCGTTGAGCGATGCCTTGAACAATCCGACCAAAGCCTCCGCGAGTGCACTTGCAGGCGATCAGGCGCGCAATACGCGCACCGAACGTATCGCCAATCGGACCACGGTTAAGCTCGATGTCGGCCAACTCGACTTCGATACGTGGGCCATCCACAAGAGTTTGTATCATCCGATCTTCCAGGCAATTGATCAGGATGGCTGGACATATGGCTTTGCACCGCGCTACACCGCGACGTTGAATCTCGGCGGTATGCGTAACGATGTGATCGCAGGCGCACGCTTTTTCGGCGGCAATACGCAGGCGCGGCAATATATCAACGTGTCGGGCAACGAAGGCGCTAAAACGCTCGACTCCACGCAAAGCGCCTATAACTACGAAGCCTATGTGGAAGACCGCCTGTTCTTCCTGCCGACCGTCGCGCTGATGACAGGCTTCAAAGCCCTGCGCGATGTACGCAAGTACGTCGATCACGGTGGTCTCGCGGCCGACCCGACCTACAAATCCACCAGCGAAACCTTCAGCGGCGTGAACCCGAAACTCGGTCTGATGTGGCAGCCGAACCGTGAAATTCAGGCTTATATCGACATCACGCGCAGTCAGGACGTGCCGGATTTTTCTGATCTCACGCAGACCTTTTCCACGACCACGCGCTTCACGCCGCTTTCATCGCAACATGCGTGGACGCTGGAATTGGGCACGCGCGGCACGCGGGATCGCTTGAGCTGGGACGTGACGGCGTATCGCTCGCTGGTGCGCGATCAGTTGCTGCAATACACGACCAACCCCGACGTGCCCGCATCGACGTTCAATGCAAACAAGACCGTGTTGCAAGGCATTGAAGCAGGCGTATCCGTCGATGTCTGGCGCGATGTCACGCGCGTGGGCGCGGGCGACAAGATCACGCTGTCGGGTCTGTGGAATCTGAGCGACTTCCGCTTCAAGGACGATCCGCAATACGGGAACAATCGCATCGCGGGCGTGCCGGTGAATGTGCTGCGCGCAGCGCTCGGCTATTCGCGGCCGAACGGGTTTCATATTTCGGCATCGGTTGACTGGGTTCCTGCTGGCGCATGGGCCGACGACGCCAACACGTTGCGCGTGCCCGGATACACGCTGCTCGGCGTGCAGGCGGGCATGGACTTCAAGAACGGCCTGTCCGTTTTCGTCGATGCACGCAATCTCACCAACAAGCGCTATGTAAGCGATATCAGCACCGTTGCCGATGCACGCACGGTGTCATCGACGGCGATCTTTTATCCGGGCGAAGGACGCAGCGTTTTTGCAGGCATGCGCTACGCGTTCTGAATCGTGGTGATTTAGTTTGGATTACCAAGCATATCGAGAAACGCCCGAACCTTCGCGCTGAGCAATCTACGCGAACTGTACAGCGCCCAGATTTCTACGGGCGCGCCTGCTTCGACGCCGAGCATCGTCAATCTTCCCGAGGCGATGTCCGGCGCAACCAGCAGGTTCGGCAGCAAACCCGCTGCCGCGCCATCGAGCACGGCTTCGCGGGCCATCAATAGCGATGAAAGCCGCAACACAGGTTGCGGTTGGATATCGACGACACGGTCTTCGACTTCGATACGCCACGTCTCACTGGCCGAGCGCGCCAGCACGACGGCGGGCATCGTCGCATCGATTGTCACTTCGAGCGACGGCGCCGCAACCAGTACGCGCCGGTCGGTGGCGATCGCGCGGCCGATCAACAATTCATCGCGATCGGGATTGACGCGAATCACGAGGTCGTAACCGTCCTGCACGGGATCAGCCAGCCGATCTTCCGCGACGATCTCCAGTTCGACCTGCGGATACGCAAGCGCAAAACGCGCCCCGACGCGCGCCAGCACCACATGCGCAAACACGATCGGCGCGCTCACACGCAATCGACCACGCGGCACGGGCGCACGCGAGGCGATCGCTTCGCCCGCTTCATCGATCTCAGCGAGCAGACCGCGCGTGCGCTCGTGCAGCGCGCGGCCTTCTTCGGTCAGGCAAAGCATTCGCGATCCGCGTTCAATCAGCCGCACGCCGAGTTGCTGCTCCAATTCCGCGATGCGGCGCGACAGGCTGGCTTTCGGCCTGCCGGTTTTGCGCGAGGCTGGGCCGAACCCGCCGTGCAGCGCGACGGCGTTGAAATCTGCGAGCGAAATCAGATCCATAATCGTTCCATTCATGAGACTGCGCGTCTCGGAATAGGGACTTTCGACGTGAAAACGGAACGATTATCGTAACAGTGCTGGCCCATTCAAGGGCCTCAACTTCCCAACGGAGATCGACCATGAGCATTCTTGTCACGGGCAGCACGGGCGTAATCGGCACGCAAGTACTCGAACATCTGTCGGGCAGCGGCGCGGAAATTTTCGCGCTGACACGCACGCCCGAGCGCGCGAAATTCCCGGCGGGCGTCACCGCCGTGCAAGGCGAACTAACCGATATCGACGCCCTGCGCCGCGCGATGAAAAACGTTAGTACGCTCTTTTTGCTTGCGCCCAACGCCGCCGATGAATTCACTCAGGCTTTGCAGGCATTGAGCGTGGCGCGCGAAGCGGGCGTTAAAGGCATCGTTTATTTGTCGGTATTCAAGGGCGAAGAATATATCGACGTGCCGCATTTCAGCAGCAAGCGCACGGCGGAAAGAATGATCGAACGCCTGGATTTACCGGCGACCATTTTGCGTCCGGCTTACTTCATACAAAACGACGTACGCCAAAAAGACGCTTTGCTTAAGCATGGCGTCTTCGGCATGGCGATCGGCGCTAAAGGAATTTCGATGGTCGATGTACGCGATATCGGCGATGCCGCCGCGCGTGAGCTTTTGCGCCGCGAGCGTGCGAGCGGCCCGCTGCCGCGCGAAACCTATGAACTCGTCGGCCCCGATGCGCTAAGCGCCGACAGCATTACCGCCATTTGGTCCGAAGCGCTCGGCCATGAAATCAACTATGGCGGTGACGATCTCGACGCACTCGAAGCGATGCTCAAATCCTTCGGCCCGCAATGGCTCGCGTACGACATGCGCCTGATGATGCAGCGTTATCAGCAAGACGGCGCGGTGGCATCGGCAGAAGAACTCGAGCGATTCCGCCGCTTGCTTGGACGCGCGCCGCGCACTTACCGCGACTTCGCTCGAGAAACCGCGAGCGAATGGGCTAAGAGTAAGGACTAACCGCTAAGGGCTAACCGCTAAGGACTAGCAGCTAAGCAGCATGTAATTTCGTTACCAGGCTTAAGCGCCTCGCTAAGGAAAGCCATAGAAAAATTTCCGATGCGAGGCGATTTTTGCTTATCGCAATGATAAAAATTCCGCTTAAAAGCCGCCTTTAAAAGGCATAAAAAAGAAAAAGTAAATCGGGACCGTCGCGCATTCCGCATGCCTTAATACACGCTTTAAAAAAATTCCTCAGACGACAAACGTTCGGCTAGAGTTCTGTGGTCAAATCCTAGTCGTTTACCGCCACGCGCTTACGATTCTTCAGCGACCGTCGAATGGAATGAGGCAAATGGATTCTCAGTACGAGGCTTCGACGCCCGAAAAAAATCTCAAGGCGGAACATAAACGGCAAGCGCATTTTCAGCGCTGGTTCGCCACGTTCGCCAGTCTCGCGCATTCGCGTCTGCCTTTGCCCGCGTATCTCCAACGAGTCACGGACACGCTCAAGGAAGTCGCGGGCGTCCCTTCTTCGGTGATCGAATGGATCGAGGGCGATGAACTGGTTTATCGCGCGGCGAGCGGTAAGGCGGCGTCGAGCATCGGCGTGCGGCTGGCGTCGGCGGGAAGTTTGTCGGGGCTGTGCATCGCGCGTCAGCAGGCGCTGATCAGCCGCAATACGGCGTCGGATCATCGCGTGGATCGCGCGGCGTGCGAAGCGGTCGGCGCGGTGTCGATGGTCGTCGCGCCGGTCATTTACGAAGGCCGTTCGGTCGCGGTGCTCAAGCTGATTTCAGGCGAGCCGGATTACTTCGGACAACCGGATATCGCCATTCTCAATGCGTTTTGCGCGTGCATTGCCGAAACCATCGCGCGCGAGGAAATCGCCGAGGAAAACCGCAAGCTGCTGCGCGAGTTCGAGACTGTGCATACGAATCTCACGGCCGAATCATCGCTGCGAATCGAGTATGAGAAGAAGCTCGCGGATGCCTTGCGCCGCCGCCGCACCGTGCTCGACAACGCGCATGTCGCGTTCGTATCGATGGATGAAGCGGGTCTGGTGGTCGATTGGAACGAGGCCGCCGTGCAGCTTTTTGGCTGGCGCATGGCGGAGGTGATGGGCCGCGAACTCGCCGATCTGATCGTGCCCGCGCGCTTCCGCGATGCGCACCGCGCCGGCCTCACGCGCTATCTCGCCACCGGCGAAGCGCGCATGATGAATCAGCGCGTGGAACTGGCCGCGCTGCGCCGCGACGGCACCGAATTCGCAGCAGAACTTACCATCAGCGAAGTGTGGTTCGACGGCCAGCGGCAGTTCGCGTGTTTCGTGCACGACATCACCGACCGCCGCCGCGCGCACGATGCGAACGAGCGTCTGCGTCTGCTGATCGACGCCGTGTCGGACTATGCCATCTGCATGCTGGATCACAACGGCATCGTGCGTTCTTGGAACAGCGGCGCGGAGGCCATCTACGGCTTCACAGCGGAAGAAGCGATTGGCCGTCATTTCGCGTTGTTCTATGTATCGGATGAACTGGGACGTGACCGTCCGAGCGATGATCTTCGTCACACCATCGACCGTGGCCGTGTCGAACATGAAGACTGGCGCGTGCGGCGCGATGGCTCGGAATTCTGGGCGCATGTGATTCTGAGCGCACTGCCGAAAAGCGGCGGACGCGAGCACGGCTTCGTCAAGATCACGCGCGATATGACCGCGCGGCGGCGGCTGGAAGAACTCGAAGCATCGAGCCGGCGCATGAATGAATTTCTCGCGCTGCTGGGCCATGAATTGCGCAATCCGCTCGCGCCCATTCGCAACGCGGTGAGCATTCTCAAGCTGAAAGCATCCGACGATGCAGACGTCGTGCGCAGCCGGCAAATCGTGGATCGGCAACTCGCGCATCTGACCAAACTGGTGGACGATCTGCTGGAAGCGGGACGCGTGAGTTCCGGCAAGATTCGTCTGAGCACCGAGATTGTCGATATCGCCGATGTTGTGCAACTGAGCGTCGAAGCCAGCCAGCCTTCTTTCGATGCGCGCAATCAACGCATCGTGATGCGCGACAGCGGGCAGCGTCTGTTCGTCAACGGCGATTCCACGCGGCTCGTGCAGGCGCTCAATAACCTGCTCAACAACGCATCGAAATTCAGTCCGACGGGCAGCACGATCACACTGGAAGTCGGTCCGCGCGGTGGCTCGGCCATGGTGCGTGTGATCGATCAGGGACGCGGGATCGCACCGCAGGCGCTGGCCATCGTGTTCGATCTCTTCGTGCAGGAACATCCGCCGGGCGCGCATCTCGATGAAGGCGGGCTGGGGATCGGCCTGACGCTGGTGCGCGCCATTGCCGAACTGCACGGCGGCCATGTCGAAGCAAAAAGCGAAGGCACCGGGCGCGGTAGTTCGTTCAGCTTATGGTTACCGCTTGCGCAGGCGCCATCGCAAATCATCGCGCCGCCTGCCGCGCCCAGGGATGAACGCGTCGAACAACTCGACGTGCTGGTGGTCGATGACAACCGCGATTCCGCCGACAGCATGACGCTGCTGGTCGATATGCTCGGCCACGCCGCGCGCGCCGCCTACGACGGTCCCGAAGCGCTCGGCCTGTTCGATCAAACGCGCCCGCAAATCGTCCTGCTCGATTTGTCGATGCCGGGCATGACGGGCTTCGACGTGATTCGTCATATGCGCGAGCGGCAGGCCAACGAAGGCCAGCGCGTGATCGTCGCGGCCATGACGGGTCTCGGCTCGGACGAGGACATGGCGCGCACGCGTGCTGCGGGCTTCGATGCGCATCTCGTCAAGCCCGTGAATCTGCCGGAACTGGAGCGCGTGCTGGCGATGGCGGGACATACGGGCTGATCGGCGCGACAATACGGGCATGTCAACCCGATGGAGCATCACGGACATGCCTTCTTTCTCCTTCGATACGCTGACGACGCTTTGGCATCTGGCGAATCTGCCCGATGAAGCGCTCGGTTTCATCGCTTTGCCGGGACAGGAACCGGTGTTTCCTTCTACCTTCGCGATCGGCACGGCGGCGCAATCGACCATTGCGGCGGCGGCGCTCGCGGCGTGCGAGCTTGCGCATGTACGCGGGGCGGATCGGCAGCGCATTTCAGTCGATATGACGCATGCGGCTGTCGAATGCACAGGCTGGTTCACGGTGGATGATAAGGAACCCGAAACGTGGGGCGCATTCTCCGGTCTCTACCAATGTGCCGATGGTTACGTGCGCATTCACGCGAATTTCGAGCATCATCAGAATGGCGCGTTGCAGGTGCTCGGTCTCGATCCCAACACCGCGACCCGTGCCGATGCCGAACGCGCCCTGCTCGGCTGGCGCGCGATCGATTTCGAAGATGCGTGCGCGGAACGCGGTCTTGTCGTCACGATGCTGCGCACCTTCGCGCAGTGGGATGCGACGCCGCAGGCTCAGGCCATCGCGAAGCAGCCGCTCATGACCATCACGCGTATCGGCGATGCGCCGCCGCGCACGCTTGCGCCCTTGTCTGTCGATGCGCGTCCGCTCGACGGTGTCCGCGTACTCGACTTCACGCGCATTCTTGCGGGGCCGGTCGGTGGCCGCGCGCTTGCCGCTTTCGGCGCGGACGTGATGCTGGTGAACTCGCCGAATCTGCCGAACATTCCCGCCATCGCCGATACAAGCCGTGGCAAGCGCTCGGCACACTTAGACCTTCTAACCGATGCGGGGCGCGACACGCTCTGGCGTCTTATCGACGAGGCGCATGTGTTTTCGCAGGGGTATCGACCAGGCGGATTGGCGGAGCTGGGCTTTGGACCGCTGGCGGTGGCGGCGCGGCGGCCGGGCATCGTTTATACATCGTTGACGGCTTATGGCACGCAAGGGCCGTGGGCCACGCGGCGCGGTTTCGATTCGCTCGTTCAGACCGCGACCGGTTTCAACGATGCCGAAGGCAACGGCAAGCCGCGTCCTCTGCCCATGCAGATGCTCGATATGGCCAGCGGTTTTTTGATGGCGTTCGGCGCGGCGGCGGCGTTGTGGAAGCAGCAGCACGAGGGCGGGAGCTGGCACGTGGAGGTATCGCTGGCGCAAACGGGGCATTGGCTGCGCGGGCTTGGGCGTGTCGATGGCGGATTGGACGCTGCCAGGCCGGATTTTGCGCCGTATTTGCAGCGCAAGGCGTCGGGGTTTGGGGACTTGAATGCGGTGCGACCTGCTGCGCGTCTTGAACGCACGCCGGCCGGATATGCGCGGCCTTCGGTGCCGCCGGGGACGTCGGAAGCGACGTGGTAGCCGGCAGTCAAATATATTTCGGACTTCTCTGGATTCAATTTCGCATTCCGTTATTTCAAACTGATGGCGGACGGATTTATCCGGACCGACCGTTCGCACTTCGGAATATTGTCCCCGCCTCGTGCGGGGAATTTTTTGCGTTGACCGTGCGTCGGGCCGTCAACGCGATCATGTTAATTGCGTTGTGTCATCGTCTGTATCGAACCGAGACGTGAGGCCACCGCCGCCCGCAAAAACCCAATCATCCGCTCATCCGCCCACGAGCCCTTCATCAACTCCGGCTCGTTCATCAATGCCGCGCGAAACTTCGCGTGCGTACGTGGATCATCGCCCGCATAGCTTCGAAATAACTCATCATGCCGCGCCGCCAGTTCGTGGCCACGCGGCGAATCAGGCGCGACACTCGCATCCAGCGCATCGCGCACATCGGCCATGAGTTGCGGCCATTCCATCGCGCGTTTGCCGTAGTTCGCGCGCAAAAACCGCATCTCTTCGGGCGATAAATACTTCTCGTAGATCGCCATCTTCGTCTCGCCGAACGCGCGGATCACGTAATCGCGCATGGCAGTCGATATGCCGATGCTCGCCTGCATCGACGGCTCCTGTTCGTGCATGCGATTGAGCTTGGCGAACAAACGCGCGTCGTTATTGGTATCGCGCGCGAGCAACGTCATCCAACGATCCGCGAGCGCTTGAGCACGCGCGTCTGCGGGCGGCACATCGGCGTCCATCAACGCGCGCACATCGGACACGAGGTCGGTCCATTCAGCAGGCTGCGTGTGCGTCTGCCGAACCATCGGCAAACGGTCGAGTTCTTCCTTCGAAAAGTAACGGTCGAACATGGTCATCATCTCCAGCGTATTGAGCCAGTCGGCCAGCGCCGGTTCTTCGCCTTTCGTCAACATGCCATGCAGCGTGTCGAGCCGCGCGCGCAGACGCGTGGCTTCGTCGATCTGCGTATCGAGCAAGGTAATCTGACGAGTAATTAGTTCGGTAAGCGAAGTATCGGGCCGGGACAGATAAGCGCCGATTTCAGCCAGCGACAAACCGAAACCACGCAACGCCTGTATGCGATGCAGGCGCGCGACGTCGTCACGGTCATAAAGCCGATAGCCGTTATCAGCGCGCGCCGAAGGCGTAAGCAGCCCGATGGCATCGTAATGATGCAGTGTGCGGACCGTGAGTCCGCTGCGTTTGGCCAGTTCTCCGACTTTGAGCAGCATAAAAAGGCTCCGTTCTTCGTTGCGCATTTCCGAAGATAGGACCTTACGCTACGTGAGGGTCAAGCGATCTGTGCTGCATCCAATCTTGACGATGCCACCACCGGCACGCGACGCGCCAGCGCGCACATCAACTCGTAGCCGATGGTGCCGGACGGCTCCGCGACCTCGTCCACGCGCACCCGCTCGCCCCACAACTCGACCGGCGCGCCGATGCCCGCGTGCGGACACGGCGTGAGATCGACGGTAAGCATATCCATCGACACGCGTCCGACGATGCGCGTACGCACGCCATCGACCATAACGGGCGTGCCGGCCGGCGCGTGACGCGGATAACCGTCCGCATAGCCGCACGCAACCACGCCGATCCGCATGGTCCGGTCCGCGCTGAACGTGCGCCCGTAGCCGATGGTTTCGCCCGCTTGCAGCGTCTGCACGCCGATCAACTGGCTTTCGAGTGTCATCGCGGCGCGCAGCGGAATGCCTTCGATATGTCGCGCGCTGCCCGTCGGCGATGCGCCGTACAGAATCGTCCCCGGCCGCACCCAGTCGCGATGCGCGCGCGGATGCCACAACACCGACGCCGAATTCGACAGCGAGCGCGTGCCGGGCAGGTCTTTCGTGGCGGCATCGAAATTATCGATTTGCCAGTCGATGGAACCATCGTCCGCGTTGGCGAAATGCGTCATCAAACCGATCTCGCCAATCGACGCAATCCCTGATGCACGCCGCCACGCGCGCACGTAATCGCCGGGACGAAAGCCCAGGCGATTCATGCCGGAATTCATCTTCAACTGGATATCGATCGGCTGCGGCGGCTTCGCGGCTTCGAGCAGATCGAGTTGTTCATCGCAATGCACGGTCACGGTCAGGCGATATCGCGCTGCCGTTTCCACGTCGCGCGCATCGAAAATACCTTCGAGCAGCAGCAGTGGACCGGTCCAGCCGAGTTCGCGCACGCGCACGGCTTCGTCGAGATCGAGCAGCGCAATGCCGTCCGCCGCCGCGAGCGCCGTAAAAATCCGTTCGATGCCGTGGCCATACGCGTTCGCCTTGATCACCGCCCACACGCGCGATGCCGCCGCCGTGCGCTTCACGAAGTCGAGATTGTGGCGAATGGCATCGAGATGGATGCGCGCGGAAATCGGGCGTGGCATGGAAACTCCTGACGAGCGATACGTGGAAATAGCGCAGAATTAGTGGATTCCGCAATCGTATCGACCGTCAGGCAGTGGTTGTTATTATATTTGCGCGATTTTTTGGCTGGTTCGACTGAACCAGGGATCAGGCGAGATAGCCGAGATGTTCGGCCAGAATCACGCTGCCGACGCCGATCAGAATTACGCCGCCGACAATCTCCGCCCGCTTGCCGATGGTCGCGCCGACCAGACGCCCGACCATCACGCCGATTGTCACCATCAGCATGGTCGCGAAGCCGATGGTCGCGGCGGTCGAGAAAATATCGACATCGATAAAGGCGAGGCCCGCGCCGACCGCCATCGCGTCGATGCTGGTCGCGAAACCCGTGAGCGCGAGCACCCAGAACGAATGCGATTTCGGCTTCTCGTCATCCTCTTTGGCCTGACCGAAGCCTTCGCGGATCATGCGCGCGCCGAGCAGCCCGAGCAGCCCGAACGCGATCCAGTGATCCCACGCGGTCACGTATTGCGCGGCGGCGCGGCCCAACGCCCAGCCGACCAGCGGCGTGATCGCTTCGATCACGCCGAAGATCAGGCCTGTCTTGAGCGCCTCCGCGATGCGTGGTTTATGCAGCGTCGCGCCCTTGCCGACCGCAGCGGCGAAGGCGTCGGTGGACATGGCGAAAGCGAGAAATAGTGTGGAGGCGAGGTTCATTCGTAGCGCTCAGGCCGGGCAAGACGGAACGACAGAACGCGCCGCCCGGCCTTCGGGCGCATTCCGTCGATGGTCTTGCCAACCTTGATGGCTGCGCGTGCCACGGTCACATGTGTTGGTGACCGAGTGTGTTGACACGCGCGCTTTCCAAAATGATGGAAAGCCGGCTACTCCCCAGCGAAGAACCGTGACTTTACCATGGGTTGCGATGCAGACAATTCCATCGCGTGATGAAACTAAAACGCGTGTCTTTTAATTGTCATGTTTCGACCGATTCGATTTATTTCGCCATGCTTAAATATGGAGAATGGTGACGCGAGTATAGAGAACCACACTCGCGATTCGATTACCCCATTTAACCGCCAACCCGTCAATGCCGGCGATTATGGCTTGATTATCCGGTATAGCGCGGTCTATATTGCCCTTCGCACGATCCATCCCAATCCTCATCAAGCGGCCGAATAAACGGTTGTGAGCCGCGTCGTGCCTGTCGATCAGCGCCATCGCAAATCAATCTGGATTCCAGATAATCTCACTGCGCACGTCGCGTTAATTCAATCGCGGGGAATATTTCGAGGCTTCGATTCACGAAGCATGCACGATGACATTCGCTCGTTTTATTCGCATCGTTTTAAGTTTTCAAATCGCCGCTATTTCGATTTTTATCGCGTCATGCGGTGGCGGTTCTTCCGATGACACCACGCCCGCTTCCATCGACAATGCGCGGCGGCATTCGTCATCGCCGGTATCGGGAAGCTTGTTTTATGGCGTGAACGGTCATAACGGTTATGGCAGCGTCTACCGCTCCACACCGCAATCGACTCAGCTTGCGCAACTCAAAGACCTCGGCATGAAGGTTTACCGCAACGAAGTGTTCAGCGCTTCCAGCGCGTCCGATATCGGCGCACTCGCGAACACAATGGCCGCCGGCGGCGTCACCGTATTTCCTGTGCTGCTGATGGATGTGGGCTTTGGCAGCACCTACAACTTTCCCGATGAACAATCCGCCTATAACGCCGGTTATACGCTCGGGCGGCAAACCGGCGCGCAGCACTTTCCGTATTACGAAGTCAGCAACGAACTCGGCGCGCAATGCCTCACCGGAAATGTCGATGGCGTGCGTATCACCGATTACGACAATCGCAAATTCCAGACGGCGCGCGGCGTGATTCGCGGCATGATCGCCGGTATTCGTTCAATGGATTCGAGAGGCAAAATCATCATCGGCGCGGATACATGGATGCATTACGCGTTTGATCAAATGCTGGCGAATGGCACGCAGCCGGACGGCACGAGCGGACATCCGGTGGTGACGTGGGACATTACCGCGTGGCACTGGTTTTCGGATCAGGGCGATATCACCAACGCGTGCGGCGGCACGGGTTGCTATAACGTGATCGGCGCGCTGCACGCGTTCGGCAAACCGGTGTGGATCACCGAACTCGGCGTGCGTCCGAGTTTCGGCAATTCAACGCAAGCCGGTGCTTATCTCGCCAATGACATGCTTGGCGGCATGGTGTCGATTGCATCGCAATACGATATTGAAAGCGTGCAAATTTACGAGCTTTACGATGATCCGCCTGGCGGCGAAGGTCCATACGGACTGCTGCTCAACGACGGTCTGACGCCCAAACCCGCATACGCCGATGTTAAGCAATTCATCGCCTCGCATCCGCGCTAATGGCTCAATAAGCCAAACACGCCGACGCCGTTTTTCGTGCCGACATAAACCTTGCCGTTCGCGATCATCGGCGTGATGAATTTATTTCCTTGTCCGAACTGATCGCGCGCGCCCGCGGCCTGATTGCTGTTGTACAACTCGCGCGCGAGATTGCCCGCATCGTAGGCGTGCAACACAGCGACTGTGCCGTTTTCCACCGCCCACACGATACCGTTCGCCGCGCCATTCGCCGATACGCTCGGCGTCGCGCCCGGCGAGCCGAAGGTGTTGGCAGTCTTGCTCGCGGGCGTCGTCGATAACGCGGCGTTGGTGATCGAAAACGCCTTGATGCTGTCGCCGATCGAGCCGAAATACACCGCGCCGTTGAAGTACGCGGGCATCGCGAACATCGGTCCGGTGATCTGGCCGACGATCTCCTGATACAGATGGTCGGCGTTCGAATCGAACTTGCCCATCGAGTCGCGATTGACGACGTAGATCACCGAATTCTTGCCCGCGCCCAGCGCCAGATGATGCACGGCGCCGCTGGCATCGGCGAGATCGGGGAGCACGAGCGCGCCGCCCGAGCCCAAATCTTCGTCCGCATTCGATTCCGCCACCGTGTCCGATGCCTCGAAATAGTCCGTCACGCTGAGTGCGGGCGATGTGCCGAGCTTCAGAAAGCCGTTCCCGAAGTCGTTGTGGATCGGCATGCTGTTGCCGTCAAGCGTGGCGTCGAAGGTGCCGTTGGCATCGAGAAAATAGATCGATGCGCCGTCGGAGGCGAGGCCCGCGCCGCTCATCCAGATCGCGCCCATCTGACCGTTGGGCGTCAGATTGAGCACGCTCGCCTGCTGCAAGGTCGCAGCGTTATAGCCGATCACCCAGCCCGTGTACGGCAGGATGTCGCAATGCGAAGTCCACGCCGTGTAGACCACGCCGTTGAGCAGCAACAGCGAGGCGCGCTCGGCGTACTGGCCGGGATCGAAGCTGAGCGTGCCGTTCTGGCTGCCCGAGCCGGTGCCGGGATAGGTCGCGGTGATATCGGTCGGGCCGTTGAAGAGTTCCGCGCCCGTGGTGAGATCGAGCGCGTGGAGGCGCTGGTGATACGCGCCCGCGCCGTCCTTCGACATGCCGACCACGTACATCGCGCCGTTCGCGCCGCGCGTGCGGTCGATCACCGGCGTCGCCGTGATGCCGATTGTCGGCGTGATCTGCGGACAACTGTGGTCATCGCTGGGCGTTTCGCCGGATTTAAGCGTGGTGGTTTTCCAGAGCACGGTGCCGCTGTCGGCATCGAACGCGTAGACGCTTGCGTTTTCGGTGGCGACATACAGCACGTTGTGCGCGCCGCCCGCAATCGTCATATTCGATAAAAACAGCGGTTCGGCGTCCACCGCACCATCGACGGAAAAGACGGCAAGCTTGCCGAAGGTCGTGGAATTGACATTGGCGGGCGTGAGCACGGTTTCCGCAAGCTGCTGCCCCGTTCTGCCGATGTCGTTGTGGTACGTGGCGACGTCCATCGAATGCGTCACGACCGTGGGGCTGGTGCTCGTGCCGGTGCCCGGTGATGTGCCCGTTGAAGTACCCGATGACGTACTCGAGGAAGTGCCCGAAGCGCTTGCCCCGCTGCTTGCGGAAGCGCCAGTCGAAGGACTCGATGCCGCCGTCGCGCCGCCGCCGCTGCCAGAAGTTGTCGCCGTCGAATCCGTGTTCGATCCACCACCGCCGCTGCATCCCACAGCAATCAACGAAGCAGCGATAGCCGAAGATGCCAGAAGAAGCGCGATGTTACGACCCGTGAAATGCGCGACCATGCGCCCTCCACTTCTAAACACCCAATTTCGAGACAACCCTCAAAGTTTATTTTGTTGCGGCGCGACATCGCGTGCTAGTATAGGGTTATTACCTAGGTAGTTAACCTAGTTCGCTGACAACATTGAGGAATTCGCCATGAGCATCATCGCCGCCACCACCAGCCCGCTGTTCACCCTTATGTTCGACAAGCTCTACGTCGCCGTGCGTGACGCGCTTAAGGCCCGCGCCAAAGTCGCCGCATTGATGGCCGGCGCCTACCGCCTCGGCAAGTAAGGCACAGGCTCAAAGAGGCACAAAGAGCATCAAAGCGGCCAGCGTCCGCCGTGCACGTTGGCCATCGGTGTATCTGAAAGCAGCGCGGCTTTCAGATCGCTGCGCTCGGAAAAACGCGGCGCGTCGAGCCAGATCAGGAAGTCGTCGCGCCAGTTGCCCCACGCGTTTTCATCGAAATCGAAGTCCTCGTCGAGACGGCCGTTGTCGCGCAAATACGCGCCCACGACTTGCCGGCCGTTCCAGTAGGCGACGGTGACATCGGTGAGATCGGCGGTCACGCCGCGCGGAAGATCGCGCAGCAACATCGCGACATGCGCCCTGAACGATGTGAACTCGGTCGGTCTCATCTCATGCTCCGCGTGAAAACGTGCGTAAAAAATGAAATGCGCGCGGCCATTCTTTTCATGCGGGCCGCTCGCATCGAAGGGCGATCCTGCCGGCATTACCCGAACGCGCCCTTGTTCAAATCCTGCTCGAAATCCGCCACCCACTTCGTGCCGTGGCCAATGCGGTATTCGCGTTGCTTCAACGTCGATTGCCGCACGATCGTCACATGACCCTGCAACGGATAGACATCGTCCACTACGTCCGACAGGTCCGTTTCCTGCACAAGAAAGTCTTCTTGATTCAGCCGATGGCGTGCCAATATCGCCAGAAAACCCGCTTTTTCATCCGGTGCGATGACTGACATGGCGGCCTCCCGAATCGACTCAGGCTTCATTCAAGGTAGCACATGCACCGGCGTTTCGCGGGCTTATTGATTCGCGCACGCGGCATGGCGCACGTGCGTCGAAACGACAGGTTTGACGGAGCGATAACGGATGAAACACCGTACGATTCTTTCGATTTTCACCGCCGCGTGCGTCTTTTCTGCAAGCGCATACGCCGACGACGGCACACCGTGCGGCACGCTGGAAAGCGCATCGGGTTCGAGTTTCGCGCTGAAGGAAGGCGAACACGTCGACTTCCGCCACGGCGATGCAGTCACGCACGGCGTGCTGCATGTCTATCGCGACGTGCAGGTGTATCGCGTGTATTGGCAGCCGGAGGGAAAGAGCGAGCAATACATACTCGCGAATGCGGGAGAAAGCAGCGTGCGCCTGATCGCGACGCCGCCGCGCGGTGCGCCGGTCGACGCGGGACCGGGTGCGCTGCCGACGCAGCGCGTGCTGTCCTGTCCCGCGTTTTGAAGCAATTTACTTAGCCAGCACCTTGCCGATGGCGTCCGCCGTGATCTGCACGTTGCTGTCGTTCAGACCGGCCACGCACATGCGGCCCGAACGCAGAATATAGACGCCGAATTCTTCCTTCAGCCGATCCGCCTGTTCCGCGACCAGACCCGTGTACGTGAACATGCCGCGCTGCTTGATGTATCGCGTGAGCATTTCGCCGCGCACGTGATCCTTCAGGCCGTCGTGAATCGCCTGGCGCATGCGCGCGATGCGCTGGCACATCGACGCGAGTTCCTGCTCCCACATCTGCTTGAGTTCAGGCGTGTTCAGCACATGCGTGACGATCTTCGCGCCGTGCGTCGGCGGATTGCTGTAGTTCGCGCGCACCGCGCTCGTGAGTTGACCGAGCACGCGGTCGGCTTCGGCGGCGTCATCGCAAATCACGTGCAGACCGCCGCAACGCTCGCCGTACAGCGAGAAATTCTTCGAGAACGAATTGGCGACGAAGGCCGGAACACCGCGACGGCCAAGTTCGCGCACGGCGAAGGCATCGTCGTCCAGACCCGCGCCGAAGCCCTGATACGCCATATCGACGAAGGGCAGCAGATCGCGCTTTTGCAGCACATCGATAATCTTGATCCACTGCGCTTCGTCCAGATCGACGCCGGTCGGGTTGTGGCAGCACGCATGCAGCAACACGACACTCTTCGCCGGCAATTTATCGATGGCATCGAGCATGGCATCGAAACGCAGTCCGCCGGTGGCTTCGTCGTAATACGGATACGTGTTCACTTCGAAGCCCGCGCGCTCGAAGATAAAGCGATGGTTTTCCCACGTCGGATCGCTGACCCAGACTTGCGTGTTCGGGAAATAGCGCTTGATGAAATCCGCGCCCACTTTCAACGCGCCCGATCCACCCAGCGTCTGCACGGTAGCAATGCGGCCCGCCGCGCGCGACGGGTTGTCGTTGCCGAACACCAGCGCCTGCACGGCATCGCGGTAATGCGCGAAACCGGCCATCGGCAGATAGGGTTTCGGGCCGAGTGTCTTGAGGATGGACAGCTCGGCTTCGCGCACGGCCTGCATCACGGGCAGACGGCCTTCGTCGTCGAAGTAGATGCCGATGCTCAGATTGACCTTGTTGGTGCGCGGGTCCTTCTGGAAGTTTTCGTTCAGCGACAGAATCGGGTCGCCGGGGTAGGCATCGATATGTTCGAACATGGTGTTTATGTCAGACGTGGGTCAGGGGGCGCGTTGGCCCAGAGATTTGAGATAGTAGCCGATTCCCAGCACTGCCAGCCAAACCGGGATCAGCAACGCCGACAGCCGCATGCCCGGCGTCTCGTACGTCACCCACACGATCAGCCCGACAAACGCGAGGCACAGATAATTGGTGATCGGATAGCCGAGGCTCTGAAACGCCGTGCCGAACCCCCGCGCACGCTTTTCGCGCCGGAATCGCAAATGGATGATGCTGATCATCGCCCAGTTGATGATGAGCGCCGACACCGCGAGGCTCATCAGCATGCCGAACGCGCGGCCCGGCACGAAGTAATTGATCAGCACGCACGCCGCCGTCACCATCGCCGATACCCCGAGCGCCATCAGCGGAATGCCGCGTTGGCTGATCTTGAGGAAGGCGCGCGGCGCATTGCCTTGCTGCGCGAGGCCGTAGAGCATGCGGCTGTTCGCATAGACGCCGCTGTTGTAGACGGAAAGCGCCGCCGTCAGCACGATCACGTTCAACACGTTCGCCACCAGCGAGCTATTTAGTTCGCGGAAGATCAGCACGAACGGACTGCCGCCCGTCGCCACCTTGTCCCACGGATACAGCGACAACAGCACGCCCAGCGCGCCGATATAAAAAATCAGAATGCGGTAAATCACCTGATTGGTCGCGCGCGGAATGCTGCGCGACGGATCTTCCGCCTCCGCCGCCGTGATGCCGACCAGTTCCAGCCCGCCGAACGAGAACATGATGACGGCCATCGACATGACAAGACCGTTGATGCCATACGGAAAGAATCCACCGCGTTGCCAGAGATTCTCCACGCTCGCCTGCGGTCCCGCGTGACCGGACATCAGCAAATACGCGCCGAATCCGATCATGCCGAGAATCGCCGCGACCTTGACGATGGCGAACCAGAACTCCGTCTCGCCGTACGACTTCACGCTGGTCAGATTGATGGCATTGACGATTACGAAGCACGCCAGCGCCGATACCCAGGTCGGCAGGCCCGGCCACCAGTACTGCATATAGATGCCGACCGCCGACAGCTCCGCCATGCTGACGAGGATATACACCGCCCAGTAATTCCAGCCGGAGATGAAGCCCGCCGCGTGGCCCCAGTATCGATCGGCAAAATGGCTGAACGAACCGGCCACCGGTTCATCGACGATCATCTCGCCGAGTTGCCGCATGATGAAAAACGCCATTAGCCCGGCGATCGCATACCCGAGCAACACGGAAGGTCCGGCCAGCTTGATGGTTTCCGCGACGCCGAGAAAAAGCCCCGTGCCGATCGCTCCGCCCAACGCGATAAGTTGAATATGGCGGCTTTTCAAACCGCGCCTGAGTGATACGTCCTTGCTGCCAGAAACCATGTCGATGCCTGCGTGACTGCGAAATGAACTGCGAGAAAACCCTGAGCCGCCCGCCGTGACGTTCGCGCAACGTTTGCGTCAAAAAAAGCACGAACTGTTGTTTTTTTGCGCGAACGTTTTACCGAAGTGAATTTTGCGGCGCGAATCGATTGCGGAGAAAGACGCAATTTTACCGTCTGCCGCCCGCAAAGCCTTGATGGCAGCCATTGTCACGATCACGTCACCTGCGCATGCGCCAAGCAGCAGACGATATAAGGCCGGAATAAGGGGTTATTCGGAGGATTGAATTGTGTCGTCTGGCGGCAAAATTCTTCCCATGCACTCAAAACGGGGAGTTGACATGTTTCAGACGATGGAAGGAAACGCCAGGCCGCATCGCACGGAAGGTTTCGAAGGCGAGCAGCACGAAAGCCAGGCGGACCTGATGCGCGCGCTGCAAGTGGCATCCGATGCAGTCATGCGGCTGGCCGGCCGCGTAGGCGGTGATCCGGACGCGATGCGCAGCCACCACGACGCCATCGAACTGAAGCGGCAACACGCCATCGCCGATGCGCTGATCGCGCGTTTGCTGGCGATGCCGGCATCGGCACTCTGAAGTTCTCGCACGCAACACGGCACGACACACGCACCACTCGGGAAGCAGAAATGAGCTACTTGACCATCATCCTGGCTATCTGGGCAATCTGCGCGATCTGCGCGGTTCTCTTCGTTCGCGGCGCTTCCCTGCGCGACGAACTGGCGACGCCTTCGCCCGAACGCGACGTGCGTCGCGGTGTGGCATCGAATGAAGTTGGCCATACGGCCTGAAAGCCTGAATGATGGCAACCGGCGCGCGGCCTCGCGCGCCGGCTTTGAAAGCCTTACTTGATTGCCGCCACCGCCGCGCGCAATCCCAGCAGATAGCTCTCCACGCCGAAGCCCGAAATCTGCCCCTTCGCAATCTCCGCGAACACCGACTTGTGGCGGAACTCCTCGCGCGCATGCACGTGCGACATATGCACTTCGATGATCGGCGCTTTCAGAATGGCGAGCGCATCGCGGATGGCGTAGCTGTAATGCGTCCACGCGCCCGCGTTGATGACGATGGCATCGACATTTTCGGTGAAGGCGCGGTGAATGCGCTCACACATCTCCCCTTCGATGTTGGTCTGATAGCACTCCACGTCCACGCCCAATTCCTTTCCGAGCGCCGCAAGCTGTTCGTCGATCTGCGCGAGCGTCGCGGTGCCGTATTGCTTCGGATCGCGCTTGCCGAACATATTGAGGTTGACGCCATGCAGCGTCAGGATCTTTGCCATGACTTTTCCTTGCTTTTTAAAGTGAAAACGAATCTGCGCTCGCGCACGATTCTAAGCGCACACGCTCAAGAACCACGCGTATTGGCGATCGATTCCGCCCGCAGCCGCTCATATTCCCCGTGCTCCACCGGCCGCGCGCCCGGCTCGCCCAGCTGATTCAGCGGAATGCGATACGTCTCCCGCGCGCTCCACGCCGCAATCGCCGACACGATGGTCACGCCCAGCGTCAGCGAGCCGATCACGATCGGAATATTGGTGGCCCCCGGCGGCGCGACGCTGGCGAACAGCGCAGGCAGCAGCGCCGTGATCGTGGTGCCGACGTTTTGTGCAATCGCCATCGCGGAGACGCGCGTGCGGGTGGGGAACAGTTCCGGGTAATAGCTCGGGAAAATCGCGTTATAGCCTTGATACACGATGCCCCACATCAACAGCGACGCGACGATCGCCAGTCCGACGTTGTGAATGCTGATCGCGTACAGATAGAAATACGACAGCAGGCCCGACGCCAGCGCCCCGACGATAATCGGCGGCTTGCGCCCGATCTTGTCCGACAGATTGCCGACGAACGGAATCACCAGCACCGCGATGATATTGCCCGCCACCGGAATCCACAGGTACACGCTCTTCGCAAATCCGACGCCGTAAGCCGGCTGAACGGCATAGGCCGCGCCGAAAATGGTGGCAACGACGGGAATCACATTCATCAGCGCCATGCAGACGACGCGGATCATGTCGGACAGGTTGTACTTGAACGCATCGACAATGGGCGAGCGCGGGACCGTGCCTTTCTCGCCTTCCTTCTCGAATGCGGGTGTTTCGTGTACTTCGCGGCGGATGATGTAACCCGCGACCAGCACCAGCGCCGAGAGCAGGAACGGAATGCGCCAGCCCCACGCGTTGAACGAATCCTCGGGCATGTAGTACGCGAGCGGCAGGAACACGGCGGCAGCGAGAATCTGTCCCGCCTGCACGCCTTGCAAGGTGAAGCTGGCGAAGAAACCGCGTCGTCCGAAAGGCGCGTGTTCGAGAATCATCGAACTGGCGCCGGAGATTTCGCCCGCGACCGCAAAGCCCTGCACGAGACGGAGTACGACGAGCAAAGTCGGCGCGAGCATGCCGACGCTGTGATACGTCGGCAGCAGGCCGACCGCCATCGTCGAAAAACCCATCAGGAACATGCAGAGCACGAGGACATTCTTGCGGCCGTGGGTATCGCCCAGATGGCCGAGCACGAATGCGCCGATGGGCCGCGCCACGTAACCCACGCCATAGGTCGCCAGCGACGCGACGATCGCCACTTTCGGATTGCCGGACGGAAAAAACAGTTGCGGGAAGATCAGCGCGGCGGCCTGCGCGTAGATAAAGAAGTCGTAGTACTCCAGCGCCGAGCCGATCCAGCCGCTGGCCGTGGCCTTCTTGGTCTGCTTGTGATGCTCGGCGTGCGACGCGCCTTGCGCTCCGCCAGGAAGCGAGTTCGTATCCATGAGATCTCCGTTTTTTGAGCCGCGCGGGCGACTTTGTTTTGCGTCTTTCATGATCGTCGCTGAATCGCAAGCTTTCGATGAGGCAAAACCCGCGCGCGGGAGCCGATGCACGCTCATTCAACAGCGCGTTAAATAATTGGCGTCAGTACAATTCCCTTCGACCCTCGCGCACTCAAGATTCAGCCCGTTTCAGCCGTAAACACACCCACCGGCGCTGACGATTCGCGCCGTCCTCCATTTTCTTTGACTCATTCGGCCTGCGGGTCCACGGTATGTCAGGCAGCAAGCCCTTGTTCAGCTCCATTCTGGCGACGCCGGCGACCGGGCACGGGCAGATCACGCCCGCCATTCGCGCTTCCCTGCTCTCCACGCTGGTCGAGGACATCCGGCCGCTGATGCTGTCGGGCGCATCGAGTCTGTTCGTCACGGTGATCGCGCTGCTGCGTCTGCACGCGCTCTGGACCGTGCTCTGGATCGCCGCCGACGCGCTGTTTCTCGCCGCGCGGCTGGGTATCGTGTATCGATATCGCTCGTTGTGCCGGCCGGTGCCGCCGCATCCGGGACCGTGGGCCGCGCGCTATGCGCCGTTCGCGCTCGGCGCGTTCGCCGTGACCGGCTGCGGCGTGATGGCCTGCGTCATCGCGGGCGATGCCGTGCTGACCTCGCTTGCGATCATGGTGACGGCGGGCGTGCTCGGCGGCATCGCATCGCGCAATGCGGGCATTCCGAAGCTCGCCGTCGCGCAAGTCTGTCTCGGCGCGTTG
Source organism: Caballeronia sp. BR00000012568055 (assembly GCF_029439455.1). Classification (GTDB taxonomy): domain Bacteria; phylum Pseudomonadota; class Gammaproteobacteria; order Burkholderiales; family Burkholderiaceae; genus Caballeronia. The sequence continues at coordinate 21,446 of NZ_JAQFVG010000308.1, read as the reverse complement.
CCGATCGGCATCGGCGCGTTGCTCGGTCCCGACGGCTACTGGATTCTCGTGCCGCCTTTATTCCTCTACATCGGTGCGATGAGCGCGGTGGTACAGCGCCACTATCGCAACCTGGTCGCGCTGATGATCGCGGAGCAAGGGCACGCCGAAATCGCCGCCCGTTTCGATGCCGCGCTCGCCCATATGCCGCACGGCCTCTGCACCGTCGATGCATCGGGCAAAGTGGTGATCGCCAACCGCCGCGCGGCCGAATTGTTCGGCGCGACCGTGGAAATGCTGCGATTGAACGTGTCCTTGCCGGATTTCATCGGCTATGTGGGACTGGCGCGCTTCGGCGAAGCGCTGCGCGCGCAACTCGTCGAACGATGCCGCGAATGGCTTGCGCAAGGCAATGCGCCGCTCGACCTCAAACTCGCCGATGGCCGCGAACTCGAACTGAGCCGCAATCCGGTGCCTGATGGCAGCGCGGTCATCATTATCGAAGACGTGACGGAGCGGCGCAGAAGCGAGGCGAAAATCCTCCACTGGGCGCATCACGATTCGCTCACCGGCCTGCCGAACCGCCGCTATCTGAGCGATCACGCCGAACGGCTGATGAGCGGCGGGAACAGTAGTTCAGGCCGTGAAAAGGTCATGGTGATGTACATCGATCTCGACGGCTTCAAGCGCGTCAACGACACGCACGGCCACAACGCAGGCGATGAACTGCTGCGCCGCGTCGCTGACCGTCTGCGCAACGCGATGCGCCACGGCGAGCTTTCCGCGCGTCTGGGCGGCGATGAATTCGCGATCGTCGCGACTTACGTGGCGGACGCATCGAGCGTGGCGTTCGCACGCAAGATCATCGACGCGCTGTCGGAGCCGTATCGGCTGGACGATACGGTCGAAGCGCGCGTGGGCGTGAGCGTGGGTATTGCGCTGGCGCGGCCGGGGGAATCGTTCGAAAGCGCGTTGAAGCGGGCCGATGCCGCGCTGTACGAAACCAAGCTCGACGGACGCGGCGGCTACAAGATCGCGCAGGCCGAACGCGCCTACGGCTGAAGCGCGGCGTGCTGCTGAGCGCGCATTTCGATCAGATCGGCGCGAATGCTTTCGACGAAGGTATCGACGTCTTCCACCCATTCGCCCGTTTCGCGCAGCACGGCGCGCAGTTCTTCGCACTGATCGAGCAGCATCGACGGGCCGAGCACCGATAAACCGCCCGAAACCTTGTGTCCCCAGCGGTGCAGTTTCTGCGTGTCACGCGTTTTGGAAATAGCGTCGAGCGCGGCTACGTCTTCATCGATCTGATGCACGAAGGCGCGCGCAAAGGCGAACGGCACGCCGGGAAAGCGCGGCGGCAAGTCTTCTTGGTGCTCCGTCCGAGTGAGAGGCTCGCTGCTGACTTTCAACACCTTCGACAAAACCGCGAGCGAGACCGGCTTCGTGAGGTAATCGGTGAACCCGCGTGCCCGCCCGCGCGCCACATCTTGCGGACTCGTACTCGCGCTGACGGCGTAAATGCGCATGGCAGGATCGAGCGCGCGCGCATGTGCGAGCAATTCCACGCCGGTCATCTTCGGCATGCTTATGTCGGTCAGCACCGCATCGACGCGCCGCTTCTTCAGGATGTCGAACGCTTCCTCGCCGTCGGCCGCTTCGAGCACGGTCGCGCCGAGTTTCGCGAGTTGGACGCGCAGCACGCTGCGGTTGAAGGCGTTGTCTTCGGCGATGAGAACGGTCGGGCCGTGAAGGGGCGGCGCGGCATCGCGCAATACGCTTGCGGCGAACACGCTCGATTCGGTCACGTCAGCTTTGCGCTGCATATCGCGGCCATCAGGCCAACCCGGTTTTCGCTGCGTATTTCACGAGATCCACGTGATTTTCGACGTGCAGCTTTCGCATGGCCGAACGCTTCTGCGTCGCGACCGTCGGCACCGAGCGATTCAAGGTGCGCGCAATTTCGGTGACCGACATGCCCTGCGCGAACATGCGAACCACTTCCAGCTCGCGCGGCGAAAGCGGTTGTTCGCGGCCGAGGTCCTTGGCCGTCGAACCTTCTCGTGCAAGACGACTCTGTATTTTGGGCGAGATGATGGGTTCTTTCGTGGTCATCGCGCGGAGGGCGATCTGCGCCAATTCGTTCGCCGGCTCCTCCTTGCTGACGATAGCCGCAACGCCCAGCTTGCACAGTTCGTGGAACATGCCGCCGCTCGTCGTCATGGTGACGATCACAACGGGCACGCTCGGGTACGAACGGCGCAGGCGGCTGACCAGACGCAGCCCGTCGAGTTCGACTTCGTCGTCGCCTTGCATGACCAGATCGGTAATGATGAGATCCGCCGGCTCGCGATCCAGCGCGCGGATCAGTTCCGCACCGGAGTTCACCGAAGCCGTAATGCGAACGCCGGCGATCTTCGAGAACTGGTCGGATATGGCCAGAAGGACGATCGGATGATCGTCGGCGACGACAACGCGCACGTCGCGCGCTTGCCCATTCATAGACTCACCAAAGCCATCACGTCCTGCATGAAAAATTGAAACGGACGACACACTCGCCTCGAAAGAAGTAATAGCCGACCGATCCGGCTCACCGGCACGTACGTTGAAGAAACGGCCATCCAATTGATTTTAGGACACGCCTTTTTGCATTCAAAGTGCGGCTCTCATTTCGACCAGCTTGCCGGCGATCCGCTCGACGACATGCTGCCAGCCTTCATGCTCCAGGCTGCATCGATACAACCGTACACTCGGATACCACGGACTGTCCTCGCGAATGTAGTGCCAGCGCCAATCGCCGTAAGCAGGGAGCATCAGGAGCACAGGCTTGTTCATTGCACCGGCGAGATGCGCGACGGACGTGTCCACGGCGATCACCACATCGAGCTCCGCAATCACGCTCGCGGTTTCAGCCATCGTCTTCACCTGCGCGCCGATGTCGTGAAAGTGCGCGTGCGTGAGCGCGTAACGCGCGGCTTCATCGGCGCCCGCGCCTTTTTGTAAACTGAAATATTCGATACCTTCAAGACGCAACACGTCGTCGAGCACGGCCAGCGAGGGCAATGAACGACTCTTGTCGTTCTCATGCGTCGGATCACCCTTGAACACGATCCCGACCTTCAGCTTCCCGCGCTCGACCGGCGGCATACGCGATATCACGCCTTCGGGCGCATGCAGATAGGGCGTGGTTTGCGGCAAATGCTCCAGATCGAGCGGCAGCCACACGGGAATGGCGTGCGGAAAGACCCAATAATCAACAGCGGGCAACTGCGAAGCTTGCTCGACACCGATCACCTGATCCAATTCTCCCGAGGCCTCGTACAGTTCGACGAGCGGCATCTGACACACGGCGACCACGCGGGCGGCGCCACATTGTTCGCGGAAGATACGGGCGAATCGCAGAAAAAAGATCTCATCGCCGAGGCCGAACTCACTCCAGATCGCGATCGACTTGCCTTTCAGCGATTCGCCCTGCCATTCGGGTATGGTGTGCGGCGGTTCGACTTTGGTGCGCCGTTTAGTACCGAAAGGGCGCACCAGCGCTTCGCGCAACGCAAAACCTTCCTGTAATTTGCCACTCGCGATCAGATGAAGCACCTGATAGAGACGCGGGAGGTGCTCGCCTTCGAGATGCTTCACGCATTGTTCCCACACTGCGTCGCCGCAAGCGGGCACGTTCCGCCGCAACAGCTCCTTCGCGACGTAAAAGTACACGTCGAAGCGATACGGATAGGTACGCATCACGCGATCGCATGCGGTTACCGCTTCGGCGGTGCTGTCTGAATCGACAGCGCGGTTGAAAAGCTCGGCCGGCGACGGCACTTCGCGCTTGCGCAGCACGAGTTCGATCGCGCACTCGGCCGGGCCTTCCGCGGTTTGATCGATGTCGCGCCGTGCGGGATCGTAGTGTTCCCGGATAACCGTCAGGCGCTCGCAACTCGCAATGGGCGCAAGCGTGCTGACAAGTTCGAGCAGATTGACCGAACGTGCGAGCCCGCGCTCGGGCTTGCACACCGTGAAACTGCGCAGATGTTTTGCGTTGAAGCGGCTCGGCCACTCGCCGTGGCCATAGAGGTCTTCGTCGGGAACAGTGATGACGGCATAACCGCCCGGTTTCAGCAGTTCGAGCCAGCGCGTCAGCACCTTGCCGGGATTATTGAAATTCGCGAGACAGTGGCTCGAATGAACAAAGTCATAACGCCCCTCGGGCACGCCATGCATAGTTTCAGCGTCTTTCTGCAGGGCGTTCCACTCGAGCACGCTGCGGATGCACGGAAACGCCTGCTGATGCGCCGAGAGCGGGTCGTCAAGATCACCAATGTCGATGCCATCGCCCACGAAGTAGTTCTGCACGAACGATGATTCGCGCGAACGCCGCTGGCTGGCCTTGCTGGTCTCTTTCATTCCCGGTCCTCAGTGCTGAACGACGCGGTGAGCCGCATCGAAAAAATTCTAGTTCAACATTGATGTTATGGACGAGTGCCAGCAGCCTCAATAGAACAATTTCGATTGACGGGCTTTCTTAAACGTACTGCGCCTTGTGCGCCACGTCGCTGCGATCCAGCCGGAGACCGAGACGTGCCGCGAAACGGAAAAATTCGGAATCACGTGCAAAACCCAATTGCTTACACGCATTGACGCGCCGCGCACTGATGGTGCTTTTGCCACGGTTGAGGAAACGCGATGTCTCGCATACCGACATACCACACAGCATGAGGCCGGCAACTTCCATCTGCCAACGCGTCAGCGATGCAAATCGCCTCAATTCTGGCATCGACGCGAAACGAGCACGCGCGGCCTCCGAGACCGGCGACGAATACCGCCCGCCCCGCGCCAGTCGCCGTACCGCCGTGACCACTTCCGACAAGTCCTCCCGCTTATTCACGATACCCGCAACACCTCGTTGCACGAGACTGCCGATGAGGAACGGGTCGTCGGATTCGCTATGCACGAGCACCGGCAGATTCGGATAGGCCATGGAAACCGCCGATAGAAACCGCCAGCCGTCCAGTTCACCGGCGCGCGGCATGATGTAGTCGGTGACCATGACATCGCATTCGACGCGACTCAATAGTTCGAGTATGTCGTTCGGGCTTGTCGCCGTACCAATCACTTCGCAGCCTGCGGCTTCGAGCGCACCGCGCAGCCCACAGACCGCGAGGGGATGATCGTCAAGAATGGCGACACGAATGAGCTTGCCGGACATACCCGCTGTTTCCTTTTTCAATTGATGCCGCAGCGCCCTTTCAGTGGGCAGCGCTGCGTGTTTCCCACGCACTTCGATCCAGCCACAAATCATGCCCGAAGGCGAAGCGATACATTTCCGATTCGCCCGAAAAACCGAGCCGCTTGCAGGCTTCCGATCGCTGCGCGCTGATCGTGTTGACACGCCGGCGCAACAATCGCGCGGTGTCGCGCACATTCAGGCCGCACAACATGAGGCCAGCGACTTCCATCTGTCGCCGCGTGAGCCCGGCGAAGCGGCGCAATTCGGGCTGCGATGAGAATCGTTGAATGGCGTCGAGCGTGACAGGTGATCGATAAAGGCCACGTGAGGCGAGCGCGTTCAACGCGTTGATCACTTCGCCCATCTCTTCACGCTTGCTGACGATTCCCGCCACCCCGCGCTGCGCGAGACTGCCGAGCAGGAACGGATCTTCCGAATCGCTGTAGACCAGCACGGGAAGCGCGGGATAGTCACTGGAGATCGCAGCGAGAAAACGCCAGCCGCCTACCAGTTCATCGCCAGACATGAAATAGTCGGCGATCACGACATCGCACTTCGCGCCTTCCAGCAAGTGCCTGAGGCCAGCCGGGCTCGATTCGGCGCCGACGATGTCGAAGCCCTCTGCTTCGAGCATCTTCCGAAGTCCGCACAATATGAGCGGATGGTCGTCCAGAATGGCGACTCTGACGTTCTTGTTCATGGTGTTCTCGCAACGGCCTCGGCGAAGCATTCGTCTACATGGACCTTTTTATGTGTTGTGGCCCATGTCGTGAAAGTGAACGAACGATATCGGCGTGACAGAACCGGTTCTATCGAACGATGTCGAAAACCTTTCAGGTGCAGATCGGGACAGAACGTTGCAGTGAAATGCGCGTTCAGAAAGAAGGAAAAGCTTCAGGCTTGTTGCGCGACCACGTGCTGTTCTCGCGCCTGATGTTCGGCGACGGCGTTCTGTGCTTTCCAGCCGTTGAGCCACAGTTCGAGCCTGGCCGGCGGCAGCGGCCGGCTCAGATGGAAACCTTGCGCCAGATCGCATTGAAGCTCTTTCAGGCGCATCAGCATTTCTTCGTTTTCCACGCCTTCGGCCACGACCTTCAGCCCCATGTTGTGGCCAAGATCGATAGTTAACCGAACGATTGTTTCATCGTCCTTATGATCAGCCATGCCCATGACGAAGGACTTGTCGATCTTGATCTCGTCCACCGGCATGCGCTTCAGATACGACAGCGACGAATAACCGGTGCCGAAGTCATCGATGGACAAGCGTATGCCCAGCGCATGCAGACGATCCAGCGTTTCGATCGCGTGATTCGGGTCGTCCATGATCGCGCTTTCGGTGATCTCGATCCAGATCCACGCCGGCTTCACGCCATGCTTTTCGAGCAAGCCCTGAAACGTCTCCGGCAACGACGACTGAATCAACTCACGCGCCGACACATTCACTGATACTTCGATGTCCAAACCTTGTGCGCGCCATTCCGCGCACTGCCCGATCGCCTTGTCCGCGACCCAGCGTGAAATGGTCTTGATATAGCCAGTCTGCTCGGCAAACGGAATGAACTGATCGGGCGCGACGAAGCCGCGCGTCGGATGATCCCAGCGCACCAGCGCTTCCACATATTTCACGCGATGCGTCGCCAGATCGACCTTCGGCTGGTAGTAGAGCGTGAGTTGGTTGTGCTCGACGGCCTGACGCAATTCGCTCATCAGCGAGAGACGTTCGGCGCTGTTCTGATCGTGACGTTCGTCGTAGAGCGAGAAGCCCAGGTTCGAACGCTTGGCCACGTACATGGCGATATCCGCGCGGCGCAGCAGCACGTTCATGTCCGTGCCATTGTCCGGGAACGTGACGATGCCGATACTCGCGCCCACATCCACCAGTTGATTTTCAATGGTGATCGGCTGTTCCAGCGCGCGCAGCATGCGCGTGGCGAGCAGACGCGCGGCATCGATATTATCTGTGGGCAGCAGCACCGCGAATTCGTCGCCGCCGAGACGCGCGACAGTATCGGTCTGGCGTTGCAGCGTGGCGCGCAGACGCTTGGCCACTTCGCACAGCAGCATGTCGCCGATCGGATGGCCGAGCGTATCGTTCACGTACTTGAAACGGTCGAGGTCCATCATCATCACGGCGAGCGGCTTGTTGGTGCGCATGGCGGAAGCGAGCGCCTGTTGCAGCCGGTCGTTGAACAGCGCGCGATTCGGCAGGCCCGTCAGCCGATCCATATACGCCAGTTCGGTGATGCGCCGTTCGCGTTCGACAATGCCTTCCTGCATCTGATTGAATGCGTGCGCGAGCTGACCGATTTCATCCTGATGGCGGACTTCGAGCGGCTCCGCATATTCGCCCTGCCCGATGCGCGTCGAAAACGCCGCCAGTGCCGCGATGGGCCGCGTCACCGAACGCGCCGTCAGCACGCTCACGATGATCGACACCAGCACGCCGAGAATCGTGATGATCAGCAGCGTGGACTGCAACCGATGATACGGCGCGAGCGCTTCGATCAGCGAGCGCTCCAGCAGCACCGCGACCGTGCGCCCTTCCGAATGCAGCGGCACGAGGCGCGTCACGAAGCCTTCGTCCGCGAGTTGATTCTGATCCTTGAGCGTTGCGCGTGCGTAGTCGGACAGCGAACTGGCGAGCACGCCCCATTTGCCGCCTGCATCGACCGTGAGGAACGAGACATCGAGCGACGTGATGGTGCTCATTTCGCGCGCGAGGGCGTCGTCGATGGCGAATCCCATCACGACCCAAGCAATCGTGATCGGCGCTTTCACGGGCACCGCAACGAGCTGATACGCACGCCCGCCGATCATGCCGAACGAGGACGCATCGCCGCGTTTGGCGACGGTCTTGATCAGCGCGGGAAACGGAAACGTCGAGCCTGCGTGATCGGTGCCCGCGCTGTCCGCGATCAGCTTGCCGGCGAGACCGACGAGCATGACGATGTCGGCATGAATGCGGTCGCCGTGATTCTCCAGCGCCGACGCCACCGTCTTGCCATCGTGCGACGCGACCGCTTCGCGGAACCCGAAGTCCGCGGCGACCACCGTGGCGGCCTGCGTCAACTGTTCGCTGTTGCCGCGTATCACCTGCCCGAACACGCGCTCGGCCACGGTGAGTTGTTCCTCCGCGCCGCGATGCGCGTTCTTCACGATCACCGAATTGATGACGAGATACGCCGCAGCCTGCGCGATCAGCATCAAGACGACGAAAGCAAGTGCAATGCGCGCACGCAGGCTGTGGAGAAACATGGCGTTACTCGGCTTTCTTCAGTTGCAGCGAGAATTTCGTGGCTGCATCCGTGTTGGCAGCGACCTTCTGCGTCGGCTGCGCGTTGGGATCGGTCAGGCGGAAATGCCACGCGATCAGCTTGTACGAATCTGGCGGCACGGTCAGCGTCGCGGTGCCGTTCGCGTCGGTGCGCGCGAAGTACGGCGTCTCGACGATCAGCAGGTACGCGACCATCGTGTCGTGAATATTGCAGCCCATCACGACGAGGCCGGGTTTATCGAACGTGACCGGATTGGCCGGAATGCCGTGGTACAGATTCAATTCGAAGCGCTTGGCGGGCGAAAAGGAATACACATCGTGCTCGATGTTGTCCTTGTTCGGGAACGTGACCGCCGCGCCGGTCTGCACGACGGACACCATCGGCACGAAACGGCGCTTCACCTGATCGATGATGGCTGGCGCAGGCTTGCTCGCGGGGAGCTTGCCGTTCACGGGCATCGCGTAGACGACGGCGTCGGGCACGGGCGCGCCGGCCTGATCCAACACCTGCACGTTGATGCTCGTCGCATGCGCGAACGAAACGGCGAATGCAAACGCACTAACGAAAGCAAGAAGTTTCGACATCTTCATAAGGTTTTTCATGGACGATCCTGCACATCGCGATACAGCGGCGCGAGCTTCGCGAGCAGCTTGTTCTGGGCGTGGAACGGCACGTTGTTCTTGTCCATCGCCAGTTGCAGGTCTTCGACCAGCGCATTGAACGCGGCACGGTCGATGGCGTGGCCTTCGTGGGCGCGCTTCATCGAACGGCCGGTGTAAGTGCACGGACCGCCGATCGCCTCGCAGAACTGATCGACGAGCAAAGGCTTGATGCGCTTGACCGGCGCGTCTTCGAAATACGGCGCGGTGCGCGGATCGGCGAGGACGTTGTCGTACATGTCATCGACGATCTTCGTCAGGCCTTCTTTCTCGCCGAACTGTTTGTAGAGCGCGTCGTCGGCGTACGCATTGACGCTCGCGAAAGACGCGAGCACGAGCGCCGCATAAGCGGCGAATCGAATCTTCATGATCAGAATCCCGCCTGCAGCGAGGCATACACGCCACGCTGATTCTTGTAGGTCGCGATATCGCCCAACGCGACATACGCGAGCGTCAGCGAAACATGCTTGTTCGGCGCCCACGCGACAAACGCGTCGTACGCATCCTGTTCGCGCGCGAAGCCCAGATTGTTCGGCTTCATCCGATATTCCGCGCCGATCGCCACGCTTTTCGACAGCAGATACGCCACCGACGACTCGAATTCCGGATGATACGCATTCGATTTGTCGCCGCCGAAGCCGAGCAAACCGAACTGGTTCGCCTTCGTGAAGCGCAGCGTGCCGTTGAGCAAGAGGCTTTGCGCGAGCAGCAGCTTGGTCGCGGACAAATAGAAATCGGTGCCGGAATTGCTGACCGCGCCGACCGCCTTGACGATATCGCCCTGTTCGTTGTGCTTGAACTGGATGCCCGCGGAAATCTGCGGCACCCACGTGTCCTGATCGAGCACGGCATCGCCGAGCACGCGCACTTTCACGCCGAAGATGTCCTGATTGAATTTGAAGTTCTCGCCGAGACCGAGCGCCGCGCCTGCATCGCGCGTATCGAAAGTTTGGCGGGCCAGCGAAAATTCGACGCGATTCGCCACGCCCACGGTCAAGCCGTAGGTGCCGAGCGCGAAGTCCTGCGTGTGGACATAGGTGCCGTGCACGTCCGCGCCAACCTGCTGCGCGGTGCCATAGCCGCCGATCACGGCCCACGGCACGAGACCGCCGCCCGCCGCGCCTTCGACCTGCGAAACGCCGCCGGTCAGCAGCAGCTTGCCGCTTGTAAGCGGAACGACGGGCGGTTCATCGGCGTGAGCGGACAGCGAGAGCGAGACGAGGGCTGCCGAAAGAATCCCGGCGAGGCTCGCGGTCGGACGTTTCAATCGCATTGCTGGAAAAAGGGTTCGGAAATCGGTTTGGGGACGATGGCGTCGCTTAACCATTTCGGCCACGCCTCTTCATGTGCCTGTAAACGGCGCTTTCTTGACGAAACTTGACTGCAAGTGTTTAAAAACAACGCTAAACGTTTGCATGGCAGCTTTCGCCGAGTCGCGCTTTACGGAACGTTTTCGGCGTGCGTCGGGTTACTGTCACAAACCTTACGTATCTTCCCTCCTCGTAATAAATGACCACATAAGAGGACGAGGGATGAAACAACGTGAGCGGATCGCGCTGGGGCTGGTTCTGACATCGACGGCATTGCTTGCCGCCTGCGGCTATGACGACGACAACAACGACACGCCCGCGACGCCGGCAATCGCCGATGGCACCAAGGCCACGCTCGCGATGCTCGAAACCACCGACATCCACACCAACGTTCTTAGCTACGACTACTTCAAGCTCGCCGAAGACAAGTCGATCGGTCTGGAGCGCACCGCGACCTTGATCGCCGCCGCGCGCAAGGAATTCGCCAACACCATGCTGCTCGACGATGGCGACACCATTCAGGGCACGGCATTGGCCGACTATCAGGCGCTGGTCTCGCCGGTGAACTGCCAGACCACGCTGGCCGTCTACAAGGTGATGAACGCGTTGAAGTACGACGCGGGCACCATCGGCAATCACGAATTCAATTACGGCCTGCCGTTCCTCGCGCAAGTCACCGGCAACAAGCTCGATGTGCCGAATCTGCCGCCCGTCGCGCAACAGCAGAGTTGCGCCGGACCGGCGTTCCCGCTGGTGCTATCGAATGTGCTCGGCGCGAAAACCGCGCAGCCGATCTTCAAGCCCTACACCATCGTCACGCGCAACATCACCGCGACGGGACCGGATGGCAAGGCCGTCACCGTGCCGGTGAAAGTGGGCGTGATCGGCTTTACGCCGCCCGCGATCATGTCGTGGGACAAGCGCAATCTAGAAGGCAACGTGTACACGCAGGGCCTGAAGGAAAGCGCCGAAAAGTATGTGCCGCAGATGCGCGCGGAAGGTGCACAGATCGTCGTCGCGATGTCGCACGGCGGGCTGGACAACTCCGCTTATTCGCCGACGATGGAAAACGGCAGCTATTACCTCTCGACGGTGCCGGGCATCGACTTATTGATGATCGGCCACTCGCATCAGGTGTTTCCGGATGCGACCAGTACGGTCTCGCAGTTCAATCTGCCGGGCGTCGATAAGGTCAAGGGCACGGTCAACGGCGTGCCGACGGTGATGGCGAACTTCTGGGGCAAGCACCTCGGCGTGATCGCGCTGTCGCTGACGTATTCGAACGGCACGTGGAATATCGACAAGAGCGCGACGAAAGTCGAAGCACGCGCCATCCAGAACGCCGATAAAACCTACGTCGCCGCCGATCCGACCGTTTCTGCCGCCATCGCCGCCGAACATCAGGCGACCATCGATTACGTGAAGACGCCGATCGGCTCGACCGATTTCCGCATGACCAGCTACTTCGCCGACGTGGGCGATGTATCGGCCATCGAGATCGTCAATCAGGCGCAGGCGCAGTACGTGACGGACTATATCGCCGCGAATCTGCCGCAATACGCGGGCATTCCGGTGCTGTCCGTGAGCGCGCCGTTCAAGAGCGGCTTCGGCGGCGGCACGGACTTCACGGATGTATCGGCGGGCAATGTGGCGATCAACAACGCGGCGGATTTGTATCTGTACCCGAACACGGTCTATGCCGTGAAGGTGACGGGCGCGGATCTGAAGGCGTGGCTCGAAACGGCGGCGCAGCGCTTCAATCGGATCGATCCGACTTCCACTGCGGCGCAGGCGCTGGTGAGCAATTATCCGGGCTACAACTTCGACATGATCACGTCGAAGGACTTCACGTATGAGATCGATGTGACGCAGGCCGTTGGGAGCAGGATCAAGAATCTAAGCTACAAGGGCACGGCGGTGGCCAGCGATCAGGCGTTCATTGTCGCGACGAACAATTATCGTGCGAGCGGCGGCGGGAATTTTCCGGGGCTGGACGGCAGCAAGACGATCTACGCATCGCCGGATGCGAATCGTGACGTGCTGATCTCGTACATCAAAAAGATCAAGTCGATTACGTCGGTGACGAATGGAATCGATCGAAGCTGGCGCTTTACCAAGGTCAGCACGCAAGGTCAGGTGACGTTCAAGTCCGCGCCGAATCTGGCGGCGCTCGCGCAGACGCAGGGCATCACCAATATCACGCAGATTCAGGCCGATGATGGCACCGGCAAGGGTCTCGCGGTTTATTCGATCAACCTCGCGCAATGATTTTCACACGCGTTCTCCTGATCACCGCAGGCGTGTTCGCTGCGGCGGCTTTCGTGGCCGCACGCACGCCCACGCGCGATATCGACGAATGGCGCGTGCATGCGCTTTCCACCCGCTCTGTTTCGTCGATGACCAAGCTGCGCGCCGCATCGTGGGCGGGCAACGATGAAGCGGCACTCGCGCTCGGCACCGTGCTGGTCGCCCGCAACGACGACAGCGATACGCGCGAGGGCATCGGCTGGCTGGAACGCAGCGCGAACAGCGGCAACGTCGATGCGCAGTACATGCTCGGACGCGTGCTGTTCGATCGAAAGACGGACCTGACGCAAAGCCGCGTGTGGCTGGAACGCGCGGCGCATTCGCTGCCCGTCGCGCCCGCCACGCTCGACGATGACCACGCGCCGCCCGCAGGCGCACAGGCTGCGTACTGGCTGTCGTCGATCTATCGCAACGGTTACGGCGCCCCGCGCGATACCGCCGCCGGCGTGCGATGGCTCGAACTCGCCGCGCGACATGGCATGCCGCAAGCGCAGTTTCAGCTTGCCAATGTGTATCGCGAACGCGGCGACGACGCGAAGGCGCTCGCCTGGCTCGAACGCGCCGCGCACGGCGAAAATCCCGAAGCGAATCTCGCGCTGGCGATTGCGTATCGCAACGGCGAAATGGGCCTGCGCCGCGACGACGACACGTACTGGAACTACGTGAAAGAGACGCTGCACGACTATAAACACCGCATTCAGCCGTGATTTCGCGCCCTGCACGGTTTTCTTCGAACGCGTATCCTTCGCTTTCGCCAATCGAGGAAAACCCATGTCGACGCCCGCCTCCCGCGCGAACGATAGTTCAAAACATATCGAACTGACGCGCGGCCTGATCACGCTGTTCGCCTTCTGCTGCGGCGCTATCGTCGCGAATTTGTATTACGCACAACCGATCACCGAGCTGATCGCGCCCGACCTGCACATGGCGAACGGCACGGCGAGCCTGATCGTCTCGTTGACGCAGATTGGTTACGCGCTCGGGCTGTTCTTTATCGTGCCGCTCGGCGATCTGCTCGAAAACCGCAAGCTGATGATCGTGACCGTGCTGGTGTCGATCGCCAGTCTCGCGGCGGCATCGATGGCGCACTCGCCGGGCTGGTTTCTGCTGATTTCGCTGCTGATCGGCTTTTCGTCGGTCGCGGTGCAGATTTTGATTCCGCTGGCCGCGCATCTCGCGCCGGACGAATCGCGCGGCAAAGTGGTCGGCACGGTGATGAGCGGTTTGCTGCTCGGCATCCTGCTATCGCGTCCGATCTCGAGCGTAGTGGCCGGGCACTTCGGCTGGCGCGCGATGTTCGCCGCCGCGGCCGTGCTGATGGCGTTTATCGTGGTCGTGCTGGCGCTGACCATTCCGCGCCGACAGCCTGATCATCAGGCGACGTACTTCGAACTGATCGCATCGATCGGGCATCTGGTGCGCACGCTGCGCCTTCTGCGTTGCCGATCGTTCTATCAAGGGCTGATGTTCGCATCGTTCAGTCTGTTCTGGACGGCGATTCCGATCGAACTCACGCGTCACTATGGCTTGACGCAGACGCAGATCGGCCTGTTCGCGCTGATCGGCGCGATCGGTGCGACGTCCGCGCCCATCGCCGGGCGTCTCGCCGATGCCGGGCATACGGTGCGCGCGACCTTTATCGCGTTATCGCTGGCGGTGCTGGCTTATTTGCCGGTGCTGGTGCATCCGGCGTGGGGCGTCGGTGCGCTGGTGGTGACGGGCGTGCTGCTGGACTTCGCCGTGCAGATGAATATGGTGCTCGGCCAGCGCGAGATTTATGGTCTGGACGCCGCGAGCCGCAATCGGCTGAACGCGGTGTATGTGACGAGCATCTTCGTGGGCGGCGCATGCGGCTCGGCATTCGCGAGCCGCATTTACGATCAGGGCGGATGGCCGCTGGTCGCGATGATCGCGACCGCGTTTCCGTTGATCGCGCTGGTGCATTTCGCCGCGATCGGGCGGAAGCTGCACTGAGTCGCTTAAGGCTTCGGAATCCGAATCCGGCTGATCATCAACGAACCGGAAATCGCATAAACCATCACCAGCGGATGCAGGGTGAAGCCCGCGAACTTCCACGTGCCGAACCACATGTTCTCGCCGACCGCGCCGAGGTAAGCGGCGATGCCCAGCATCAGCACGATGGCGAACGATGTCGGAATGGGCGTGCCTTCAAAGTGCGTCACCTTGCCCGATCCGCCCGACATCTCTTCGGTCGTCACGTTATAGCGCGCCAGCCGCGACACGCCGCACGCCACGAAGTACGCCAATATCACGCGGTCATATAACCCGCGCATGCCGAATCCATAGCCGATGATCGCTGGCGCGACGCCGAACGAAATCACGTCCGCCAGCGAGTCCAGTTCCTTGCCCAATAGCGAAGCCTTCTGACGCCACCGCGCAATGCGGCCGTCGAGCACATCGAAGACGAGCGCGGCGAATACCAAAGCCACCGCGAGATAGATATGCAGCACGTCGTTGTCGTCGAGATAGGACATCGACGAGAACAGCGCGCCGGTGCCGCAGACCGCATTGCCGAGCGTGAACCAGTCGGCCAGATGGAAGTCGCGGATCATCGAGAATCGTTTGTTCATGCGCCTTTTTTAATCATGTCGTGAATCGGGCGATGCGCGTATTGCTTCGTTGTGCATCGTGCGTCCAAGTCTATCACTGCGCCTTCCCAAGCATCATGCGTCCGACCCAACCCGTACGCGAACGTACAGGTTGGCGTTATAATGCCGTTTTCCCGTGCCGGAGCGCCGTATGTCCGCGTCCAAAGCCGAATTGCTTACCATCCGCGACGCCGCCGAGCGTCTCGATGTCACGCCGCGTACGCTCAAATATTACGAAGAGCGCGGCCTGGTGACGCCGGACCGCAGCGAAGGGCGGTATCGGCTATACAGCGAACAGGACCTCGAAAAGTTCGCACGCATTTTGCGGCTGCGTTCGCTCGGTTTTTCGCTGCAAGGCATCACCGAAATACTGAAACGTCCGCTCGATTCCGTGAGCGAAGGCCGCTCCGCCTACTCCATGAGTTCGCTGCGCGAAATCGAAGGCGCGCTGTCGCAACAACTCGAATCAATCGATGCGCGCATCGCTTCAGTTCGACGCGAGCTGAAAGAAGCACAAGCCGTTCGCGGCGAACTGGCCGATGACCTAAGCTACATTCAGCGGCGCATCGCGGGCGAGAGCAGGGAAGACCTGCTGAAAGAACGCGCCGCGCGCAAGCGCCGCAAACCTGCAAGCAAGGAGGATGCCGCGAAATGACTCCGGCAGCATCGATGAGTCAGCGCTCCTTTGTCTCACGCCTTCGCGCCGACTTTTTTCCGTGGGCCATTGCGCTCGCCACGGGTCTCGATTATTTCGACAACGCGATCTTCTCGTTCTTCACCAGCCATATCGCGGGCGGCATCAACGCATCGGTCGATGAACTCGTGTGGTCGTCGAGCGCGTATGCGGTGGCGTCCGTGCTCGGCATTTTGCAGCAGCAATGGTTTGTCGAACGGCTCGGCTGGCGTCGATATGTCGGCGGCTGCCTGGTGCTGTTCGCGGTCGGCGGACTGGCGGCGGCGATGTCGGAATCGTCGATAGAACTGGCGTTCGCGCGCGGATTTCAGGGCTATTTCATCGGCCCGATGATGAGCGCGTGCCGCATTCTGATTCAATCGAAGTTCACGCCGCAGACGCGCGGTCCGGCCGTGAAACGCTTTCTGTTTATGATCCTGCTCGGCAGCGGCCTCGCGCCGATGGTCGGCGGTTATTTGATCGGCTACTTCGGCTGGCGCGTGTTGTTCACCAGCACCGCGCTCGCCGGTTTCGTGTTTGGCGGCTTTGCGTTGCTGGCGGTCCCGCACAGCGGCCACGTGCAACCCGAGCAACGCGGCGACGCGCATTTCTGGCCGTACATGACATTCGCGCTTGCTTTAGGCGCATTGCAAATCGTCATGCAGCAAGTGCGATTCGAGTTGTTCAGCACGTCGCCCGAGTTGCTCTTGATGACCATTGGCGGGATCGGCGCGATTGCGTATTTCGTGTGGCATCAGTGGCATCATCCGAAGCCCTTGCTGCGGCTGCATGCGTTGCGCGAGAAAACGTTTCGCGCGGGCATTGCGTTGTATATCGCGTTCTACTACATCAACAATGCGATGGGGTTTCTCGTATCGCGTTTTCTGGAAGGCGGGTTGCGTTATCCGGTGGAGAATGCAGGACGACTGACTAGTTTTACGTCGATGGGTTCGCTGTTGATGGCCTTCGTTTATTTCCGCTATTCCGCGCGCATCACGCATAAGAAATGGGTGATCGTGCCGGGCTTTTTGCTGGCGGCGTTGATCGGCGCGTGGATGGTGCGCATGCCGCCCGATGCCAGCATGCCGTGGCTCGTGTTACCGCTGACGTTGCGCGGGTGTTTGCTGTTGTTCATCGCGTTGCCGGTGGCGAATCTGACTTTCCGGATCTTTGCGATCGAGGAGTTCAATCACGGTTATCGCTTCAAGAACATCGTCAAGCAACTGACGTATTCTTTCGCCACGGCAACGATGATCATTCTTCAGCAGCATCGGCTGGCGGTGCATCAGACGCGGTTGGCGGAAAGCGTGAATCCGTTCAATCCGCTGTTTCAGAATACGTATGAGCGGCTCGTCGGCGGGTTCGAATCGCTTGGGTATGGCGCGGCGCAGGCGAAGGGTTTGGCGATGGGCGAAATCAGCAGCATCGTCACGCAGCAAGCGAGTTTTTTGAGCGCGCTGGACGGGTTTTATTTCATGATCGGTGTGGCGCTGGTGGGCGGCGCGATTGCGATTTGGCAGAAGCAGATCGATTGATCAATCTCGGGATTTTTTCGATGCGATTCAAACACGCACTCGCGCTTCTATGTTTTATGCTGACTTGTGCTTCGTCGATGGCGGCGAGTCTTGTCGTCGATATCGGCACGAAGCGCGTTTATACGACGGAACAACTGCTCGCGCGTGGGGATGCCGTCACGCTTCACGTTCCCGATGACGTCGTGTTCCATCGGACGATGACTTATCGCGCGGTGCCTTTGCGCGCCTTGCTCGGTGAAGATGCTGTTAAAGCCCTGCCCGCCAATCACGAATTGCAGATCACCGGCACCGATGGCTTTGTCACGCATTTGCCTGCAAATCTCGTGTTCAATGGCACGCAAGCCACGCCCTGGCTCGCGATTGAATCGGATAACGAAAAATGGCCGCGCCTGCCGAACGGCGACGATATCGGTCCGTTCTACGTCGTGTGGATCGATCCATCCGCATCGCATATCACGAGCGAGCAGTGGCCGTACAAAGTCGATGCGATCCGCAGCGCGCCGACGCTCACCGCCAAATGGCCGCAAATCGCGGTCGCGCGTAATATTCCCGCCGATTCACCCATCCGCAAAGGCCAGGCGCTGTTCGCAGCGCAATGCATGGCGTGCCACAAAATGAACGGCGCAGGCGATGCGTCGATGGGACCGGATCTGAATCTGCCGCACAACCCGACGGAATATCTTCAGCCGTGGGTGCTGAAGCAATTCATTCGCGATCCTAAATCGATCCGCGCGTGGCCCGATATGAAGATGCACGGCTTCGACAAAAACGCCATGAGCGACGGCGATATCGACAATGTGATCGTTTATCTCAGGTACATGACACATCGGAAAAACTAACAGCCGCCACACAATCGATTTCGATATCGAACTTGCCCGGCCACGCGGGCACGTTGATAAAGATGCGCGCCGGAAAATGCGGCGCGAAGTATCGCGCGTAAATGGCGTTGACCACGGGAAACGCCTCGACGGATGTGCAATACACATTGCACTTCAACACCTGATCCATCGACGATCCCGCCGCTTCCACGCACAGCTTCAACTGCTCCATCACCAGTTCGGTTTGCCGTTCGATACTCGCATCGACGGCGATCTGGCCGGTGGCGGGATCGAAGGGCGGAAAGCCGGACACATAGACGGTATCGCCATGACGCGTGACGGCGGACGTCGGCGCTTTGAAGCCTTCGAGCCACGTCGAAAGCGGTTCGACGCGGATGATTTCGCGAGCCATATCTCCTCTCTTTTTATTTAGTATGCCGATTGAAGATGCCGTTCAGCTCATCGCCTGCGGCCGCGTCTTTGAAGCCATCGAAACGGCCATCGGCTAATCCAAGCGCTGCGCGCATGAAACCGCCCCACGCCGCGCGCGCCAATCCGCCGCCGACGCTCACGCGACGCACGCCCATCGACGCGACATCATTCAACGTGAATTCGGATACACCGCCGATCAGCAGATTTACCGGCTTCGGTCCGACCGCTTTCACCACCGCTTCGATCTGCTCGCGCGACTTGATGCCGGGCGCGTAGAGGCAATCCGCGCCTGCATCGGAATACGCTTTGAGCCGCGCGATGGCATCGTCGATATCGGGCTTGCCTGCGAAGAAGTTTTCCGCGCGGCCGATAAGCAGCGTGTCGCCACCGTTGGCATCGATGGCGCGGCGCGCGGCGTTGATGCGCTCCACGGCGGTATCGATGGACATGAGCGGCGCGGACGTATCGCCCGTCGAATCCTCGATCGATAAACCTGCGACGCCGGTTTCGATCGCCAGCCGCACGCTTTCAGCGACTTCATCAGGAGTCGCGCCGAAGCCGCTTTCGAAGTCGGCGTTCACGGGCAAGTCGGTGGCATCGACGATAGTGCGCAGATGCGCGAGCACGGCATCGCGCGTAACGCTGTTGTCGGCGTGGCCCATCGACCAGGCGAAACCGGAACTGGTGGTCGCGAGCGCTTTGAAACCGAGCGTCTCGAGATAACGCGCAGAACCGATATCCCACGGATTAGGAAGCATGAAACAGCCGGACTCGTGCAATGCGCGGAACGCCGCACGTTTTTCAGATACGCTGCGTGACATGAACGTGTCTCCTGTCGTCGTGATCGCAACGATTATGCGCGATATTCAGCGATCCTTCATAAACATCGACAGTTCATAAATTGCCGAAACATACGTACTTCGCTTCGAGATATTCTTCTACGCCGGAATGCGCGCCTTCGCGTCCCATGCCCGATTCCTTGATGCCGCCGAACGGCGCGACTTCGTTGAAGACGAGGCTGTCGTTGACGCCGACCACGCCGCATTCCAGCGCTTCCATCACACGGAAAGCGCGGCTGATATCGGTCGTATAAAAGTACGCGGCCAGACCCGTGCGCGTGTCGTTGGCGAGCGCGATCACATCGTCTTCGTCGCGGAACGGCAACACGCTTGCAACGGGTCCGAGAATTTCATCGCCGCAAATGTTCATCGATGGTTTCACATCGGTCAGCACGGTCGGCTTATAGAAGTTCGATCCGGCATTCAGACGCGCGCCGCCCGTGGCAATCGCAGCGCCTGCGCGCACCGCATCGTCAACCAGTTCTTCGATGCGCGCGACCGCTGCATCGCTGATAAGCGGGCCGATTTGCGCGCCTTCCGCGAGGCCGTCGCTGACCTTCATCACCGCGACCTTCGAGACCAGTTTCGCGACGAAACTTTCGTACACGTCTTCATGTACGAAGAATCGATTCGCGCACATCGCGGCCTGCCCCGAATGACGGAAACGCGCGTCGAGCGCGCCTTTTACGGCGAGGTCGATATCGGCATCGGCGAACACGATGAACGGGCAATTCGCGCCCAGTTCCAGCGACACTTTCTTGACCGTGTCGGAGCACATCGACATCAGCCGCTTGCCTTCGTCGATGGAACCGGTGAAGGAAATTTTGCGCACATCGTTACTGGCGAGCAGACGCGTGCGGATCGGCTCTGTTTCGCCCGTCAGCACAGACAAGACGCCGCGCGGCAAGCCCGCATTTTCACCGAGCGCGCATAACGCGAGGGCGGAAAACGGCGTCTGCGGATCGGGATGATGAATCACCGTGCAGCCCGCCGCGAGCGCCGCGCCCACGCGCCGCGCGACCATCGACGAGGGAAAAGTCCACGAGGTGAACGCGCCGCACACGCCGATCGGCTGGTGCAGCACGCGTATGCGCTGATTGCGACGCGGCGCGGGAATATTGTCGCCATAAATGCGGCGCGCTTCCTCCGCGAACCAGTCCAGATAATTCGATGCCTGTGTAATCTCGGCGCGCGCTTCGTGCAGCGGTTTGCCTTGTTCTACGCACAGGATCGTGGCGAGATCATCGCGATGATTGTTCACCAGCGCCGCCCACTCGCGCAGCACCGATGCGCGTTCGCGGCTGCTCCAGCCGCGCCAGTCCTGTAAGGCCGCTTGCGCGCATTCGATCGCTTCTGTCACTTGCTCTGCGGATACCTGCGGTATGGAGCCGATGATATCGCCTGTGGATGGGTTGCTGACCGGAATTCGCGGTAGTGCCGTGCTGTCGATCCACTTTCCGCCGATGTATGCGGATTGCTCGAAGAGGCTGGGGCATTGCAGGTTCATATGCGGCTCCCTATGGGTGTTTTTTTAGCTTAGCGTATTTTGTTTTTGGTTCGCTTATCGTGGGCGTAGGGTCGGTATATGGTTGCTTACATGCTGGTGTTTTTGGGGCGTTTTGGTTCAGTAGCCGCCTCCCCGGCGGGGGGGTAACTTTCTTTGCTGCTGCAAAGAAAGTCACCAAAGAAAGCAGCTTTTTCAACCGGACACTGCCCGTTGAAAAGGCAAGTGGATTAATGGTCTCTCTCGGTAACAATAGCCCGCCGCCACGGAGGCCTGCCC
>NZ_JAQFVG010000307.1 GCF_029439455.1 Caballeronia sp. BR00000012568055 | reverse complement strand
AATGCCTGTGCCGTTCACGCGCAAACGCATCATGAATGGTCACGTGTTTCGCGTGCGAATGCGTTCACGGCCATAACGTAATGCTGAAAACGTTGGCGCGAGCGGTTTATTCCCAGACGCGCCGCATGCACACGTTTCATACACATGACAAAGAAAAAGGCTGATTTCGAATTCTATCGAATCAGCCTTTCGTTCAGATTCCGAAATGTTTCGCGATCCTTTGCGATTCGTCAACGTTATTACTTGCGCCACTCCAGACATTGCTGCCTGACCGCTTCGTGCAGCGACTTTTCCTTGTCAACGACACCACGCAGCCAGCTCGCATCGTTGACGCCGCCGCGCGCGATATCGCCGATTTGCGCCAACGCCGCCTGCGATCCAAGCGCTTCGGCATGCGGCGCGAGCACGTCGAGCGTGGCGAGGATATCTTCGGCAATCGTGCGGCGCTCGCCCGTCTGCGGATGAATGCAGGTGCCTTCCATGCCGAAGCGGCAGGCTTCGAATCGGTTGAACGTGTAGACGAGATAGTCGTCTTCGCGCGGCGTGAGCGGCTTGTCGAGCAGCAGATAGCGCGACAAGGTCTGGATATAGCAGGCGATCGCCGCCGCGCGATCCACGGACAAGGGCGTATCCATCACACGGACTTCGATGGTGCCGAAGCCCGGCTTCGGCCGGATATCCCAGTAGAAGTCCTTCATGCTGTTGACCACGCCCGTGTTGACCATTTTCGAGAAGTACTCCTCGAAACCGTCCCACGTCAGCACGAACGGCGCGCGCCCGGACAGCGGAAACGCAAACACCGAATTCAGCCGTGACGAATGAAAGCCCGTATCCACGCCCTGAATGTACGGCGACGACGCCGACAGCGCTATGAAATGCGGGATATAACGCGACATCGAATGCAACAGGAACAGTGCGCTGTTCGGATCCGGACAGCCGATATGCACGTGTTGCCCGAACACCGTGAACTGCTTCGCAAGGTAGCCGTACAGTTCCGAAATGTATTGAAAGCGCGGTGCATCGTAAATCTGTCTTTCGCTCCATTGCTGGAACGCGTGCGTGCCGCCGCCCGCCAGCCCGACGTCCAATTGATCCGCTGCCGCAACCAGCACATCGCGGATGGCGCGCAGGTCGGTGACGGCCTGCTCGTGCGTCGTGCAGATGCCCGTCGAAAGCTCGATCATGCTTTCGGTGATTTCCGGCGTGATGTTGCCGGGAATCTTCTCGTCCTTGATCAGACGCATGAGATCGGACGCAGCGCGCGTCAGATCGTAGTCGTGCGTATTGACGACCTGAATCTCCAGCTCCACGCCGAACGTAAAGGGTTCGGAATTAACGAATGGTTCGAGTGCCATGACGCCTCTTCAATATTCAATGCCCTGACGGCGTGACGGATTCACTCGCGCCGCTCGCCGACCGCCGACAAGCTACGGTACACGACGAACGGTGACACGATCTGCAGTACGACGATCGAACACATGATGATCGCGCGCAGCGTCGGATCGTAGTCGGGATAGAGCACGTACATGTCATCGACGAGCAGATAGGCGAGCGCGGACATCGGCGTAAGTGCGACGCCTAGCGCCACGCCCTGCTTCCAGTTCAATCCGCTTGGTTTGGCAAAGATCAGCACGCCGATCAATTTGCCGACGAAACGCGCGACGATCAAACCAATCGCCGCCAGCCCGCCCAGCGCGATATCGCGCCAATGGAACAACGTAAGCGTGAGCGCGAACAGAATCACCGTCAGCAGCCATCCTGCAGAACCGAAATGCGACGGCCACAACTGCGGCCGTTCATCGGCATTCTTCACGATGATGCCCGCAGCCAGCAGCGCGAGAATCGTCGATAGCTTGAAGATGTGTGCGATCGCAATGGCCAGCAGCACGAGGCCGAACAACGCGACGAACGAATGCTCGTCGTTGGTCGGCAAACGGCGAACCATGATGTTGCACGCGCGCGCAAGCAAGAACGCCAGCACCAGCGATCCGATCAGCAGATAAAGCGGCTGAAGAATGGTCGCGAACGCGTTGCCGTAAATCTCCTGATGCAGCACGCCCGCCGCGAGTTTTTCGACCACCACCGCGTACACGCTGTTCAGCGCCGTCAACGTCAGAAGACGCTGCGTGACCTGTCCTTCGGCACGCAATTCGGTCTTCAACTGAATGACCATTGCAGGCGATGTCGCCATTGCAATCGCGGCGATCACGATGGACGGCATGGTCGGCACATTGACCAGCGTCAGCGCGATCAGCACGAGGCCGAACGTCAGTGTGGATTCCGCAATGCTCGACAGAATCAGATACGGATTGCGGCGGATCCAGCGCAAATCCAATCGTCCGCCGAGTTCGAACAGCAGCAGACCGAGCGCGACATCGAGCAACGGGCGCGACAAGCCGCCGGCGCTGGAATCGATCACACCGAGTCCCGCGTTGCCCGCGATCAGACCGATGACCGCATAGCCGGTAATACGCGGCAGGCGGAAGGCGCGCCACAACAGTTCGCCAGCGAGACCGGCGGTGACGAGCGCGAGACCGGCCCAGAGAATCGCGTCGGTTTCGAGCGGCCAGGCGGGCAGAAATGCAAATGCCGATTTCATCTTATGGGCTTCTCCTTCGTTGCTGCAGCAGCGGACGTGACGTTACGCGCATCGCGTAACGGCGGCGTCCACCGCGCGACGCTCGCGGGCGCATCGCATGATTGCGACCCGTTCAACATCGCGAGCGAGAGTTCATTCAGGCGAAACGAAATACGAACGAACACGGCGTCACGGACAAGCCGTGCATGAATTAGACGATGTGTCTGGCTGGTGGCGGCGTTTGCTTGCTCGGACGCAGCCCGGACACAGTAAACGTTGAAGCGGCATGGTGATCAGATTGTTCGGCCGCAATCATCGTTCCATTGAAGCGGTCGCCGACTGAACGGCGCGACGCAGGAAGAAGCGCGATTGTGCCATATGTCGAACCCCGTGACAGATTCACTCCAAGATCATGTTTTTTATGAAGGTAAAAGCGACTGAAGCCGACGTGTTCGATTTGCGCCGGATTGGCAAACGTGACCGGCGCTCGTTTTTGGCCCTTGGTTTCCCTCGTCCGATGGCAGGGCCATCAGGTGTTTACAGGTTTACTGTATATACATGTAGTAGTAGTTAACAAGCACGGCGGGTTTCTGTGGATAAGCGCATTTTGATCTTGCAAATCAATCGATTATCGAAAGAAGAAGCGCGTCGTAAACATGTTCGTGCCGCGCGGTTAACTCGGAACAACTTTTGGCGGGTTCACGCGAGTGTCTTAGTTGTCCCGTTTACGTGCACAACGAGTTCACATCTCATTCTCGGGTAAACCGATGGCTTATCCACAGCCTTCCGAGGATAACTACGACGCAGTGATTTCTCCGTGACGCAGCGCGCGCAGCAGAAAGCGCGCGGGATCGATGGCTTCGGCCAGTTCGCGCTCGATCGGCCACGGCGCGCCTTCGATCTGCGATGCAATCAGTTCGGCCGCCAGCGTCGCCCAGACGAGACCGCGCGAGCCAAATGCGAATGCGCCGTACAGACCGGGCGCGCGCGGCAGATCCAGCGGCCATGCGCCCGATAACTTCGCGGCATCGCGGCGCGCAAGCGATTCGTCGGCGAGTTGGCCGATCATCGGCATGCGGTCGCTGGTGACGCAGCGGAACGCCACGCGTCCTTCGAACGATGCGGCTCGTTCGCGCGCAACGTCGGGCAGCATATTCGCGAGTCGTTCGATGTTTTCGATATGTCCGGCATCGCGGATTTCGCGGTCGGGATCGTCGATATCGTAGGTCGCGCCGATCAGCGTTCGTTGCGCGCTCAGCGGCAGCGCATAACCTTCGCCGATCACGGGCACGCGCAAGCCGTCGAGCGCCGATGTATCGAGCAGGCTGAGTTGGCCGCGCACGCTGCGCGTCGGTTCGCCGTGCAGATGGGCGAGGCGCTGGGCCTCGTGTGCGTTCGCCAGCACGAGCACCGGCGCCTGCGCGATAAGAACGTCGCTCGTATCGAAAACTTGCCAGCGCGTTCCGTCATAAGCGATGCGCGATATCTGCGTGTTCATGCGCGTGGTCAGCGCATCGCCGGACTGGGCGAGTTGCGCGGCGCAGATCGCGGCGGGCGAGATTGCGCCGCCGCGCGGAAAGAACCATCCGCCGCGCGTCACGTGGACGCCTGCGATGCGCGCGGCTTCATCGCTCGAAACGGGCGTGACGTACTCGCGCGGATAGTCGAATCGGGCGATGGCTTGCGCCAGCGCTTCGGCGTCGTCGTTTGTATCCGCGATTTGCAGCAGGCCCGAGCGGCTTCGTTTGAGATCGTGGCCCGCGCGTTCGAGCGCTTGCCATCGATCGAGCGCGAGCAGGAATCCGGCGCGCGTGAGTCTTGCGGCGATGCTGTCGTCGCGCCAGACGATCGGATGAAACACGCCCGCCGGATTGCCCGATGCATCGCGCGCGGGCGCGTTGTGGCGATCGATCAGCGTGATCTTCCAACCGCGTTCGGCAAGCGTTGAAGTGACCGCGCATCCCGCCAAACCCGCGCCGATAACGATTGCCTCGCGCGTTTTCACCTCATGCGCTATCGGCGGTTCATGGCGGCGCACACGCCATCGCGGAGCGAAGCGCGCCACGAGCCGATCATTGTCGGTGGACACGCTTTCGAAGCCTGACGCGCGCAACGCGCCCTCCAGCGATACATCCGCCGACACGGTCGCGTGATCCGCCGCAAAGCGAGCCATCGTTTTAGCGATGCGTTTCGGATCAGCGCAAGCGCCGACATGAAACGCATCCACACGCGCCCAAAGTCTGGACAACATGTCTTCATCGCCGATTGCCAATGTCAGCACCACGCGCCCCGCATCCAGCTCGATGCGATGCACGCCCGGCACGCGCATCGGCCAGATGGCGGCGAGTTCATCGCAGGGCGGCGTCAGCCCGGCTATCGCGATGTAATGCAAGCGATCGCAGCGAGCATCGTCGGCGCGCCAGCATCGCAAAAGAGAAAGAAAGCGCGCGCCGTCACCAAAGTCGGTATCGGCGAAAGTGAAGAGATGGCGGTTGCGCCAGCGCGCGGGCAGATCGTGTACGGCAATAAAAGCAGAAGACATGCGTAAAAATTCAAACGGATTTCGCGATGCCCGGCGCAAGCGCAGGCGCGGCGTGATCGGGCGGTACGGGTTCGAGCGCATAGCCCGCCGCGCGCCACGCTTCGAGACCGCCCAAAAGCGGCGCGACATCGATAAAACCGTGCGCGGCGAGTTCCTTCGCCGCCATCGCCGCCGATATCTCGTTCGGGCAATCGCAGTAGGTCACGAGCTTTCGATCCCGCGCAATGCCCGCTAATTGGGACGCGGCATCGTCGTGGCGTAACAGCAGCGCGCCGGGAATCGCATACGGATCCATCGCGCGGCGTTCGTGACGGCGTACGTCGATGACCAACGGCGGCGGCGCGCGCCCGAGCAGCATCCGCAACGTGTCGATATCGATGCGCGCCATGCGCAGTTTGCGCAACAATGCCACGCGCCGATACCAGCGCATCGCCAGATAGATCGCGAGCGCCAGCACCGCGACCGCGAGCACGCCGCGCCCGAGCAGATCGAACCAGGCGAGCACGGTATCGACCAGATCGGCGAACATCGCGCCAATCGCGACGCCCGCGCCGGACCAGAGCAGGGCGCCGATGGCATCGTAAAAAAGGAAGCTGCCGAAGCCTACGCCGGTCGCGCCTGCAACCGGAATCGCCAATGTAGACAGGCCCGGAATGAACTTCGACAGCGCCAGAATGCGCACGCCGAAGCGTCCGAAGAAGTCCACGCTGCGGTTCACGCAGGTATCGCGTGAGATCGAGAGCTTGCAGAGAAAGCCGAGCACGCGGCTGCCGTAGCGGCGGCCGAGCCAGAACCAGAGCGTATCGCCGAGCAGGGCGGCGACGGTCGCCACGAGCATGATGGCCAGAAGCGGAGCGAGGGCGGCAAACGATAAAAGTCCCGCGCCGGACCCCGAAAAAACGCTCGCCGAAACCGTGATGGCACCCGTCAAAACCAAGGTGGGCAAGGCCGGGAGCGGAAGTCCGAGGCACTCCAGAAGAACGTTGGCAAAAACCAACGGCAGGCCGTATTCGATGATCAGCTCGCGCAGCATGGATCAGACCCAGGAGAGGAACGCCGGTTTTACGAAAGAAAAAGCCGCTGAAAGCCCCGAAAAATTAAGGGTAAATCTTTGAAACCCTTATCCTGATTGGGTTTGCGCTGCGCTATCATACCAAGCGCCGCGTGTAGAGGCGGCGCGAAAGCCACGAGGTACGGCTGAGCACGTGAAGCGGTGCAACAGACCGCGAAATCGCCGGGAACGCCCGCCAGAAGGGGCTTCCCCACTCGACGCCACGGCTCGCGCACGTATAATCGGCCCGTTCGCGCTGTTCGTGTCAACCTAAACTGATAAAGGAACCTTAATGAACAAACAGGAATTGATCGACGCCGTAGCCGCTCAGACCGGCGCCAGCAAGGCTCAAACCGGCGAAACGCTGGACACATTGCTCGAAGTGATCAAGAAGGCTGTCTCGAAAGGTGACGCAGTTCAGCTGATCGGCTTCGGCAGCTTCGGTTCGGGCAAGCGCGCAGCGCGCACCGGCCGCAACCCGAAGACCGGCGAATCCATCAAGATCCCGGCCGCCAAGACGGTCAAGTTCACGGCGGGCAAGGCGTTCAAGGACTCCGTGAACAAGCGTTAAGCATTCTTGCGATCATGGCGCCAGCACCTGTGCTGCGCGGCGCCGATCGCTCAGGTTCCTCCGCGAGCGCGGAGTTCGGCCTAGAAGATGACCCGCCCGGTGGCGGGTTTTTTTTCGTCCGCGTCTTTAATGTTGATGATCGTCGCAGCCGCAATCGGGGCCATGTTCGTGTTCGTGGTCTTCGTCGTGATCGTGATCTTCGATTTCCCATGCGGGGAACGGATCGGTGAAGTGCTGCCAGCTTTGCGCGCCGGCTGACCATTCTTCATCGTTGAGCAGACAGGCATCGAAACGCACTTGCCACTCGGTTTCATCCAGATCGAGTCCGATCAGCACCAGTTCCTGACGTCGATCGCCGATGCTGTTGTCGTCGGCATCGCCATACCATTCCGCGACGATTTCGGCTTCGAGTTCGGGATCGTCCGTCGGCCATTCGCTGCGATCCTGCGCCGCCCACCAGACGCCCGCCGGGCCGTGCCGGCATGTGCTGCCCGCTTGTGACAGCGCTCCGCCCACTTCACTGCGGGTGGCGAGCCAGAAGAAGCCCTTGGCGCGCAGCACATCGGTCCATTCTTCGTGCAGCAGATTCCACAGGCGTTCGGGATGAAACGGCCGCCGCGCACGATACACAAACGCTTCTTCCGAGACGTGCTCGCCGTTGAGGATGGCTAGCCAGCCGGGCGCGCTGGACGTCGTGTCGAAATCGAAGCGAGCGGTGTTCAGCACTTCATTCGGGAATATTTGGCCGTTCGTCGCGCGTACCCGATGCGCACGCGGATTGAGCGCGCGCAGGATCCGCGCGATCTTCTCCACATCATCCGTGCTGGCGAGATCTGTCTTGTTGATGACGATGACATCGCAAAACTCGATCTGCTCGATCAGCGTTTCGACGATAGTCTTGCCGTCTCCATCGCCCGGATCGACGGCATCGGAAGAAGCGTAATCATGCAGAAAGCGCTGCGCATCGATCACGGTGACGAAGGTGTCGAGATGCGCCTGGCCGGAGAGCGTGGCGGCATCGTCGTCACCGAAGGCGAGTTCTTCGGCGATATCGATCGGATTCAGCGTCGCGGGCGACCCGACCACGATGGCATCGAAGCACGCTTGCTCGGCGAGCACGACGATCGCCTGCTCGATGGCTTCGATCGACTGCTCGCTCACCGTCCCGATACGCACGCGTTCCGGGTTATCGACCAATGTGTCGAGCAACGCGGTTTTTCCAGCGCCGACGAATCCCGAAATAACCGTGACTGGCAGTGGCGTTTTGTTCATTGCGATGAAAAAGGAAATCACGCGGACAGCGGAAACCGGCGCGTTGCTGTGAGCAAACGCGCCGGCTATCGAAAGAGGAATTGTGCACCAAATGTGGCGGATGCGAACGCTCCGCCCGATGCTCGACCGATGCTTACCGCTGTGCCTGAAGCAGCTTCCAGCGGCGCAAGATCTCGATGATCTGCGACGAGTACTTGTCGCGCAATGCAGGTGTTTCGGAATGGTAAGCACCGACCGCCTGCCACGAATTGCCATACTTGTTCATCTTCTGGCGCAGATGCCACGCCGCGACGTACACGCTCTTGCACGGTTCCATGAGCGTGCCGCTCGAGATGCCGTATTGAGCCAGCGTGTTCAGATGGATCGAATTGATTTGCATCAGCCCGTAGTCCGTCGAGCCATTGGCGTTCTTGTTGATGGCGTCGGGCTTATTGTGCGATTCCTGCCAGGCGATGGCGCGGAGGATCAGCGGATTGACTTTCTGGTATTTGGCCGCTTCGTCAAAACAGTCGGCGTGTGCTGAGGCGGCGGCCAGCATGGCGCCGCAGCCGATCGCAAGTAATCGCAAAATTCTCTTCATTCCTTCTACTCCATCCGCTCATGCGGAACGTCATGCCGCCGTTGCCGCGCACCCTGCGCGAAGGCCAGCCAACACACGTCCGCGGCCAGGCGCAACCGGGAAAACCCACCCTGTCTGCAAGCGCCCGGATTGCGGAACCGCCCGTATCATACCCGCTGAAGTTTCAGCCTATAAGTTAGCCAGCAGACATACGTTTCGATGCGCGGACGAAAAACCAAGCCGCGTAACTCCTTATGAAACCGCACTCAGCGCGTTCCTAAATGTATGAATAATAAGACTTCTCTTCAGGTTACAATGCGGCTCCGCGCAACATCGACCGATATTGCTCAGACTACTAAGCGGTCTATCGGCAAGTTCTTCGGAAGCTTGAACGCGCAATAGTTAAAAAGATATTGCAGCACAGTCAACGATCGTACGAATTTGAACAATTTCGTTACATAAAGCTGCTATCGTCACTGTTTTTTGAACGATCGCGACGAGGCGAGGAGCCTTGATCGTGGCGGGCGGCGCGCTCGGCCTGACGAGCGGTGCTGCCTTAGCTGCGCCTTCGGGTGTGGCTCAGACAACACATCCATGAACAGACAAAATATGGCACTGCGTCGCGTCGCGACGGCATTGCTCGCGGCGGGACTTATCGTCGCGCAAGCCGCGCATGCGCAAGTGACGCTGAATTTCGTCAACGCGGACATCGACCAGGTCGCGAAAGCGATCGGCGCCGCCACCGGCAAAACCATCATCGTCGATCCCCGCGTGAAGGGGCAACTCAACCTGGTATCCGAAAATCCGGTGCCCGAGGAACAGGCGCTCAAGACGCTGCAATCCTCGCTGCGCATGCAGGGATTCGCGCTGGTTCAGGATCACGGCGTTCTGAAAGTCGTGCCCGAAGCCGATGCCAAGCTGCAAGGCGTGCCCACTTACGTAGGCAACCAGCCGGCCGCGCGCGGCGATCAGGTCATCACGCAGGTCTTCCAGCTTCGCAACGAGTCGGCGAATAATTTGCTGCCCGTGCTGCGTCCGCTGATCTCGCCGAACAACACGATCGCCGCTTATCCCGCGAACAACACGCTCGTCATCACCGATTACGCCGATAACGTGCGGCGTATCGCCGGCATCATCGCGGGAATCGATACATCGGCGGGACGCGAAGTCGATATCGTGCAGCTCAAGAACGCCAACGCGCTCGATGTCGCCGAGCAGATGAACAAGCTGCTCGATCCGGGCACCATCGGCAGCACGGACGCCACGCTCAAAGTGACCGTCACGCCGGACGCGCGCACCAATTCGCTGATGTTCCGCGCTTCAAGCAGTTCGCGCCTCGCGGCGGCCAAGCAACTCGCGAAGCAGCTCGACGCGCCCACGTCGCAGCCCGGCAACATGCACGTCGTGCAACTGCGCAACGCCGACGCGACGCGTCTGGCCAAGACCCTGCGCGCGATGATGGGCAAGGGCAGCGGCGGTAACTCGGACAACTCGTCGAGCAATTCGAATTCGTCGAATTCCTTCGGCAACAGCGGCAACGGACTCGGCAATTCGTCCACGTCCACCGGCACGTCCGGCACGCCTCCGCTGCCGGGTGGTTTGGGCGGCAGCAGTTCGAGCGGCAACAACAGCCCGTTCGGCGGTGGCGGCGGCACGCGCGATTCCGCCTTCTCGAACAATAAAGATCAGGACAGCGGCAACGACTCCGGCGGCGGCATGATTCAAGCGGATTCGGCGACGAATTCGCTCATCATCACCGCGGCGGAACCGGTGTATCGCAATCTGCGCTCGGTGATCGATCAACTCGATGCGCGCCGTCCGCAGGTTTATATCGAAGCGCTGATCGTCGAGTTGTCGGCGACATCGGCGGCGAATCTGGGCATTCAGTGGCAAGGCCTGCTGATGTCGGGCGGCGGCAACAACGCCGTCTACGGTGGCTCGAGCTTCGGCACCGGCAATACGAACATCGTGGATCTGACGCTGACGGGCAATACCATCGGCACCACGGGCACGGCCGGCCTGTCCTCGCCGATTCTCCCGAACGGCCTGAGTGTCGGCCTGCTGCACAAGTTCGGCAATTACTTCGGTCTGGGCGGCCTGCTGCAGGCGCTCTCGACTTCCGCCGACGCCAACATCCTGTCCACGCCTAACCTCATCACGCTGGATAACGAGGAAGCGAAGATCGTGGTCGGCCAGAACGTGCCGGTGGTGACCGGTTCGTACGCCACGCCGACCGCGAATACGACCACGTCGGTGACCGCGTTCAACACGTTTGATCGCCGCGACGTCGGCGTGACGCTGCACGTGAAGCCGCAAATCACCGATGGCGGCGTGCTCAAGCTCCAGCTATATCAGGAAGACTCATCGGTCGATACGACCACCACGAACAATCCCGGCGGCGTGACCATCAACACGCGTTCGATTCAATCGACCGTGCTGGCGGACGATGGCGAGATCGTCGTGCTGGGCGGTTTGATGCAGGATCAGTACAACGCGGGCAACAGCAAGATTCCGCTGCTCGGCGATATTCCCTTTATCGGCAGCCTGTTCCGCAGCGAAAACAAGCAGCGCACCAAGACCAACCTGATGGTCTTCCTGCGCCCGGTGATCGTGCGCGACCAATCGACGGCGACACAAATCGCCAATACGCGATACGACTATCTGCGCCAGCAGCAATACGGCTCGCAGTCGGACAATCGCGTGATCCGCGACCAGAATGTGCCGATGATCCCGCCCAAGCCGCTCGGCCCGAGCGAAGGCGGCGGACCGCCGGCCCAGAATATGCTGAATTGGTCTGACATGACGCGCGGCGACGGCGGCAGCTACACGCTCCCGCAGAACCCGAACGCCGGTCCCGCGCCGCAGCCGGTGCAGCAAGCGCCCGTGCCGACGCCGCAGCCTTACGACCCGAACGGCGCGAATAACTACGCGGTGCCGAGCAATCAGCCGCGCAGCGCGCCGCTCAATAACAGCGCGACAGGAGCACAGCCGTGAACATCGCAGACGGCGCCGTCGATTCCACCAGCGCGAGTCCATCGCCGCTCGCCGCGCGGCTCGTGCCGTACGGCTTTGCGCGCAGCGGGCAGATTCTGCTCGCGCATCAGCATGCGGACAGCATCGAGGTGTGGATCAGCGAGCGCACGTCCGACGCGGCGCTCGCTGAAGTCGCGCGCAATTTCGGCGCGGTATCGATCGTGCGCAAGACGTCCGATGAACTCGCCGCCGCGATCAATTCCGCCTATGCGCGCAACGACGGCAGCGCGGCGCAGGTAGTCGGCGAAGTGGAAGGCGAAGTCGATCTTTCGCGGCTGATGCAGGACATTCCCGAAGTCGAAGACTTGCTGGAATCCGAAGACGACGCGCCGATCATCCGCATGATCAACGCGCTGTTGACGCAGGCGGCGCGCGAACAGGCATCGGATATTCATATCGAGCCGTTCGAGAACGCATCCGTTGTGCGCTTTCGTGTCGATGGCACCTTGCGCGATGTCGTGCGCCCGAAGAAGGCGCTGCACGGCGCGCTGATCTCGCGGATCAAGATCATGGCGCAGTTGGATATCGCCGAGAAACGTTTGCCGCAGGACGGCCGTATCACTTTGCGCGTGGGCGGCCGTCCGGTCGATGTGCGCGTCTCCACGCTGCCGACCGGTCACGGCGAGCGCGCAGTGCTGCGTCTGCTGGAAAAAGATGCGCAGCGCCTGAATCTCGAAACGCTCGGCATGGCGCGCGACACGCTCGTCAATTTCGACAAGCTGATCGGCAAGCCGCACGGCATTGTGTTGGTGACGGGGCCGACGGGTTCGGGCAAGACCACCACGCTTTACGCATCGATGTCGCGGCTGGAAACGACCACCACCAACATCATGACGGTGGAAGATCCGATCGAATACGACTTGTCGGGCATCGGGCAGACGCAGGTGAACGAGCGGATCGGCATGACGTTCGCGCGGGCGCTGCGGTCCATTTTGCGTCAGGACCCGGACATCATCATGATCGGGGAAATTCGCGATCTCGAAACCGCGCAGATTGCGGTGCAGGCTTCGCTGACCGGTCACCTGGTTCTCGCCACGCTGCACACGAACGATGCCGCTTCCGCCGTCACGCGTCTGACCGATATGGGCGTCGAGCCGTATCTGCTGGCGTCGTCGCTGCTGGGCGTGCTGGCGCAGCGGCTGGTGCGGCAACTGTGTCCGGTGTGCAAGGAAGAGCGCATCGAGGAAGACGGGCAGAAGCGCTGGCATCCGGTCGGTTGCGACCGATGCGGCCAGTCCGGCTACACCGGCCGTCGCGGTGTCTACGAACTGCTGTTGATCGACGAAAGCATTCGCCCGCTGATCCACAGCAACGCCGCCGATGCCGAGATTCTCGCCGCTGGCCGCGCGCAAGGCATGCGCACGCTGCGCGAGGACGGCAATCGCTGGCTGGCGTCGGGCGTGACATCGCTCGAAGAAGTGCTGCGCGTGACGGGCGGAGACTGATCGTATGCCGGCTTTCCGTTTCGAAGCGATCGACCACGCGGGCAAGACGCAAAAAGGCGTGCTCGATGCCGACAGCGCCCGCGCCGCGCGCAGCCAATTGCGCACGCAAGGGCTCACGCCGCTGATTGTCGAGGCGGCGGGATCGCGTACGCGCGGCGAGCGGCAACAGCGTTTGTCGCTCGGACGCCGTTTATCAACGCGCGAACAGGCGATTCTCACGCGCCAACTCGCCAGCTTGCTGATCGCGGGCTTGCCGCTCGGCGAAACGCTCGCCGTGCTCACCGAGCAATCCGAACGCGATTACATCTGCGAACTAATGGCCGCGATCCGCGCCGAAGTGCTCGGCGGCCATTCGTTCGCCAGCGCGCTTGCCGAACATCCGAAAGACTTTCCGGAGATTTATCGCGCGCTGGTGGCGGCGGGCGAGCACACCGGCAAGCTCGGCCTCGTGCTGTCGCGGCTGGCGGATTACATCGAACAGCGTAATGCGTTGAAGCAGAAGATCATTCTGGCGTTCACGTATCCGGGCATCGTGACGATCATCGCGTTCGGCATCGTCACGTTTCTGCTGAGTTACGTAGTGCCGCAGGTCGTCAACGTGTTTGCATCGACGAAACAGGCGTTGCCGTTTCTCACCATCATGATGATGGCGCTGTCGGGCTTCGTGCGAAGTTACTGGTGGGCCGTGCTGATCGGCGTGGTGATTCTCGCGTGGATGATCCGCAGTATCTTGAAGCGCCCCGGCCCGCGCATGGCTTTCGACCGATGGCTATTGACCGCACCGCTGATCGGCAAACTCGTGCGCGGCTATAACACCGTGCGCTTCGCCAGCACGCTCGCGATTCTCACTGCCGCCGGCGTGCCGATTCTCCGCGCGCTGCAAGCCGCGGGCGAAACGCTCAGCAACACGGCCATGCGTAATAACGTCGATGACGCCATCGTGCGCGTGCGCGAAGGCTCGTCGCTGTCGCGCGCGCTCGGCAACACGAAGACGTTTCCGCCCGTGCTGGTGCATCTGATCCGCTCCGGCGAAGCCACGGGCGATGTCACCACCATGCTCGATCGCGCTTCCGAAGGCGAATCGCGCGAACTCGAACGCCGCACGATGTTCCTGACGAGCCTGCTCGAACCGCTGCTTATTCTGGCGATGGGCGGCGTCGTGCTGGTGATCGTGCTCGCGGTGATGCTGCCGATCATCGAACTGAACAATTTGGTGCAGTAATGAACGCCCTGCAAACTCGCTTGCTCACGCTTCTCGCGCTGGCGCTTTTCAGCGTGACGGTGACGTACTGGGTCGTCACGCTGACCTCGCGGCAAACCGCGCCGATGCCCGGCGCTGCCGCCATGCGCACGCCGTCCGTCGAACAGGCTGCAACCATTTTCGGCGGGCAACTCGAACGCCAAGCCAATCAGGACGTGCATCTGTTCGGCATTCTGGCGCTGAGCAATGGCGCGGCGGCTATCGTCAGTTATGGCGGCGAACCGGCCAAGGCGATCTCGCTTGGCAGTCCGCTGACTCAGGGCGTGAAGCTCTCGGAAGTGCGCGCGAAGTCGATCGTCATCGAACGCAAAGGTGGCGCGAAGTCGGAAATTTTCCTGCCCGCCGTGCCGCCGGGACCGACGATCTACGTGCGCTGAAGCGTCCAAGACGCGCTCGAAAGCGGATCGATAGAATGACCGGTTCTGGCCGCCACGAGCGGCCGGAATCGACAACAAAATTTTTAATCAAGAGGTAGTGTCATGCAGATGTGGACCCAACGCCGCATGCAAGTTGTTCAAGCTGAAAAAGCACGCCGTCAGCGCGGCTTCACGCTGATCGAAATCATGGTCGTGATCGCGATTCTCGGCATTCTCGCCGCGCTGATCGTGCCGAAGATCATGAGCCGTCCCGACGAAGCGCGCCGTGTCGCGGCCAAGCAGGATATCGGCACCATCATGCAGGCGATGAAGCTGTATCGACTCGATAACGGCCGTTATCCGACGCAAGAGCAGGGCTTGCGCGCGCTGATCGAAAAGCCGTCCACCGAACCGGTGCCGAACAACTGGAAGGACGGCGGCTATCTGGAACGTCTGCCGGCCGATCCGTGGGGTGGTCAGTATCAATATCTGAATCCGGGCGTGCACGGCGAAATCGACGTGTTCAGTTACGGCGCGGATCAAAAAGCCGGCGGCGAAGGCAACGATGCCGACGTCGGCTCGTGGCAATAAGCTTCAAGCGGTAGAACCAGCGTGAACCGGCATATAAACCAGCGTCGTCAGGCAGGCTTCACGCTGCTGGAAATGCTCGTCGTGCTGGTGATCGCGGGTTTACTGGTGTCGCTGGCTTCGTTGCAGTTGACGCGAAATCCGCGCACCGATCTGAACGAGGAAGCGCAGCGGCTCGCGCTGCTGTTCGAATCCGCGGGCGACGAAGCGCAAGTGCGCGCGCGGCCGATTGCGTGGCAGCCGCTCGACGGCGGCTTTCGTTTCGATGTCCGTACCGAAGATGGCTGGCGTCCGCTGCGTGATGACTTGCTGCGCGCGCGTCGCTGGGAAGGCGGCGTGACGGGTGTGACCATCCAGTTTCTCGATTCGGACCGCGAAGCGAATCGGCTCGTGTTCGGCACCGAAGCCATCGATACACCGATGGAAATCACGCTGATTTCGCCGGTCGGGCGCGCGACGATCGTCGGCAGCGGCAACGGCCGGTTCGAGGTGCGGTGATGCGTCGTCGTACTCGTGCTCATGCTCATGTTCGCGTTCAGCGTGGTTTTACGATGATCGAAGTGCTGGTCGCGCTGGCGATCATCGCGGTGGCGCTGGCGGCATCGCTGCGCGCGGTGGCGTCGCTGGCGACGAGCGAGCAGGATTTGCATCGGCGATTGCTGGCCGGATGGAGTGCGGACAACGAACTCGCGCAATTGCGGCTCGCGCATGGATTTCCGGACATCGGCTCGCGCACCTTCGATTGCTCGCAGGGCAATCTGAAGCTGGTTTGCACGCAGCGTGTCACATCGACGCCGAATCCGATTTTCCGGCGCGTCGAAATTTTCGTATCGACGCCGGGACGCCCCGGCATGCTGGCGCAAATGGTCACGGTGGTGGGCAATGAAACGAATCGCTCGCTCTGACCGGTTGAAGAGGCAACGCGGCTTCACGCTGCTGGAAATGCTGATCGCGATCGCCATTCTCGCGGTGATCGCGGTGCTGTCGTGGCGCGGGCTGGACGCGGTGATGCGCGGGCGCGCGACCATCACGGCATCGATGGAAGACGAGCGCGTGGTCGCGCAATTGTTCGACCAGATGCGCATCGACGCGCGCCAGGCCGCCACCGACGACGAAGCGGGCCAACCGGCCGTATCGGTCGATAGCGGCAGATTGCAGATCGTGCGCGGCTTGTTCGAAGCGGGCCGCGCGCCGCGTCTGCAAGTGGTGCGGTATCGGCTGTCGGATGGACGGATCGTGCGATTCGCGTCGCCGCCGTTGTCGAATGTCGGCGAAGTGCGCCGCTCGCTGTCGGCCAGCGACACCGCGCCCGGCTGGAGCGCGATTCCGTTGATGAGCGGCGTCGGCTCGCTGGCGGCGCGCGTCTACATTCCGCAAAAGGGCTGGACGACGAAGATGAGCGACGTGTTCGCGCAGATCAACGAGAACGACAACAACCTGAAGGTGCCGCAACTGGGCAGCGCGCCGTTGCCGCGCGCGGTGTCGGGCGTTCAGGTGGCGGTCGGCGCGCGCAATCTGGCCGCGCCGATCACGCGCGTTTTTCTGGTCGGAGAATGACGATGCGTGCTGCTTCGTCCTCGAGAGTTAAACAACGCGGCGTCGCGATCATCAGCGCGCTGCTGGTCGTCGCGCTGTCCGCGATTCTCGTCTCGGGCATGTTGTGGCGGCAGCAGGTTCAGGTGCGGCGCATCGAGAATCAGCGGCTGCTCGCGCAGGCGCAGTGGATTTCGCGCAGCGCGCTCGACTGGACGCGGCTGATTCTGCGTTCCGAAGCGGATACGTCGCCGACCGTCACGTATCTCGGCGGCGTGTGGGGCGTGCCGATCGCGAAGACGCGGCTGTCGGATTTTCTCGGGCAGATTGGCGAAGTGCGGGCGTCGGAAGGTGCATCGACGTATCTGTCGGGATCGATCGAAGATGCGCAGGCGAAGTTCAACCTGCGCAATCTCGTTTCGACGCCCACGCCCGGCGTGCTGACCATCAACGTCGCGCAGATTCAGGCGTTTCAGCGCCTGCTCGCGGAACTGGGTTTGAACGGCTCGCTGGCGAAGACGGTTGCCTTGCAGATGCGCGCCGGTCTCGCACGCTCCGCG
The DNA here is from genome assembly GCF_029439455.1 of Caballeronia sp. BR00000012568055. GTDB lineage: Bacteria > Pseudomonadota > Gammaproteobacteria > Burkholderiales > Burkholderiaceae > Caballeronia. The sequence continues at coordinate 118,816 of NZ_JAQFVG010000307.1, read as the reverse complement.
ACGCGCTTTCAGACGCAGACCGGCGCGAGCGGCGCGATCGCGGCAAGTTCGCCAGCGGCGGTGATGGCCGCGATTGCGCAAGGCGGCGGCGGCACGGGCGGCGGCAGTTTTACCGACGATCCCGGCATGAAAGACGCCGACAGCAACGCGCCGGTCGCGCCCTTGCAAATGATCAGCGTCGATTCGTTGCTCGACGTGCCGGGTTTCTCGGCGGAAGCAGTCGCGAAACTCAGGCCGTTCGTCACCGTCTTGCCGACGACAACGGCCATCAATATGAACACGGCAACGGCTGAAGTGATCGCCGCTGTCGTGCCGGGGATGAATCTGGCGCAAGCGCAGGCGTTCGTCGCGCGCCGCGCCACGGTGTTTTTCCACGATGTCGGCAACGTGCAACTCGCCTTGACCGGCGCGGGCGTGCAGGCGGCGACATCGATCGATCCGAACGAGCTGGACGTGAACACGAAGTACTTTTTTATCCACGGACGCGTCGAACACGAACGCGCGCAGCTCGAGCGCACGACGCTCGTGTATCGCGATCCGACCACGCATACGACGCGCATCGTCTACACGCGCGACGCGCTGTAAAACGATGCATCTGATGACAAAAGGAAGTGGCCTTTGAGCACACTGATCGTTCTCCTTCCGCCGCGCGATCCGGCGGTGCGCTCGGAAGAGTGGCAATTGCCGGATCTGCCGTTCCTGCTGCTCGACAAGCGCAACGAGCCGCAGCGCGTCGGCCGTGCCGCGCTCGGGCTGCTGCCGCGTGCGAGCGCGACCGTGCTGATCGTCGCGGCGCGTGACACGCTGCTGCTGGCTGCTGCGGTGCCGCCGCTCAAAGGGCCGCGTTTGCGTCAGGCCTTGCCGAATGTCGTCGAAGATCAACTGATTCAGGATCCGCAGACCTGCCACATTGCCGTCGATCCAACCGCGCTCGCCGATGCAAAACGCGTGGTAGCCGTAATCGATCGCGGTTGGTTCCGCTTCGTGCTCGATGCATTCGCGCACGCGGGGCATCGCAATGTCAAAGCCGTGCCCGCGATGCGCTGTCTGCCCGTGCCCGCCGCCGCGCCGCTGGAAGAGGGCGAGGAAGCGTTACCCGCGCCGTTTATCGCCGGATTGCTCGGGCATGTGGTTTCGACCGCGCCCGCGTTGATGGGCGAAGTGGTCACGCCCGCGCACACGCCGACGCCGCGCATCGAGATTGCGATTGCGCGCGGCGAGAAAGCCGCGCTCGGTGAAGGGCTGGCGCTGCCGGAGGAAAACATCGCCGCGACGCTGGACGCGCTTTCCGGCGATCAACCCGCGTTCATCTATTCGCTGGTCGATCTGCCCGGCGATGAGCCGCGTCTCTCGGCCACGCGCAGCGCGGCGCTCAACAACGTGCCCGGCGCGCTGCCGATTTCCTTCGAAGCGCTGGCCCGCGCCGCGCTCGCCAGCAAGTTCGACCTCTGCCAGTTCGAATTCGCCGCGCAGCCGTGGCGGCTGGATCGCGCGACCATGCGCCGGTTGCGCGTGCCGATCGCGCTGGTGGCGGCATCGATCATTGTGTCGATCATCGGCGTGAACGTGCAGTGGCTGCAGCTTTCCCGTCAGCGCGATGCAATCAGCGCGCAAATGACCGAACTGCTGCTCAACGCATTCCCGAAGACCACCGTCGTGCTCGATGCCGCCGGTCAGATGAGCACGAACCTTGACCGGCTGCGGGTGGCATCGGGTGAATTGTCGCCGTCCGACTTCCTCTCGCTCGCCGATGGCCTCGCGCGTTCGCTTGGACCGGTGCCGGTGAACGGCATCGCGGGACTGGACTATCGCGAGCGTCATCTCGAAGTGACCTTCAAGCCCGAAACCAAGGTCGATCCCGATCTGCCGAAACGCCTTGCGGCCAACGGCCTGAGCGGGGCAATCGATACCAACACGGGCAAATGGACCATCAGGAGCGGCCAATGAAAGGCGAAATTGCACAAGCGCTCTCGGAGTTCTGGGAAGTCCGCACGCCGCGCGAAAAGACCTTGCTGATGTGGGGCGGGCTCGCGGCGGCGCTCGCGCTGGTTTATCTGGTGCTGTGGGCGCCTGCTTACGAAGGCCGCGCGCGTCTGCGTGAAACGCTGCCCGGCATGCAGCGCCAGCTCGCGACCATGACCGCGCAGGCCAATGAGGCGCGCGCGCTCGCGGGCAACGCCGACAGCGTCACGCCGACCGGCGGCGCGTTGCGCGACGCCCTCGCCAAATCGCTCGCCGATAACGGCATGCAGCCGACGCAGATTCAGGTGATCGGCGCGGCGGTGCAGATTCAGTTGAAGAACGCATCGTTCCCGAACTGGACCATGTGGCTGGACGACGCGCGCAAGCAATTCAAGGTGCAGGTGCAGGAAGCGCACATCACGGCGGGCAAGCCGGATGGTCAGGTCGATCTGACGGCATCGCTGCAACCGGCTACCGTCAAATGAGTTATTGGACGCGACGTTTGCGGCTCGCGCTGCCGGGTTTGATCGTGATCGTGCTGTCGGTTTTCGGTACCTTGCTCGCGATGATGCCCGCCGCGTGGATCGTTCCGCAGTTCTCCAAAGCGACCGCCGGCCACGTCAATCTGGTCGATCCGGCCGGTTCGCTGTGGCGCGGCTCGGCCACGCTGATGCTCGCCGCAGGCAGCGACGGCAGCGGCGCGACCTTGCTGCCGGGGCGTATCGAATGGACGACGGCGTTCTGGCCGCTGTTCACGGGACGCGTGCATATGACCATGCGCCAGACCGAAGCCATGCCCGACGCCGTAATCGTCGATGCCACCGCGCGCGGCGCGACACTCACCGCTGGACAAATCGCCGTGCCCGCGACGCTGCTGTCGGGACTCGGCGCTCCGTTCAATACGCTGAATTTCGATGGATCGGTGCAGCTTTCGTGGACGGAATTCCGCGTGCTCGGGCCGAACGCGTACGGTCAACTGATCGTGTCGCTGGATGATATGGCGTCGAGCGTGTCGCGCGTGAAGCCGCTCGGGTCGTATCGCGTGGCGTTGCAGGCGCAGGGCGCGGACGCGAATATCGATTTATCGACCAGCAAGGGCGCGCTGATTCTGACGGGCAATGGCACGGTCTCGAAGCAATCGACTTCGTTTCAGGGCACGGCGAAGGCGTCGCCCGATCAGCGTGAAAATCTGGCGGGCTTGCTCAACTTGCTAGGACGGCACACAGACGCGGATACCGTCGCGCTTTCCTTCGTACGCTGATTTCTAGTTCGACTTGGCGAGCGCCGCATCCGGCGCTTGCACGCTGCCCGTTTCCTCATCCATCTGCGCGGTGTCCCATCCGCCGCCGAGCGCCTTCACCAATCCCACCGACGACACCATCCGCTGACCGGCGATATTCGCCGATTTCTGCTCAGCGGTGAACGCGGTCGTCTGCGCCGTCAGCACGTTGATAAACGCGACCGTGCCCGCCTTGTACTGATTGTTGATGATCGCCAGCGCCTGCTGCGCGGACGCGACCGCCTGCTCCTGAACCACGATCTCTTTTTCAAGAATACGCAGCGACGCGAGATTGTCCTCAACGTCCTGGAACGCCGTCAAAACAGTTTGCCGATACGTCGCGACGTCCTGATCGTACGTAGCGCGCGCAGCTTCGGTGCGGGCCGAACGCAGACCGGCATCGAAAACGGTGGCAGCGAGACTCGGGCCGAGCGTCCAGAAACGCGATGGCGCGCGCAACAGTTGCGAGAAGATGGAGCTTTCGAAGCCGCCTTGAACGGAGAGCGTGAGCGTAGGAAAGAACGCGGCGATTTCCACGCCGATCTGCTCGTTAGCCGCCGCTGCCTTGCGCTCCGCCGACGCGATATCCGGACGCCGCTCCAGAATGGCCGATGGCAATTGCGTCGGCACGGTCGGCGGCGTGGCATCGAGCGGAATCTGAGGGATGCTGAATGTCGATGCGGCTTCGCCAACCAGCACGGCGATCGCGTGCTCATACTGCGCGCGCGCCACGCCGTTATCGATCGCCGATGCCTGCGCGCTTTGCAATTGCGTCTGCGCCTGAATCACGTCCGATCGCGCGACGATACCTTGCGCATACTGATTCTGTGTGAGCTTGAGCGATTGCTCGTACGCGCCGACGGTGTCATCGAGCAAGCGCTGTTGGGCGTCGAGCGAGCGCAGATTGAAATAGGTTTGCGCGAGCGTGGCCTGCGCGGACAGACGCGCGTTGGCGAGATCGGCCGCCGCGCCTTGCTGACCGGCCTTTTGCTCTGCCACCTGACGGCGCACGCTGCCCCACAGATCCGGCTCCCACGTCGCGTCCAGCGACACGCTGAACTGATTGTTGACCGAGCCTTGCTGACCGAAGCTGGAACTGCTCGTCGATCGATTACCCGCGCCCGTTCCCGAGCGCGTACCCGATGCCGATGCGCCGATGATCGGGAAATATGCTGCCCGCGCTTCGCCCACCAGCGCGCGCGCCTGCCGATACGCCGCCGCGTATTGCGCGATGGTCTGATTCGACGTGTTCAGACGCGTTTCGAGATCGTTCAGACGCGGATCGTTATAGATGGTCCACCAGCTTCCGCGATCGATTTGATCGTTCGGCTGCGCGACTTTCCAGCCTTCGGGCGCTTCTTTATAACTCGCCGGAACCACGACAGTCGGACGTTGATAATCCGGTCCGACCGCGCATCCCGCGATAAGCGCGGCAAGCGCAAAGGCGCTCAGACGCCATGCGGCGCGAGCGGTGAGCGAAGAAGCGAAAGCGGCTGAGCGATACGGCATCGGCAAGTCTGCGGGTCTGCGTTGGAAGTGCTGTCGGCGCCGCGCGGACCGATCCGATGAAAGCGGCTACCGGCATAGTAACGGAACGCCCGCGCGTGGAGATGAAGCGCGGGTGAACGTGAATGTCAGGCAGACGTTAGCGTAACGGCTTCGCCGTAAGCCGGGTGTTACGCAAGAAAGCGAAACAGTTACGGCTGTTTACGCGCCGGTAGCGCCGCCGTTGCCTGGGCACGCACAGTTCGCAGGCAATAGCGGCAGTGTTTGTGTCTGCTTGGGTTTAGCCGCCGCCCGACGCCGCTGCCGATTTTCGAACCAGCCCATGCCGAGCACCGCGAACGATCCACCCGGCAGCAGAAACACGATCAGATACAACGCGAGTTTCCACGACGGCATTTTCTGCGGAACGACGTGGTGTGCTGCGTTGGCGATCAGGCTGCTGACTTGGCCGAAGCGTCGGCGGGCGGATTGGCTGAGGTGGCTCATTTTGTGGATCCGGAACGGTCCGAGGCGGCGCATCGTGCGCGTAAGTGAATACTTCAAATAATATTGACTATGCAAGTAGTTTTCAAGATACTGGCGATTGCATTTTTAGAACTGTTGCAAAAGCGGGACGCTCCCCGGCAAGATGAATTCAGAACCGCTCTACGACCCGGCCACGATTCAACTCGAATCCAGCCTCGGCTATTACCTGTCGAAGGCGCGCAACGTGTTGGTCGCGCGAACCGATGTGGCGTTGAAGCCGCTCGATCTCACGTCCAGACAGATTGGCGTAGTGTTGATGCTCGCGTCTGGACGCGCGCGCACGCCGCAGGAGTTATCGCGCGAAATGTCTTACGACAGCGGATCGATGACGCGCATGCTCGACAGGCTGGAAAAGAAGGGCTTTCTAAGCAGAACGCGGAGCGACGCGGACCGTCGTATCGTCGAACTGAGTCTGACCGAGCGCGGCCGCGATGCCGCTGCGCGCTTGCCGCAAATCGGCGCGGCGGTGCTGAACGAGCAGCTGCAAGGATTCACGCGTGCGGAACTGGATACGCTGACCGGATTGCTGGCGCGGATCATCGGCAACACGCCTGCGGATGAATGCGGCGGCTGCGCAGACGACGAAGACGATTGATTGCTTCTGAAGTAATTCTCTGACAAAAATTTGCGAAAATATCTGTCTGGGCAGAGAATGCCACGACATGGAAAAACCGATGCCTTCGCAGCGCATCCGGAGAGATCACGATGTCAACGACGACACCCGGCGCAGTCGCAGCGCCGCCCGCGCCGCGCCCGCTGACCGGCGGCGTGCTCGCCCTTCTGACGATGGGCCTCGCGCTCGGCACCTTTATGGAAGTGCTGGACACGTCCATCGCCAATGTGGCGGTGCCGACCATTTCCGGCAGCCGCGGCGTGGCGACCAGCGAAGGCACGTGGGTGATTTCGTCGTACTCGGTGGCATCGGCGATTGCGGTGCCGTTGACGGGCTGGCTCGCGCGCCGCGTCGGCGAGGTGAAGCTGTTCACCATTTCCGTGCTGCTGTTTTCGGTGGCATCGGCGCTGTGCGGGTTTGCGCATAACTTCGAATCGCTGATCGGGTTTCGGCTGCTGCAAGGACTCGTGTCCGGACCGATGGTCCCGCTGTCGCAAACCATCCTCATGCGCAGCTATCCGCCGGAGAAGCGCGGCCTCGCGCTCGGCCTCTGGGCGATGACCGTGATCGTCGCGCCGATCTTCGGGCCGGTGATGGGCGGCTACATCACGGATAACTACACGTGGCCGTGGATCTTCTACATCAACGTGCCGATCGGCATTTTTTCGGCGGTGATCGCGTATTTTCTGTTGCGCGGACATGAGACGAAAACGACCAAGCAACGGATCGATGCCGTCGGGCTGTCGCTGCTGGTGATCGGCGTCGCCACGCTTCAAATGATGCTCGACCTCGGCAAGGATCGCGACTGGTTCAACTCGACCTTTATCGTCTCGCTGGCGATTATCTCGGCGGTATCGCTCGCGTTCATGTTTGCGTGGGAGTTGACGGAGAAGGAGCCGGTGATCGACTTATCGCTGTTCCGCGACCGCAATTTCGCGATGGGCGTGCTCATCACGTCGCTCGGCTTTCTCGCGTTCTTCGGCTCGGTGGTCGTGTTGCCGTTGTGGCTGCAAACCGTGCTTGGTTATACGCCGTGGCTCGCGGGTCTCGCCACGGCGCCGGTCGGCATTCTCGCTCTCGTGCTCTCGCCGATGATCGGGCAGAACATGCATCGCATGAATCTGCGCGTGGTGGCGAGCACGGCGTTTATCGTGTTCGCGTTCGTGTCGTACTGGAACTCGACCTTTACGCTCGATACACCTTTCCACAGCATCATCTATCCGCGTTTGATTCAGGGCATCGGCGTGGCGACGTTCTTCGTGCCGATGACCACCATCACGCTATCCAGCGTCACCGACGATCGGCTGGCGGGCGCGGCGGGTTTATCGAATTTTCTGCGGACTTTGTCGGGCGCAATCGGCACGGCGGTCAGTACGACGTTCTGGGAAAACGACATGATTCGCCATCACGCGCGGCTGACGGAATCGGTCAGTGCGTACGCGCCGGCTACGACCGCGTATTCGGATACGTTGTCAGGGCTCGGGTTGTCGGGTCAGGCGTTGACGGCGCAGATGGATCGCGTGGTGACGGCGCAGGCGTACATGATGTCCACCAACGATTTCTTCCGCATTTCCTGTTACGCGTTTCTCGTGCTCGCCGTGATGGTGTGGCTGACGCGCCCGAAGAAAGGCGCATCAGCTTCGATGGGACACTAGCCCTTACTGTGGCGTGAGTTGCTGGCCGGATTGTCCCGGCTGGCTTTCCAGATTGAGCGGCATCGGCGTTGGAATCGGATTGACCTGCACGGCGCTCGGCGCGGGCGTCTGCGCTTGCGGCGTCACGTAACGCGCCGTCGATGGACCATTGCGCACGAACTGCTTGAAATCAGCGCCCGCTTGCCACGGACCCGGCTCGCAACCGAGCGGATGATCGCAATGCGCCGCAAAGCCGATCGTCGCGGTCGCTTCGTTCGTCGGCGTCATGGTCACCTGATAAGCCAGCGCGCGTTTGCTGCTCGACGGTCCCGCCGTCTGAATGATTGAGTTCGTCACCGTTTCAAGCTTGTACTCCGAGTGATTGGTCACCCAGACTTGCGCGCGCGCCCACCACGCATCGCATTCGGCCTTGCTCATGCACGTGAGCGGCTGCGTGGCCTGTTCCATCGTGGTGCTGCTGACCTGATCTTGCGACGCACAGCCGCTAGTCAGCAAAACGAGCGCGAGCGATGCCGCTAACGTTGCGCCTGTGAGTTTGATTCGCATCGTTTCCCCGAAATTCATGGATAAGTCACCAATTTTGGACACGACCAAACGGGCGATGTTTCCGCACGTTTCGGTCTGTTGCAAAAACGGGTAACACTTGCCGGCGCGCGGCGGCGCACACGCGGAAAAACGTGCGATAGCTGCGCTCAGCCGTTGTGATAATCGCGATACGACGCGACGAACGCATCGAACGATTCGGTATCGGCGTGTTCGACGGCGGCCTGATCTTCGACCGATTTCGCCGCGAGCGCCTTCATCTCGCGTTCTTCGTCGGCCGAAAGCGGGCGCGCGAGGAAGTTCTTCGCGTGTTCGCGGCTGAGGCCGAGCGCGAAGGCATCGAACGATTGGCCGTTGTCGCGCATGGTTTGCAGCACGCGTGCCGACGGCGTCAGCGACGCATCCGCGATGCGCGGGCGCAGGGCCGTCAGCGCGTCCGTATGCTCAGTGTGGCCGTGGAGTGTGTCAAGCGTGGCGGCGACGGGCGCGATGGCATCGAACAATTCGTTGGCCCATTGCGTGAGCGTGACGGGCTTGCCTTCGCGATTGAGCGTCAGCCCCGGTTTGCGGCCTTCCTTGGCGACCGCGCTGAAGTTGCCGTTTGCTTCGACGCTCGCATCGTGCGGCAGCATCGGGCTGTCTTCGAGCGCGCAATAGAGCAGATAGCCGTCCATGAAGCGCGACGTTTCGAGCGAAATGCCGGTCGGCTCGAACGGATCGATATCCAGACAACGCACTTCGATGTACTGCACGCCGCGCTGCGCCAACGCATGCAACGGACGCTCGCCCGACTGCGTCACGCGCTTGGGCCGAATGGTCGAATAGAACTCGTTTTCGATCTGCAACACGTTGGTGTTGATCTGCACCCACTCGCCGTTCTGCTGCGTGCCGATGGCTTCGTACGGCGCGTACGGCTTGCTCACCGCTTTCGCCAGCACATCGACATAGGCGTTCAGGTTGTCATAGCTCGGCAGCAAATCCGATTGCGCGGGATTGTTCGTATAACCGAGATCGCTCATGCGCAGGCTGGTGGCGTGCGGCAGATAGAACGTGTCCGCATCGAACGATTCGAGCGCGTGCGTCTTGCCCGCGACAAAGCGCTTGTTCAGCGCAGGCGATGCGCCGAACAGATACATCAGCAGCCAGTTCGTGCGGCGGAAATTGCGGATCAGCGCGAAGTATCGTTCCGACTGAAAATCCTGCGCCGATTGCGCGCTGGACGGATCGAGCGCCTGCCACGCGCGCCACACGTTTTCGTGCAGCGAATAGTTGTAGTGAATCCCGGCGATGCACTGCATCGTGCGCCCATAACGCAGCGACAAGCCACGCCGATACACCTGCTTCAACTGCCCGATATTCGACGTGCCGTAATAGCCGATCGGAATCTCCTGATCCGGTGGCAACGTGTTGGGCATCGAATCGTTCCAGAGGAATTCGTCGCCCATATGCGCGTGCGCAAATCGATGCAGCTTGTCGAGCCATTCCAGCGTCAGCGCGACATCCTTTTCCGCGGGCGTGATGAGTTCGACCAGCGCTTCCGAATAATCAGTCGTGATGTACGGATGCGTCAGCGCCGAGCCGAACAAACGCGGATGCGGCGTCATGGCGAGCGTGCCTTGCGGCGTCACGCGCAGACTTTCTTTCTCGATGCCGCGCAAGCCCTGACGCAGCGCATCGGCATGTGGACCGGACGCGAGCGCGGCCAGACGGCGTTCGTACGTGCCGGATTGGCGGGCTTCGAGGGGAGTGGAATTGTTGTTTGGCATGAAGCGTAGTGCTGATCGCGCTGCTCGGATTCTTAGGGTAGCGGGCACTTTAACATCTCGGTAATGGATGTGCTTGAGCCTAACGTTGACGTGGGTTTGCGGGATTTTTACGTGGATTTGCCGGGCGGTTTGCAGCAAGAAACGCACAAGGCAAAACGTCCGCGCGTCTTGCGACGGCGGACGTTTGGTTAGAGCAGACGATGAAAGATCAGCTTGTCTTCGCGGTCTTGCGCTCCGTATCCAGCAGCGTTTCCTTGCGATGCAGTCCCCAGCGATATCCCGCAATCGCGCCATCCTTGCCGATCACGCGATGACACGGAATCGCCAGCGCCACGGGATTCGATCCGCACGCGTTCGCCACGGCCCGCACCGCGCGCGGCGACCCGAGCGTTTCAGCGATATCCGTATAGCTGCGCGTCTGACCATACGGAATCTGCCGCAGCGCGTCCCATACGCGGCGCTGGAACGCGGTGGCGTTGATATCGAGCGGAAGATCGAAGCGTTCGCGCGTGCCGCTGAGATACGCACGAACTTGCGCGACGAACGGCTCCATCGCTCGAGCATTTTCGACGCGTTCGGCCTGCGCGAAATCCACCGCGAGTTGATCGATGAGCGTGGTCGAATCGTCGCCGAAGCTGATCTTGCAGACGCCTTTGTCCGTCGCTGCGATCAACACGGTGCCGAGCGGGGTATCGGCGGTGGTGTATCGGACCGTGAGTCCCGCGCCCTTGCGCTTATAGTCCGATGGCGTCATGCCAAGTTCCGCCGGCGCGGCTTCGTACATACGCGATGGCGAGCCGAAACCCGCATCGTGCGTGGCGCGTGTTACGTCGCGGCCGCGTTGAAGGGCATCGCGCAACACGCCCGCGCGCTGCGCCGCCTGATACTGACGCGGCGAAATCCCGACGATCCGCGAAAACAGTCGTTGCAGATGGAACGGGCTGATGTGGACGGCATCGCTCAATTGCGCGAGTGTCATGCGCTGCTGCGGATCGGCGTCGAGCACTTTGCAGGCGCGCTCGATGATCGCCAGTTCGCGCGGCAGACTCGTCGGCTGACACCGCTTGCACGGACGATACCCCGCGCGCTCGGCTGCCTGCGTCGTCATAAAGAACTCCACGTTCTCCCGGCGCGGCGCCCGCGATGCACACGATGGCCGGCAAAACACGCCCGTTGTGCGTACAGCGAAGAAGAATGCGCCGTCCGCGTTCCGATCGCGTGCGGTAACGGCTTGCCAGCGGTCGTCGTCGGATTCGAAGTGCGGAGCGATGTGGCTGGTTTCTGCGATGTTCATGATGGCCTCGATGGCTTTTGGGTACGAGTCCACTGTAGAGCCATGCCGATCAGGTTACGCGCCGTTTCTTGCGCTGTCATTTGAGCGCTTTTCTTACGGTTTCCTGACGGGTGACGCGCAGATACCACAGTTTGACGCCATTGGGGTTTATACTCAAATTTGTATTGCGTCGCATCAAGGAGCTGTGTAGTATTGGAACTGTCTCCTCCATGTCTCCTCCTGATATGGATTCAACCCGCCAACTTAGGCGGGTTTTTTTTCGCCCGTGCTCAGCGTGAGGGCGTAAAAAAAACCGGACATCGTTCGATGCCCGGTTCTTTGTAGTCACGCGCCAAACATCAAAGCACGTAGCGCGACAAGTCTTCGTCCTGCGCCACATCGCCCAATGCGCGATCCACATACGCGGCATCGATCTTCACCGGCTCGCCCGCGTGATTGCCCGCCGCGAACGACACTTCTTCCAGCAGCTTTTCGATCACCGTATAAAGCCGCCGCGCGCCGATATTCTCCGTCTTCTCGTTCACCGAATACGCGATCTCGGCCAGACGACGAATCCCGTCTTCAGCGAAATCGAGTTCCACGCCTTCGGTCGCCAGCAACGCCTTGTATTGCTTCACGAGACTCGCATCGGTCTGGTTCAGAATCGATTCGAAGTCCTGCACAGACAGCGAATCCAGTTCGACGCGAATCGGAAAGCGGCCTTGCAGTTCGGGAATCAGATCGCTCGGTTTGGCGAGATGAAACGCGCCGCTGGCGATGAACAAGATGTGATCGGTCTTGATCATGCCGTACTTGGTGTTGATGGTCGTGCCTTCGACCAGCGGCAGCAAATCACGCTGCACGCCCGCGCGCGATACCTCCGCGCCACCCACCTCGCTGCGCGACGCGATCTTGTCGATCTCATCCAGAAACACGATGCCGTTCTGCTCGACGTTCTGCACCGCGCGGCTCTTGACCTCTTCGTCGTTGAGCAGCTTGCCGGCTTCTTCATCGGTCAGCAACTTCAACGCTTCCTTCACCTTCACCTTGCGGCGCGTCTTCTTGCCACCGCCGATATTCGCGAACATCGAACGAATCTGCTCGGTCATGTCTTCCATGCCCGGCGGCCCCATGATGTCCATGCCGGTTTGCGGCTGCTCCACGTCCAGCTCGATTTCCTTGTCGTCGAGCGCGCCTTCGCGCAGACGCTTGCGGAAAGTCTGACGCGTGGTGTTGTCGCCTTCGCTGGTCACGTCCGTGGCGGCGTTGAAACCGACCGGGCGCGCCGTCGGCAGCAGAATATCGAGAATGCGATCTTCCGCACGATCCTCGGCCTTGGTGCGAACCTTCTTCATCTCCGATTCACGCGTCTGCTTCACCGAAATCTCGATCAGATCGCGCACGATGCTGTCCACATCGCGGCCCACATAGCCGACTTCGGTGAACTTGGTCGCTTCGATCTTGATGAACGGCGCATCCGCGAGCTTGGCCAGACGACGCGCGATTTCGGTCTTACCGACGCCCGTCGGCCCGATCATCAGAATGTTCTTCGGCGTGATTTCCTGGCGCAGCGGATCGGCCACTTGCTGACGACGCCAGCGATTGCGCAGCGCGACCGCGACCGCTTTCTTCGCGCGGCCCTGGCCGATGATGTGTTTGTCGAGTTCGGAGACGATTTCGGAGGGAGTCATGGTGGTCATCGCTGGGTTCCTTTACTCGATCGTCTCGATCACGCGATTGTGATTGGTGTAGATGCACATATCGCCCGCAATCGTCAGCGACTTTTCGACGATCTCGCGCGGCGAAAGCTCGGTGTTTTCCATCAGCGCCTGCGCGGCGGCCTGCGCATAAGCGCCGCCCGAACCGATCGCCGCGATGCCGTGTTCGGGATCGAGCACGTCGCCGTTACCGGTGATGACCAGCGTGGTGTCCTTATCGGCCGTAATGAGCATGGCTTCCAGCCGACGCAGCATGCGGTCGGTGCGCCAGTCCTTGGCGAGTTCGACCGCCGCGCGCGTCAGATTGCCCTGATGCTTTTCCAGCTTCGCTTCGAAGCGGTCGAGCAGCGAGAACGCGTCGGCCGTGCCGCCGGCGAAGCCGACCAGCACCTTGCCGCCATAAATGCGGCGCACCTTTTTAGCGCCGCCTTTCATGACGATATTGCCGAGCGTCACCTGACCATCGCCGCCCAACGCGACTTTGTCGCCGCGTCGCACGGAGACGATGGTCGTGCCGTGAAATTGTTCCATGTGCGTTCCTTGAGAAAACGGGGAGTGCGAGGCGCAGTATCGCCAGGCAGTCGAGAATTCGATGGGGTGCACGGCGCGGGGTTCCGTCGAGCGGACGGCGCCGCGCACGCGGCTCGCGGTTTTCAAGCGATTCAATGCTTCCGCGAGGCGCGTCCAGTTTATTTTAGGGCGTCGGCGGATTTATCAAGATGCGCGCGTCGATTCGCTGCACACGGAACACGCAGAAATGAAAAAGGCACACGTCCGACGTGTGCCTTTTTCAGAAACCACAGCTTTTTCGCGGCGGCGCGTTCCCCGTTGCGGGCGGTCCCGCGACGTGGGTCCGCTCGCCGTGCTTCAGTCGCCGAACAGCTTCTGACGCAGTTCGCGGCGCTCCTGTGCTTCGAGCGAGAGCGTGGCGGTCGGACGGGCGATCAGACGCGGAATGCCGATCGGCTCACCGGTTTCTTCGCACCAGCCGTAATCACCGGAATCGATTCGCGCGAGCGACTGCTGCACCTTCTTCAGAAGCTTGCGCTCGCGGTCCCGCGTGCGCAGTTCCAGTGCATGCTCTTCCTCGATGGTCGCGCGATCCGCCGGGTCCGGCACGATCACCGTTTCCCGCAGGTTCTCGGTCGTCTGGCCGGCATTCTTCAGAATGTCCGCTTGCAACTGTTCGAGCCGGTTCTTGAAGAAGGCGAGTTGTTCCTCGTTCATATAGTCCTTCTCGCTCATCTTCAGGATTTCGGCTTCGGTCAAGAGTTTCGTTGTCATCTGCTTGCTTCTTCAATGTAAGGCGATGTCTTCGCACCGCCCGCGACTGCGTGACCCGCATGCGACGCTTCTGGCTTCGCGCTAGGCATCACGCAAACGCCGATGCGGGGCCGAACTCCTCTGGAAACCGATATTGGATGATGCTCCGGACGTGATGAATCGTTTGCACGACTCGCATTTTCCGGCCCCGGTGCTCTGCCTTCGATTCGCCTTCCCCCGGTGAATCTCGACATCGTCCCGTCAGGACATCCCTTCTCCTGTATCCGCCGGCGTTGCGCTCAAGGACGCGCGGCCTTTGGAACTGCCCTTCTCCAGTGGGGCTGTATTGTAACTGAACCGCAATTTCCGGCGACAAGGAGGAAAACCCTGTCAATTTGTGCCGGAATGTCAAAAATATAACGCCTCAACGTGCAAAAAGCGATGTCAGTTGGTGGTCGCGATTACACATGCGTAATGAAAAACAACGATGAAAAACGCCGCGCGCGGGGCTTGTCGTTTCCCCATCGGCGGCGTTTTCGCATTTTCCACATTTTTCATTAACCGCTTCCCGCCGATAGAGCGAGATGCGTGCCAACCAATATCTCGCTTGCTTACTTCACGAGGCAGGCGTTGAGTCCATCGGTAATCAGATCCTGCGGCAGTTCGATACCGATAAACACCATCTTGCTGTTCTTCTTTTCGATCGGCATCCACTTGCCCGCGAGGTCGCTGCCCATCATCTGATGCACGCCCTGAAACACAACCTTGCGATCGACGCCCTTCATATACAGCACGCCCTTGTAACGCAGCAGACGCTCGCCGTAAATCTGCAAGATGCCGCCGAGAAAATCTTCGAGACGGTTTGGATCGAACGGCTTGTCGCTGCGATAGACGAACGACTTGATCTTGTCGTCGTGATGCGCGTGATGATGATTGTGGCCATGACCATGCTCGTGGTCATGACTGTGATCGTGACCGCAGGTGGAATGATCGTGATCGTCGTGATCGTGACCGTGAGCGTGGTCATGATCGTGATCGTGATCGTCTTCCGCGAGGAAATCCGGATCGATCTCCAGCTTCGAATTCAGATTGAAGCCGCGCAGATCGAAGATTTCCTTGATATCCGCATCGCCGAAATTCACCACGCGGATGGCCGCGCGCGGATTCATATGCAGCACGCGATGCTTCAGCGCCTCGAGTTCATCGGCGGAAACGAGATCGGACTTGGTGATGAACAGACGGTCCGCGAAACCAACTTGCCGCTGCACGACTTCGTGCTGATCGAGCTGCGCGTTCGCGTGCTTGGCGTCCACCAGCGTAATGATGGCGTCGAGCAGGAATTCGTCGGCAACGGTGTTGTCCATGAAGAACGTCTGCGCCACCGGGCCGGGATTCGCGAGGCCGGTGGTTTCGATCACCACGCGGTCGAAGTCCAGCGTGCCGGTCTTCTTGCGGTTGGCCAGGTCTTCCAGCGCGCGCGCCAGATCGCCGCGAATCGTGCAGCAGATGCAGCCGTTGCTCATCTGGATGATCTGCTCGTTCGTCTCCTGCACGAGAATTTCGTTGTCGATATTCTCTTCGCCGAACTCGTTTTCGATCACGGCGATCTTCATGCCGTGTTGCTCGTTCAGGATGCGCTTGAGCAGCGTGGTTTTGCCGCTGCCCAGAAAGCCGGTCAGGATGGTTACGGGAATCATGGTGTTCCTTTGAAATCGGGAGTCGCGCTTAATCGGCTATTGAAACATATTTGCAAAGCCGATGCTTTCGCGCCTAGATTGGGCCGTTCAGGCGATTTGCAACAGCAGTCCTTTCAGGTACTCGCCTTCCGGAAACGCCGTCAGCAGCGGATGATCGACGCCCGCGCCAAGCCGCTTGAGAATGCGCGCATCGACCCGCGCGTCCGCCGCCGCGCCCGCGACGATCTTCTGAAACAGGTCCGAATCGATCGCGCCGGAACACGAATAGGTGAACAGCAGGCCGCCCGGACGCAGCAGCTTGAAGCCGCTCAGATTGATGTCCTTGTACGCGCGCGCCGCGCGATCCACGGTTTCCTTCGATGGCGCGAACTTCGGCGGATCGAGCACGATCAGGTCGAAGCGCTGGCCTTCGTCGTAGAGACGGCGCAGGGTTTTGAAGGCATCGGCGTCGAGCCATTCGGCTTTTTCGGCGTCGAAGCCGTTGGCTTTGACGTTCTCGCGCGCGAGCGACAGCGCTTCGCCGGATGAATCGACGGACACCACGCGCGTTGCGCCGCCTTTGAGCGCGGCCAGCGAAAAACCGCCCGTGTAGCAGAAACAATTCAGCACTTCGCGGCCTTGCGCGTGCTGCGCGACCAGCACGCGGTTATCGCGCTGATCGACGTAGAAGCCGGTTTTATGGCCATTGCGCACATCGACGTGATAGCGCACGCCGCACTCGTTGGTGATAAGCGTATCGGCGGGCGGCGCGCCGGCGAGCACGCCGACGGTCTGCTCCAGCCCTTCCTTCTGCCTGATCGATACATCCGAGCGCTCGTAGACATTCGGGCAATCGGTCGCGGCGATCAGCGCCTGCACGATCGCGTCCTTCCACGACTCCACGCCCGTCGCCATAAACTGGCAAACGAGTTGCGCGTGTTTGCCTTCATCCGCGACGTAGTAATCGACGATCAAACCCGGCAAGCCGTCCGCTTCACCGAAGATCAGGCGCGTCGCGCCCGTATCGCGCACCATCGACTGACGATGCGAGACCGCGCGCTGCACGCGGCGCTTGAAGAACGCGTGATCGACGGGCTCGGTTTCATCGAACGTCCAGACGCGCGCGCGAATCTGCGATTGCGGACTGTACGATGCGCGCGCCAGAAAGCGCCCGTCGGCGGCGCGCACGGTGACCGTGGCACCCGGCGTCGGATTGCCGTCGATACGCGCGATGGCGTTCGCATAAACCCACGGATGGCGGCGAACCAAAGACCTTTCCTTCGCCGGTTTGAGCGTGATGGTGTTCATTTCTTTACTTCTTCAGATGCTTCGATGCAGCGCTCTGTTCAAAGCGCCGGAAGATTAATCGCGCTTCTTCGCGCGCGGATGCGCCGAGTCGTAGACGCGGGCCAGATGTTGAAAATCGAGCGATGTATAAATCTGCGTCGCCGTGATGTTGGCGTGGCCGAGCAACTCCTGCACCGCGCGCAGATCGCCGCTCGATTGCAGCACGTGCGTGGCGAACGAATGCCGCAGCACGTGCGGATGCACGTTCGACGGAATGCCCGCCATCAGCGCCATGCGTTTGACGCGTTCGCGCACCACGCCCGGCGCCATGCGATTTCCCCGCGACGACAGAAACAGCGGCGATGCATCGGCTTTGACGAACTGATCGCGCACCGCGATCCACGCGCGCAAGGCATCGATCGCCTTGCTGCCGACCGGAACCGTGCGCATACGCTTGCCTTTGCCGAGCACGGTGACTTCCGCGCTATCCAGATTCAGCCAACCCAGCGATGCCTTGTTCTGCGAAATATCGATACCGACGAGTTCCGCCAGTCGCAGCCCCGACGAGTAGAACAGTTCGAGGATGGCGTGATCGCGGAGTGCTTCGGGGGAATCCGAGAGCGGGGCGTCCATGAGCTGTTTGGCGTCATCGACGGATAGGGCTTTTGGCAGCGTTTTCGCGCGTTTGGGCGCGCGTACGGTCGCGACCGGATTCGCGGGCATTTCCACGCGCTCCGCGAGCCATCGATAAAACGCCCGCCACGCCGACAAGCGATGCGCAATCGAGCGCGACGATAAACCCGCCGCGTGCGCGCGCACCACCGCGCCACGAATATCGGCGGCGACCAGCGTTTCGAGCGGACGCGCTTTGGCGAGCGCGCGCAGTTCGCTCAGTTCGTGCGTATAGCCGCGCAACGTGTGCTCGGACAACTTCCGCTGATCCTTGAGGACCGCGAGATAGTCGGCGATGTTGTCGGCGGACATTTTTTAATGCGGCAGCAAGCGCGACAACGCCGCGCTCGACAACGCGCCGATCTGCGAGAGAAAGTCGGTCGCCATGCCATCGTGGAAGCGGCGCGGATCCGGTGAGCCCATCACGAGCAGACCGAACACGGGCGCATCCGGACCGCCTTGCGGATCACGCAATGCGATCAACGCGACGGACTGGATTTCGGCTTGTGCATCGCTTGCGTTGCTCGATGAAACCGCCGACGCCGAATTCGATGCCCCCAGCCATTGCGCCGCCGCGAAGCCGGTGTTCGCGCCGCAATACGGCGCATCGAGACTGGTCGCGAAAATGCGCACTTCCTCGCCAACCTGACGCGCGAAGTCGGCCTGACGGAAGGCCTCGTCGATATCCCACACGCGCAACGCGGCGTGCGGCACATCGAAGACATCGCACAGACCTTCGCTGATGGTCGCGGGCAGCGTGTACGGATCGCGCTGCGAAATCACGCGCACGGTCCATCGATTGAACTTGCTCGAAATGCTGTCGTTTTCGTGACCGTAACGCAGCAGTTCCGCCAGACGGCGTTCGAGCTGCTTGTTCTTGTCGCGCAGCATTTCCATCTGGCGTTCTTGCAGCGACACGGCCGCTTTGCCATGCGGATTCGACAGCCGGATACTGCCGAGCAACTCGGCGTTCTCGGCAAAGAAATCGGGATTGTCGAGCAGATAGTCGGCGACTTCGCGTGGATTCATGATGATGTGATTGCGTTAGGCACGGTCAGGCAAGATCAGGCACGATCTGCGAGGCGATCGAGATCGATCTCGCCTTCGAAAACCGTCGTCGCGGGTCCTGCCATGAAGAGCGACGCGGATTCGTCCGTCGCGCCTTCCCAAGTGATCGTAAGTGTTCCGCCGTGTGTATCGACGCGTACTGGAGAGTCCAGCACACCGCGCCGGATGCCTGCGGCCACTGCCGCGCATGCGCCCGTGCCGCACGCGAGCGTTTCACCCGCGCCGCGCTCGAACACGCGCAATTTGACCGAATGTCGATCGACGATCTGCATGAAACCCGCATTCACGCGCTGCGGAAAACGCGTATGCCGTTCGATCAGCGGTCCTTCCGTAGACACCGGATAGTTTTCGACATCCTCGACGATCTGCACGGCGTGCGGATTGCCCATCGATACGACCGAGATCCAGTTCGTGCCGCCGAGCACATCGAGCGGCCAGAGCGTGTCCGCGCCTTGCTTGCGGCCTTCGAGATTGCGGGCATCGAACGGGACGAGCGGCGGGTCGAAAACCGGCGTGCTCATATCGACCATCACTTCGCCGTTCGGCTGCACGGAGAGCGTGATGACGCCGTTTTGCACCTGCACGCGCACTTTCGATTGCTCCGTCAGCCCGCGCTCGCGCACGAACTTCACGAAACAGCGCGCGCCATTGCCGCAATGTTCGACTTCGCCGCCATCGCAATTGAAGATGCGGTACTTGAAATCGACGCCATCCACCGTCGGCTTTTCGACCAGCAGCAACTGGTCCGCGCCGACGCCGAAGTGCCGGTTGGCGAGCGCGCGAACCTGCGCGGCGCTCAGATCGAGCGCTTGCGAAAAGCCGTCGAGCACGACGAAGTCGTTGCCCGCGCCTTGCATTTTGGTGAATTTGAGTTTCATGGCCGGTATTGTATGTGAGTCGCGCGGGGCTGACTTGCGCGCGACATCGTCATCAATAAAAGCCCGGTTCGCCAGGCGGCCGCGTCTTGAAGCGCTTGTGCACCCAGTAATACTGTTCGGGCATTTCGGGAATGTGCTCTTCGAGAAACGCGTTCATGCGGCGCGCGTCGGCGTCGTCATCGCCGGAAGGGTAGTTCTGCCAAGGCTCGTAAATCTTCAGCCGATAACCCTTGTAGTTCGGCAGCACTTCACCGATGAACGGCACCAGTTGCGCCTTCCCCGTCTTCGCCAGCCGGCCGACGGCGGTCAGCGTGCAAGTGGGAATGCCGAAGAAGGGCACGAAGGTGGAATTACGCATGCCGTAATCCATATCCGCGCCGAGCATCACGGGCTTGCGATCACGCAGCCATCGCAAGACGATACGCGCGCTGTCCGCACGGCTCGCCATATCCGCGCCGAAACGCGCGCGCTGCGCCTTCGCCAGTTCTTCCACTTGCGGATTCGAAAACGGCTGATACAGCGACCCGCATTGCCGATGCAGCGAGTAATTCAGAAAGATCGATCCCGCTTCGATGCCCACGAAGTGAAAGCCGAGAAACAGCGTAGGCGGCAAATCCGGATCGGTGAGATCGACGGCGCTGTCGAGTTGAATCAGCTTTTCGAGCTTCTTTGCCGAGCCGAACCACTGCACGCTTCGTTCGACATAACTTCGAATGGCATGCCGAAAATGCTTCTGCGCGATGTCCTCGCGTTTCTCATCGGACCACTCGGGAAAGCACAGTTTCAGGTTCGTATGTACGATGCGTCTGCGCCGGCTGGGAATCTGATACAGCAGCCAGCCGAGACCATCACCGAAACGCGCGGTGATGCCATAAGGGATGATCGCCAGAAACTTGAGAAATGCAATGGCAATGGCCACGCCGATTCGCCCTAGCATGATGAAGCGCTCCAGCGAACATACGCGTTGTTGCGACGAATGGATGATTGTTTCAGGTCGAATGACAGCAAACGTTCGGCTCTGTAAAAACACGGGAAACCGGTATAATAAGACCTTCGCCGAGTTAATGGACAACTTGCGGGGCGAAGCCAGACGCGATCTTTCTCAAGCATGAGAATGCGCAACTGGAGGATGGACATCCGCTAAAGCGTCGCCGCTTCAGACTCCAAACGAAGTCGGCTACGTGAATATCAACCGTACTTTATTGGAGTCTGAAGCGTGTCAAACGACTACCTGTTTACCTCCGAATCCGTTTCCGAAGGCCACCCGGACAAGGTCGCCGATCAAATCTCCGACGCCATCCTCGACGCCATTCTGGCGCAGGACAAATACTCGCGCGTCGCAGCGGAAACGCTCTGTAATACCGGCCTCGTCGTGCTCGCCGGTGAAATCACCACCAACGCCAACGTCGATTACATCCAGGTCGCGCGTGACACGATCAAACGCATCGGTTACGACAATACCGACTACGGTATCGACTATCGCGGTTGCGCGGTGCTGGTCGCGTATGACAAGCAATCGCCGGATATCGCGCAGGGCGTGAACAAGGCGCACGACGACAACCTCGATCAAGGCGCGGGCGACCAAGGTCTCATGTTCGGTTACGCATGCGACGAAACGCCCGAACTCATGCCGCTGCCGATTCACTTGTCGCACCGTCTGGTCGAGCGTCAGGCGAATCTGCGCCGCGATGGCCGTCTGCCCTGGCTGCGTCCGGATGCAAAGTCGCAAGTCACCGTGCGTTATGTCGATGGCAAAGCGCATTCGATCGACACCGTCGTGCTCTCCACGCAGCACGCGCCGGACATCGAACTGGCGCAACTGCGTGAAGCGGTGATCGAAGAAGTCATCAAGCCGACGCTGCCGAAGGACCTCATCAAGGGCGATATCAAGTTCCTGGTGAACCCGACGGGCCGCTTCGTTATCGGCGGTCCGCAAGGCGATTGCGGTCTGACGGGCCGCAAGATCATCGTCGATACCTACGGCGGCGCAGCCCCGCACGGCGGCGGCGCGTTCTCGGGCAAGGATCCGTCGAAGGTCGATCGCTCGGCGGCTTATGCGGGACGTTACGTGGCGAAGAATATCGTCGCGGCCGGTCTGGCCTCGCGCGCGCTGATTCAGGTTTCCTACGCGATCGGCGTGGCGCGCCCGACTTCGGTGATGGTCAACACGTTCGGCACGGGCCGCGTGTCGGATGCGGAAATCACCAAGCTGGTTCTGGAGCACTTCGATCTGCGTCCGAAGGGCATCGTTCAAATGCTCGATCTGCTGCGTCCGATTTACGAAAAGTCGGCAGCTTATGGTCACTTTGGCCGTGAAGAGCCGGAATTCTCGTGGGAAGCAACGGACAAGGCGCTGGCACTGGCCGAAGCCGCTGGCACGGAGCCGGTCGCGTCCGTCGCGTAAGGCTTCGGGCGGTTTGACTTAGTTTCGATGTATCAAGAAACGGCAGGCATCGCGCCTGCCGTTTTGCATTGCGGCGCGGATTTTGCATATTGTTCGATGAGCCAACCGTCCGAGCAATCATCCGCCATGCCGTACGACACGCTGCTTTCGCCCGTCACCATCGGCAATTTAGAGCTGCCGAATCGCGTCATGATGGCGCCGCTCACGCGCAATCGCGCATCGCAACCCGGCGATGTGCCGTCCGAAATGAACGCCCTTTATTACGCGCAACGTGCGAGCGCGGGCTTGATCGTGACCGAGGCGACGCAGGTTTCGCGGCAAGGTCAGGGTTATTGGGCCACGCCGGGGATGTATTCGGATGCGCAGGAAGCGGGCTGGAAGGCGATCGCGGGCGCGGTGCACGCGCGGCATGGGCGGATTGCGCAGCAGCTCTGGCATGTGGGGCGCGTGTCGCATCGGCTGATACAGGATGGTGGTGCGCCGCCGGTCGCGCCTTCCGCGATCCGCGCGCGCAACACGCAGGTTTTCGTGCGAAACGATGACGGCTCGTTCGGCATGATCGACGCCGACAATCCGCGCGCGCTCGAAACGAATGAAATTCCCGGCATCGTGCTGCAATTCGTCGATGCCGCACATCGCGCCAAGCGCGCCGGTTTCGACATGATCGAAGTGCACGCGGCAAACGGCTATTTGCTGCATCAATTCATGGCGACCGGGACGAACCATCGCACGGACGATTACGGTGGCAGCGTCGAAAATCGGCTGCGATTGACCATTGATGTGCTCGAAGCTGTGTGCGGTGTGATGGGCGCGAATCGCGTCGGCATTCGTGTATCGCCGAACTTTATCGGCTTCGATTTGCAGGATGACGAAGCGGATACCTCATCGCTGCATCTGGCCTCGGAGTTGAAGCGCATCGGCGTGGCGTATCTGCATTTGGCCGAAGGCGATTGGGCGGGCGGCGAACCGCTGACGGAAGATTATCGCCGTGCGCTGCGTGAGGCATATGACGGGTCGATCATCCTGTGCGGCAATTACACCGCGAAGCAGGCGAATCAGCGCATCGAACGGGGCGATGCGGATGCCGTGGCATTCGGTCGCGCGTATCTGGCGAATCCTGATTTAGTGGAACGCATCCGTGCCAACGCGCCGCTGAACACGCCCGATGAATCGACGTTCTACGGCGGCGCGGAAAAAGGCTACACGGATTATCCGACGCTCGATGAAATGCCCAAGACTTAACGCGCCGCGAACGCGTACCAACCCGTGCTGCTGGTCGATAGACGACGCGGACGTCGGCTGGTCAACGCGGCGGCTTTGGGCTTGGCTGGTTTCATCGACGAGAAAGAGGGCGCGCGCAATGCCGCCGGACGCGGCAGCAATGACTTCAGCGTCACTTTCCGCGAGATCGCGCTGACACGCAGATTCAGGAAGAAACCGCGAAACCACGACCGAATGCCTTCGACCGGATGCACATGCTTGAACTGCTCCGCGATCGCATGCGTGCGCGCGGAATGATGACGTAACGCGCGGATAACGCCGTGTCGTGCGGGACGTGCGGCACGCGCCGCAACGCGGGTGAGGCCGTTGACTAGTCGTGGATTCATGTGAGCGTTTGGGTCGGTTTGCAATTGCGCAAACTCGAAGATAGTCGTCTCAAAAATAGCGTTCAACCGATTCGATTCAGCCGATAGAACGAAGTTGCACCGATATGATGCAGCGAATGTATCGGTTCATTACGACAAGGGTAAGTCCGCGTTTTCCCTGACCATTTCTTAAGCACACGCTTTATCAGGAATCCGCAATGCCTTGCCGTACAAGGCAGAACGGGCTTTCGCGCGGCGGCGGATTTACAATGATCCGAAAGTCTGATTCCGGGCATTAAGCCGGAAACATGAAGTCGTTTGAAAGCCGGTCGAGAGTGAAACTGAAAATGTCCGATCAAAATTTCCTTAAATCAAAAAAAGAGCAAGTCGCTGAACTGCGTGAAACGGGTTTCGTCATCGTGAAGGGATTGGTGTCCGAAACGCGTTGCGAAGCGATGCTCGCGGTCGCGCGCCAGCAATTGGCCGAAGCCGCCGCGCCGCTCGAATTCGAAGCCGATTTGCAATATCCCGGCGCGCCGTCGTCCAAGGACGCGCCCGGCGGCCACACGGTCCGCCGTCTGCTCGACGCTTATGTGCGTCACGCGCTGTTCGCCGAATGGGCGACATCGCCCGATGTGCGCGGCTGGATGGAGCTGTATTTCGGCGAGACGCCGTATCTTTCGCGCGCGCATCACAACTGCATGATGACCAAGCATCCCGCGTACGGAAGTCTGACGGGATGGCATCGCGATGTGCGTTACTGGTCGTTCGAGCGCGACGATCTGGTGTCGTCGTGGCTCGCGCTCGGCGATGAAGAAGTGGATAACGGCGCGCTGTGGTTCGTGCCGGGATCGCACAAACTGCCGTTCACGTCCGACCGTTTCGACGACGCCAAATTCTTTCGCGCCGATACGCCCGACAATGCCGCGCTTATCCGCACCGCCTTCTCACCGAAGCTTGAACGCGGCGATGTCGTGTTCTTCCACTGCAACACGCTGCATTCGGCGGGCAAGAACCTCACCGATCAGGTGAAGTTCTCGCTCGTGTACACGTATCGCGGCGCGAGCAATGCGGCGTTGCCGGGTTCGCGATCGGCATCGAAGCCGGAGATCGCGCTGGTTTGAATCGATAAATCAGCGTTTGGACGGAATCGCCAGGCCGATCAACCCGGCCAGCGACGCGATCACGCCGCCCGCGATCAGCCAGATGGTCTTGTTCGTGGGCGAGCCGGTGAAGAAGCGCGAAAAGTCGCTCGACAGCGAGTGAAACGACTGGCCGCCGAAGTACAGCAGAATGACGCCGCCGACCAGCAGCGCAACGGAAATCGCTCGGGACATAGTGTGAGTTCTCTGTCGATAAAGCGCGTTAGCTTATCAACACCTGGTCAGCACATCATGCGGCTTGAGGTACATCGCGCGTGAGCGGCTGAATCTTGCGCAGCAAATCGGCTTGCACGCTGGCGTGATCGCTGGCGCGCGTCCATGCGCCGACGTTGTACTTCACGCCCGTATCCGTGTAATCCGTCACCGCGACCCACGGCGCAGGCACGTCCTGCACGATGCGTGCATCTTCACTGATCAGCCGACGCAATTCTCCGAGCACATGCTCGACCTGCAAGCCATGCTGCGCCTGAAAATTGATCACCACGCGGCGACGGTCGTTGGCGCTGTAATTGGTGATGGCGTTCGCCCAGATCAGACTGTTCGGCACATACATGATGATGCCGTCCGCTTTCGTCAGCCGCGTGGTGAACAGACCGATTTCGTTGACCGTACCCGCCGTCGTCCCCGTTCCTTCGATGTAATCGCCCACGCGAAACGGCCGCAGCAGCAGCAACATTAAACCCGCCGCGATGTTCTGCAACGTGCCCTGCAAGGCCAGACCGATAGCCAGCCCCGCCGCGCCAAGCACGGTCAGAATGCTCGCCGCCGCGATCCCGAACTTGCCGAGCGCCGCGACGATGGCGACCACGCGGATCGCCCACATGGCGACGCTGGCGAGCACGGGCGTCAGCGTCGCATCGACACTCGTGCGGGCGAGCGCGCGACGCAGCGCGTTCGCGACGGCATTCGAAATCCACCAGCCGATTACGAGAATCAGGAGCGCCAACAAAATGTCGATGCCGTAGGTCAAGGCAATCGCGGAAAAGGAATCGTAGGCGGGGCGCAGGTTGTCCATGGGTCTTGCTCCAACGTAGAAGATTTGCTTTGGTCCGGCGGCGCGCCGGATCGTTCCCCGCACCGAATATCGGGATGGCGTGCGTGGAGTGCTCGTTGAATCGCTGATTGCCTTACCATTTACGACCCGGCTCGCGCTCAGGCGCGCCGATTCTTCAAAGATCATCCAACCGCACAATCGCAATCCGCAGGGGACATCCGACATGGCATACGAAGCCGCCTCAGAACGCTATTCATCGCACATGCAGTTCCGCACCTGCGGCAAGACCGGGCTGAAACTGCCCGCGCTGTCGCTGGGGCTTTGGCACAATTTCGGCGATACCACGCCCATCTCCACGCAACGCGACATTTTGCGCACCGCGTTCGACCTCGGCGTGACGCACTTCGATCTGGCCAACAACTACGGCCCGCCGTACGGCAGCGCCGAAACCAACTTCGGCCGCCTGTTCAAGGACGATTTCAAACCGTATCGCGACGAGCTGCTGATTTCGACCAAAGCCGGTTGGGATATGTGGCCTGGTCCGTATGGTCAAGGCGGCGGATCGCGCAAATACGTGCTCGCGAGTCTGGATCAGAGCCTGAAGCGCATGGGTCTGGATTACGTCGATATTTTCTACTCGCATCGTTTCGATGCGGATACGCCGCTGGAAGAAACCGCTGGCGCGCTGGCAACGGCCGTGCATTCGGGCAAGGCGCTTTACGTTGGCATTTCGTCATATTCATCGGCCAAAACGCGGGAAATGGCCGCGCTGCTGGCGGAGCACAAAGTGCCGCTGCTGATTCATCAGCCTTCGTACAACATGCTGAATCGGTGGATCGAAAAGGATCTGCTCGATACGCTCGATGAAGTCGGCGCGGGCAGCATCGCGTTCACGCCGCTCGCGCAAGGCTTGCTGACGAACAAGTACCTGAACGGCATTCCGCAGGACGCGCGCATTAACAAGCCGGGCGGCGGCTCGCTGAAGCAGGAACATCTGAGCGATGAAAACATCGCGCACGTCCGCAAACTCAACGATATGGCGCAGAAGCGCGGCCAAAGCCTCGCGCAGATGGCGCTCGCGTGGGCGCTGCGCGGCGGGCGAGTGACGTCGGTGCTGATTGGCGCGAGCCGCGCGGAGCAGGTCCGGGAGAACGTCGGCGCGCTGAAAAACCTGGAGTTTTCGAAGGAAGAACTCGCCGAAATCGATCAATACGCGCAGGAAGGCGGCATCAACCTGTGGGAAAAGCCGTCAACCGATCAGCGAATCTGACGCATCCGTGGCCTATCGCCAACAGGGATTTTCGAGATAAACGCGGCATCGTTGCTATCATGCGGGCTCGGCGGCTTTTCGATTTTCGTATCGACCAGCCGCCGTTTCGTCGGATGGCTTGTCTCTCCGATCGTGCAGCCAGCCGGGTCCATTCCGCCAGCCAGCACACGCCTGCGCGTTTGCCTGTGCGTCTGTAACGCAGGCGGGACGCGCGCTCTGCCGTAAGACGACGGGTGGCTATCGGGTTAAAATAGTCGATTGCACCGGTCAGCCTGACGATCAGCCTGCTCCTGCGGTTTGCGCCACGAGCGATGACGCCGGAGCAGCGCCGCTTGCCTCGCCATGCGCGGCGGCAAGCAGAATACGCAATCGATCAGCCACGTCTCGCGCCCTTTCGACGCCCGTTTCGGCTTATCCCGTCGCCAGCGTCACGATTTCGCATAGTCCAAGAAGCCATGAGCAACCTGAATCCTCAAACCGTTCTGAGTGTCCATCACTGGACCGACACGCTTTTCAGTTTCACCTGCACCCGCGACAGCGCGTTCCGCTTCGAAAACGGCCAATTTACGATGGTCGGCCTCGAAGTTGATGGCAAGCCGCTGCTGCGCGCCTACAGCCTCGCGAGCGCGAACTACGAAGAGCATCTCGAATTTTTGAGCATCAAGGTGCCCGACGGCCCGCTGACTTCGCGTCTGCAACACTTGAAGGTGGGCGATCCCGTGCTGATCGGCAAGAAGCCGACGGGCACGCTGGTCGCTGACAATCTGCTGCCCGGCAAGACGCTGTGGCTGCTGTCCACCGGCACGGGCCTCGCGCCGTTCATGTCGATCATCAAGGATCCCGAGGTGTACGACCGTTTCGACAAGATCGTGCTGACGCATACCTGCCGCTTTGTCGATGAACTCGCGTACAAGGATTTCATCACCGAGCATTTGCCGGCGCACGAGCATATCGGCGAGATCGTGTCGGAGAAGCTGGTGTATTACCCGACGGTCACGCGCGAAGAGTTCGCGAATCGTGGCCGTATCACCGATCTGATCGAAACGAAGAAGCTGTTCGCCGATCTGGCGATGGAGCCGTTCTCGCTCGAAAACGACCGCGTCATGCTTTGCGGCAGCCCGCACATGCTGCGCGACACGCGCGAACTGCTCGACTCGATGGGCTTCCAGGAAGGCAGCAACAATCATCCTGGTCATTACGTGGTGGAAAAGGCGTTCGTCGGCTGATCGCTATCTTCTGCAAAAAAAACCGGAGCCGCGTGCTCCGGTTTTTTTTCGCCTGTGCGTTGTTACATTTTCCCGAGCGTCTAAGAATGCTGTAGGACATCTTCCTACTGATTTTACGCAGCGAACTTCGCAAAAAACTTGAAGTTCGTGCGTTGAAGCCTTGTCGGACATGGATTTATAATATTTTTGAGATAAGATCCCTCAAACTGAATTGGACCGGATGACGAAACATCGTCCGAGTTCGATGTTACAGAGTGTAAAAGCCGTTACGCCGCTCGCGCGATGACCGAGGACGTAGCCGCCATTACGCTCAAAGCGAGGAAAGTCAATGAAACCGTCGGCCAGGGTCTCAGCGAGCCGCGCATCGCTTGCGGCGTCTTCGGCGGCGTCGGCGTCTTCATCTGCGTGTGAAGGCGAAGGCAAGCTCGAAGGTGACCGGCGTATCGAACGCCTGACCGCGCGCGTGCGCGATCTCGCCGCGCAAATCGTATCGGTTGAAGAACATACGCGGCGCGCGCTCGCTCAGGATCTCCACGATGACGCTGGCGCAGCCATGACCGCCGCCAATATCGCGCTTGCTCGCGTCGCTCACTGGCTTCCCGCCGATGCCCCCGACGCCTGCGCCGATGCACTCAGGCAAGCGCGCGCGTGCCTCGCGGATATCACCGAAGCGTGCCATCGGATTGTCGAAGACTTGCACGAGCCTGCGTTCGACCTGGGCGTGGGTGTGGCGATCGAACAATGGATCGCGGGC
The DNA here is from genome assembly GCF_029439455.1 of Caballeronia sp. BR00000012568055. Taxonomy (GTDB): domain Bacteria; phylum Pseudomonadota; class Gammaproteobacteria; order Burkholderiales; family Burkholderiaceae; genus Caballeronia. The sequence goes on along the minus strand of NZ_JAQFVG010000307.1, from coordinate 89,735 downwards.
TTCAGTGAACAAACCGCGATTCCCGTCAATTTCAACCAATCAGTTGAAATTCCGCTCGATCGCCTGCCGCGCGATATCGCGATTGCGCTTTATCGCGTGATGCAGGAGGCGCTCAGCAACGCCGCGCGCCACGCGCAGGCCACGCGCGTGAGCGTGAGCATCGCACTCGATGCGCAATCGGTTACGTTGATAGTGGAAGACGATGGCGTCGGCATTACGCCGGTCGCGCGTCGCAAAACCGGCCGCTTCGGCCTGTCAGGCATGCGCTCGCGCTGCGATGCGCCCGGCGGCAGCCTGCGTATCGTGGCGGCGAAGGCGGGCGGCACCAGCGTGCGTGCGCGTCTGCCGCTGAACGGCGCCGCGCGTCGCATGCTGCGTGTGCTCAACGCGTGAGGCGACTGTGACGCTCAAAGTCCTGCTCGCCGACGATCACGCCATCGTGCGCCGTGGCGTCGCGCAATTGCTGGTGGAAGTGGGCGCGGCATCGAGCGTGATCGAGGCCGAAACGGGCCGCGACGCGCTCTCGCTCGCCACGCGCGACGCCTTCGACGTCGCCATGCTCGATATTTCGCTACCCGATATCAACGGTCTCGATGTGCTCAAACGCGTAAAGCGCGACGTGCCGCGTCTGCCCGTGCTGATGTTTTCGATGTATCGCGAGGATCAATACGCGGTTCGCGCGCTGAAAGCGGGCGCGTCGGGCTATCTGCCGAAAACCGCCGATCCGGCGTTGATGATCGGCGCGATCCGGCAAGTCGCGGCGGGCCGGAAGTACGTCAGCCCGGAAATGGCCGAAGCGCTCGCCACGTACGTGTCGCTCGACACCGAGCGCATGCCGCACGAAAAGCTCTCCGATCGCGAGTTTCAGACGCTTTGCATGCTCGCTTCCGGGAAACGATTGACCGACATTGCCAACGCATTGTCGCTTTCTGTGAAAACGGTAAGCGTTTATCGTGCACGCTTACTCGACAAGATGAAGCTTGCGAATAACGCCGAGCTTACCTTCTATGTGATGAGTAATCGCCTTGTCGATATGAATCCGGCGATTGCCGGATGACATCACACGCACGCAGAAATTTATCCCGAACAAGATAAATCGGTAAAAATTCACCGCAACAGTGCGCTATTTGCCCAAAAACTGGGCAATCTCTGAGTCTCCGCTAAAATGTCGGGTTTTCCCGAAGTAGCAGTAGGGCGCCCGACTGCGCCAATAGGAGACTCACCGCAATGTCGTTGTTCCGCAAGAAAAACATCGAGCACATGCTGGCCGGTGCTCACAGTACGTCACTCAAGAAATCGCTCGGCGCCATGGACCTGATGTTTCTGGGTATCGGCGCGATTATCGGCACGGGGATTTTCGTGCTCACCGGAAAAGGCGCGCTGCAAGCCGGACCGGCGCTGACGCTGGCCTTTATCGTCGCGGCTATCGCGTGCGGGCTTGCGGGTCTCGCGTATGCCGAATTTGCATCGGCGATTCCGGTTGCCGGCTCCATCTATACGTATTCGTACGCCACGCTCGGTGAACTGGCCGCGTGGATCATCGGCTGGGATTTGATGCTGGAATATGGGCTGGCGACATCGGCTATTTCGGTCGGCTGGTCGGGATATCTGCAATCCTTGCTGGCGGGATTCGGCATTCATTTGCCGACCGTGCTAACCGCCGCGCCCGGCGCGGACCCGCATCACGTTACGTATTTCAATTTGCCCGTTTTCCTCGTGATGATGGCGATTACGTGGCTGCTGTCCATCGGCGTGAAGGAATCGACGCGCGTGAATAACGTGATGGTCGGGATCAAGGTGTTAGTGGTGTTGCTGGTGATCGTGGTCGGCGTGTTTCATGTGACGCCTGCCAACTGGCATCCGTTTATGCCGATGGGTTATTCCGGCGTGTTCGGCGCGGCGGCGATCATGTTCTTCGCGTTTATCGGCTTCGATTCGGTGTCGTCGGCGGCGGAAGAAGTGAAGAATCCGAAGCGGGATCTGCCGATCGGCATTATCGGTTCGCTGGCGGTCTGCGCGGTGTTGTACGTGGCGGTGTCGGCGGTGGTGACGGGCATTGTGCCGTGGCAGCAGTTCGCGGGCATTCCGAATCCGGTTTCGTATGCGCTGAAAGTGGCGGGGCAGAATTGGGTCGCCGGTCTGATCGATCTCGGTGCGGTGCTCGGCATGCTGACCGGCATTCTCGTGATGCTCTACGGCCAGACGCGCATCATTTTCGCGATGTCGCGTGACGGTTTGCTGCCCGCGAAGCTGTCCAGCGTGCATCCGCGCTACAAGACGCCGCATTTCACGACGTGGTTCGTCGGCATTTTCTTCGGGCTGATTGGCGCGGTCGTGCCGCTCGACGTGCTGGCCGAACTGATCAATATCGGCACGCTCGCGGCGTTTTCGATGGTATCGATCGCCGTGCTGATTCTGCGCCGCACGCATCCGGAACTGCCGCGCGCGTTCCGTTGCCCCGGCGTGCCGGTCGTGCCCATTCTTGCCGTCGCGGCCTGCCTGTTCCTGATGGTCAATCTTCAGCCGGTGACGTGGATTGCCTTCATCGCGTGGCTGGTGATTGGCCTGGCGATCTACTTCGTGTATTCGCGCCGTCATTCGAAGCTCGCGCAAGGCGAAGCGGCGGTGACGAGCGAAAGCAACGTCGCAACGCACTGAAAGAGCACAGAAACAACGCCGCCTCCGGGCGGCGTTTTTCATTGGCGCGCGATTCCCGCACACGCGTGCGCCCCGATTGGCGGCATCGGCGGATTTGTGTTTTACTCGTTGTCACAAAAACGCATACACGAAATCCCAGCCTCGCGCTCAGGATGTGTTGTCGGGCGCGTGAGGCCGGTCTATCCCCCTAGGAGACAGTGAAAATGGCGCTCAGCATCAGCCTGACGGTCAACGGCAAACCCGTGACCGCCACCGTCGAACCGCACGTCCTGCTCGTTCAATTTCTACGCGAAGAACTCCGCCTGACCGGCACGCATATCGGCTGCGATACCGCGCAGTGCGGCGCGTGCACGGTGCATCTCGAAGGCCGCGCGATCAAGTCGTGCAACATTCTTGCCGCGCAGGCGGACGGAATGAGCGTGACGACCATCGAAGGCATGTCGAAGGACGGCCAGCTTCATCCGATGCAGGCAGCGTTCAAGGAATGCCATGGTCTGCAATGCGGCTTCTGTACGCCCGGCATGGTGATGAGCGCGAGCGCGCTGGCGGCGCAATCGCCGGGACTCTCCGAAGAAGAAGTGCGTGAACAGCTCGACGGCAATCTGTGTCGCTGTACGGGCTATCACAACATCGTCAAAGCGGTCATGCAGGGCGCGCAGGGCATGAAAGCCGGCGCCTGACTCGCGAACCCAATCTCATCCAAACGATGTATCGCGCCTTGTCGGAAAGGAGACCGCGATGAATGCCCCTGAGCAACACAAAATGATCGGCGCTGGTGTGAAGCGCAAGGAAGACTATCGATTTCTGACGGGCGCGGGCCAGTACACGGACGATGTCGTGCTGCCGCAGCAAAGCTACGGCGTGTTTCTGCGCTCGCCGCACGCGCACGCGAAGATCGGCAAGATCGATCTCGATGCGGCGCTCAAGTCGCCCGGCGTAATCGCCATTTTCACCGGTAAGGATCTGGCGGGCGAGAACGTCGGCGGATTGCCGTGCGGCTGGCTGATTCACAGCACCGATGGCTCGCCGATGCACGAGCCGCCGCATCCGGTGATCGCGCATGACAAGGTGCTGCATGTGGGCGATCAGGTGGCGCTCGTCGTGGCCGAATCGATCAAGCAAGCGAAGGACGCGCTCGAACTGATCGAGGTGAATTACGACGTGTTGCCCGCCACCGTCGATACCGCGAGCGCATCGAACGAAGGCCAGCCGCTCATCCACGACAGCGTGCCGAACAACGTCTGCTACAACTGGGGCCATGGCGATAAAGCCGCCACCGATGCCGCCTTCGCGCAAGCCGCGCACGTGACGACGCTCGATATCGTCAATCAACGCCTGGTGCCGAACGCGATCGAACCGCGCGCCGTGAACGCGAGCTATTCGAAGCACGACGAAAGTTATACGGTCTACGTCGCCAATCAGAATCCGCACGTCGAACGCTTGCTGATGGCGGCGTTCGTGTTGTCGCTGCCGGAATCGAAGTTGCGCGTGATTGCGCCGGACGTCGGCGGCGGTTTTGGCTCGAAGATCTTTCTGTATGCGGAAGATGTCGCGCTGACGTGGGCATCGAAAAAAGTGGGGCGTCCGATCAAGTGGACGGCCGAGCGTTCCGAAGCCTTTCTCTCCGATGCGCACGGCCGCGATCACGTTACCAAAGCCGAACTCGCACTCGATAAGGATGGCAAATTTATCGGCATGCGTGTGCATACGACGGCGAACATGGGCGCGTATTTGTCCACGTTCGCGTCGTCGATTCCGACCGTGCTTTACGCGACGCTGCTGGCCGGCCAATACGCCACGCCCGCGATCTACGCCGAAGTGAAAGCGGTCTTCACCAACACCGTTCCCGTCGATGCCTATCGCGGCGCGGGTCGCCCGGAAGCGACGTACGTGGTCGAGCGATTGGTCGAAACGGCGGCGCGCGAATTGAATATCGATCCGGTCGAGCTAAGACGTCGCAATTTCATTCGCGAGTTTCCGTACGCGACGCCGGTTGGTCTCACCTACGACATTGGCGATTACGACGCCATTCTGAATCGCGCGTTGGAACTCGCGGACGTGGCGGGATTCGCGCAACGCCGCGAAGAATCGAAGAAGAACGGCAAGCTCCGAGGACTCGGTTACTCGTGCTACATCGAAGCATGCGGACTCGCGCCATCGAACGTGGCGGGCGCGTTGGGCGCACGTGCGGGCTTGTTCGAAGCGGGCGAAGTGCGCGTGCATCCGACCGGCTCGGTCACCGTCTTCACCGGATCGCACAGCCACGGACAAGGGCACGAAACGACCTTTGCGCAAGTCGTCGCGGATCGGCTCGGCATCGCGATAGAAAACGTCGAAGTGATTCACGGCGACACCGGGCGTATTCCGTTCGGCATGGGCACGTACGGCTCGCGTTCGATATCGGTCGGCGGTTCCGCGATCATGAAAGCGCTCGATAAAGTCGAAGCCAAAGCCAAGAAAATCGCCGCGCATCTGATGGAGGCATCGGCGGAAGATATCGAGTTCGAGAATGGCGTGTTCCGCGTCGCGGGCACGGATCGGACGAAGACGTTTGTCGATGTGTCGCTCGCGGCGTACGTGCCGCACAACTTCCCGCTCGACAAGCTCGAACCCGGCCTCAACGAAAACGCTTTCTACGATCCGACCAACTTCACGTATCCGTCCGGCGCGTACATTTGCGAAGTCGAAGTCGATCAGGACACCGGCGAAACGCGCATCCAGCAATTCACGGCGGTCGATGACTTCGGCAACGTCATCAATCCGATGATCGTCGAAGGACAAGTGCATGGCGGACTCGCGCAAGGCATCGGTCAGGCGATGCTGGAGCGCTGTGTGTACGACAAGGAAAGCGGCCAGTTGCTTTCCGGCTCGTTCATGGATTACGCGATGCCGCACGCCATCGACCTGCCGAACTTCACGGTGGAAACGGCGAAAGGCACGCCGTGCACGCATAACCCGCTCGGCGTGAAAGGCTGCGGCGAAGCGGGCGCGATCGGTTCGCCGCCCGCCGTCATCAACGCGATTCTCGATGCCCTCGCGCCGCTCGGCGTGAAGGATTTGCAGATGCCTGCGACGCCGCATCGCGTGTGGACCGCGATGCATAACGCCTGAGCGCCCGAGGAGATCACGCCATGTATTCATTCGATTATCAAAGGCCGGATCAGGCGCAAGCGGCCGTCGCCGCGCTCGCATCCGATGGCGAAGCGAAGTATCTCGCCGGTGGCCAAAGTTTGTTGCCGACCATGCGTTTGCGCCTCGCGCAACCTTCCGCGCTGATCGACGTCACGCGTATCGCGTCGATGAAAAGCGTGTCGCTGAGCGGCGATACGCTGACCATCGGCGGCGCGATGTGTCACGCGGCGGTTGCATCGAACGATGATGTGAAGCGCGCGTTGCCCGGACTCGCGGACCTTGCCGGACGCATCGGCGATCGGCAAGTACGCGAGCGCGGCACCATCGGCGGCTCGCTCGCCAACGACGATCCGGCCGCGTGCTATCCGTCCGCCGTGCTCGCGTTGAACGCGACGGTGGTGACCGACCGCAGACGCATCGGCGCGGACGATTTTTTCCTTGGCATGTACGAGACCGCGCTGGAACCCGATGAACTGATTGTCGCGGTCGAGTTTCCGCTGGCCGAGCGCGCGGGCTACGAGAAGTTTCGCAATCCGGCGTCGCACTTCGCGCTGGTCGGCGTGTTCGTCGCGAAGCACAAGGACGGAGCCGTGCGCGTCGGCGTGACGGGCGCGGCGTCTTCCGTGTTCAGGGCGAAGGAACTGGAAGCGGCGTTATCGAAGGACTTTTCGGTGGCGTCCGCGCGCAGCGTGACCATCGCGCCCGACGACCTCAACGACGACATGCACGCGAGCGCCGTGTATCGCGCGCATCTGATTCCGGTGCTCGCGGGCCGCGCAATCGAACGGGCAATGTCCTTTTAAAAGGCGATGCAATCCATCGATGAAACGCTCGCGCGTCTGCGCGAGCAGCAATACTTCGCCAGCCGCGAACTTGCGACGGCGCTCTTTCTCGCCTTGAAGATGCAGCGTCCGCTGTTTCTCGAAGGCGAACCGGGCGTTGGCAAGACCGAACTGGCGAAGGCCGCGGCGGGTTTGTGCGGCACGACGCTCTTGCGTCTGCAGTGCTACGAAGGACTCGATACGGCGAGCGCGCTGTACGAATGGGACTATCCGCGTCAGATTATGGCGTTGCGGCTGGCGGAAGCATCGGGCGATACGCCTTCGAATGACTCGCTGTATCGCGAGGAGTTTTTGCTGAAGCGGCCGTTGTTGCAGGCCTTGCTGCCCGATCCATCGAATGTGGATGCGCGCCGCGTTTTGTTGATCGATGAAATCGATCGCGCCGATGAGCCGTTCGAAGCGTTTCTGCTCGAATTGCTGTCGGACTTTCAGGTATCGATTCCCGAATACGGCACGGTGCGCGCGACGCATCCGCCGCTCGTCGTGATGACGTCGAATCGCACACGCGAAGTGCACGATGCGCTGAAGCGGCGATGCTTGTACCAGTGGATCGGCTATCCGGAGCGCGAGGTGGAACTGGCGATTGTCGCGGCGCGCGCGCCGGAAGCGAGCCACGCGTTGCAGACGAAGGCGGTTGCGTTCGTGCACGCGTTGCGCACGCTGGATTTGTTCAAGGCGCCGGGCGTGGCGGAAACCATCGACTGGTGCCGTGCGCTTGCGGCCTTGTCCGTGTCCGAACTCGATCCGCAATCGGTGCAGAACACGCTGGGCGTGCTGCTGAAGTATCAGGACGATCTCGCGCGCATGGATGCGGACACGCTCGCGCAATGTCTCGCGGCGTCGCCATCGCCATGACGACGGACGCGTTCGCCCGCAATGTCGTGCATTTCGTGCGCTTGCTGCGTGGCGCGGGACTCGGCATGTCGCCCGCGCACGCCGTCGATGCGCTCGAAGCGCTGCGCTTTATCGACTTGCGCCGCCGCGACGATGTGCGCGCGACGCTCGCCTGTTTGCTGGTCCACGCCAACGACGAACGCAATATCTTCGACGCCGCCTTCGATCTTTTCTGGCGCGATCCGGATTGGGAAGGCAAGCTGCGCGCGCTGCTGCTGCCGAAGGTGACGAACGGCATGCCGCCGCCGAAGCGCAATAACCGTTTGGCCGATGCGTTGGCTGTTCACGCCGCGTCACGGGCTTCTCCGCCGCAGGAACAGACGGCCGAGATAAACGCGAAGCTCAGCTTCAGCGCCTCCGAACGCCTGAATCATCGCGATTTCGACACGCTTACCGCCGATGAATGGCGCACGCTGCGGCATCAGATTCGCGCGCATCGGCTGCCGCTGGCGACGGAGCGCACGCGTCGGCTGAAAGCGGCATCGCGCGGCACGCATGCCGATCTGAAAGCGAGCGCGCGTCATGCGGTGCGCTCGGGCGGCGACTGGACCGTGTGGAAATATCGCGCGGTCGCGGAGCGCCGTCCGCCGCTCGTTTTGCTGCTCGACATCTCCGGTTCGATGAGCGCGTACTCGCGCGCGGTCCTCTACTTTTGCCACGCGCTGTTGCAATCGCGGGAACGTTTGCAGGTGTTTCTGTTCGGCACGCGGCTGACCAACGCCACGCGCGCCTTGCGCGAACGCGATCCGGATATCGCCATTGCCGCGCTCGGGCAGAACGTCGCGGACTGGTCGGGCGGCACGCGTATTGGCGCGGCGCTGGCGGAGTTCAATCGGCGCTGGGCGCGGCGCGTGCTATCGGGTCGTGCAAGCGTGCTGCTCGTCACCGATGGCCTCGATCACGAAGCCATCGACGTACTCGATACCGAAATGCAGCGGCTCGCGCGCTTTGCGCATCGGCTGGTATGGCTCAATCCGCTGCTTCGATTTGCTGATTTCACGCCGCGCGCGCGAGGCGTGCGCGCGATCCTGCCGCACGTTGATGCGATGCTCGCGGCGCACAACCTCGACAGTCTGAGCGCCGTAGGACGCGAACTCGCCGCGCTGTCACGGCATAAAGGACGCCATAAAGGAGACATGCGATGGAACTGACCGAAACGCACACGCTGCCGGTGCCGCAGCAACGCGCGTGGGAAGCGCTCAACGACACGTCGATTCTGAAGGCGTGCATTCCCGGCTGCGACAGCATCGAAGCAGACGGCGAAAATGCCTATAACGTCGGGATGACTGCCGCCGTCGGCCCGGTCAAGGCACGCTTCAAGGGCCGCATGGAACTGACGGAAATCGACGCGCCGCACACGTACACCATCGTCTTCGAAGGGCAAGGCGGCGCGGCGGGCTTCAGCAAAGGCAGCGCGAAAGTGAACCTCGAACCCGGAGACGAAGCCGACACGACCAAGCTCAGCTACAGCGCAAACGCGCAGGTCGGCGGCAAGCTGGCGCAGATCGGTTCCCGTCTCGTGGACGGCGCGGCGCGCAAGATCGCAGCAGAATTTTTCAAACGATTCAGCGCGCAACTCGCCGGTTCAGGAAATTCCGAATCCGTTGCCGATGCGCAAGATGTAGCCTCCGCTGCTCAAGAAAGTGGCGGCGAAACGCAGGAAAAAGGAAAGAAATCATGGACAGCGTGGATCTCGAAGTCCTGAAGAACAGCGCGCGATGGCTCGCAGAGGGCAAACGCGTACTGCTGGTGACGGTGGTGAAGACGTGGGGCTCGTCGCCGCGTCCCGAAGGCGCGATGCTCGCGGTGCGTGAGGACGGGCACGTGGTCGGCTCGGTGTCGGGCGGGTGTATCGAAGATGATTTGATCGAGCGCGTGCGGCAGCGGGGCATCGAACAAGTGCTTCCGGAAGCGGTGAAGTATGGGATCAGCGCGGAAGAGGCGCATCGCTTCGGGCTGCCGTGCGGCGGCACCATCCAGCTCGTGCTGGAGCCGTTGACGCATGAGAGCGGCATCGCGGAGCTGTGTGCGGCGGTGGAAGCCGGCAAGCTGGTCGCGCGCACGCTCGATATGAAAACCGGCGTCGCGCGGCTCGAAGCTGCGCAAGCCACGGATGGCGTGCTTTTCGACGACAACCGTCTGCTGACCATTCACGGACCGCGTTATCGCATGCTGGTGATTGGGGCGGGGCAGTTGTCACGGTATCTGTGCAGTATCGCGGTCGGTCTCGACTATCAGGTGACCGTGTGCGATCCGCGCGAGGAATACACGGAAGAGTGGGACGTGGCGGGCACGACCATCGTTCGAACCATGCCCGACGACACCGTGATGGAGATGAAGCTCGACGAACGCTGCGCGGTGATCGCGCTCACGCACGACCCGAAACTCGACGATCTCGCGCTGATGGAAGCGCTGAAGACGCCAGCGTTTTATGTCGGCGCGCTCGGTTCACGTCGCAATAACGCGGCGCGGCGCGAGCGGCTAAAGGAGTTCGATCTGAGCGAGGCGGAACTGGCGCGGCTGCATGGGCCGGTGGGGATTTATATCGGCAGCCGGACGCCGCCGGAAATTGCCGTATCGATTCTCGCGGAAGTGACGGCGGCGAAAAACGGCGTCTCGCTGCCGGAATTGCTGCAAGTGGAAGGCGCGAAGGCGGCGCGCGAAATCGCGGGGAATGGAGAAGTCTGCGGCGTTTGAGGCTTACATAATGCCTACGGATGATCGTGCCGGGCTTCTATAATCATCTGTTCTCTTTCCTCAGCTTTTGATTGAATGCCCGGTAAGCCCTTTATGAGCCAGCGCGCGTTGCGCGTCTGGTCGATCGTGCATCGATGGACGAGTCTCATTTGCACGGCCTTCATGCTGTTGTTGTGTCTCACCGGTTTGCCGCTGGTCTTCGGCCACGAACTCGACCTTCTCACCGGCGATGCAATCGAGTTGCCCGCGCCCGAAACCGACGCGCGCGCAACTTACGATGCGGTGCTGCAAGCCGCATTGCGCGAGCATCCCGGTCACGTTCCGCAATATGTGATCTGGGAGCCTGACGAACTGCTGCTGCCCGTCGTCGTCACCGCGCCGCGCGCCGACACGCCTCCCGACGACACGCTCAGCACCACGGTCGATGCCCGCACGGCCAAACCGCTCGGCATGCCGCCTGGCAAAGGATCGCTCAAGTTCGTGCTGCTGAAACTGCACGTCGATATGTTCGCGGGACTGTTGGGCAAGCTGTTCCTCGGCGCGATGGGCGCGGTGTTTCTCGCGGCAATCGTGTCGGGCGTGGTCGTGTATCTGCCGTTCTGGCGCAAGGTCGGACTCGGGCGCGTACGGCTGAAGAAGAAACGGCGCATCGTGTGGCTCGACTGGCACAACGCCTTCGGCATGTTGACGCTGGCGTGGGCGCTGCTCGTCGGCGCGACCGGATCGATCAATACGCTTGCCGATCTGATGCTCGATGCCTGGCGCAACGATCAACTCGCGCAGATGCTCGCGCCTTATCACGGACAGCCGCCCGTCATGGTGCGCGCTTCTATCGACGATGCCGTGAAGACCGCGCACGAAGCCGCGCCGGGGATGATTCCATCGTTCGTGGCGTTTCCGGGCACGCGCTTCGCGAGCCCGCATCACTACGCGGTGTGGATGCGCGGCGACGGCATTCTGACCACGCGCATCATGCGCCCGGTTCTCGTCGATGCATCGACCGGCGCGCTCACGGATTCACGCGAACTGCCGTGGTATCTGAAAGTGCTGCTCGGATCGCAGCCGCTGCACTTCGGCGATTTCGGCGGCATGCCGCTCAAGATCTTCTGGGCAACGTTCGATCTGCTGACGATCGTGGTGCTGGGCAGCGGCCTGTATTTGTGGCTGACGCGGCATAACCCGAGGAGAGCGAAGCGGGCGTGATTTGGCCGTTTGGCCGAGGTGTGCTTTAAAAGGCGCGTCGATACATTGGTACTTCCTTTTCACAGCGAGGAAGTTATCGATGTCGAGCAATGAAGCTGCATCACGGCATCACCTGACGTTCGAAAACATCAGGCAGAAAAATGAAGAGGGCGAGTTCTGGTTTGCTCGTGATCTTGCGCCGCTGCTGGACTATCAAGACTGGCGCAACTTTGTTCAGGTGATCAAAAAAGCGAAGACCGCTTGCGAGCGCTCGGGGCACAAGGTCGAAGACCATTCGGTGACGTCACCAAAATGGTCCGGCTCGGCTCTGGCGCGAATCGCGCGGTGTCGGATTCCAGGTTGTCGCGTTACGCCTGTTATCTGATTGTCCAGAACGGCGATCCGTCCAAGGTCGTTATTGCCAACGGACAGACCTATTTCGCGCTCCAGACGCGCCGTCAGGAGTTGAGCGACGAGCCGTCATTTTCAAGCCTTTCTGAAGATCAACGGCGTTTGATACTTCGCGGAGAGCTGACGCATCACAACAAGGCGCTCAGCGCTGCTGCGCGTGCCGCCGGAGTAACAACTGGCTCAGACTATGCGATCTTTCAGGATCACGAGAGGCGCTTCCCACGCCGGAGAAAAGTATTCAGCAGATCGAGCGCGCGAAGCGGAAGGCGTTGAAGCAAAAGGAAAAAAACGCCGATCCTGAACGCTCTTCAAATTGACTTGAGAGATGCAACGGGACCATTTCGGTGAATCCACCGAAATGGTCCTTAGGACCTGATCAAACTGCGCCAGCCTTTACATTAACCCGCAAACCACCGCCGCAATCAGCGATACCGTCACGATCACCACGCCGGCCGTACGCCGCTTGTTCAACTCCGTCCACAGCAGCAAGCCCGTCAGCGAAAGCAGAATGATGCTGCCCGCGAACGTATCGATCAGCAGCACCCAGCCGATGCTCAGTCCCACGCCCTTGTGCAGATTCGTCATAGTGGCGAGGAAGGTGTTCTCGGTGCGCTTCACCGATACGAAGTTGTTGCCGACCCAGTACTCCGCCTGCACATTGCCGCCAGGAGAGGCGACCATCACCGACCATTGCTCCGGTTGCATCGTGCTCTTGTCGCCCCAACCGACGGGATGCGCGGGCTCGCGGCGCGTGCGTCCCAGATTGCCGTCGATCTTCAGTTCCTTCTTCAGCCACACGCCGAGATCGCGCGGCGATTTGAGGCCTTCGGCGGGCAGCGGCATCTGCATTTGCGCGACTTGCGGCTCGCCAGTGGAAATGCGCATCGGCGGCGCGCGATGATTCAGCAGAAAGCCCGTCACGCCGAACAGCAAACCCAGCAGCGCGCCCCACAGACCGACCCAGCCGTGCACCTTGCGCAGCCACTTCAAGAACGTCGAACGCCGCGAGCGATTCTTTCGAACCACGTGTTCTGCATCGTCGATCAAACGTCCGTGCGGGCGATATTGCGTGGAATGGCCCGTTGCGGGCGGTCGGGGACTGAGGGTGTCAGGCGCGTTCACGCGTCTCTCCAGAATTCGGGGGATGGCAGGCAACGCCATGCCCCGACCGGCTGATGACGCTTACGCGTGTCGATCGAAATGGGGATGGCAAATGTGGCAAATGAGAATCGTTATCATCACACGCTCAAATGACGTTTTCAATACCCTGCGAATCCCTGACAACATCCTTTTGTGACGAAAAATTTCAGACGGGCCAGAGCGGACCTTCCTGCATCGCGCCGATTTGCTCGCGCAACTCGAGGATGCGGTCTTCCCAATAACGCTGCGTGTTGAACCACGGAAAGGCGGCGGGGAACGTCGGATCGTGCCAGCGGCGCGCGAGCCAGGCGGAATAGTGGATGAGCCGCAGTGTGCGCAGCGCTTCGATCAGATGAAGCTCGCGCGGATCGAATTCGGCGAAATCTTCGTAGCCCGCGAGCAAATCGGTCAGCGCACGCGATGCCTCCGCGCGGCCGCCCGGCAGCAGCAGCCAGAGATCCTGAATCGCGGGCCCCATGCGGCTGTCGTCGAAATCGACGAAATGCGGGCCGGCGTCGGTCCACAAGACGTTACTTGGATGACAGTCGCCGTGCATCCGCAAATGCCGCACGTCGCCGGCGCGTTCGAAGCATTGTTCAACGCCTTCCAGCGCCAGCGATACCGCGCGTTCCCACGCTTCACGGACATCGTCCGGCACGAAGCGATGCGCGAGCAGAAAGTCGCGCGGTTCATAGCCGAAGGTCTGGATATCGAGCGTCGGCCGCTCGCGGTACGGCTCGATCGCGCCCACCGCGTGAATGCGCCCGATAAAACGCCCGAGCCATTCGAGCGTATCGCTACGATCGAGATCCGGCGCGCGCCCGCCGCGACGCTCGAACACGGAGAAGCGGAAACCGTCGAATTCGTGGAGCGTCGCGCCGTCGAGCACGCGCGCCGGAACGGCCGGAATTTCGCGCGCCGTCAGACTCGCGACGAAAGCGTGCTCTTCGAGAATCGCCGCGTTCGACCATCGTTGTGGCCGATAAAACTTCGCGACGACTGGCGGCCCATCTTCCACGCCGACCTGATATACGCGGTTTTCGTAGCTGTTGAGCGGCAGCATGCGGCCGTCGGTGCGTGCGCCGGTCGGCAGAAGCACGCTGTCGATCGCATCGAGCACGCGCTCGGGCGTGAGGCCGGCGAAGGGCGGCGCGTCGGCATCGGCGGACGGGCGCGGGGAATCATCGGAATGAGGAGAGTTCATTCCGGCATTGTGCCGCGCCTCGCAGCCGTTGGCATCGCGAATGCGCGGCGTGATGCGTGGGCGTCAATGCACGACCGTGTTGGCGGGACGTATGACGTCGCCGGTATCGATCAAATCTTCGAGGAAAAACGGCTCGGTATTGAGCAGTTTAGTTACGCCTGGCTCGCCTTCGTACCAGGCGACCATCGCCATATCACCGAGAATGCGCATGACAATGCCGCGTGCCCCTTGAGGCACGGCGATATGCACGGAGCGGACAATCGAACCGATTTGCATGATGAATCCCCGTTCCAGCGCCGGCTGAGGATAAAACGCCGGTCATATATTTCACCAAGCACAGGCTTTTCACGGCTCGTGCACCCAAACAACCGACCGCATCAATGTTGTGCGATGCGCAGCACGCACGGCCTACATGAACGATTGTGCAGTTACTTTAGCGCATCGTTGCGCGCTGGCGCGACGCTGAATGCGCGGATATGTTGTCCATCGCAGACGACTGGCACCAATTACTGACTCATCGACCGTTTAACAAGCATTCGCATAAGGCGAAACCCTTGCTTTCCAAAGGGCAGGCTCGCGGGCATTCCGGCGCGCGGCGCTTGGGTTGCGGATTGCATCGCATAAGGCACGCGCGTTCTGAAAGCCGAATGAAATCGGAACAATCTAAGGGTTTTTCCGCGTCTGCTTAAAAATTCGCAGCGCAAACCCTTGTCGTGCAAGGATTTTGCGCGTCGCATGGTTTCCCATTCGCTGAACTTGTGCCGACTTGTGTCAAAGCGCGGCCTATACTCGAATTGTCGATGCGATGCCCTTCACGACGATCACGACGACAAAGGCAAAGCTAAAAGCAGGACGATGGGAGACGCAAGATGACCACGTACTTCACGATCGGCGATTTCATTCTGATCATCCCGATGGCGCTCGCAGGCGCGCTGTTTCTCGGGGCCATTCCGTGCGCAACGCATTTCAAGAACAACGTGCTGCGGGTGTTCGGCGCGCTGCTCGGCGTGCTGGTGGCTTTTCTGCTGGTCGAGGGATTGCCGGCGCTAGTTTAGCGCCGCGCTTCACGCGATAAAAAGCGGACGCGCCGCGCCCGCTTCGGTTTCGCTTTGATTACAGATTTTCGCCAAGGAAGGTCAGCGTGCGCCCGTGCGCCAGCGCCGACGCCTTCGCGTTGAACGATGCGCGGTCACCGCAGTTGAAACCGTGATCGGCTTGCGGATATACATACAGCGCGGAGTCCTTGCGGCCCGCGAATTTCTGACGCACGGCATCGACGGCGTCGGCGGGAATGTGGGCGTCGAGTCGCCGTAGTGGAACTGCATCGGCACCTTGATCTTGTCGGCCTGATCGAGCGCGTTTTGAATGCCGCCGCCGTAGTACGCCACGCCCAGATCGACCGTGCCTTGCGCCGCCGCCAGATACGCGAGGCGGCCGCCGAAGCAATAGCCGATCGCCGCGACCTTACCCGTGACTTCGGGCAATGCACGCAATGCCTTCGCTGCAGCGCCGACATCGGCGACGGCTTCATCGAGCTTGGTCTTTTGCAGCAGTTCCATCGCCTTCTCGCGATCCGCGCCTTCGTAGCCCAGTTCGACGCGCGGCTGCGTGCGCCAGAAAACGTCCGGCGCCAGCGCGATATAACCATCGGCAGCATATTGATCCGCCACGCTGCGGATATGCGCGTTCACGCCGAAGATCTCCTGCAGGATGATCACGGCCGGTCCGGTGCCGGTCTTCGGCAGCGCCAGGTAACCCTGGAAGCTGTCGCCGTCGGCGGGAATATCGATCCAGCGGGAAGTCACGGAAACGGTCACGTTGAAGCTCCTTATTTAGCCGAAAGAGAGAGGCGAGTGAGTGTGCCAGCTTTCCCTTTCAGTCGCATAAGCGCGTCTTCTTGGCAAGCTGTGTGAAAGCTGGCATAGCCTTTGACGCGCATGGGTATTTTTAGAGCAGCGAGTCTAACAACACATCTAAATCGGCTTTAAAAAACAGCCTAATGAAGTGTCGATGCCGCGATTATCCAAAGCATTCCGACAAACCCGAACATCGCTCAAACCTTTGCGGGTGCAACCCGTGGAGAACCGCATGCCTAGGGCGTCTTCAGGGAAATGCACCACAAACGGCTGCATATCACAACAGGACGATAATCGGTAGTGACACCAGTATCTTAAAAAACTTCCCTAAATTAATTTGACAACCCTACACTTGCGCGCAGTGCGGATGGCAGCCGCCACAAATGGCTCGCCAGAAGGACTTGCCAAGTGCATGACGATGCATCCGGCGTGGTCGTCCACGGGACTGAGCGATCGTGATGAAAGACGGGGCACAGGGCGATTACGTAGTTTTTGGGACCGAAACTGGAGACTTACATGAACACCAAGCTTCACAAAATGTTGCCGATCAGCGCCGCAGCCTTGCTGTTCGCTACGTTGGCAACGTCCGCAGCAGCCGATGAAGTGGTCAAGATCGGTCACGTCGCTCCGCTGACCGGCGGTATTGCGCACCTGGGCAAAGACAACGAAAACGGCGCGCGGCTCGCAGTGGAAGAAATCAACGCCAAGGGTCTGACGATCGGCGGCCAGAAGATCACCCTGCAACTGGACCCGCAAGACGATGCAGCCGACCCGCGTACCGCTACGCAAGTCGCGCAGAAGCTGGTCGATGACAAGGTCGTCGGCGTCGTCGGTCACTTGAACTCCGGTACGTCGATCCCGGCATCGAAGATTTATAGCGATGCGGGCATCGTGCAGATTTCCCCGTCGGCAACGAACCCGACCTACACGCAGCAAGGCTTCAAGACGACGTACCGCGTCGTCGCGACCGATGCGCAGCAAGGTCCGGCGCTCGCCAACTACGCGGCGAAGACGATGAAGGTCAAGAGCGTCGCCGTGGTCGATGATTCGACCGCGTACGGCCAGGGTCTTGCCAACGAGTTCGAGAAGACCGCCAAGTCGCTGGGCCTGAAAGTCGTTTCGCACGATGCGACCAACGACAAGGCCGTCGATTTCCGCGCGATTCTGACGAAGATCAAGGGCGAAAATCCTGATGCCGTGATGTACGGCGGCATGGACGCAACCGGCGGCCCGTTCGCCAAGCAGGCCAAGCAACTCGGCCTGCGCGCCAAGGTGCTGGCAGGCGACGGCGTCTGCACGGAAAAGCTGGCTGGTCTGGCGGGCGGCGCCACCGACAACATCGTGTGTTCGGAAGCCGGCATGGCGCTCGAGAAGATGGAAGGCGGCGCGGCGTTCCAGGCGAAGTATCAGAAGCGTTTCGGCCAGCCGATCCAGATCTACGCTCCGTTCACGTACGACGCGGTGTACATCATCGTCGATGCAATGAAGCGTGCGAACTCGACGGATCCGGCGAAGATCGTCGCTGCGATGCCGAACACGGACTACAAGGGCGTGATCGGCGAGACGACCTTCGACTCGAAGGGCGATCTGAAGCACGGCGTGATCTCGCTGTACGACTACAAGAAGGGCAAGAAGTCGCTCCTCGACGTCGTGAAGATGTAATCACGCTTTAGTTTGATCGAAGCACAGAAGCGCGCGGTGCCGATTTGCTGATCGGCCCGCGCGCTTTATATTTTCCAGCGCCTGAGAATGCGCGGCCCGATTACGGTGATGATCGCGCAGCACGCTGCCACCACGCATAGGCCGATCGGCAGCGTGCTGATTTGCGCGACGCCGCCGATCAGAACCGGTCCGAACAGCAAGCCGAAATACGCGAGACCCGCGACCTGCGCGAGACCCTCCGCCGCCGTCACGCCTTCGACGCGCGCGGCTGCCGCGAACAGCACGGGCATCATGTTGGCGAGGCCTAGGCCCATCAGCGTGAAGCCGGTCATGGTGATCCACGTGATAGGGAAGACCAGCGCCATCACCATGCCGATAAACGCGAGCCCGGCGCTGCCGAAGATCAATTGCGGTGCGCCGAAACGCGCGCGGACCGTATCGCCGCCGAAGCGTCCGGCCGCCATGCCGCCTGAAAACGCCGCGTAGGCCGCGCTCGATACCGATGGCGTGGCCAGCACGACATCGCGCATATAGACGGTGGCCCAGTCGTACATGGCGCCTTCCGCGATCAATGCGATCAGCGCCATGCCGCCCAGCGCCCACAACGCGCCCGAACGCCATCGGTTCGATGACGACGCCTTCGCATGCTCATCGTGATGCGGCACGTGCGGCAGAACCGAAGGTATCGATATGAACAAGACGAGTGCGCCGAAGCCCGACGCCAGCGCGAGATGCAGCGCGGGCGCGAGTCCGTGCGCGAGCAACGCGCCACCGGCCGCCGCGCCCGCCATACCGCCGACGCTGAACATGCCATGCAGCGACGACATGATCGGCCGCCCGAGCGCTTCCTCGACCGCGCTGGCTTCAGCGTTCATCGCGACATCGAGCGTCGCCATGCCGAAGCCGAACGCCGCGAGCACGATCAGCAGCATCCAGTATGTCGGCGTCACCAGAATCAGCGAGCCGAAAATCACCATGCCGATACCGCCCGCCATACACGCGTTGCGCGTGCCGACGCGCGCGATCCACGACGCGTTCGTGAGCATCGCGAAGATCGAGCCGCCCGCGACCGCGAGCAGCGCGAAGGACAACATGCCGGGACTCAGCGCGAACTTGTCGCGCACGGTCGGCACGTGCACGCCCCACGACGCGTACATCATGCCGGCGATAAAGAAGATCGCCATCGTCGCGTAACGCGCGCGTTCGCGCGTCGCTGGCGGCAAGCTGCGATGCAGCGCGAGCGCCGATTGAGTTTCGCGGGAAGACGAGGCGGGAGTGGAATCGGACACGAAAGCAGCCGTTTGAGGAAATGAAGCGAAACGAGGACAACCCGAAGGACAACCGGACAGATTGCCACGAATCGAAGGAGCTTTCGATTCTATCGAACGGCTAGCAGACACGCTCGGACGTGGTGCATTACCATCGAACGCACTTATTTATGTTCGTCCGGTTAATCACATGCACATTCCATCGGAAGCGCCGATTCATCTTTTGCACCGTGTTTCGAACGGCACACTCTCGACTCATTCGCGCGAGCCTGCCGGTTTTCCTTATCCGACCGCACTGCCATTCGCACCGACCGCCCAACATATGCCGATGCTGCTGATCAGCAATCTCGCCGAACACACGCGCAATCTCCAGGCCGATTCACGCGCGGGTTTTCTGGTCGCGCATTCGGAAAACACAAACGTGCTCGAAGGCGAGCGGCTGACCTTGCTCGGGACATTTGCAGCGGCATCCGCCGATCGACAAACCGAACTCGCCCGCCGATATTTGCGTTATCACCCTTCCGCTGCGCGTTATCTCGATTTGGGCGATTTTTCGTTTTGGGTCATGAACGCGCAACGCATGCGATATATAGGCGGATTCGGCGCAATGGGCTGGCTCGACGGCAACGCGCTCGATCCGCTGGAGCCGATTTCCGCCGAAGACGAACTTTTTCTATACGAATTCGCCGACTCGCACGCCAATCGGCCGAAGCATCTTCGATTAACCGGAGTGGACCGATATGGCGCGGATTTGCTGATTGAGAGTGTGCGCAATCGTTTTACATTTGATCAGCCGAAATTAACTACGGATGAATTGGCGTCAGCGCTTACAGATTGTTTTACGCGCGAACAGTGAATTTTTGCGCGATTCGCTAACGATGTTACGTCCCGAATTGCAGTTTGACTGTCAACAGCTTTGTTCGCGTGATGTAGTTCCCACTGCATGAAACGTTTGGCGCGAATATCGCGGTTTGTTTTCATCGCATGGCAAAGAAACCAACTATCTGCATGTTCGCTATTTTGTGCCGGTCTACCGCAATTTAAGCAGAGTGGGCGGCAAATGTTACGAGGGAAACAAACAACGACGAATTCCGTGTCAAACAGCACATGTCAACATAATCGATTTTGTGCTACTCTGCGTGCCAATCCGAGGCTTTACTCACTGAATAAACGGGCAGAACGACTCGTCAATCAGCAAACCACTTAGGGAATTGCCATGCCTTCATACAAGGAACTACTCGCACAGCGCGAGACACTCGAGCGTCAGATCGAAGAAGCCAAGTCGCGCGAATATGCGGAAGTGCTTAACGAGATCAAACAGAAAATGGCGGATTATGGCATCACGCTTCAGGAACTCGCTGGCGGTCGCGGTGCCAAGGGTACTAAAGCAGCATCGCGCAGCCGTTCGGGCGTTGCGCCGAAATATCGTGATCCGGACAGCGGCGCCACGTGGTCGGGTCGCGGAAAGCCGCCGAAATGGATTGCCGGACAAGATCGCGACAGCTTTTTGATCGGTCGATAAAAGTCCGCTAAGCGCTGAAACGAGTTTGGATGGTTAAAAGCCGCGCCTTTTGTGCGCGGCTTTTTGTTTTTGCGGTGCGCTTTCCCGCTGCGGCCACAGAGTTAGCGGTCTGATTTATAAGCGCTTTTGTCATTCTTGTCACGGCGTCGCCGATGTACGGAGTGATAAAATCTCAGCCACTCGGTTCTGAATAAATTTACATGTCCCTTTCGACGGTTCACGCTGCGGAAAAGCAGGAAATCGCCCGCAAGACTACGTGGACAAGCATTGCGCTTAATACCGGGCTGACTACCGCGCAACTCGTCGTCGGCGTTATTGCACACTCTCAGGCCTTGATTGCAGATGGCGTTCATTCGCTCGCGGACATTGTGTCGGACTTTATCGTTCTGATTGCTAATCGGCAGGCTTCTGCCGCGCCGGATGTCGATCATAACTATGGACACAATCGCTATGAAACGGTTGCTTCATTATTTCTGGGCGGATTGTTGATTGCCGTTGGTGTCGGAATGCTTTGGCGCGGTGGATCGCGTGTCGCGAACCTTCAGGATATTGCGCCGGTTCACGCGAGTGCGCTCGCCGTCGCAATAATCGTCCTGGTTTCAAAAGAAGCGCTTTTTCGCTATATGCTGCGTGCGGCTGAGCGCGTTCGTTCAGCCATGCTGATTGCAAATGCGTGGCATGCGCGATCGGACGCGGCATCATCGCTCGTAGTTGCGTTGGGCATTATCGGCAGTCTGGCGGGATTTAGAGTTCTCGATCCGGTTGCCGCGTGTCTGGTCGGTTTTCTGATCGGCAAAATGGGATGGACGTTCGCGTGGGATGCCTTACAAGATCTTTCCGACCGCGCGCTCGATTTGGCGACCACGGAAGATTTGCGCGGCATTTTGCTGGCCACGTCCGGCGTGCGTGAAGTCCACGAGTTGCGCACACGCAAAATGGGCGATCTCGCAATGGTGGACGCACATATTCTCGTCGATCCGCTTATTTCCGTGTCCGAAGGGCATTTCATCGCGGAGTCGGCGCGCGCGCATATTCTCGCCGATGCGCGCGTGATCGACGCCCTGATTCACGTCGATCCGGAAAGCGATGATCTGAATCCGTTACCCGGCAATTTTCCGCTGCGTTCCAAAGTGACGGCAGCGGTCAGCGCCGCGTTGGCGGAACAGGAATTGACGCTGGAAACGCTGAACCTGCATTACCTGTCCAGCGGTTTCGATGTCGATATCGTTCTGCCCGAATCAGCGGACAATCAGATTGAGATTGCCGCGAAACTCGGCCGTGTCGATTTCCACGCGCTTAAACAATCGCTCGGCGCGCGACGAATCCGCGTGACGCGGAGCGTCACGACCGGATCGAACTGACCGCGAAACTTCAGAGCGGCAATTGGGTATCAAACTTGATTTCGCGCAGCACAACGCTGGTACGAACCTGCGCGACGGCGGGAATCTTGAAGATGCGATCGTGGAGAAAGGCGTCGTAGGACTTGATATCCGGCGCCACGATCTTGAGGATGTAATCGGACTCTCCCGTCGTGCTGTAGCACTCGGTGACTTCCGGGCACGTGGCGATCTCGCGTTCAAACTGCTCGACGCCGCCTTCCGTGTGCCGCGTCAAATGAATATGCGCGAGCGCGCAAACATGAAGACCGAGTTTTTCCCGGTCGAGCAGAGCGGTGTAGCGCTGGATCACGCCGGACTGTTCCATGTCCTTGATGCGCCGCCAGCAAGGCGTGCTGGACAGACCGACTTGGTCCGAGATTTCCTGAACAGAACGGCGCGCGTCCAGTTGCAGAAGACGCAGGATTTTTTGTGAGAATGTATCGAGAGTCAACTGCGCCTCCGTTCGGTCGCGATCTGACTCTAATGTTAGAGGCGCAGAAAAAGAAACGCAATGCAACGCGCCCGCACTGAGGGAGTTTCCCTAACGCGATTGCCTTCAGAGTGTTGTTTTACCCTCAGTCCCGATTCCGGGCGCGGGCGAATCGGCCGAATTCGTTTCGTTCGATGATTTCCCCGCTCCGGCTTGCGTGGCGCGCAACTCGGCCAGCATATTGCAGAACAGCGCGCCTTGTTCGATAGCGTCATCGAGCGCGACGTGCGTGTGCGGCAACTCATCGAACCAATGCTTGGGCAGACGCGGTTTGATGGCTTTTCGATACGGCAGCCCGGTCATGGCAAATGCGAGCGTCTTGATGTCGAGCGCGGACCACGAAAACGGGCATCGCTCGGCAAAGCGCATCATGTACCAGAACATATAGGTGAAGTCGAAACCCGCCGGGTACGCGACGAACACCGGCTTGCCAGGCAATTTTTCGACCCATTCGACATACGCCGGCAGCGCGATTTCCGGCTTTTGCAAATCCGTTCGGCACGCGGCCCACGCGTCGGGCTGCGTCTTCCACCATGCCGCCTGCACCGGATGCGCCGTCGCGCCTTCGAGCGTTTCGAGATTCGCGGAGAACGTGGCGATGAGCTGCTTGTCCGCCGTGAACGCCGCCGATGCAAAGCTCAGCATCGAATGCGGACCGGGAATCGGGCCATCGGCTTCGACGTCGGTGCTGACGTAGATTTCGGGGATCGCGGTCTCGTTCATGCCGCGACTCCATCGCCGACGTACGGATTCGTGCGCCGTTCGTCGCCAAATGTGGATGCCGGGCCGTGACCGGGCACGAAGGTGACGTCATCGCCGAGCGGCCAGAGTTTCTCGCGAATCGAACGGACGAGATCGGCATGATTGCCGCGCGGAAAATCCGTTCGGCCGATGGAGCCGGAAAACAGCACATCGCCCACGAACGCCAGCCGATGCGCGCGGCTGAAGAACACCACATGTCCCGGCGTGTGTCCGGGGCAAAAATAGACTTCCATGCTTTCGTCCCCGACTTGCACGGTGTCGCCGTCTTCGAGCCATCGCTCGGGCGTGAAGGCTTCGGCGTTCGAGAAGCCGAATCGCTGTGTTTGCGCGGGAAGCTGATCGATCCAAAACGCATCTTCCCGATGCGGGCCTTCGATCTCGATACCGTAGTGCTGCGCAAGCGCCTTTGCCCCGCCGCAGTGATCGAGATGCCCGTGCGTCAGCAAGATTTTTTCGACCACGACGTCATGCCGATCCACTTCCGCAATGATCCGTTCGATATCGCCGCCCGGATCGACCACGGCGGCGCGTCGCGTGGTCTCGCAGATCACGATCGAGCAGTTTTGCTGAAACGGTGTGACGGGAACAAGGATGACTTTCATATGACGCGTGTCGGTTCAGGGCAGCCTGTAAAAGATGCATTGTAGCGGGGCCAAAACAATCGCTGTGGGCTTTGGAAAAGCGTGAAAAATCAACGCAAGAACCAGCAATTCTTACGTTCATAGACAAAATCAATTGCTTTCAGCGCAGTCCGACGAGCGGAACCCCACTTTTTTTGTATAATGCCAACATCTGCGCATGGGAGTAACCGTGCCATCAATGAGTGATCGTCTTAACGCTTGTGCGTTTTTACAATCGCTTTCAGTACGCTGTTGGGGGCCAAAAGCCTCGTAACTGCAACTCAAGCACCGTTAGTTGGTGCACACGTCTTGTCCAGCCAGGCGCCGCGCGTCTGTCAGACGGCCATTGCCGCCGTCATGCTGGATGGGGCCTACGCCGCCGTTCCTGCGCATTTCATCGCGCATGAACGTGAAGCCACGTTCGACTGGCGGCATGTGGGGTCTGGTCAGGCTGCCGGGGACAGGTTGCGCCAGACGTGAACATTAATCGGGCGTTTGCGGCACGAATTTGCCGCATCCGTGCAGGAGCGCGTCGTTCGCTTGGTCGGACGGCGTTTTGCTTTGTGCGGCAAGTCCAGAGCGGCCTATCGCGCGCCCAGGGGCGCTGCGCGGGACGCTCACTTTACTGTTGATACACGTCTATGAATGCTCGACTTATTCGACACGTCGGTGGCCTGCTAGCCCTGGTGCTGGCCGGTTGCGCCGCGCCGGGATCGGGCGATGTAGCCTCCAATCCTCCGACGACTACCACCGTCAGCACGAGCAGTGCCCGCTCGCCGGCACCGCTCGCGTTCGACAACAACCTCAGCACGCTGCCGGACGACAAGAGCAAATCGCTCGCGGACGCCAAACCGATCACGAGCGGCCCGGATGCCAGCAGCTTCGAGCAGCAGGGTAAGGCATCGTGGTACGGCCGCATGTTCCACGGTCGCAAGACCGCAAGCGGCGAGAAGTTCAACATGAACGCGATGACGGCCGCGCACAAAACGCTGCCGCTGGCGTCGTGGGTGCGCGTGACGAACGAAGCGAATCACAAGACCGTGGTCGTGAAGATCAACGATCGTGGTCCGTACGTGAAGGGCCGCGTGATCGATCTGTCGTACGCGGCGGCGTCGAAGCTCGGCATGCGCGGCGAAGGCACGCAGAAGGTCAAGATCGAAGGGCTTTCGCAGCAGGAAGCGCAAGAGGCGCGCGAGGAAGCGCAGTCTCTCGCCGCGGATAATTGATCGCGCGAGAGGCCTAGCCTTTCAGCCAGTACGAACGGGCCGTTTTCACGGCCCGTTTTCTTTTTCGCCGCGCTTGTTAAGTATGAGCGCGCGCTCATACAGCGCGTTACGCGACGCGCCCGTCAACGTCGCCGCAATCTTCGCCGCGCTCTTTACCGATAACTCTTCCAGCAACGTCGATAGCAACGCGTCATGCGCGTCCTCGGCGTCTTCGCGTTCGGGCGCGCCCTCGACAACGAGCACGAACTCGCCGCGCTGACGATTCGCATCTTCTTCGAGCCAGCTATGCCCTTCGGCCAGGGTGCATTGATGAACGCTCTCGTGTAACTTCGTCAATTCGCGCGCGATCAAAAGCCGCCGCTCTCCGCCGAACGCGTCCGCGAGTGCGCGCGTCGTTTCGACTATTCGATGCGGCGCTTCGTAGAACACCAAGGCGGTCGGCAAATCGACGAGTGTGCGCAGTTGCGTCGCGCGTTGTTTCGCCTTCGTCGGCAGGAAGCCGATGAACGTAAAGCCGCTCGCCCATGCGCCCGCGACGCTCAGTGCGGTCGTGACGGCGCTTGCGCCCGGCAGCGGAATGACGGGAAGACCGGCTTCGCGCACGGCATCGACTAAACGCGCGCCGGGATCGGAGATGCTGGGCGTGCCTGCATCCGATACGCACGCCACGCGCTCGCCGCTGCGCAGATGCTCGATCACGCGTTCGGCGGCGCTGCGTTCGTTGTGCTCGTGTACGGCGATCGACGGCTTCGAGATGCCGTAGCGTGCGAGCAATTGCGCGGTGTTGCGCGTGTCCTCGGCGGCGATGCGATCGACAAGACCGAGCACATGCAACGCGCGCACGGTGATATCCGCAGCATTGCCGATGGGCGTCGCGACCACGTACAACGCGCCCGCCGGATAGGTTTGCCCTTCGGCCAGTTCGGAGACTTGAAGCATGAGCGCGCGCGTCCTGCGACTTGATAAAGAACGCCATTTTGCCACGCATGGTTCGACAACTTTTATGAGGTGGCCGTGTCCAAATCGCTCGGCGATGCTTTTGAAACGCACGCGCTCGACTATCTGCAACGGCATCGCATGACGCTTGTCGCGCGTAACGTGCGATGTCGCGGCGGCGAGATCGATCTCGTCATGCGCGATGAGCGCGGCGCGCTCGTGTTCGTCGAAGTGCGCGCACGCAAGAGCCGCCGATTTGCGGATGCGGCGTCGAGTATCGGCGTAACGAAGCGCGCGCGACTGATACGCGCAGCCCAGCATTATTTGCTGACGTGGCGCGGAGCCATACCACCATGTCGATTCGACGTGATTGCGTTCGATGCCGGCAAGATAAGCTGGCTACCGGATGCTTTTCGCGCCGATGAAACGTAGTCGCGCTTGATGCATGCGGTAAACTGCGCAGATTCAAACGCCCGCATAAATCACGCGCTTCCCAACACGAGAGTCGATGTCAGTCGAACGCATCCAACAGCAATTCCGCGACAGCGCGGCGCTTACCCATGAAGCACTCGACACGCTGGCGGTCCCGATCGCGGCCGCCGTCGATACGCTTTTCGGCGCGCTCGCCAACGGCTCGAAAATCCTCGTCTGCGGCAACGGCGGCTCGGCGGCCGACGCGCAGCGTTTCGCCGCGCATCTGATCGGCTGCTTTGAGCGCGAACGTCCGGGCTTGCCGGCCATCGCATTGACGACGGATACCTCGATCCTCACGGCCATTGGCAACGACTACGCGTTCGAGCAGATCTTCTCGAATCAGGTCCGTGCATTGGGACAAAGCGGCGACGTGTTGCTGGCGATCAGCGCATCGGGCAATTCGGTCAATGTGCTCGCGGCGATTCAGGAAGCGCACGAGCGCGAGATGATCGTCATCGCGCTGACGGGCGACGGCGGCGGCGCCATGACCGACGTCCTCGCCGATACCGACATCCATATCTGCGTGCCATCCGAGCGGACGGCGCGTATCCAGGAAATCCATCTGCTGACCATTCACTGTCTGTGCGACGGCATCGACGCGATGCTGCTCGGTGAAGATTGAATCTGAAAGTCTGAAAGGGGGAACGGAGTTGATGAACAAGACACGCGTCAAGGCGACGCTGGCCAATGCGACGCTCGTGGTGACTATGTTGTCGGGTGTGGCGTTGACCTTGCAGGGCTGCGCGCTGGCGGTCGTCGGTGCGGCGGCGGGTGGCACGCTGATCGCCACGGACCGGCGCACGCTCGGTGCACAGACCGAGGACCGCGAAATTCAGGTCAAGGCGAGTTCGCGGATCAATGAGAATTTGCCTGACGCCGCGCACGTGAACGTGACCGTGTTCAATCGCCGCGTGCTGCTGACCGGCGAAGTACCCGACGATGCATCGAAGCAGAAGGCCGAGGCCGTCGTGCGCGATATCAACAACGTGGGCAGCATCGTCAACGAACTGGCGATTCAGGGCGCGGCATCGATCTCCTCGCGCGCCAACGATTCGTATCTCGAAGGCCGCGTAAAGACTGCGATGGTCGGCGAGAAGGATCTGCGCGCGAACTACTACAAGGTGGTGTGCGAGCGCAGCATCGTTTATCTGATGGGGCTGGTTACGCCGGACGAAGGCGCGCATGGTGCGGATGTCGCGGCGCGTGTTCCGGGCGTCGAGCAGGTCGTGAAGGTGTATCAGTACATCAAGCCGGAAGAGGCGGTGGCGTTGTCGGCTGCTGCTTCGTCGGATGCGAGCGCTGTCTCTGCGGCGAGCGCGCCTGTTGCTGCTGAGCCGACTGTCGGCACGGTGCCGGATTCATCGGTGACTTCGCGTCCGCTGGATACGCAGACGCCTGCGCCGGTAAAGCAATCGGATGTGCATCCGGGAAGTGCGAATCCGGCATCGGCGGCTAAGAAATGATGTTTTTGTTTATGCGATCGGGTTTGGCCGCTGCAGTGCTGATGGGTGCTGCGGCTTCTGCATCGGCTGCGGATGGGATGACGATTGCGCGTGGCAACGCGTGCATGGGCTGTCATGCGGTGGATCGCAAGCTCGTGGGGCCGTCGTTTCAGCAAATCGCCGAGAAGTACAAAGGCGATGCGCAGGCGCCCGCGAAACTGGCGTTGAAGGTCAAGAAGGGCGGTGCGGGCGTGTGGGGTTCGATACCCATGCCCTCACACCCCGCCATGAACGATGCGGATGTGAAGACGGTCGTCGCGTGGGTATTGGCGGGCGCGCCGACGAAGTGATGCTTGTACGTTGCCTTCGCGCTTGCGTTTGAGTAAAAGGCGTGTGGTACTATTTTGTTTCGTTGGGGGGGGGGTAGCTCAGCTGGGAGAGCGTCGCGTTCGCAATGCGAAGGTCGGGAGTTCGATCCTCCTCCTCTCCACCACGAATCTAAAGGGCTTGGCTAACCGCCAAGCCCTTTTCATTTCCGCTAGCATTTGCCTCACACGCGCCGAACTCAACGGGGGCAACATGCACATCACCATCCGAGAAATCGATCACGTAGTGATTCGCTGTGCCGATCTCGACCGCATGATTGCGTTCTACCGCGACGTGCTGGGTTGTCCCATCGACAAAGAGCAGCGCGAAATCGGCCTCGTGCAGATGCGCGCGGGACGTTCGCTCATCGATCTGCTTGCCGTGGGCGCGACCATCGATCGGCCGGAAAGCGGTCAGCCAGGCGCGGGCCGCAATGTGGATCACCTGTGTGTGCGCGTCGAGCCATTCGATGCCGACGCCTTGCGCAAGCATCTGGAACAACACGGCGCGCGCATCGGCGAGCAGGCACGGCGATACGGTGCCGAAGGCTTCGGCCCTTCGCTTTATCTGTTCGATCCCGAGGGCAATATGATCGAACTCAAAGGTCCGCCCGAAGCCTGAGCGTCATTCAGCCGGCGCTTTGAGAACCGTCCAGCGAATCTCGACCGCATCGGCCTTCTCGCTTCCGAGCGATACATCGCCGTCCTGAACCATAAGCTGCAGCCGCATCGTCCGTTCGGCCATTTTCCCGAGCGCCTCAGCGATGCCATCATCGAGCGACCACACCGTCACATTCTGCAAACGTTCGATCTTGCCCTTCACGCCCTGCCACCAGATATCCGCCGTCCGTCCGGCATAGGCAATAACGACGACGCGATCCGCCCGGCCGCTTGCCTTCGCAATTCGCCGTTCATCCGGCTGCCCGACTTCGATCCACGTTTCGATCTGGCCCGTGAGGTCTTTCTGCCAGAGATCAGGCTCGTCCGTATCGGAGAGTCCTTTGCAGAATTCAAGGCGCTCGTCCGCGAACAGCCCGAAAGCCGCGACGCGCACCATCATCCGTTCGTCGGTTTCGGATGGGTGACGGGCGATCGTAAGCGAATGATCGCCGTAGTAATGACGATCCATATCGGCAATCTGAAGCTCTGCCTTGTAGATAGTTGATTTGAGGGCCATGCGAAGATTGCTGACAAAAGGAGTAGCGCCAGGACGGCGCGAGAGCGCTATTGTGCAGCGAATCGGTGTCAAATTGCAGCGGTAGCATGAACGACTTTCAGCCGACGCGATTTAAAATCGGGTCGGCTGAATCAGCACCCCAAAAGTTTTACTGGTCGATAAACCGATCAGTTGTCCACATACCTTGTTTATCGTTATTCGCCGCATTCACGAATTCGATATCGTGGCCCACTACGCGCACGACACGGAATTGCGAATTCATTGGCGTGGAAATGCATTCGTAGCCTTCGAAGAATTGCTGCATCTTCTGATGCTCGCCTGCTTGCGCATGCTGATCGGCTGAATCGAATTTATCTTTTGAGAGGCAGCCGAACGAATTGGGCCGGAAAGTGAATGTCTGCTGGGGCTGAACTACGTTGTCTTGAGCCTGAGCGGTACTTACGACGGCGAAAAGACCCATGATTGCGACAAGAGCAGGGACGCGTTTCTTCATGTATATAGCCTCCGAACGAAATCGTTTCGCATTTAGCTATGTATTTAAAAGCGGCTGACCGCAAAACTCATGCTAATTGAGTGCGACAAAGTTGCAAGGAAAGAATGTGTGCGAATGCAGCACGTTAATCGCTTTCCATTAATTTGGATATAAGCTAATCAAAAGCGAAAATCACTTCGATGGACAGTTTCGAGAATGAAAGCTTCGTTTGGCTTCCGCGGTCTGCGACAATTCGTCTCTGGCGGTGAGTTGTGCGCCGCATTAGGCGCTCGTGCGCGCCAGCCCACGCAGGCTAGACCATTCGGCCTATTGCAACGCGGCGCGGTTCGTGGATAAATCGACGGATCAAAAATCTGGAGACGGTGTATGACGCTTGCTCAATGGTTGCCCTTCGCCATCGCCTCGGCGATCCTCGTCGCGATTCCCGGTCCGACGGTGCTGCTCGTGGTGTCCTATGCGCTCGGACACGGGCGCAAGTACGCACTGGTGACGACGCTCGGCGTCGCGCTCGGCGATCTGACCGCGATGACCGCGTCGATGCTCGGGCTCGGCGTGCTGCTCGCGGCATCGGCGGAATTGTTTATGGTGGTGAAGTGGATCGGCGCGGCCTATCTCATTTATTTGGGCTTCAAGTTGTGGCGCGCGCCGATCGTCGATACGGACGCGGTCAAACCAAGCAATGACTTGCACACCGGCCGCATCATGGCGCACGCATACGCCGTCACGACGCTGAACCCGAAGAGCATCATTTTCTTCGTGGCGTTCGTGCCGCAATTCGTCGATCCGCACACTGCCAGCGTGTCGCAAATAGCGATTCTCGAAGCAACGTTCGTCGGCCTCGCCGCAGCGAATGCGTTCGCCTACGCGCTGCTCGCGTCCGGCGCACGCCGGGCGATCCGCAAGCCGTCGGTGCAGCGCGCGGTCAACCGAACCGGCGGCGCGCTGTTGATGGGCGCGGGCGTGTTTGCGGCGGCGTGGAAAAAGTCTGCATGAGCACAATCGACGATTGGTCGGCGAGCGCGCGCCGCGTGTATTTCGGCTTGCTCGATGACTGGAACCGGCAAGACGCGCGCGCAATGGCATCGCGTTTTGCGGAGCGCGGCAGTCTCGTCGGCTTCGACGGCAGCGCGATCGACGGGCACGCGTGCATCGAAGCGCACGTAACGCCGATCTTCGCTCAGCATCCAACGCCGCTTTTCGTGGCGAAGGTGCGCGAGGTTCGGCGCATCGCGGGCGATCAGACCTTGCTGGTGCGCGCCGTTGCGGGCATGTGGCCGCGCGGCGCGTCGGCGCTCGATCCTCAAATGAACGCAATTCAGACCGTCGTGCTTTCGCGATATGACGGGGTGTATCGGATAGAGATGTTTCAGAACACGCCCGCCGCGTTTCATGGGCGGCCGGAAGAGGCCGAGAAGCTCAGCGAAGAATTGCGCGCCCTTGGGAAACCGCAGTTCTCCTAGCCTTATTTTCCGATACAAAACCGGCTGAAAATCACGCCCAAAAGGTCATCGGAGGAGAATTCGCCGGTGATCGCGTTGAGATTGTCCTGCGCGAGACGCAGTTCTTCGGCGAACAAGTCGAGGACTTGCGAGTGTTGATCGGCGTGCGAGGCGGCAAATGCGAGGTGGTCGCGTGCCTCGCGCAGCGCAATCAAATGCCGCTCGCGCGCGAGATAAACGCTCTCCGCGCCCGCTTGCCAGCCGGCAATCTTCAGGAGCGCGTCGCGTAACAGGGCGATACCATCGCCCGTTTTCGCGGACAAATTCACTTCACGACCTTCAGCGTCGTCACGCAGCGCAGCGGCCGCGCCCGCCAAATCGGTCTTGTTCAACACGCGCACGACGGGGACGCCCGCCGGGAAGCGCGTGGCGATCACGCGGTCTTCGTCCGTTACGCCGGTACGCGCATCGAGCAAATGGAGCACGACGTCCGCGCGCTCGATCTCGCCCCACGTCCGCTCGATACCGATGCGCTCGACTTCGTCTTCGGTCTCACGCAAACCGGCCGTATCGATGATACGCAGCGGGATGCCTTCGACCTGAATCGTTTGAGCGACTTTATCGCGCGTCGTGCCGGCAATCGGCGTGACGATCGCGAGTTCAGCGCCCGCCAACGCGTTCAGCAACGACGATTTGCCGACGTTCGGCTGACCTGCCAGCACGACGGACAAACCCTCGCGCAGCAGCGCGCCCTGACGGGCATCGGCGAGAACGGAGTCCAGCCGTTGCCTGATGCGCGTCAGCTTGCCGCGCGCGTCCGCCGCTTCGAGGAAGTCGATCTCTTCTTCGGGAAAGTCGAGCGTCGCTTCCACCAACATCCGCAAATTGATGACGTCGTCCACGAGTACGTGAATCTCGCGCGAGAACGCGCCGTCGAGCGAGCGGCCGGCGGATCGCGCGGCGGCTTCCGTGCTGGCTTCGATCAGATCGGCGACGGCTTCGGCCTGCGCGAGATCGAGTTTGTCGTTAAGAAACGCGCGACGCGTGAATTCGCCCGGTTCGGCCAGGCGTAATCCGAACTCGCGTCCCACTTCGATCGCCCGTTGCAGCACGAGCTGCAGGACGATCGGCCCGCCGTGTCCCTGCAGTTCGAGCACGTGCTCGCCCGTGTATGAATTCGGCGCCGGAAAGTACAGCGCGATGCCGCGATCGAGCGCTTCGCCGTTTGCATCGACGAACGGTACATAGCTCGCGTGTCTCGGCGCAAGCGCCTGGCCGCAGAGCGCGACCATCGCTTTCTGCGCTGCCACTTCTCCCGCGCGACCAAACGACAGCCGCACCACGCCGATACCGCCGCGCCCTGGCGCAGTGGCGATTGCGACGATCGGATCGGTGTCGTTACTCAGCATGGCGGCGGTCTTGAGGGCAGAAATTAGGTTGTCGGGATTGTATCGCGGTGGCGATTTCGACCTGCGTTACACTTCTTTCATCAGACTATTCTCAAGTTATCTTATGTGCGATATATTGCGAAATGTGAAACAAATTGCAATTACGGCAAAGTTTTGATGAAACACAAAGTCTGGCAAGGCTTTGACGCATAACGAAGCTTGCTCAAAAGCAACTATTGAAATCGTCTGATCGAGATAAAAAGACTTATTGCTTCGACATATCTAGCGTGAGTGGTTGACTGCTAGCGGGCGAATGTTTCGCACAATCCACTCCATGCCGACACCAATCGAAAAGGCCGACTTCTCAGAGCGGCTCAAATTTTGCATGGCCCGCTCACCTGAAAAGATGCGCGGCGCGACCGATCTCGCGAATCGATTCAATCTGCGATATCGAGGAGAACCTGTCTCTGCACAAACCGCGCACAAGTGGCTGACGGGACGTTCAATCCCGACGGTCGATAAGCTCGAGACATTGTCAGAGTGGCTCAAGGTCGATATGCACTGGCTTCACTACGGACCGTCGCCGAGCAACTCGCAGACGCCACCGAAGCCGTTAGTGCATAGCGCGGATTATCCGGCGTCGGACGAAACGCTGGAGTTGGCGGCGAAGATCGAAGCGTTGTCACCGCATCACCGATATTTGCTCGAGGAGTTGATCGAGCAGTTCTATGGGGCGGGGAAGCGGTAGGTGTCGCTACTTTTCGGACTTGATAACGATCCTTGACGCATGAAAACAAAAACGCCCGGCAAGCCGGGCGTTTTCACATTCAATTGGAAGCAAGCAACCTCAAGCCGCCTTCTTCCTGTTCTTACCCATCATCCGCGTAATGTAATACTGCTGCGCGATCGACAGCACGTTATTCACCACGTAGTACAGCACCAGACCAGCCGGGAAGAAGAAGAACATGACCGAGAAAGCAATCGGCATGAACATCATCATCTTGGCCTGAACAGGGTCCGGCGGCGTCGGGTTCAGGCGCGTCTGCAGGAACATCGACACGGCCATCAGCACCGGCAAGATGAAATACGGGTCTTGCTGCGACAGATCGTGAATCCAGCCGATCCACGGTGCGCCGCGCATTTCCACCGACGACAGCAGCACCCAATACAGCGAGATGAACACCGGAATCTGAATCACCACCGGCAGACAGCCACCGAACGGATTCACCTTCTCGGTCTTGTACAGACCCATCAGCTCCGCGTTCATCTTCTGCGGATCGCTCTTGTAGCGTTCGCGAATCTGCTGCATGCGCGGCGTGATTTCCTTCATGCGCGCCATCGACTTGTAGCTCGCGGCGGACAGCGGGAAGAACACGGCCTTGATCAGCAGCGTCAGCAGCACGATCGCCCAGCCCCAGTTGCCGACGTAGCTGTGAATCTTCTCCAGCAGCCAGAACAGCGGCTTGGCGATGATCGTCACCATGCCGTAGTCCTTCACCAGTTCCAGACCCGGCGCGATGCCTTCGAGCATGCGCTCTTCTTCGGGACCGGCGAACAGACGCGCATCGACCGTTACGGTTTGCCCCGGCGCGATGGTCTGCACTGGTTGCTGCACGCCCACGCGATACAGATCCGGATCGATCTTCTGCACGTAGATATCGCGCTTGACGCCGGCCTGCGGAATCCACGCCGACGCGAAGTAATGCTGCACCATCGCGATCCAGCCGTTATCGGCAGAAGGTTCGAACGTAGCCTTGTTCTTGTCGATGTCCGAGAAATCGATCTTCTGGAAGTGCTTGGCTTCCGTATAGACAGCCGGCCCGATGAACGTGTGCGAGAAGCGCGGCGTTTCCACCGGCGTGTTGTCCCGCACCAGTTCCATATAGAGCTTCGGCGTGACCGGCGTGCTGCCGACGTTCTCGATCTTCGTATCGACATTGATCACGTAGCTGCCGCGCGTGAACGTGTAGGTCTTGATGACCTTCACGCCACCCTTCACCGGCGATTCGAACGCGAGCGTCAGCGTCTTGGCATCGCCCGACAGCGACGTCTGGCCGGGAATCGGCGTGAAGATGTCGTTGTGATTCGGGAAATCGCCGCCGAGCAGGCCGGTGCGCGCAAGGTACGTGTGGTTCGCGGTGTGATCGAACAGCGTGATGTAGAGGTTCGGCTGCTTGCCGTCGCCTTCCTTCATCAGTTCGAGCTTCGAGAGCGTGCCGCCGCGCGTATCGATTTCACCCGAGTAGACGTCGGTGGTGAATTTGACGAGTTGCGCCTGCGCCGTGGCGGGCGGAGTCGTCGTGCCCGGTGCGGCCGCGCCGGCAGGCGCATTCGGCAATTCGGACGGCTGTGCGCCGGAAGCTGCGGTTCCGGGTGCCGGGTTGGCGGCCGTCTTGGCCGGCTGCGTCGCGCTCGGGAAGAACATCGACGGGCGCCCGTGGTCGCGTTGCCAGTTGTCGAACAGCATGACCACTGACACGAAGAAGATGACCCATAGGACGGTGCGTTTGATATCCATGCGTTGTCTCAGTGTCGATCGGAAAGCGCTTCTGCGCCGTTTGGTTTTGAAAACTTGTCTTGCCCGGAAACGTCAGCCGGGCGCGAGGTGTGTTCGTTGGGAGGCGGCACGAGATCGACGCCGCCCGCGGAGAGCGGATGGCAGCGGCACACTCGCTTGACGGCGAGATACGTGCCACGCGCGGCGCCATGATACTGGATTGCTTCGCGCGCGTAGTCGGAACAGGAGGGATAAAAGCGGCACCGGTCGCCGAGCAGAGGGCTCACTGCAACCTTGTAGAAGCGCAACAACGCGATAAGTGCCGTTTGCATAAGCTTCGCGCCGCATGCCTGACGCGCCGTGGAGGACGAATCAGGCGCATCCCGCGCTTCATGGCCCGGAAGGGCCGGGTGTGACATCGACGGCGGGCGCACTGGGCGGCTCCGCCACAATTTCGGCTTTGCTTTCGGCCGCTCTGCGTGCAGCTTCTCGCACGGCGCGGTCGAACAAATAGTCCAGTTCGCCGCTGATCAGCGTGCCGAGCGCCGGAGACTTCGCACTCGGCATGGCTTTACGGTCGATTTTCGCGTGCAGCCGCACAAGGATATCGAAACCGTTCAACTGCTCGCGGCGCAGCCGGAAAGCTTCGCGCGCAAGCCGCTTGATCAGATTGCGGGTGACCGCGCGCGGCGCCTGCTTCTTGCCGATAACCAGGCCGAGCCGCGCTTCGTTTCCCGTGGGCTTGCCGTACAGGACGAAATGCGGCGAGCGTCGCCAGGGGCGCAAACGAAAAACGGATGAGAACTCATCCGTTTTCAGCAGCCTTGCGGCCTTGGGGAACGCGGCCTGCGCCGGCAACTGAACGATGTCCTTCATCAAGACTTCTGTGCGGCGCATGAGCGGCCCGCTGACACATGATGCCGACCGCGAGCTGCCATCGGCAAAACTCAGACTGCCAGGCGCTTGCGGCCCTTCGCGCGACGAGCGTTGATGACCTTGCGGCCGCCAGCGGTCTTCATGCGAACGCGGAAACCGTGGGTGCGCTTGCGGCGGGTAACGGAAGGTTGGTAAGTACGTTTCATGGTGCTCTCACTTGAGTGTTAAATGACCGCGCGGGCTAGGCTCCAGTGGGGTCACTGCAAGCACGATGGCCGGAGGCTCAGGAATTCTGTTTTCGCGGAACCCGCTATTTAAACCGTTTTCCTATTGACCGTCAATACTTTAGCGTGTTCGTTCGGCCGATCGAGCCGCCTCGAGACTGCACCGGCGACAAAAAATCGCGCTGATATGGCCCTGTGGATAACTCGCGCGCGCCCCGGTTTTGGCGTTAGAATCTCGCCTTACTCCCAAATATCCGCCTCCTGCTTCGGCCCGCCGTCCGCCCGCAAACCCTTGCGGCGTAAGCCTCCGAAGCGGGTCTGCTTGGCTGTGCCGGGACTTGCCGCGAATAGACGAACGTTCGGCAAGCACGGCCCGCAGATGCGCGGAGCAACCAAAACGACCGCATTCGATGAACGATTTCTGGGAACACTGTTCCGCACTGCTGGAGCGTGAACTGACGCCGCAGCAGTTCGTCACGTGGATCAAGCCGCTGACCCCGGTCGACTTCGATGCCGACGCGAACACCCTGCGCATCGCTGCTCCCAATCGCTTCAAGCTCGACTGGGTGAAGAGCCAGTTCTCGGGCCGTATCGCCGATGTGGCGCGCGAGTTTTTCGGCGCATCGATCGACGTGCAGTTCGTGCTCGACCCGAAGGCGACCGCGCGCAACGCGATTGGCGGCGGTCCGGCTGCCGCTCCGCGTCCGAGCGCGCCCGCTGCGGCTGCGCCGCGTGTGCCGACGCCTGCCGCTGCTCAGCCGCAGCCGCCGACGGTCGTCGCGCATGCGAACGCCACCGCGCATATCAACGCGCTCGCCGCCGAAGCCGCGCAGCAGGCCGCTCAGTCATTGCAGGACGATCAGGCCGATCTCGACCTCCCGAGCCTCGACGCGCAGGAAGCCGCCGCTGGCCGCCGCACGTGGAGACCGGGCAACGCGCCATCGACGGGCGGCGAAACCGATTCCGCCTACGAGCGCTCGAAGCTGAATCCCGTGCTGACGTTCGACAATTTCGTCACCGGTAAGGCGAATCAGCTCGCCCGCGCGGCCGCGATTCAGGTCGCCGACAATCCGGGCATCTCGTACAACCCGCTGTTTCTGTACGGCGGCGTGGGCCTCGGCAAGACACACTTGATCCACGCCATCGGCAATCAATTGTTGATGGACAAGGCCGGCGCGCGCATCCGCTATATCCACGCGGAACAGTACGTGTCGGACGTGGTGAAGGCGTATCAGCGCAAGGCGTTCGACGACTTCAAGCGCTATTACCATTCGCTCGATCTGCTGCTTATCGACGATATTCAGTTCTTCTCGGGCAAGTCGCGCACGCAGGAAGAGTTCTTCTACGCGTTCGAAGCGCTGGTCGCGAACAAGGCGCAGGTGATCATCACCAGTGATACGTATCCGAAGGAAATCTCCGGTATCGACGACCGGCTGATCTCGCGTTTCGACTCCGGTCTGACGGTGGCGATCGAGCCGCCCGAACTGGAAATGCGCGTGGCCATTCTGATGCGCAAGGCGTCGTCGGAGGGCGTGAGTCTGTCGGAGGATGTGGCGTTCTTCGTCGCCAAGCATCTGCGTTCGAACGTGCGCGAACTCGAAGGCGCGTTGCGCAAGATCCTCGCGTATTCGAAGTTCCATGGCCGCGATATCACCATCGAACTGACCAAGGAAGCGCTGAAGGATCTGCTGACGGTGCAGAACCGCCAGATCTCCGTCGAGAATATTCAGAAGACTGTCGCCGACTTCTACAACATCAAGGTCGCCGACATGTATTCGAAAAAGAGGCCGGCTAACATTGCGCGCCCGCGCCAGATCGCGATGTATCTGGCCAAGGAACTGACGCAAAAGAGCCTGCCCGAAATCGGCGAACTGTTCGGCGGACGCGATCACACCACGGTGCTTCACGCGGTGCGCAAGATCGCCGCGGAGCGCGGCACCGACGCGCAACTCAACCACGAGCTGCACGTTCTCGAACAGACGCTGAAGGGCTGACGCCAAATCGAGTCGATTATTGCGCGCGCGGGCCTGTTAATCGGCAAAAACGCCCCCATTTTTTCGGAACCCGTGGCGTTTTGAGGCACAATATAGGTTTTGGCCGCCCACGGCCTGGGCGGCTGGCGCCAAGCTTTCGCGAGTGACCGGCGGGGGGCCGGCAACGCGTGCTACGAGGTTGTCCGGCAATACGGTTCGATGAAAGAGCGGTGGCGAACCGGCGGACAGGCCGTCACATCAACGAAGGAACTCTATGCAACTGGTCAAGACCGAACGAGATAATCTTCTAAGGCCGCTGCAAACCGTGAGCGGTATCGTAGAACGCCGCCATACGTTGCCGATCCTCGCCAATTTGCTCATCACCAAGAACGGTGCCGACGTGTCGTTCCTCTCGACGGATCTCGAACTCCAGATCACCACGCGCGCCGACTTCGGCGTGGGCAGCGACCAGGTCGCCACCACGGTCGCCGCGCGCAAGCTGCTGGACATCCTGCGCGCCATGCCACCGGGCGACGTCGCGCTGGATCTGTCGGACAAGCGTCTCACGGTGCGTTCCGGCAAAAGCCGCTTCGCGCTGCAAACGCTCGCCGCCGACGAATTTCCTACCGTCAATCAGGCTACTGACTTCGGCGCGAGCCTCTCGGTTCCCCAGAAGACCTTCCGCCAGTTGCTCGGCATGGTCTATTTCGCGATGGCGCAGCAGGACATTCGCTACTACCTGAACGGCATGCTGCTGGTGGTGGACGGCGATCAGTTGATGGCAGTCGCCACAGACGGCCACCGTCTCGCGTTCTCGTCGATGAAAATCGAAGGTTCGTTCGCGCGTCAGGAAGTGATCATCCCGCGCAAGACCATTTTGGAACTTCAACGCCT
Organism: Caballeronia sp. BR00000012568055; assembly: GCF_029439455.1. Lineage (GTDB taxonomy): Bacteria > Pseudomonadota > Gammaproteobacteria > Burkholderiales > Burkholderiaceae > Caballeronia. The sequence continues at coordinate 50,612 of NZ_JAQFVG010000307.1, read as the reverse complement.
GCTCGAAGATATCGACGACTCGCTGAAGATCGACATCGCGGCGACGCAGGTGAAGTTCACGTTCGGTCAGGTCGAACTCGTGTCGAAGCTGGTCGAGGGCAAGTTCCCGGACTTCCAGCGCGTGATTCCGAAGTCGCACAAGAACACGTTCGACATCGGCCGCGAAGAATTGCAGCGCTCGCTTCAGCGCGCGGCCATTCTGACGTCCGACAAATTCAAGGGCGTGCGATGCCTGGTCGAACCGGGCCAGCTCAAGATCATGTCCACGAACGCGGATCAGGAAGAGGCGCAGGAAGAACTCGAAATCGCGTATCAGGGCGACTCCGTGGATATCGGCTTTAACGTGACGTATCTGCTCGACGTGCTCGCGAACCTGAAGGTGGACACGCTCAAAGTCAGCCTCGGCGATGCCAATTCCAGCGCGCTCATCACTATTCCCGAGAACGAGGAATTCAAGTACGTGGTGATGCCAATGCGCATCTGACGCATTCAGTATCGAGAACACTCCAAGGGGCGGCTAGCCCCTTTGGCGTTTTTAAGGCGTTTCGAAAAGTTTCGAGCATCAGCGCAGTAACGTCGAAGCAGTGACGCAGAACCGGAAAAAATCCATGACTGAAAACACAAATTCGCAACCCGACAACAAGCCTGACAACAGCTATGGCGCATCGTCCATTCAGATCCTCGAAGGGCTGGAAGCAGTGCGCAAGCGGCCGGGCATGTATATCGGCGATACGTCGGATGGCACCGGTCTGCATCACCTCGTTTTCGAAGTGCTGGACAACTCCATCGACGAAGCACTGGCGGGCTATTGCGACGATATCCACGTCGTCATTCACGCGGACAACTCCATTTCCGTGACCGACAACGGTCGCGGCGTGCCGACCGGCCTGAAGATGGACGACAAGCACGATCCGAAGCGCAGCGCCGCTGAAATCGTGATGACGGAACTGCACGCGGGCGGCAAGTTCGACCAAAACAGCTACAAGGTGTCGGGCGGTCTGCACGGCGTGGGCGTGTCGTGCGTGAACGCGCTGTCGGAGTGGCTGCGTCTGACCGTGCGCCGCGATGGCAAGAAGCACTTCATGGAATTCTCGCGCGGCGTGGTGCAGAACCGCGAGATCGTCGAAGAAAACGGCGTGCAAATGTCGCCGATGCCTGTGGTTGGCGACACTGAAAATCGCGGCACCGAAGTGCATTTTCTGGCGGACGCGACCATCTTCGGCAATGTCGAATTCCACTACGACATTCTCGCCAAGCGTATGCGCGAGTTGTCCTTCCTGAACAACGGCGTGCGGATTCGTTTGACCGATCAGCGCACCGGCAAGGAAGACGATTTCGCCTTCGCGGGTGGCGTGAAGGGCTTCGTCGAGTACATCAACAAGGCGAAGCAAGTGCTGCATCCGAACGTGTTCCACGCGGTCGGCGAGCGCGAAAACGTGACCGTCGAAGTGGCGATGCAATGGAACGACAGCTTCAACGAAAGCGTGCTCTGCTTCACCAACAACATTCCGCAGCGCGACGGCGGCACGCATTTGACCGGCCTGCGCGCGGCCATGACGCGCGTGATCAACAAGTACATTGTCGATAACGACATCGCGAAGAAGGCGAAGGTCGAGACCACCGGCGACGATATGCGCGAAGGCTTGTCGTGCGTGCTGTCGGTGAAGGTGCCGGAGCCGAAGTTCAGCTCGCAGACAAAGGACAAGCTGGTGTCGTCGGAAGTGCGCGCGCCGGTGGAAGAAGTGGTCGCGAAGGCGCTGGAAGATTATCTGCAGGAAACGCCGAACGACGCCAAGATCATCACTGGCAAGATCGTCGATGCCGCGCGTGCGCGTGACGCCGCGCGTAAAGCGCGTGAAATGACGCGTCGTAAAGGCGTGCTGGATGGCATTGGTTTGCCGGGGAAGCTGGCGGATTGCCAGGAGAAAGATCCGGCGAAATCGGAGATTTATATCGTCGAGGGTGACTCGGCGGGTGGATCGGCCAAACAGGGACGTGATCGCAAGTTCCAGGCGATTTTGCCCTTGCGCGGCAAGGTGCTCAACGTGGAGAAGGCGCGCTTCGACAAGCTGTTGTCGTCGGAGCAGATCGTCACGCTGGTGACGGCGCTGGGCTGCGGTATCGGCAAGGACGATTACAACCTCGACAAGCTGCGCTATCACCGCATCATCATCATGACCGATGCTGACGTGGACGGCGCGCACATTCGTACGCTGCTGCTGACGTTCTTCTATCGGCAGATGCCGGAGATCGTGGAGCGCGGGTTTATCTATATCGCGCAGCCGCCGCTGTACAAGATCAAGGCGGGCAAGGACGAGCGGTATATGAAGGACGCGCACGAGTTGAATCAGCATATGCTGAAGCTCGCGTTGCAAGGCTCCGAGTTGCTGCCGAGCGAAGGCGCGGACGCCATTACCGGCGATGCGTTGGGCGAACTCGCGCGGGCGTATTTGCTGGCGCAGGCGGTGGTCGATCGTCTGAGTCGTATTTATGACGCGGCTTCGCTGGAAGCGGTGATGGATGGCGTGGTGATCGATTTGTCGTCGGAAGAAGCGGCGGCCGATTCGGCCAAGCGGCTGCAAGAGCGTCTGCGCGCTGATCCGCTAAAACCGGAAGTGACGGTCGAGCCGGCGTATGACCAGGTTCGTGAGTTGCGCTCGCTGCATATCAAGCGTCGTCATCATGGCAACGTGAAGGTTTCCGTGTTGGATGAAGACCTTCAGTTGACCGCCGACTACAAGCAACTCGTATCGACGGCGGATACGTTCAAGGGTTTGATCGGCGATGGTGCGTTGATCAAGCGAGGCGAACGTTCGATGGCCGTCACCGACTTCAAGAGCGCGATGAAGTGGCTGATCGCGGATGCCGAACGTAATGTGTCGAAGCAGCGTTATAAGGGCTTGGGCGAGATGAATCCGGGGCAGCTTTGGGAAACCACGATGGATCCGACCGTGCGGCGTTTGCTGCGCGTGCAGATCGAAGACGCGATTGCGGCGGATGGTATTTTCACGACGCTGATGGGCGATGATGTGGAACCGCGTCGCGCGTTTATCGAGAGTAATGCGCTGCGGGCGGGGAATATTGATGTTTGAGGGTTGAGCGATTCGACTCAAGCCTTATCGAAGCCCGTGATGCTGAAACATCACGGGCTTTTTCATTTGAAAAGCGACGCCCGATTTAACCCGCCGCCTTCAAAGGCAACCAAATCTCCGTCACCAACTCCGCCGGCGCCGTGTCCCTCGGGTTATTCAAATAAACCTCAAAAACCGGCGCCTCACCCGGCTCGCGACCGGACGAAGGCAACCACTGCCCATAAAGCCACTGATAAGCAAAACAAAGCTGTGCATACGGCCCGACGTGCGTCAAAACCGCAAACTCCCCGCCCGCGATTTCAAATCGCTTAACCGGCGTTTCGAACTTCACATCATTCGGCGAAAACACTTCAGCACAAGCCATCGACCGCAAATCGTCTTCGGCGACCGCATCCGGATCATCGAAATAAACGCCGACCATTCGTGCACGTGGATCGATCAAATTGCGCACAGCAAGCCACGAATAAAGCGATTCGAAAGCCCGCGAAATCCCCATATAAGATCCGCGATGATCCACGGCCGCAACCGTGAATCCGTCCTGCCTGCGAATATCGATGTTATGCATCACGCCACCTCCAGAAGGTAAAGGTTCCGGCGAATAAACCGCCGCGCCGCCCGCGCTGCGAAATTGCCCCGGCGGCATCCGATAACTCGCCTGAAACGCCCGCGAAAACGCCTGCACGCTGCTGTAACCGGCTCGCGCCGCAATCGATTCGATCGCGCCATCCGCGTGCACCAGCTCATTGGCCGCGCGATGCAGCCGCAGCCGCCGCACCGTCGCCGCCGCCGTCTCGCCGAAAAATCCGTGATAAATCCGATGCCAGTGATACGGCGACAAACACGCAACCTCCGCCAGCCGATTGAGGTTCAACTCGTCGTCGAGGTGATCGTGGATATACGCGATCACGCGCGCGAGCCGCGCTTCGTAGGGTTTGTCGCTCATGGCGTCTCCGGTGAATCACGACGAAAGCAAGGTAGCACGACCCGGTTTAGCATTTCTTGCGGACTTGGCAATCCCCGCGCGCCGACCCGCGTACACTCTCGCCTTTGAATCCTCACGCAAATCATCATGTTTACTTGCCGAAACCAGTCTTGCGGCGCCGATTGGTCGCTCGCGGACGTCGTTATCAAGAACGAGGGCCAGGGCCTGCTGTTCCGCTGTCCGATGTGCGGCGCGCGCAATTATGTCGAGCGCCACGAATCGGACGATGGCGAAGTCAGCTACGAACAGGTCGTCGATATCAAGCCGTACGGCCTGCAATAACGCCATGACCACGAACGACACCTCCTTCAGCAGTCTGCCGCTGCCGCCCGCCATGCAGGCGAATCTGCAACAACTCGGCTATTTGTCGATGACGCCGATCCAGGCCGCGAGCCTGCCGCACGCGCTCGCCGGCCACGATCTGATCGCGCAGGCGAAAACCGGCAGCGGAAAAACGGCAGCGTTCACCTTGCCGCTGCTCGCCAAACTCGATTTGAGCCGATTCGACGTGCAAGCGCTCGTGCTCTGCCCGACGCGCGAACTCGCCGATCAGGTCACGCAGGAAATCCGCCGCCTCGCGCGCGCGGAAGACAACGTGAAAGTGCTGACGCTCTGCGGCGGCACGCCGATGCGCCCGCAAATCGCGAGTCTCGAGCACGGCGCGCATATCGCGGTTGGCACGCCGGGCCGCATCATGGATCACCTCGATCGCGAAACGCTGTCGCTCGATTCCGTGCGCACGCTCGTGCTCGACGAAGCCGATCGCATGCTCGATATGGGCTTTTTCGACGATATCGCATCGGTCGCGCGTCGTTGTCCCAAGGACCGGCAGACGCTGTTGTTCTCGGCGACGTATCCGGAAGGCATCGTCAAATTGAGCCAGCAGTTCTTGCGCAATCCGCGCGAGATCAAGCTCAAGGAGCAGCACAGCAGCGCCAAGATCAAACAGCGTTTCTATCAGGTCGATGACAACGAACGTCTGCATGCCGTCGGCTTGCTGCTCGATCACTATCGGCCGGTCAGCACGCTTGCGTTCTGCAACACCAAGAATCAATGCCGCGATCTGCTCGATGTGCTGCGCGCGCAGGGTTTCGAAGCGCTCACGCTGCATGGCGAACTCGAACAGCGCGAGCGCGATCAGGTGCTCGTGCAGTTCGCGAATCGCAGTTGCTCCGTGCTGGTCGCCACCGATGTGGCGGCGCGCGGACTGGACATCGCGCAACTCGAAGCCGTGATCAATGTCGATGTGACGCCCGATCCGGAAGTGCACGTGCATCGCATCGGGCGGACCGGGCGCGCGGGCGAAGAAGGCTGGGCGCTGTCGCTGTCGAGCATGGACGAGATGGGGCGCGTCGGCGGTATCGAGCAGGCGCAGGGTTACGAGGTCGAATGGCATCCGCTCGATGAACTGACATCGGCGGAACCGGGCCATCTCAAACCGCCGATGGCGACGCTTCAAATCCTCGGCGGCCGCAAAGACAAAATCCGTCCCGGCGATGTGCTCGGCGCGCTGACCGGCGAAGCAGGTTTCAAGGGCGAGCAGATCGGCAAGATCAACGTAATGGACATGGTCACGTACGTGGCCGTCGAACGCAGCGTCGCCGATGACGCCGTGCGCAAGCTGAGCGCCGGGAAGCTCAAAGGGCGCAAGGTGAAAGTGCGCCGTATGTGAGCCTCATTCGCGTCGTTATTCGCGCGCCATGCGCTCCGGCGTGGCGCGATTCGTATCGCGCGTGACGAGCCGCAAGCCGCTCGCGATACTCGCCACGCCCGCAAAACCCGCACCGAGCGCCAGCGCGAGCGTCGGCCCATGTTTCCCGGCGATGCTGAAGCACAGTGCGACCAACGCCGCGCCGGACGCCTGCCCGATCAGCCGCGCCGTCGCGATCACGCCGCTTGCGCCGCCACTGCGTTCACGCGGCGCGCTCGACATGAACGCCTTCAGATTCGGCGATTGAAAGAAGCCGAAGCCCGCGCCGCAAATCGCCATGCGGATGCAGATGTTCAGCACGTGCGGATTCGCCGGCAACAACGCGAGCGACACCATGCCCGCGCACAGCACCGCCAATCCCACGCCGCCGAGCAAACCCGGCGCATATCGATCCGACAAACGCCCCGCGATCGGCGCCATCAATGCGACGAGCGCGGACCACGGCGTCATTAGAAAGCCGGTTTCGACCTGGCTGCGGCCGAGCACGCTTTCGAAGAAAAACGGCAGCGACACGAACGCGAGACCTTGTGCGGCGAACGAGCAAACGGCGGTCATCGTCGATAAGGCGAACATCGGGCGGCGGAACAGATCGACGGGCAGCATCGGCGCGGGATGGCCGCGTTCGCGTCGCAGCATCAGCAATCCGGCGATGATCGAAACGCCGATCGTCGGCAGCACGATATGCGCCGGTCCGCGCTGCGACGCCTCGCCGAGCGCAAAGATCAGCGATGCGAACATCACGACGTTGAGCGCCGCCGCGATGCGATCGAAGCCATGCGTGCTGCGCTTGGTTTGCGGTATCGACGGCCACGCGACGGACAGCGCGAACACGCCGAATGGAATATTGATCGCAAACAGCCACGGCCACTTCCCGAGCGACAACACGACCGATGCGACGGTCGGCCCGACCGCAAACGCGATCCCGACCACGAGCGCATTCAACCCCAACCCACGCCCAAGCCGATGCGGCGGAAATATCGCGCTGATGAGCGCGGCGTTGACGCTCATGATCGCGCTCGCGCCGAGCCCTTGCAGCAAGCGCGCGGCGACCAGCGTCGGCAATGACCACGAAAACGTGCACGCCGCCGATGCGACGATAAACAGCGCCAGTCCGGCGAGATACACGCGCCGATGGCCGAGAATGCCGCCGAGCGCTGCGAGCGGCAATAGCGTGGCGACCATCACGAGCTGATAAGCGTTGATGATCCAGACCGACGCGGCGGGCGTCGTATGCAGATCAGCGGCGATGGCCGGCAACGCGGTATTGGCGATAGCGGTATCGAGCGTCGCCAGCGAAACGGCGACGAGAATTGCCGCCATGCCGCGGCGTTCGAGCGAGGTCATCGGCGCATCGGGATTGCGGGGCGCGGTATTGTCTTGGTCTTCGGGAGGCACGTCGGCGATTCCGGATGTAAGCGGACGGAGAACAATCCGCCACGATACGGGAAGCAGCAATATTTCGCTCGACGGAGCCACGACAGCTTTCAAATTCGAAGGAGACCGATGATGGCGATACGAATCGTGCGGCTGGGATCGCCGCGTGTGCAGAACGAGGGTTTGCGGATTGGCACGGTGCGACGGCCGCCGCGCGGTGTGCCGAAGGCTGAATTCGCTACGCGCGATTTTTATGACGTGTGGTATCCGAATCTGTCGCCGTCTGCGGAGTTGGTCGCGCAGGCGTTGCATGCGGAAAGCGAGAAGGAGTGGCGCGACTTCGTGCGCAAGTTCAAGGCCGAAATGGCGATGCCGGATGCGTCCAGAACGTTGGATCTGCTGGCGGCGTTATCGCATTCAGCGGATTTGTCGGTGGGATGCTATTGCGAGGATGAAGCGCGGTGCCATCGGGCGGTGTTGCGGGAGTTGCTGGAGAAGCGAGGGGCGGTGATTGGGTGAGGCGTCGCCGGACGCGGTGCCCGGCGACGTGACGGCGTTAGTCGGTGCCGTACTTCGGTGATCGCGGACCGTAGAGCAAAGTGTTCGCGCCTCCCGCAGAAAGCAAACGCTGGCTCGTCAGGGCGGCGACCGTGTAAGACTTGTCGGTCGACGCGTTGACGACTTGCGAGACGGCCGCTGACACGAGCACGCCGATCAGACTTCCTCCTCCGACTGCGACGTTGGCGCCCGCTTCGCTGCCGTTGGCGGTCGCCGACCCGCTCCACAATTCATTGCCGGAACGCAGATCGACCAATTTCGTATTGGCGGTGACATTGGTCTTGCTGCCGACGACGACGAACTTTGAACCATAGTCCGTCACCGTCGTGTACAGCGCGGCATCGGCTGCGAATATCTCGCGCAGCTTCGCTGGCGCAACGTTCTGAATGTCCGTCGGGGTAGTCAAACCGTTGTGCTTGAACGTCTCGTCCATTTCGGCGACGGGCACCACGTAATAACCCGCTTCCGCGAGCGGCATGGTCATCTGCGCGAGCATGCCGTACGTTGCGTTCACTTCGGACGTCTGATTGACCGGCGGCAACACGAGAATCGAACGCGGCTTGGCATTGCGGAATGCGGTGTAATCCACTTGCTTCGGACCCGATGCACAGGCGCTCAACAGGATCAGCGCCGACAGCGCCACGCAAAGTTTATTTGAGAAGAACTTGATCATGGCTCGCGCTTACTTGAGGTTTTTCAACATGAAGTCCATGTACGCGGACGACTCGGGGAAGGCCTGCTTCTCGGCGCTCAGCTCAGTTCTGGCATCGTCCGAGCGGCCGACGCTCGCGTACAACGCGCCGAGATGCGCGTGGAAACCGGGCGGCACGGCATTGCCTTTAGCCGCAATCTTCTGACGTGCTTGTTCGAGCGCGTCGATCTGTTCCGTGGGTGTCGACTTGCCGGTGAATTGCGCGTAGACCTGCGGCTGATACGCATCCCATTGATAAAGCGGCTGCGGCTTACTCGCGCACCCCGTCAGCAGCGCGCACGCCGCCGCGACCGACAGCGCGATGCCGGTCGAGATATGGTTCTTGGTTTTCATGCTTTTCGATGTGTTGAAAGTGACTTACTTCGACGACTGCAACGCGCCCGCATCGACCTGTTCGGCCAGATGGTTGACGGCTTCCTGAATGGCCAGATCGAGCACCTTGCCGTTGAGCGTCGAGTCGTAACTCGCCGTACCGCCAAAGCCGATGACTTCGCGATTCGACAAGCTGTATTCACCCGCGCCCTGACTCGATGCGACGACTTCGGACGTGGTCGTATCGACGATATTCAGGCTGACCTTGGCGTACGCAACCTGCGTCTTGCCGCTGCCGAGAATGCCGAACAGTTGATGATCGCCGACATCCTTGCGGCCGAATTCCGTGACGTCGCCAGTGATGACGTAATTCGCGCCCTTGAGCGCCTGCGCCTTGTTGGCGATGGCGGCTTCCTGCTTGATCTCGCTCATGTTGTCGCGATCGAGCACGTTGAAGCGGCGGCTTTGCTGGAGCGTGGTGACGAGAATCGTCTTGGCCTGACTGCCGACGCGATCGACGCCATCGGAGAACACGCCGCGCATATAGCTCGAACGATTATCGAATTTGCCGACGGAGACGGGCACGGTTTTGCCCACGTAAGGCGTGCTGGCGATGCTGACTTGCTGAACCGGCAGCGTGCGGGACGCCTCGGTTGCGCATCCGGCGAGCACGACGGCAAGCGATGCGAGGACCACGCCCGTGCTTTTCTTGGTGAAGTACATTGAATGCCCCCAGGGTAATGGATACCGACGCGCGCGCCTTCACGCTTCAGAGGCGATCAATAGACAAGAAAGGGAAGGCGCGGCTGAATCGTTCGCGGTGGATCGATGTGCGAAACGACGGGGATTGTTCAGTGCTTTGAAAGCAACCGATAGAGGAAATAGTCTGAAAAACGCAGCGATTGGAGGAAGATCAATCGCCGAAAAGCAAAAAGCCCGATCCAAGGACCGGGCTTTTCACTGAATATCTGGTGGTGGGGCGTGAGTGACTCGAACACTCGACCTACGGATTAAGAGTCCGCTGCTCTACCAACTGAGCTAACGCCCCAACAGAAGCGAAATTATAGCTGGACTATTTCGATAAGCGCAAGCCCCCTCGCGCAAAAAATTTGAGACGCGCGGAACGCGGCCGCCGATGCGTCCGATGCGTCCCAAACCGCCCGCTATCATGACGCTTCATCAGCAAAAGCAAAGCGACACGGCACAGAGACATGGACAATCAGGCGATCAGCGCGCTGCTCGACAGCATTCTCGCGCCGTGGGTGCGCGAACTGAATCTCACACCCGAATCGACGAATCATAACGAGATCACGCTTCGGCTTCCGTACTCCGAGCATTTGAAGCATGCGGGCGGCGTGATCTGCGGTCAGGTCTTCATGGCCGCCGCCGATACCGCGATGGTCATCGCCATCTCTCAGGCGCTCGGCGCTTTCCAGCCGATGACCACGGTTTCCCTCAACACGACCTTCATGCGCCCGGTCAAATTGGGCGATGTGCTCGTCACCGCGCGCGTTCAGCGACGCGGCCGCAATCTCGTGTTCGGCGAAATCGAATTGCGTGACGATCAGGGCGAACTTGCCGCGCACGCCACCACAACCTACGCGCTCCTCAATCAATAATGTTCGATCAGGTCGTATTCGCAGGCGGCGGCAATCGCTGCTGGTGGCAGGCAGGTTTCTGGGACATCGTGAAGCCAGAGTTGAATCTGAAACCGCGCATTATCGCGGGGATTTCGGCGGGCGCGGCGACGGCCTGCATGCTGTACACGAACGAATCGCGCTGGGTGATGGATTACTACGCTCGTGCGCTCAGCGGCAACACGAAGAACGCGTATTGGGGCAATCTCGTGCGGCGCGAATCGGTGTTTCCGCACTATCGGATTTATCGGCAGGCATTGGTCGATATCTTTGCCGAGCGCTTCGACGATATTCAACACGCGCCGGAGATCCGCATTGGCGTGTCGCATCTGCCGCGTTGGCTGGGCGCGCGCAGTGCGGTGGCGGCGGGGATCATCGCGTATAACATCGAGAAGTACGTGCGCAAGACGCTGCATCCGACGCTCGGGCAGGCGCTTGGTTTTCATCCCGAGTTCGTGACGGCGCAGGAGTGCGCGACTATCGACGATCTCGCCGATCTCATTCTGCAATCGTCAAGCACGCCGCCGTTCACGCCGATTCTTCGCCGCAACGGTCGTCCGGTGCTCGATGGCGGCATGGTCGATAACGTGCCCGTCTCCGCGCTTGACGCATCGCCCGGTCTTGCGCTGGTGATGGTCACGCGCTTGTATCCGCGCGAGCAGATGTTCGTGGTGCCGCACGGCGAGCAGCGGCGTATCTACGTGCAGCCATCGCGCAAAGTGCCGATTTCGAGTTGGGATTACACCAGTCCCGCGCAAATGCAGCACGCCTACGACCTGGGCCGCGCCGACGCCGATGACTTTCTCGCGCGTCTGCCGCGTCTGATCGAAGTGGCCGCGCACAGCTAAAACAGGAGCCGATCGTGTCGAAGCAGCACACCTACGAAGTGTCCACCGCATGGACCGGCGACCTCGGTTCCGGCACGTCCGCCTACGATGCCTACTCGCGCGATCATCTCTTGCGCATCGGCACCAAGCCGGCGATCGAGGCATCGAGCGATCCGGCGTTTCGCGGCGATCCCGCGCGCCACAATCCCGAAGAGTTGTTGGTGGCGTCGCTGTCGTCGTGCCACATGCTCTGGTATCTGCACTTATGCGCGACGAACAAAATCGTCGTGACCGGTTATGTCGATGACGCCATCGGTACGATGCAGGAAGAGAAGAACGGCAGCGGCCGCTTCGTCGATGTGACGTTGCGGCCGCGCGTGACCATCGGCGCGGGCGGCGATGTAGCGCTGGCGGCGCGTCTGCATGAAGACGCGCATCGCTACTGCTTTATCGCGAACTCGGTGAACTTCCCGGTTCGCTGCGAGCCGGTGATCGACGTATCGACAATTTAACGGCGGCGCGCGTGCTGTAGCGCTTCCTGATTCGCGACGCTCGATGTATCGCCGGCATCGAACGCGAGAATATTGCGGAACGCCGCGCCGAAATAAAGCTCGTAGCTCTCGCGCTCCACATAGCCGATGTGCGGCGTGCAGATGACGTTTTCCATCCGCAGCAAGCCGTAGCCTTGCAGAATCGGCTCGCTCTCGAACACATCTACGGCCACCATTCCCGGCCGATTGTGATGCAGCGCGTTCAGCAGCGCGTTGTCTTCGAGCAGCTCCGCGCGGCTCGTGTTGACGAACAGCGCGGTCGGCTTCATGCGCATCAAATCTTCCTGTTTGACGATGGCGCGCGTTTCATCGCTCAAACGCAAATGCACGGTCAGCACATCGCTTTGTTCGAACAGCGCTTCGCGACTTTCGGCAACCGCGAAGCCATGTTCGCGCGCCGCTCCCTGCGAATGTTCGCGCCCGTGCACGAGCACGTTCATGCCGAACGCCTTGCCATAACCCGCGACCAACTGACCGATTTTGCCGAAGCCCCAAATGCCGAGCGTCTGTCCGCGCAGCACTTGGCCGAGGCCGAAATTCGGCGGCAACGCCGACGTCTTCAGTCCCGATTGCTGCCACGCGCCTTGCTTCAAATTCGCCACGTACTGCGGAATGCGCCGCTGCGCCGCCATGATGAGCGCCCACGTCAGTTCCGCAGGCGCGACCGGCGAACCCGCGCCTTCGAGCACGGCGATACCGCGTTCCGTGCAGGCATCGATATCGATATGACCGCCGCCCGCGCGACCCGTCTGGCTGATCATGCGCAGCTTCGGCAGCTTGTCGAGCAGTTGCGAACTAATACGCGTGCGTTCGCGAATGAGCACGAGCGCGTCCACTTCCGACAGTCTGCTAGCCAACTGTCCCAGTCCACGCACGGTGTTATTGAATATTTTCACCTCATGTTCATCGAGCAAATGAAAGCAATCGAGCTTTCTTACTGCGTCTTGGTAGTCGTCGAGGATGGCGATTTTCATGAGCTTTGATTGAATTTTGTTGGGCATCAAACGTGCTGCTTTTTGTCCGGGCGAGAGAATAGAGCGAATAGCTTCGGGTAATTACCGATAAATGTGCGCTTTATCAGCTTAACTGCATTACCGATACGCGCAGGCGTTTTGCAGTGTTAAGCTTGACTCCCATTTTTTAAGAAGTCGCCCCGGCCGCGCCGCCAGCAAACGCATCGGCGCTTCAGGCAGAAAACGCGGATAACCGCGAGGAGATAGGCCACTTAGTATCGCTTTTTTACAGATTGTTCCTTTGCGATGCAAGTTGCGCCCGAACGCGTGATTTTCGCGCATACGCATCGCAAAGCGTCACATTCACGGCGTCGCAAATGGCGCGCGAAACGTTTCGTGTCGAAAGAACACGAATGCCCCGCGTTTTGCGCCAATGCTCTCGATTAACAAGAGGGCGAAGCCTCTCGCATGCAGCGTCGTGGGTGCAAGGTTTTCATTGCAAAGAGTGGAGACAACTCGATGAACCAGCCCGCAGTAGTCGAAGATAACAACGCCGTCGATATCGAAGCGCCGGCCTATGTCCGGCACCGACGATTGATCGAATGGGTGCAACAGATTGCGGCGCTCACCAAGCCCGAACGCATCGAATGGTGCGATGGCAGCACGGAAGAGTACGACCGCCTGTGCGCGCAGATGGTCGCCGCCGGCACCATGAAGAAGCTCAACGCCGAGAAGCGCCCGAATTCCTATCTCGCGTGCTCCGATCCTTCGGATGTGGCGCGTGTCGAAGATCGCACGTTCATCTGCTCGCAGCGTCGCGAAGACGCTGGTCCGACCAACAACTGGATCGATCCGCAGGAAATGCGCGTCACGCTAGACGGCCTGTTCGATGGCTGTATGCGTGGCCGCACCATGTATGTCGTGCCGTTTTCGATGGGACCGCTCGGCTCGCCGATCGCGCATATTGGCGTGGAGTTGTCGGATAGCCCGTACGTGGTCACGAACATGCGCATCATGACGCGCATGGGCCGCGCCGTGTACGACGTGCTCGGCGAAGACGGCGAGTTCGTGCCGTGCGTACATTCGGTCGGCGCGCCGCTGAGCGATGGCCGCAAGGACGTCGCGTGGCCGTGCAACGACACGAAGTACATCGTGCATTTTCCCGAGCAGCGCGAAATCTGGAGCTTCGGTTCGGGCTACGGCGGCAACGCGCTGCTGGGCAAGAAATGCTTCGCGCTGCGCATTGCATCGACGATGGGACGCGACGAAGGCTGGCTCGCCGAACACATGCTGATTCTTGGCGTGACATCGCCCACTGGCGCGAAGTATCACGTCGCGGCGGCGTTTCCGTCGGCGTGCGGCAAGACCAACTTCGCGATGCTGATTCCGCCTAGCGATTTGAACGGCTGGAAGGTGACGACCATCGGCGACGATATCGCCTGGATCAAGCCGGGCCGCGATGGCCGTCTCTACGCAATCAACCCGGAAGCGGGCTACTTCGGCGTCGCGCCTGGCACGAGCGAAAAGACCAACTTCAACGCGATGGCGACGCTCAAGGAGAACGTCATCTTCACCAATGTCGCGCTGACCGACGACGGCGACGTCTGGTGGGAAGGCATGACGGACACGCCGCCTGCGCATCTGATCGACTGGCAGGGCCGCGACTGGACGCCAGCGATCGCGAAGGAAACGGGCGCGAAGGCCGCGCATCCGAACGCACGCTTCACCGCGCCCGCATCGCAATGTCCTTCGATCGATGCCGACTGGGAAAACCCGGCAGGCGTGCCGATCGATGCGTTCATCTTCGGCGGACGCCGTTCCAACACGGTGCCGCTCGTCACCGAAGCGCGCGACTGGACCGAAGGCGTCTACATGGCCGCGACGATGGGCTCGGAAACGACCGCCGCCGCTGCCGGTCAGCAAGGCGTCGTGCGCCGCGATCCATTCGCGATGCTGCCGTTCTGTGGCTACAACATGAGCGATTACTTCGGCCACTGGCTCAAGATGGGCGAGAAAGTCGAGTCGATGAACGCGAAAGCGCCGAAGTTCTTCTGCGTCAACTGGTTCCGCAAAGGCGATGACGGCAAGTTCGTGTGGCCGGGCTTTGGCGAGAACATGCGCGTGCTGAACTGGATGATCGGGCGTATCGAAGGCACGGCGCGCGGTGAGGAACACGCGTTCGGCATTTCGCCGCGCTACGAGGACATCGACTGGGGCGCGCTCGGCTTCACGCGCGAGCAGTTCGAACAGGTGATTTCGGTTAACGAAGCCGCCTGGCGCGATGAGCTCGCCCTGCACGACGAGTTGTTCGCCAAGCTGCATCAAGGCTTGCCGAACGCGCTTCCCGAGGCAAAGGCTGACATGGCGCGACGTTTTGCCGCCTGAGCGTAACTGCACGTAATAATAGTGCGATGCCCGGTGATTAGCGTCACCGGGCGAATCAATCCCCAATTACGCTATGCCTTCGCGCGATCGCGTGAACACGCTGCATAGCGTGTCAAAATTGACTCGGCCAGTATTTTCAAAAATTAATCGGCTGAGTTGGTAACAGTCGGGTGTTGTGCACATAACAACAATCGGCGTTCTTTCGTCCCCGATTTCCGCGTGTTGCGCCGTTTTTCCCCGAAAAATCCCTGTCTTCCCGCAACTTCTGCACGAAACTTCGAGTCCTAGGATAATTCTGAATTGCTTTGCAGCAGAATTTAGAAGCCGCTCAAGCGGCAGGAGTTGTCCCATGGATCATTTGCAGTCGATGAGAGTGTTCGTCCGTGTCGCCGATCTGGGCAGTTTCGCCCGGGCCGCGAGCGCGATGGACATCTCCAATGCGGTAGCCACGCGCCACGTCGCCGATCTCGAAGGCCGCCTCGGAACGCGTTTGCTGAACCGCACGACGCGCAGCCTTTCGCTCACGGAATCCGGCCAGGTATATCTGGAGCGAGCCAGGCAAATTCTCGATGAACTCGAGGATGTCGAACAGATGGTGGTTGCGCGTAATCATGAACCGCTCGGCTCGCTGAGGATCGTCGCGCCGGTGGTGTTCGGGCTGCATAATCTCGCACCTGTGTTACAGACGTATGCACAGCGTTATCCGAAAGTCGTGCCGGACGTGACGCTGGTGGATCGTCAGGTCGATCTGGTGGAGGAAGGTTTCGATGTCGGCATTGTGATTGCGCGGCAGGTGAAGAGCGCGAGCATTGTGACGCGGAGGCTGACGACGGGTTGCATGACCGTGTGCGCCACGCCCGAATACCTCGCCAAGCACGGCACGCCGACGCGTCCGGAGCATTTGCTGGAGCATCCGTGCCTGAGCCTGCCGTCCGAGTATTGGGGCGATGAGCGCGTGTTCACCGGTCCGGACGGCGAAGTGCGCGTGCGGCCGCAGAACGTGATCATCGCGAATAACACGGAAATGCTGCGGCAGTTTGCGCTGCTGGGCATGGGCATCGCGATACTGCCGAGCTATCTGATCGGCAACGATATGTCGCGTGGACAGCTCGTGCGCCTGTTGGGCGATTTCCAGTTGCCGCAGGTCGAGATCAATGTCGCGTATCCGAGCCGTCGGCATTTGCCGGCGAAAGTGCGGACGTTTATCGATCATTTGGTCGAGCATTTCAGCCAGACGCCGAACCATCAGATGAGCGAACAGTGGCTGCGCGATCAGCCCGCGCGCGTTGTTGAGCGGCCGGCCTATGAAGAACGCGATGACGATGATCTGAAGCTGTCCAAGCCATCGCGGACAAGAGCGCGGATGCCGGCGCCTTCGCCTTTCTGAGTCTTAGTTCGCGACGAATTTGAGCCGATAGCGCGGTATCCTTTTGAGTCTTATGGGGATTTCGCCATGACGCTCTACGACTCACGTCCTGCCAAAGCAAGCCCGAAATTCTGGCGCAATGCAGCGTTGCCTTTTATCGAGATGCGCGAGGTGCCAGATGGAAGACGCGTCTGCTACGCGCCTCACGCGCATCAATGCTTTTCTATAGGCGCGGTGACTGGTGGCATCAGCAAATATGTGAACGGCAGCCATGCGGAGCAAATCAGCGGTGGCACGGTCGTTGTCATGAATCCGGGCGATGTCCACGCGTGCAATCCGATCGATGACAAACGATGGTCTTATCGGATGCTCTACGTCGATACCCGTTGGCTGGCGGATCTGCACGCGCAACAGGACGCGCAGTCGGCGACGCTGCGACGCTTCGAGCTTGCCGCTATCCGTGATCCATTCCTTTTTCACGCGCTGAACGCACTCTGCGAAGTCCTGACGAACGACGCTTCCAGCGATCTGGAGAAATGCTGCACGGCGTGGACGTTCTTCTCCGAACTCCCGTCTCGCCTTCAGCCGATCCCGACCCCGAGACACACGACTCATCCCAGACTCGACGTTGTCGCCGATTTCGTCAGGGACCATTGCACGCAACCGCTTCGAATCGAAGACTTGTGCGCCGTTTCTGGCCTGTCCGGTTCATATCTTATTCGAGCGTTCAAAGCACAGTTCGGCATGACGCCGCACGTGTATCAGTTGAATGCGCGAATCGAGTATTGCCGCACGGCACTCCGTCGAGGCGTTGCAATTGCGAGCGTTGCCGCCGACGCCGGTTTCTCGGATCAGGCGCATCTGCAGCGCACGTTTAAACGCTTCGTCGCGGCAACACCGGGCGAGTACATCAAGCGATAGCCCGCGTGGCTACTCCTGCATCAGATAAACCGCGCTGAACACCAGCAGTGCCGAGATCATCCGATTGAAAAGCCTCATCCGCGCCGGACGATCAATGTATTTGCGCAGAAAAATACCCGCCGCCGACCAGCACGCCAGCGACGCCAGGCAGATCGCAAAGTAGATGCACGTCAGTTGCCAGATCAGGCCGATATCGCTGCCCGCGAATGCGCCCATCCCCGCCAGCGATGCAAGCCACGCTTTCGGGTTGAGCCATTGCATCGTTGCACCGGATAGAAACGATGGTGCTTTGGCTTCACTGCTTACGCCAAGCTCTCCGTTATCGCGTACGAGTTTGTAGGCCATGTAGATAAGGAACGCGCAGCCCGCCCACTTCACGAATTCGATCAATCGAGGCATGACATTCAGCAACTCTCGCATGCCGAGACCCGTCAGCAGAAGCAGGACCGTAAATCCGATCGTCGCGCCGATGACATGTCGCATGCTGACCTTAAATCCATGCCGCATGCTGCTGCTCAGCGCGACGAGATTCACGGGACCGGGAGAGATCGATGATGCGAGCGCGAATGCGCCCATCGAGATAACGGTGTTCATCGCCTATCCTCAACGTACTTTTTCGTTCTGGGTAGCGAAGGATAGGGACTGCGTACGCAGACGTATTGAACAAAACTGCTCTCAGACTCTGGCGATCGGTGGAAATGAAAAAAGCCCGCGAAATTACTCTCGCGGGCTTTTTCACATACAGCGCATCAAACGATCAGCCCGTCTTGCGCGCCGCTGTCTTCTTCGCCGCAGCCTTCTTCGCAGCAGGCGCCTTCTTCGCCGCGACGGTCTTCGTCGCAGCCTTGGCGCGAGTGGTCTTCGCGGAGACGGCGACATCGCTATCGCCTTCATCCCCGTTATCCGCCGATGCCTCCGCTGCCGCCGCGCCGCGTTTCGCCGCCGGCTTGCCTTCCTTCTTCTCGAACTCGAAGCCGATCTTGCCGTCCGGCTGCTTCACGAGGAACGCCTTGAAATTGCGGCCCGTGCGCGACGACTTGAAGTTCGTCAGCAAATCCGTGCGGCCTTCGCCGAGCAACTTCTCCATCTGCTCGCGCGCGATTTCCTGTTGCAGGATCACCTTGCCCGAGCGGAAATCGCAAGTCTTCGGATTCGCGACGGAGTTCTCGCAGACGTAGCTCATGCCGTGCTCGAACACGCGCGAGTGACACTTCGGACACGCGCCGACCGGTGTTTGCTCGGAGAAATCAGGCGGTTCGCCATCTTCGCCGCCGTTATCCTGACCGAAATCGAATTCCAGCTTGTAGTTCTTGATCTCGTCGTCGAGCGCGAGCTTGAGAATGGCCGAGAACGGACGACCCATCTTGCTGCGGAATCCCGACAGCGGTCCGATGGTCTTCTCGCGCAACAATTCCTCGACTTCCGGAATCTCGAACTGGCGACCGCCCGGAATCTTCGAGATCGAGAACTCGCACTTCGTACACGCGAACCGGCGATAGTTCTCCTTCACCTGCGCGCCGCAATGCGGGCACGGCGTTTCGAGCGTCGCGTAATCGCCGGGAATGGTGTCGGAGTCGTATTCCTTCGCGCGCTTGACGATGGTCTGCGTCATGCGCGCGATTTCCTGCATGAACGTATCGCGATGCAAACTGCCGCGTTCCATCTGCGAGAGCTTGTGCTCCCACTGGCCGGTCAGTTCGGGCGCGGTGAGTTCTTCCACGCCGAGGCCGCGCAGCAGCGTCATAAGCTGGAACGCCTTGGCGGTCGGAATCAGCTCGCGGCCTTCGCGCACCATGTACTTTTCGCCGAGCAAACCTTCGATGATCGCCGCGCGCGTGGCCGGCGTGCCGAGGCCCTTTGCCGCCATCGCGTCGCGCAGTTCTTCATCTTCGACGAGCTTGCCCGCGCCTTCCATCGCCGAGAGCAGCGATGCTTCGTTGTAGCGTGCAGGCGGTTTGGTCACCAACGCGTGCGCTTCGACCTTTTCGACATCGACCTTTTCGTCCTTCTGAACCGGCACGAGATTGCCTTCCTCGCCCGCCGCTTCGCGTCCGTAGACTTGCAGCCAGCCCGGCTCGACCAGCACCTTGCCTTCGGTCTTGAAGTGATGCCCCGAGACCTCGGTGATGCGCGTGGTCACGAGATATTCGGCAGCCGGGAAAAACACCGACAGGAAGCGCTTCACAACCAGGTCGTACAGCTTCTGCTCCGGCTCGGACAACGCCTTGGGCGCTTGCAGCGTCGGGATGATGGCGAAGTGATCGCTGATCTTCGAGTTGTCGAAGATGCGCTTGTTCGGCTTGACCCAACCCTTGTCGAGCACTTGCTTGGCGTGCGGCAGGTAGTTGTTGCTTTCCTTGAGCATGGTCAGCGTTTCCTTGACCGTGCCCAAATAGTCTTCCGGGAGCGCGCGCGAATCGGTACGCGGGTAGGTCAGGACCTTGTGCTTTTCGTACAGCGCCTGCGCGAGACCCAGCGTGTTCTTCGCCGAGAAGCCGAAGCGGCCGTTGGCTTCGCGCTGCAAGCTCGTCAGATCGAACAGCAGCGGCGACATTTGCGTCGATGGTTTCGATTCCTCGGTCACCGTGCCGGTCTTGCCGCGACAAGCCGCAACGATCGATTCCGCCGCCGCGAGGCTCCACAAACGCGAATCGCGCTGTTCCGGATCGTTTTCGACCCGCTTGAACTTCGGATCGAACCAGCGGCCTTCGTAGATGCCCTTCGCCGCGATGAACTCGCCGCGCACTTCCCAGTAATCGCGTGGGATGAATCGGCGGATTTTCTCTTCACGTTCGACGACGATCGACAACGTTGGTGTCTGAACGCGACCAACTGTCGTCAGAAAGAAGCCGCCGCCCTTGCTGTTGAACGCGGTCATCGCGCGCGTGCCGTTGATGCCGACCAGCCAGTCCGCTTCCGAGCGGCAACGCGCGGCGTCTGCGAGCGGCTGCATGTCGGCGTCGCTGCGCAGGTTCGCGAAGCCTTCGCGAATGGCGGCGGGCGTCATCGACTGGAGCCAGAGGCGCTGGACCGGTTGCTTGGCTTTCGCGTGCTGCGCGATCAGGCGGAAAATCAGCTCGCCCTCGCGCCCCGCGTCACATGCGTTGATCAGGCGATCGATATCCTTGCGCTTGAGCAGCTTGGTCAGCACCTTCAGGCGCGACTCGCTCTTGGCGATCGGATTCAGATCGAAATGCGGCGGAATGACCGGCAAATTGGCGAAACTCCACTTGCCGCGCTTGACGTCGTATTCCTCCGGCGCGGCGATTTCCAGCAAGTGGCCGACGGCGGACGAGAGCACGTAGTCGTCGCTCTCGAAGTACTCGTCATGCTTGGTGAAGCCGCCCAGCGCACGCGCGATGTCGTTCGCGACGGAGGGCTTCTCAGCGATGATCAGGGCTTTGGACATGACTCAATATATAGGTGGCTTGCAGCGGCCCGGTTTGGGCGCTTTAACGTCCGCTTTATAGCACAGGCTTTGAACGGCGGGCGTCGAAGCGCGAAATAGCCGATGCCGCCGAACGGTTCACGGTGCGCGCTTTGTCGGACGCTATCGGACGCGAAAAGCTGTTTCAGCTTACGCCGTAGCAAGCGCCGGGCGCAGTTTCGGCGCGCCGATCATATTCGGGAGCGCGGTCAGATCGGTGAGCATGCGCTCGACGATCGACACTTGCGGCAGCACCGTGCCGAAAAATCGGGTCGTGATCGAATCTTCGATCAGGATGGTCGGAAAATTTTCGACATCGAGATCGTCGAAGCGATCCGCCTGATTCTCGATGTCGATCCACGCGAAGCAAATATCGGGATGCGCGGCCGCGAGTTTGTCGAAACCGTCGCGATATTCGCGACACGTGCCGCACCATTCGGCGCACAAACAGGCGACGAACAGCATGCCGGGCTGGGCTAAGCGTTCAGCGATGGCATCGGCATCGGTGTCGAGATTCAACGCGGACATGGCGCAATTTCTTATCAGGTAGCGAAACGGCTTGATTTTCCGCGAATGTAGCACGACGCCGGTTCACGAGCGTTCGATTGCCGTGAAACGCCCGCCGGGCAACGCGCAGATGTGCCCTTCAAGCTCCAGTTGCAGCAACGCGGCCTGAAGCGCCGCGCCATCCAGTTCGGTGCGATGGGCGAGGATTTCAAGCGTCACCGGAGAATGGCCGATTGCGGCGAGCACGCGATTGGCGTCTTCGGTGGCCGACAGCCGCGCCGACGCCCACGACGCGCTGACCGGTTTCGGCGCTTTGCTCGCCGCGCGCGTGATGCCGAATTCCTCGAGCACTTCCTCCGGCGTCTCGACAAGCTTCGCGCCCTGCTTGATCAGCCGATGGCATCCGCGCGACAAGGGCGAGTGGATGGAACCTGGCATTGCGAAGATATCGCGCCCCATTTCATTGGCAAGCCGCGCGGTAATGAGCGATCCCGAGCGCATCGCCGCTTCGACGATCAGCACGCCGCTGCTCAAGCCCGCGATCAGCCGATTTCGCTGCGGGAAGTTGGCTGAGCGCGCGGGCGTGCCCAATGGCCATTCGGACAGGATCACGCCGTCGCGGGCGATTTCGTGCGCAAGATCGCGATTGACCGACGGATAGACGAGATCGAGTCCAGTGCCGACGACGGCGATCGTGCCCGATCGACCCAGCAGCGCGCCGCGATGCGCCGCTGCATCGATACCGACGGCAAGTCCGGACGCGACCGCGAGACCCGCATCGGACAGCGCCCGAGCGAAGCGCCGCGCGTCTTCCAAACCTTGAGGCGTCGCGTGCCGGCTGCCGACGATCGCCACCGCGCGCGATTGCAGCAGTTCCAGCCGGCCTTTCGCGTAGAGCAGCGGCGGCGGATCGGGCATCGTGAGCAGCGCTTGCGGATAGTCGGCATCGGCGAGCGTCAGAATGTGATTGCCCGGCACCGCGAGCCATTCGCGCACATCGTTCATATAGTGATCGAACGAGACGCCTTCGATATCCGCGGGCGGCGCGAGCACAGCGTTTGCCGCGATTTCGCCCGCGACGCGCGTCAATTCCACGAAACTTTCCGATAAGACTTCACACGGTCCGCGAAACTCCGCAAGCAAGCTACGAAGCGCGAGCGGACGCAAGCCTTTCGCATGCGCGAGACGCAGCCACGCGGGCAAATCGGAAGCGGGCGCGAGACCGGGCTCGGTCGGCAGGAGAGCGGTTGACATGTTAATATTTTCGGTCCTGTACACAAAAAGTAAGAATGTCGCCCGGCCTTGCCTGCCGCCCGCGGCGACGCGCTCTGGCCGCAATGCCGGCGGCGTTGAATCGACTGGATTCACCCGCATATCTTCGGCATGCCGCCGACTACCCGCAACCTGGCCGAATGGCCGATTTACACGCGTCGCGGCGCGCGTAGACAATCCGAATCATGGCTCTGCTCAACATACTGAATTACCCGGACAAGCGGCTGAACAAGGTGGCGAAACCCGTCGCCGTGGTCGATGACCGCATCCGCAAACTCGTCGCCGATATGGCCGAGACCATGTACGCCGCGCCGGGCGTTGGCCTCGCGGCTACGCAGGTGGACGTGCACGAGCGCGTGATTACCATCGACGTATCGGACGCGCATGATGAACTGCTGGTGTTCATCAACCCGGAAATTGTCTGGGCGAGCGAAGTCAAGAAAGAGTGGGAAGAAGGCTGCCTGTCGGTGCCCGGCATCTACGACTTCGTCGAGCGGCCGGACAAGGTGCGCGTGAAGGCGCTGAACGAAAAAGGCGAAACCTTCGAACTCGATTGCGACGGGCTGCTCGCCGTGTGCATTCAGCACGAGATGGATCATCTGGCGGGACACGTGTTCGTCGAATATCTTTCGACGCTCAAGCAGACGCGCATTCGCGGCAAGATGAAAAAGCTGGAAAAGGCGCTGTAATTCGATGACTCAATCGCTGCGCGTTGTTTTCGCCGGAACGCCGGAATTTGCTGCCGCCGCGCTCGCGGCCATCCATGCGGCGGGTTTTGCCGTTCCGCTCGTGTTGACGCAGCCGGATCGTCCTGCCGGACGTGGCATGAAGCTGACCGCGAGTCCGGTCAAGCGCTTTGCCGTCGAGCATGGTTTGCCGGTCGCGCAGCCTACATCGCTGCGGCGCGCGGGCAAATATCCGCAGGAAGCGGCCGATGCCATCGATCTATTGCGCGCCACGCCGCACGACGTCATGGTGGTCGCCGCGTATGGCCTGATCCTGCCGCAGGAAGTGCTCGATATTCCGCCGAAGGGCGCGATCAACATTCACGCGTCTTTGCTCCCGCGCTGGCGCGGCGCCGCGCCGATCCATCGCGCGATCGAAGCGGGCGACGTGGAAACCGGTATCACGTTGATGCAGATGGACGTCGGTCTCGACACGGGAGCGATGATCCGCGAAAACTGCACGTCGATTTCCTCCGACGACACCACCGTCACGCTGCACGATCGCCTGGCCCAAATGGGCGCGGAGATGATCGTCGCGGCACTGCGCGATCTCGAACGCGACGGTTCGCTGCCATCCACGCCGCAGCCCGAAGACGGCACGACCTACGCTGAAAAGATCGCCAAAAACGAAGCCGCGCTCGACTGGACGCGTTCAGCCGATGAACTCGCGCGACAAGTGCGCGCCTTCGATCCGTTCCCCGGCGCATTCGGCACGCTCGATGGCGTCGCGATCAAAATCTGGTCCGCGCAGCCGATCAGCGGCGCGGGCGAAGCGGGCACGATCGCTGAAGTTTCGCCCGAAGGCATCGTCGTGAATTGCGGCGGGGGCGGCGCGCTGAAGCTCACGCAATTGCAGAAACCGGGCGGTAAGCGTCTGCCCGTGCGCGAGTTCCTCGCGGGTGCATCGATCGTAAAAGGACAGCGCTTCCAATAAGGCCGCAGCGCTAAAATAAGCCGTCTCAAATTAGCGCTTTCGCTTTCGTGGAGTCCCGATGCTCGGCATTACCGGTTTTGCTTTCTTCCTGCTCGCCGTCTTTCTTCTGAACGTCACGCCCGGTCCCGATACCGCGTACATCGTCGGGCGCAGTGTCGCGCAAGGTCGCGGCGCGGGCGTCGTGTCGGCGTTGGGGATTTCGGCGGGATGCATCGTGCATACGCTGGCGACGGCGTTCGGATTAACGGCGATTCTCGCAGCATCGGCAACGGCATTTACCGTCATCAAAATCGCGGGCGCGATTTATCTGATTTATCTCGGCGTGCGGCTGATTTTCGCGAAGCACGAAGACGTCGATCAGGACGTGCAGAAAAGCGCGCAGTCCGCGCCGAAGTCGCTGCATCAATTGTTTATGCAAGGCTTCGTCACCAACGTGCTGAACCCGAAAGTCGTGCTGTTTTTCGTCTCGTTCTTCCCGCAGTTCGTCGCCGCCGACAGCCAGCACAAAACGCTCGCGTTCCTCCTGCTCGGCGCGGCCTTCATTGCGATGAGCACGGCGTGGAACAGCTTCGTGGCATGGATCGCGGGCAGCGTGACGCAGCGCTTTTCGGGCAAGCCGGGCATCAAGAAGTGGATGGATCGCGGAGTGGGCAGTGCATTCGTCGGACTTGGCATCAAGCTGGCGACGTCGCATCAATAAAAACGGATTGAATTTTTGACGGACGCCCTTATCTAACATTTTGCTTACAATGCGTCGCTGGCCATTTGGCCGGGACAACCTGCATTTGCTTTGGAGAGGAGCTCCTCACATGTTCAATTGGGTCAAAACCGCGATGCTGATGGCGGCGATCACGGCCCTCTTCGTCGTGATCGGCGGGATGATCGGCGGCAAGAGCGGCATGATGCTCGCGTTGCTCGTCGCGCTCGGCATGAATTTTTTCTCGTACTGGTTCTCGGACAAGATGGTTCTGCGCATGTACAACGCGCAGGAAGTCGACGAAACCACTGCGCCGCAGTTCTATCGCATGGTTCGTGAACTCGCCACGCGTGCCGAATTGCCTATGCCGCGCGTCTATCTGATCAACGAAGATGCGCCGAACGCGTTCGCCACGGGACGTAACCCGGAGCACGCGGCGGTGGCGGCGACCACGGGCATTTTGCGCGTGCTGTCCGAGCGCGAAATGCGCGGCGTGATGGCGCACGAACTCGCGCACGTGAAGCATCGCGACATCCTCATTTCGACGATCTCCGCGACGATGGCCGGCGCGATCTCGGCTATCGCGAACTTCGCGATGTTCTTCGGCGGACGCGATGACGAAGGCCGCCCGTCGAATCCGATCGCGAGCATTGCCGTGGCGATTCTTGCGCCGATCGCAGGCGCGCTGATCCAGATGGCGATTTCCCGCGCACGCGAATTCGAAGCGGATCGCGGCGGCGCGCAGATTTCGGGCGATCCGCAGGCGCTGGCGAGTGCGCTGGAAAAGATCCACGCGTACGCAACCGGCACGCCGTTCCCGACTGCCGAAGCGCATCCGGCCACGGCGCAGATGATGATCATGAATCCGCTGTCGGGCGGCGGCATCGCCAATTTGTTCTCGACGCACCCGGCGACGGAAGAGCGCGTCGCGCGTTTGATGGAGATGGCGCGCACCGGCCGCATGTAATCGCATCGAGCTTTCACAGAAGGCCATTCCAGTAGTCTGGAATGGCCTTTTTCCTTTCCGCGTACCAACGAGGCAGGCGCTTCAATCCCAGCAGTTACAATCGACGTTCACGCAAGCGCGACGCTTGCCGTCCGACAGTTCCCGCATCGACATGACAGATCAGCCTTCCCGACGGCCCGCCGCCGCGCAACATTCATCGGCGCGTGCATCGTCTCGTTTGAGCGCGTTGCATCTCGCGCCCGATTCGCTCGCGTTCGCGCTGGACGGCGCGGCGCAGGCCGTGGGCGCGGTGCGCGGCGGATCGGCGTTGCCGGCTGCGTTGCAGAACGTCATGGCGTCGGGCAAACATGCGGCGGCGCGTGGCGCGATTCAGGACATCGCGTATCGCGCGATGCGCCGTCTCGCCCTCACCGATGCGCTGATGCACGTGCTCGTGCGCAAAGCGCCGCCGACGCATGTATCGAACGTGCTTTCGTGTGCGCTGACTTTGCTGGTCGATGAAGAAGCGTATGCGCCGTTCACCGTGGTCGATCAGGCCGTCGGCGCGATTTCCGCGCGGCGCGAAGTGTCGTTTGCAAAGGGCCTTGTCAACGCCGTGCTGCGCACCTTCCTGCGCGAGCGCGATGCGCTGATCGAAGAAGCGCGCAAGAGCGACGTCGCGCGCTTCAACTATCCACAATGGTGGATCGATGCCGTGAAGCGCGGTCAGCCCGACGCATGGCAAGACATTCTCGAAGCGGGCAACGAGCACGGTCCGCTGACCTTGCGCGTGAACGCCCGCCACGCAACCGTCGATGAATACCTCAAACGTTTGACCGAAGCGCAAATCGACGCGCAGATCGCAGGCGAACACGCGGTGCGTTTGAAAACGCCGATGCCGGTCGAACGCATTCCCGGTTTTATCGATGGCGTTGTCTCCGTGCAGGACGCAGGTGCACAGCGCGCCGCACAATTGCTCGACGTCAAAAACGGCATGCGCGTGCTCGATGCGTGCGCCGCGCCCGGCGGCAAGACCGGCCACATTCTCGAACTGGCGGACGCCGACGTGATCGCGCTCGAAAGCGATGCAAAACGCGCGGTGCGTATCGAAGAGAATCTGGCGCGGCTCAAGCTCAACGCCGAAATCAAAGTAGGCGATGCGGGCGATCCCTCGACATGGTTCGATGGCAAACCCTTCGATCGCATTCTTGCCGATGTGCCGTGTTCGGCATCGGGCATCGTGCGGCGGCATCCGGATATTCGCTGGTTGCGTCGTGAAACGGATATCGCGGCGCTAGTCGAAGAACAGCGGCGCATTCTGAACGCGCTCTGGCCGCTCGTCGCGAAAGGCGGCGAACTGCTCTACGTGACGTGCTCGATTTTCCCTGAGGAGGGCGAACAGCAGGCCCGCTGGTTTGGAACCCTGCATGAAGATGCGGTACGATTGGACGCGCCGGGCCAATTGCTGCCGACAGCGGCGCGTCCGAGCGCGGATGCGGGGCAGGATTCACCGGACGGTACAAAATCATCGAACCGGAACGCGGATATCATCGCGGACCACGACGGATTCTTCTACGCGCGCTTTCAGAAACGGTGACGATCAAACGCTTTTTTCCGCCGCGGCTCGCGCTCGCCGTGTGGACTGCGCTGGCGCTTTGGCTGAGCTTCGGCACGGCCATTTCCGCGCATGCCGAGACGATCTCCGTGCAGCGGGCATCGTTGCAGGCGGACAATGGCGGCTGGAGCCTCGATGCGCACTTCGACTTCGATCTCAACAGCAGCCTCGAAGAAGCCGTGAACCGCAGTGTGCCGCTTTACTTCACCGTGGACTTCACCTTGTCGCGGCCGCGCTGGTACTGGTTCGACGAAGAGCCGGTCAACGTGTCGCAGAGCATTCGGCTTTCCTATCAGCCGCTCACCAACGAATATCGCGTGTCCACGGGCGGGCTGCAATTGCGCTTTGCATCGCTTAACGAGGCGCTCGCGGTCATCAAGCATGTCACGTCGTGGCATGTCATCGACCGGAATCAGGTGCATGGCGGAGAGACGTATGACGCATCGGTGCGCATGCAATTGGATATCGCGTTGATGCCCAAGCCGTTCCAGATCGACGCGGTGAATAACCGCGACTGGAACCTGTCCTCGGATTGGAAGCGTTTCCTTTTTACGGCGTCTGAACGTGCGAAATAGATTTCGACGCGGCCGTACTGACATGAAGAGTTTTGTCGTTCGGTTGCTTGTCTCGACAGTCGCGGTCACAGCAGTCCTGCTGCTCGTGATGCTCGCGCTCGCGAGCGCCAACACCGAATTCTTCGACCGATACTACGGCTGGCTCTATGCCGCGAACGTGGCCGTGGCGCTGATCTTCATGCTGATCGTTGTCAGTCTGATATTGATCATCGTGTCGCGTGTGAGGCAGGGGCGCTTCGGCACGCGACTGCTCGCGAAACTCGCGCTGATCTTCGCGCTGGTCGGCGTGGTGCCGGGCGCGATCATCTATATCGTTTCGTATCAGTTCGTGTCGCGCAGTATCGAATCATGGTTCGATGTGAACGTGGAAACCGCGCTCACGTCGGGTCTCACGCTCGGGCGCGGCATGCTCGAAAACTCGCTCGCGGACTACAAGAACCGCAGCAAGCAGATGAGCGATCAACTCGCGAGCGCGGACCCGTCGAGTCTTACGCTTGCGCTGCTGCGTTTGCGCGATCAGTACAACGTGCAGGACGCCGTGGTGTTCGAGCGTCCGCGCGATCAGTACAACCGCGAAGATCTGACGTCGAACGGTGCGTCGTTGCGCGTGCCGGGATTGCGCACGGTCGCGCAGGCGTCGGGCAATTACTACGCGCTGCTGCCGAACAACGAGCCATCGGCGGCGATGTTGAAGGAGGCGCAGGATCATCCGTACGGTGCGATCGAAGGCGAACTCGACGGCGATCCAAAGGACAACGGGCCGAAGGGCGCGTTGCGATTACGTATCGTCACCAAGATTCCCGATCCGACCACGACCACGGAATTTCAGCATGCCGATCGGTATTTGCAGATCGAGCAGCCCGTGAGTCAGGCGCTCGCGCGCAATGCAGATGCCGTGCAGCGCGCGTATCGCGAGTATCAGGAAAAGCGGCTCGGGCGCACGGGTTTGCGCAAGATGTATATCGGCACGCTGACGTTGGCGCTGTTCCTCGCCACTTTCATCGCGATGATGCTGGCGCTCGCGCTCGGCAATCAGCTCGCGCGTCCGCTGTTCCTGCTCGCGCAAGGCACGAAGGAAGTGGCTGAAGGTGACTACACGCCCAAACGCGAAATCAATTCGCGCGATGAACTTGGCTTTCTCACGCAGTCCTTTAACGCCATGACGCGTCAGTTGTCCGAAGCGCGCGCGGCGGTGGAGAACAACCGGATCGCGCTGGAGCATTCGAAGGCGTATCTCGAAAGTATTCTCGCCAACCTGACGGCGGGCGTATTCGTGTTCGATCGACAGTTCCGTTTGACCACGGCCAATCGCGGCGCGGAGCGCATCTTCCGTCAGCCGTTCGGCGCCATGCTGAATCAGCCGCTCGATCAGATCGATGCCCTCGCCGAGTTCGGCGCGATGACCCGAAAAGCCTTCGCTGAACGCGATGCCGCGGCCATCGGCAGTGATCGTCCGATGGGCGATCGCGGACACTGGCAACAGCAAGTCGCGGTGACCGTGCCCGGCGAAAACGATCCGCTCACGCTGCTCGTGCGCGGCACGCAATTGCTCAGCGCAAGCGATGGCGAAGAGGACGCGCAAACGTCCGGCTATGTCGTCGTGTTCGACGATATTTCCGACGTCATCTCCGCGCAGCGTTCGGTCGCATGGGGCGAAGTGGCGCGGCGTCTCGCGCACGAAATCAAGAATCCGCTCACGCCCATTCAGTTGTCCGCCGAGCGCCTGCAAATGAAGCTCGCCGATAAACTCGCGCCGCCGGATGCCGATGTGCTCAAGCGCGCATCGACCACCATCGTCAATCAGGTGCAGGCGATGAAGCAGATGGTCGATGATTTCCGCGAATATGCGCGCACGCCGCCCGCCGTGCTCGGCAATCTGCATCTGAACGATCTGGTGGCGGAAGTGCTGACGCTGTACGGCATCGAAGACGGCAAGAGTCCGATCAAGGTCGATCTCAACAAGTTGCCGGTCATTCGTGGCGATGCGACGCAAATCCGCCAGGTGATTCACAACTTGCTTCAGAACGCGCAAGACGCTGTCTCGGAAGTGGCTCAGCCGCGCGTTCTGCTCGAAACGAGAACAGTAGAATATGGCGACCCCGACGCATCGGGCCATGCGCGTGTCGCCGTGCGCCTGACGGTGTCGGATAACGGCTCGGGCTTTCCGGCGCGCATACTGTCGCGCGCTTTCGAACCTTACGTGACGACCAAGGCGAAGGGCACGGGTCTGGGACTTGCAACGGTGAAAAAGATCGTCGACGAGCACGGCGCCCGTATCGACATCCGCAACCGATCGAAGTCGCCGGATGTGGTGGAAGGTGCGCAGATATCGATCCTGTTTCTACAACTCGCGGACGATGCCGCCGCGCCGGGCACACCACCCGGTTCGGGCGCGGCCACGAATCACGGAACGACAAAAGCAACAGTGCAGACAAGGGCAGCTTAAATGGCAACCATCCTGGTGGTAGACGATGAAATGGGGATCCGGGAACTGCTCTCCGAGATCCTGAGCGACGAAGGGCATGTGGTCGACGTGGCGGAGAACGCGCAGAAGGCGCGCGACTATCGGCTACAGCAGACACCCGACCTCGTATTGCTCGACATCTGGATGCCCGATACCGACGGCGTCACTCTGCTCAAGGAGTGGGCCGCGCAGGGCAAACTCACGATGCCGGTGATCATGATGTCCGGGCACGCGACCATCGACACGGCTGTCGAGGCGACGAAGATCGGCGCGCTCAACTTTCTCGAGAAGCCGATCGCGCTGCAGAAGCTGCTGAAGGCGGTGGAGCAGGGACTCGCGCACGGCACGGCGGCACCCGCTGCGCTGAGCGCAGCCAAGCCGATCTCGGGCGCGAGTGCATCGGGCGTGCCGGTGGCGGCTGCGTTGCCTACGGCGTCCTCGCTCAACGCATCGCCCGATGGCGGCGCGAATAACGCGATGCAATCGCAGACGGGACAAACCGCGTCGATCTCCTTCGACATCCCGCTGCGCGATGCCCGCGATGCGTTCGAACGTGCGTACTTCGAATATCACCTCGCGCGCGAGAACGGCAGCATGACGCGCGTGGCGGAGAAGACGGGGCTGGAGCGCACGCACTTGTATCGCAAGCTCAAGCAGTTGGGCGTGGACCTTGGGAAGAACAAGAACGAAGTCTGAGCCTGATCTCCGCGAGAAAATTTCGCGGAAGGGCTTGAGCAGGCTCAGTGCTTCTGCTATAGTCTCACTTCTGTTGGCCCGGTAGCTCAGTTGGTAGAGCAGCGGATTGAAAATCCGCGTGTCGATGGTTCGATTCCGTCCCAGGCCACCAAAGTTTCAAGCAAAAGCCCAGTCCTCGCGACTGGGCTTTTTGTTTTGCGCGGCGTTGTCGTGCGTGCGGCTTCGAAATAAAAAGGGCAGATTGCTTTCGCAACCTGCCCTTTTGCGCATCTACAGCATCTACAACTCGATCAAACTTACTTCGGATTCGCCTTCACGAAGTTCTTGAACGACGTGTAGTTCGCCTTGACCGTCTTGCCGTCGTTCTGGATCAGACCGTACGCGCCCTCGCCGCCTGCCGGATCGTCGTACAGCTCATACGTCTGGATCGCCTGAATGTTGTACTTCGACGCCACCGACACGAACTGCGCCATCATCAGATTGCCCGTCAGGTAAGACGCGATCTGCGCATCGCTGCCGAGCCACGGACGAACGCCGTATTCGTTGATCCAGATCGGCTTGCCGAACTGCGCGAGCGTACCCAGAACGTCATGGCAACCCGTGCCGCCGCATGCGTTGGTGATGTCGCCCTGATCCGAGTACCAGTGCCATGCCGTGATATCCCACGACACAACCGGGTGACCCGTCGTGCCGTCCGGCTGTGTGCCGTTCGCGAGCATCTGGTCGAAGCCGTAGTGCATCCACGCGCCGCCGCCCATGATGATCTTCGCCGACGAATTCACCGACTTCACACCGGCGATCATGCCGCGGATCACGCCACGCGCAAGCTGGAACTTCGTGTTGTCGAATTGCTGCGGATACACGCCATCGACGTTGCCGGCGAGTGCTTCGGCGTCGAGTTCGTTGCTGACTTCGAAGTACGGATAGTTATACGAAGACGCCGTTTGCTGGCCGAGCGCGTAGCCCGCGTTGTAGGCATCGGATTCGCTGTTGAAGTTGATGTCGCTCAGCATCACCGGATACACCGTCACGCCGCCAGCGGCCATCGTCTTCGCGACCGTTGCGAGGTGATTCGCCGAAGCCTGGCTATACACCTCATTCCGATACAGCTTCACGCCCAGATCCTGCAACTGCGACAACTGAAGCGCCGCCGACGAAATGTCGTACGCGCCGCCTTCGTTGTTGTGGCCGTTCGCGCCGTAGAAGATGCTGCTTGATGTCGGCGTGGTGGTCGTGCCGCCGCCGCTGCCCGTCGAGGTCTTCGTGTTCGAAACCGTCACGCTGATGTTCTGCACGGAAGTCGCGCCGGTGTTCTTGTTCGTCGCGTAGATCTTCCACGTATGGACGCCGTTGACCTGACGCGTCGAATCGACGGACGTGCTCCACGAACCGCTCGACGGCACCGCATCGCGCGCCACTTTGTTGCCCGTCGTCATATCGACGACCGATACGCTGGTCCAGTTCGAACCGGTCGTGCCCTTGACGGTGACGGTGACGGTGCCGGTCACGGTGGCGTTGCTCGTCGGCGATGCGATCGCGAATGCGTTCTGGCCGCGGCTGGCGGCATCGACGGTCGATGCTGTATCGAATGCGTCGTTGGCGCCGCCACCGCCGCAAGCGGCGAGCAACAGGCTGGTCGCGACTGCGGCTGCGATCAGACCGGCTTTAGGAGCGAAGGAAATGCGGGCGAAGGTTTGGGTCGTATTCTTCATACAAGTAATCAGTAGTACTGAAGTAGATGTTGTGCATGAGCGAAGCGGCCGCGTTATCCGGAGCGCCGCAGAGTCGGGCGGATCGGAAACGGAACCTGCGATCCCGCGTAACCCTGCGGGAGGGTGCTAGGCGCAATATCATTCGGAGTCCGAATGAATGCGCCCTGTGGGTTGGCAGGATCGTCCAACACCAATGTCAGAAGATGCTGCTAGGCAGCCGAACCCGCACCGATCGTCCCTGGCGATTTGCCGGGTTCGATTACGATGGACTCGCCTTGCGGGCCGACACGAGAAACTGTGCGATTGTTGCGTGCAAAAGTTTGCACGCTAACCATTGTTTGATGCAACGAAACTGCGTAGACAGGAAGAAATTTCTACTTGATCTGTCATCACCGGCATTGCTTGAACGTTATGTCGGCAACTTCAATCCAAAACTTTAGCTTTTCTTCCAAATTTTGCCGATGCCCGGTGTTTGTTTCTGTAAAACTTGCCGAAAATCAGCGACGACGGACGAAGGTTACTATAAGTCGTCGCGAAACGTGAAAATTCATATTTAAACGACGCTGCACAATCGGCAAAAAATAGTTTGTTTTCGAGTTTAGCTGTCAGAAATTCCGATTTTTAACTCACCCGTAAACGGAATGAAATTACTTCAACGTTTTTCGACAGACGTTTGAATCTACAGACTTTTTCTTAGGCATCCGAAAACATGCGCTGAAGAATTTGTTACTTGTATGACCATAAATTCGGTAAATTAAACTCAAAAATTACCTGTTGTAAAAAGTCTGAAGAAGGCAATTTAAACCCCTAAAAATTATTCAAGTATTATTTTCCAGAACACATTTCCGATGTCTCGCTTTGTATTGAGGTAAAAAGTGCGTTATTGAATCGGTGGGGGATGATTCGGAAATTTGTACAGACGCTCGCCTGCGACACCGTCGCTCCAGCAGGCCGAAAATGCGCTGACCGTGCTAAAATCCGTTCCAATATAAGGACTTGCCTCGTCCTCGGGCCGCAAGTCCTTTTCTTTTGTGGCTCGGAATTCGATGTGCGCGCACGGTCGCGCTGCTATCGGAGACATAAGGAGCGGGTGCGACCGGCGGCGGAGCGCGAGCCTATACTGAACTCGCGGGGCACGGCCCCTCCGTTCATCGCGCGGCGATGACGCCAATCTCATCACGGAGTTTCCAGTTGACTCGGACAGACGCCAAGGACAGCGCGCTCGTGTTGTTTTCCGGCGGCCAGGACTCGGCTACGTGCCTTGCCTGGGCGCTCGAACGCTATAAAACGGTTGAAACGCTCGGCTTCGATTACGGCCAGCGGCATCGTGTGGAACTGGAGTGTCGCGAAGGTTTTCGCGCAGCCGTCACGCGTGAGTTTCCGCAGTGGGCGGAGCGGCTCGGCGAAGATCACATGATCGATCTGTCCGTGCTCGGCGCGATCAGCGACACCGCCATGACGCGCGAGATCGAAATTCAGGCGACGGCGAGCGGCTTGCCGAATACGTTCGTGCCCGGACGCAACTTGCTGTTTATGACGATCGCGGCGGCGTTGGCGTATCGGCGTGGCTTGAAAGTGTTGGTGGGTGGCATGTGCGAAACCGATTTTTCGGGCTATCCCGATTGTCGCGACGACACCATGAAAGCGCTGCAAGTCGCGCTGAATCTCGGCATGGAAACGCGCTATGCGCTCGAAACGCCGCTTATGTGGCTCGATAAAGCGGACACGTGGCGTCTGGCCGAAACGCTCGGCGGCGATACGCTCGTCGAGCTGATCCGAGTCGAAACGCATACGTGTTATGTCGGCGAGCGAGCCGAATTGCACGACTGGGGCTTCGGTTGCGGCCAATGTCCGGCATGCAAGCTGCGCAAACGCGGCTACGAGGCGTATCGCGCGGGCGAACAGGTCGACGTCGCGCCGGTTTGAACATTTAGAGAAGGCATCACAGGGCAGTCATGACGTACGCGGTAAAGGAAATTTTCTACACGTTGCAGGGCGAAGGCGCGAACGCCGGGCGTCCGGCCGTGTTTTGCCGCTTCGCCGGCTGCAATCTGTGGTCTGGGCGCGAGGAAGATCGCGCCGAAGCCGTCTGCCAGTTTTGCGATACCGATTTCGTCGGAACCGATGGCGAGAACGGCGGCAAGTACCGCACGCCGGCCGATCTGGTCGCGATGATCGCGTCGCTGTGGCCGGAGGGCGAGGTGAATCGCTTCGTCGTTTGCACGGGCGGCGAGCCGATGCTGCAAATCGATCAGCCTTTCGTCGATGCGCTGCACGAAGCCGGCTTCGAAATCGCTATCGAAACGAATGGGTCGTTGCCGGTGCTCGAGACGATCGATTGGATTTGCGTAAGTCCGAAGGCCGATGCGCCGCTCGTCGTCACGAAGGGCAACGAACTCAAGGTCGTCGTGCCGCAGGATAATCAGCGACTCGGCGAACTGGCGAAGCTCGATTTCAAGTACTTTCTCGTCCAGCCGATGGACGGCCCGTCGCGCGATTTCAATACCAAACTCGCGATCGACTGGTGCAAGCGGCATCCCCAGTGGCGACTGTCGATGCAGACGCACAAATACCTGAACATCCCCTGATGCAAATCACCCGAAAACTCGAATTCGATGCGGGCCACCGCATTCCCGATCACCGCAGCCAGTGCCGCAATTTGCACGGGCATCGCTACGTGCTGGAAATCACGCTGCAAGGCGATCTCGTCGATACCGAAGGCGCGCCCGATCGCGGCATGGTGATGGACTTCGCCGACGTCAAATCGCTGGCGATGGAGCATCTCATCAACAAGTGGGATCATGCGTTCATCGTCTACGAAGGCGATGTCAAAGTGCGCGAATTTCTGCAAACGCTGTCGGATCACAAGACCGTTGTGCTGGATCGGATTCCGACTGTCGAGAACCTCGCGGCCGTGGCGTTCCGCATCCTCGCTGACGTCTACGACGCGCATTACGGCGTCAATCTGAAGCTCAAGCGCGTGCGCCTGTACGAAACGCCCAACTGCTGGGCCGACGTCGAAGGCTAATAATAAGCACGCCAATGCGCGGCAAACGTCCGCGCATTTGTCACGGTATGATCGCTCGATGAGCCGCCCATCACCCGGCGCGGCCGAAAACGGAGCGCGAGCATGCCGTCTTATTTGTTTCGTCGCAATCGAATGGCCCGCTCACAAGAGGCCGCGCGATGAGCGCCTTCACCAATCCCCTCAAGCAGCGTTTCAGCGAACCCGGTCCGCTTTTCGGCCTATGGCTTTCGCTCGGCAGCGCCGATGCCGCCGAAGCACTCGCGCACGCGGGCTTCGACTGGTTGTGCATCGACATGGAGCACTCTCCGAACGATAGCCGCGATGTCGTCGATCAGCTTCGCGCGATTGCCGCCGCGCATTTGCCGAGCGAGCCGATCGTGCGCGTGCCGTTCGCGGAAGGCTGGCTCGTCAAGCGTGTTCTCGATGCAGGCGCGCGCACGTTGATGTTCCCCAACGTGCAATCGGCGGAAGAAGCGGCGCATGCCGTGAAGCTCACGCAATATCCGACCGCCGATGCGCGCGACGGTTTGCGCGGCGCGGCGGGCATGGTGCGCGCGGCGTCCTACGGCGCGCGCCGCGACTATATGACGACCGCGAATGCGCAGATTGCGACCATCGTGCAGATCGAGTCTGCGCAAGCGCTCGATTCTATCGATGCAATCGCGGCCACGCCAGGCGTCGATTGCCTGTTCATCGGCCCGGCGGATTTGGCCGCGAGCCTCGGCCATCTCGGCGATAGCAAGCATCCCGACGTGCTGAACGCGATCGACAAGATCGTCGCGGCGGCGGAACGCGCGGGCATCGCAAGCGGCATCTTTGCGCTGGATTCGGCGAGCGCGCGTCAGTACGCGCAGTCGGGCATCAAGATGGTTTCGATCGCCGCCGATGTCATCTGGCTACTCAAAGCGACACGGCAAGCGCTTCAGGAGACGAGTTCATGAGAACCGCTTGGCGAGTCGTTATCGCGGCGGCGTCGTTCGTCTGGCTGACGGGCGCGGTTCCGGGCGCGGCATCGGCGCAAGGCAAGTCGAAACCGGTCGATCTCGCCACTCAGAACGCCGTCGCCGATTACAACGCGGGCAATCTCGTGTCGGCGCGTTCGGAATTCAATCGCGCGGCGCAAAAGGGCAGCCGTCTCGCCGAATTCAATTACGCGATGATGCTGCTCAACGGCGAAGGCGGCCCCGCC
Source organism: Caballeronia sp. BR00000012568055 (assembly GCF_029439455.1). Lineage (GTDB taxonomy): Bacteria > Pseudomonadota > Gammaproteobacteria > Burkholderiales > Burkholderiaceae > Caballeronia. Next base: position 13,444 of record NZ_JAQFVG010000307.1, on the reverse strand, counting down.
GACGTGCCCGAAGGCAAAAAGTGGCTGCGCAAAGCGGCCGACGCGAACATGGCGCACGCGCAGTACGTCTACGGCAAGATGTACGACGACGGTGAGTTTGTCGAGAAGGACCCGACGGAGGCGCATCGCTGGTTCTTGCTGGCGGCGAATCAGGGGCACGTGCAGGCGGAACTCGCGCTGGCGAATCAGTTTCTCGATGGACGCGGCACCGCGCGCGACAACACGCAGGCGTTCACCTGGTACAAGAAAGCCGCGCAAGGCGGCGATATGACCGCGCAGTACGTGGCGGGATCGTTCTACGAGCGTGGCGGCGATGGCGTCGAGCGCAATCTGAATGTCGCGCGCGCGTATTACGCGGCGGCCGCGGCACAGGGCGATCCGGCGGCGAAGCTGAAGTATCAGCAGTTGAGCGCTGAACTGGAGAAGGAACGGCCGCAGCAAGCGCAATAAAAAAGCGCGGAGCAATCCGCGCTTTTTTTCATGGAACGATCAGCTCTGCATCAATCGCTTCTGCCGCGCCACGCTCATGATCAGTCCGACGGCGACGCCCAGCGTCGTCAACGCCGTCCCGCCGTAACTCATGAACGGCAGCGGCACGCCGACCACCGGCAATATCCCGCTCACCATGCCGATATTTACGAACGCGTAAGTAAAGAACGCCAACGTCAGCGATCCGGCCAATAGTCGCCCGAAAAATGTCGCGCCGTTCGCCGCGATAAACAATCCGCGCGCGATCAGCGCCATATAGAGAAAGAGCAGCACCAGCCCGCCAGCCAGCCCGAATTCTTCGGAAAAGACTGCGAAAATAAAGTCCGTGTGCTTCTCGGGAATGAACTCCAGATGCGCCTGCGTGCCCTTCAGCCAACCCTTGCCCAACGTGCCGCCCGAACCGATCGCGATGACTGCCTGAATGGTGTGGAAGCCTTTGCCGAGCGGATCGGAAGTCGGGTCGAGCAGCGTGCAGATGCGATGCTTCTGATAGTCGTGCATCATCGGCCAGTTCACTTCGGGCTGGCAGATCTTGTCCTGAAAAATGGCGATGCCCGCCACCGCGATCACCGCCGCGATCAACACCGGCACGATCAGCTTGAAGCTCAGACCCGCGAAATAGATCACGAACACGCCCGCCGCGAACACGAGCACGGCAGTGCCCAGGTCCGGCTGCTTGGCGATCAACCCGACCGGCAGCATCAAAATGATGAAGCCGACGATGTAATCCCACCAGCGGACATTGCTCTCGCGCTTCTGGTAGTACCACGCGAGCATCAGCGGCATGGCGATCTTCATGATTTCGGACGGCTGAATCACCACGCCGACGTTCAGCCAGCGCTTCGCGCCTTTGCGCGTCAGCCCGAACGCGGCAACGGCGATCAGCAAGGCCACGCCGACGGTGTACATCGGCACGGCGAAGCGCATCAGGGTTTGCGGCGGGATATTGGCGAGCACCCACATCAGCCCGAAGGTCAGCATGATGTTGCGCAGTTGGTCTTCCACGCGCCCCGGCATGTCCAGACTCGCGCTGTACAGCGTGACGATGCCGACACACAGCAGCAAAAACACGATCAGCGCGAGCGGCTTGTCGAAGCCGGCGAACATCCGCTTCGCGCGCTCCATCCAGACGTGTTTGTCGAATTGCATGTGCATTTGCATGCCGTTTCCTTTATTCGTCGATGCCGCCGGACGGCGCAACCGTGCGCACGTCGTTTTCGTTGCCGCGCACCATGGTCGGTGACGGCTCCGTGGGCCGCTTTTTCGGCGCGGGCGTGCGGCTCGGCGCGGAGGCGGGCAGGGCGGCGGTCGGCTGCGACGCGGCGCGTGACTTCGCTGCGCCCGATGCAGCCGGAATAGAAGCCGCCTTCGCGACATCCGGATTCGATGCCGCCTGCGGTGAAAACGCCGGCGACTTGTTCGCAACCGATGCCGGCAGCGCAGCCGCAGCAGGATTGCTTTCGCCGCCGATCATCGGCAGGCCGGAATCTTCCGTCGCGGATGCAGCAGCGGCGACCGCAGCGGCCTCCGCGCCCGGCTTCATCCGATCGACGAGGTAGTAATCGAGCACCTTGCGCGCGATCGGCCCGGCCGATTCCGCGCCCCAACCACCGTTTTCGACGATCAGCGCCAGCGCGATCTGCGGCTTCTCGGCAGGCGCAAACGCGATAAACAACGCGTGGTCGCGCAAATGCTCGGCGAGCGCGTGTCCCTTGTAGTTCGCGCCCTGCAGCGAATAAACCTGCGCCGTGCCCGTTTTGCCCGCCGCCTGATAGGGCGCGCCCGCAAACACCTTCACCGCCGTCCCGTTCGTCACGACGCCTTCCATCGCGCGCTTGATGAAGTCGATATCTTGCTGCTTCACGGCAATTTTGTCGCTCGGATCGCGGACGACTACCCGCATAGCCTTGCTGATCGGATTTTCGATATCGCGCACCAAATGCGGCTTCATTACGACGCCGTTGTTCGCCAGCGTCGCCGTGGCGTGCGCGAGTTGGAGAATCGTGAACGAGTTGTAGCCCTGACCGATGCCGAGCGAAATCGTCTCGCCCTCGTACCAGCGCTGCTGCTCCGGCTTGCGATACGCCTTGCGCTTCCATTCGGTCGAAGGAAGAATCCCGCGCGCCTCACCCGCGATATCGATGCCCGTAATCTGCCCGAAGCCCCACGGCTTCATGAACCCGGCCATCGCGTTGACGCCGAGATCATGCGCGAGCATGTAAAAGTACGTATCGTTCGACACGACGATCGCGCGGTTCATGTCCACCCAGCCCTGACCGGAACGCACGTCGTTGCGGAACGTGTGGCCGCCGAAGGTGTACGAACCCGGATCCTGGAAGCCCCAGCCCGGCGTGCGCTTGTGCAGCGTCAGCGCGGCGAGCGCCATGAACGGCTTGTACGTCGAACCCGGCGGATACGTGCCATGCAGCGGCCGATTCAACAGCGGGTGATCAGGCGAATTATTGAGCGCGTCCCACGTCTGCTGATCGATGCCATCGACGAAGGAATTCGGATCGAAACTGGGCGCGGACACGAACGCGAGCACGTCGCCGGTGGATGGCTCGATCGCAACGAGCGCGCCGCGCTTGCCCGCGAACGCCTGCTCCGCGACCTGCTGCAAACCGATGTCCAGCGACAACACGAGATTGTTGCCCGGCGTCGCCTGCGTGCGCGACATGGTGCGCACCGGACGCCCGCCCGCCGTCACTTCCACTTCTTCGAAACCGGTCAGCCCGTGCAGTTCGGTTTCGTAACTCTGCTCGACGCCGATCTTGCCGACGTAATCCGTGCCCTTGTAGTTGTTCGCGTCGAGACGCGGATCGTAGTGGTCGGAATTGGCGTCGTTGGCATCGCTTGCGTCGTCGATACGCTCCTGATCGCGCTGCGAAATCCGGCCGATATAGCCGATCACGTGCGCCGCCGTCGTCCCGAGCGGATATTGGCGGAACAGCCGTGCGCGCACTTCGACGCCCGGAAAGCGATAGCGCTGCGCCGTGAACTTGGCGACTTCGTCGTCGGTGAGACGCGTGCGGATCGGCAGGCTTTCGAAATTCTTGGAGTCTTCCAGCAGCTTCTTGAAACGGCGACGATCGCGCGAATCGACCGGAATGACTTGCGCGATGCCATCGATCACTTCATCCAGCGTGCCATTGATCTTCGATGGCGTGATTTCCAGCGTGTAAGCCGAATAGTTCTTCGCCAGCACCACGCCGTTGCGGTCGGTGATGATGCCGCGATTCGGCACGATCGGCGCGACGGAAATGCGGTTTTCGTTCGCCTGCAGCGAGTATTTGCTGAAGTGCCAGACCTGGAGATACAGGAAGCGCAGCCCGATCAGCCCGAAGCAGACGAACACGAACAGTCCCGCCGCCGCGACGCGCAGGCGGAACTTCGACAACTGTTGCTCGGTGTTCTTTATTTCGGTCATGCAGCTTTCGCGATTACGTTCGCGATGATTCGCGATTCAAGTGTAGTCCGCGCGCAGGCGTTTGCCTTGCGGCGCGCGGATGTCGCGCTCAGATCGGGCGCGTGTCGTCGGGATCGGCGGCGCGGCGTTGCGGTATCAGCAACAGAAAACTGGCGATCGGCCACAACGCGGCTTCGACGAAACCGTTGGCCAGATAGCTCCAGCCCGGGAACGCAGCCGCCGTCATCAGGCGGATGATGAACGGTACGAGCTGCGCGCCGACCAGCAACGGCAGCACGACAAACATCTGCACCATCAGCGACATCCACAATACACGCCGATGGATGGTGATCGCGCCATAGGACAGCAAGGTGTAAGCGAGCGCGTGCTCGCCGAGCAGATTCGCATTGTGCACGTCCATCAACAGCCCGAGCATAAACGCGATACCCATACCGACCTTGCGCGGCTGATGCACGTTCCAGAACAGCAGCACGATGGCGACGAAATCCGGCACGAACAGGAAACGTCCCCACGGCATCAGATTCAGCAGAAACGCGGCGGCGAGACTGAACGTGATGAAGTACGGATTGACCGGCTGGAGAATGTATTGCGGGCGGTTCATCGCGCAACTCCCGTCGATGACGCCGGTTTCGGCATATGCGCTTTCTTCGAATGCTTGGCCGCTGCCGCGCCGGATGCGGCCTTCGGTGCAGCCGATTTTTCCGATGCCGCCGCGCTCGCCGCAACCGCGGGAGCCGCCGGCGCGGGTGCCGACGCAGCCACCGCCGCCGATGCGCCACTCGCGCCCGACGCCACAGCAGCCTTGGCCGCAGGCTTCTTCTTGCCCTTGTTTTCCTTCGCTTCCTTGGCAGCAGCGGCCGCTTCGACTTCGATCGGATTCGGCGGCGTGTTCACGTTGTAGTGCAGCACGAGCAACTGACGCGCGCCGCGCACCGCCGCGATCGGAATACAGACCACGCGAGCGAACGCGGTATCGGCTTGTTTATCAACACGCAGCACTTTCGCGACCGGCAAACCCGGCGGATAGATACCATCCAGACCGCTGGTGACGAGTTCGTCGCCGGCTTGCACATCCGCGCTGATCGGCACGAAACGAAGATCGAGCGTGTCGCCCTTTGGCGTGCCGTAAATGACGCTGCGAAGGCCCGTACGCTGAATTTGCACGGGCACGGCCTGATCCTTGTCCGTCAGCAACGTGACTTCGGATTGCAGCGGAAACACGCGCGTCACCTGACCGATTACGCCGTCTTCGGTCACCACCGGCGCGCCGTCCTGAATGTTCTGCTGCGCGCCTTTGCCGATAACCACTTTCTGCGTGAAAGGATCGCGCGTGTCGTATTGGATTTCGGCAGGCGTCTCATCCGTCGATGCGCGCGATTGCAGATTCAGCAGCGCACGCAAATGCGCATTCTCGACCGCAAGTTGCGAGGCGTCGTTTGCTTTGACGGAGAGTTGCAGATTCTTCTCGGCGAGCTTGCTGTTCTCGCTGCGCAGCGTCGCGCTGGTCACGGCGAGATCCGCCGCGCCCATGAAGATGTCGCGCGGCACGAGCGCCGCGCGCTGCAACGGATAAAGCCCTGCGCCGAGAATGCCCCGGACGATTTCCAGCGTATTGAAACGCGCATCCGAAATCAGCAATGTGATGGCAAGCACCACAAAGAAGATCAGGCGCGCGAGCGCGGAAGGGCCTTGCTTGAATAGGGGCGGCGGACTGTATTCCATGGTCGGCGCCGAGGGCGTGAACGGATGGATCGATGCTGCAGGATTGGTCGCTGGTGGCGATTCCTGCCCTACGCTGTTTCGACAACGGCCCGGGTTGGAACCGGGCCGTGCTCGCGTCGCGTTACGCGGATGCGCTTAATTTTGCTCAGGCGTCGTGTCGAAAGACACAAGCCGATTGCAAAGCATCACTCGTAGGAGAAGATGCTGCCGAGCTTGTCCATGCGCTCGAGCGCCATGCCCGAGCCACGCACCACGCACGTCAGCGGATCTTCGGCGACGAGCACCGGCAGGCCGGTCTCTTCCGCGAGCAGACGGTCGAGGTCGCGCAACAATGCGCCACCGCCCGTCAGCATCATGCCGCGCTCGGCGATATCCGCGCCGAGTTCCGGCGGCGTTTGTTCGAGCGCGATCTTCACGGACGAGACGATCTGGTTGAGCGGATCCGTCAGTGCTTCGAGAATTTCATTGCTCGAAATGGTGAAGCTGCGCGGAATGCCTTCGGACAGGTTGCGGCCCTTGACTTCCATTTCCTTGACTTCGGAGCCAGGGAACGCCGAACCGATTTCTTTCTTGATGGCTTCGGCCGTTTGCTCGCCGATCAACATGCCGTAATTGCGGCGAATGTAGTTGACGATGGCTTCATCGAACTTGTCGCCGCCGACGCGCACCGAGCCTTTGTACACGATACCGCCGAGCGAAATCACGCCGACTTCCGTCGTGCCGCCGCCGATATCAACGACCATGGAACCCGTGGCTTCCGACACCGGCAAGCCCGCGCCGATTGCAGCCGCCATCGGCTCTTCGATCAAATACACCTGTGATGCGCCCGCGCCGTGTGCCGCTTCCTTGATGGCGCGGCGCTCGACTTGCGTGGACCCGCACGGCACGCAAATGATGATGCGCGGCGACGGCGAGAACATGCGGGATTCGTGTGCAGTCTTGATGAACTGCTTGATCATCTGCTCGGTGACGGTGAAGTCGGCGATCACGCCGTCTTTCATCGGCCGGATGGCTTCGATGTTGCCCGGCACCTTGCCGAGCATCTGCTTGGCTTCCTTGCCGACAGCCTGAATGGTCTTCTTGCCATTCGGACCGCCTTCTTGACGGATGGAAACGACTGACGGCTCGTCGAGAACGATGCCTTTGCCGCGCATGTAGATCAGCGTGTTGGCTGTGCCGAGATCGATCGCCAGGTCGTTGGAAAAGTAGCTACGCAAAAAGCCGAACATTCAAAAATCCTGTCTCGCTGGGTGGCCGTTCGTCGCTAAAAAGCGCTCAAGACGGCAGCGGAAAAAATAACGGTTTGCCGGGACGGCGAAAGCCCGCCGTGAAGTGCTAAACCGGGAAGAAATCTACCGCAGAATGGAACGTCCGGCGCAAACGTTTCTCGCAATACATTGATACAGGGAGAAAGCCGCTGCAAGGCCGATCCAGAAATGAGTCGAACGTGTAATGATACCTTATAATTTGTGGGTATCTATAGGAAAAGGATGGCAGTTTTTGCCATCGCCAGCCCTGTTTTGAAGGCTTCCTCCCATGATCGTAAAAGGCTGTCACAGCCATGATTTTTGCGATTCGGAGTTGTCCACGTTTTCTCCGGTGAATCCATGTCTTTGACCCTGACCGACGTAAAGCGCATCGCGCATCTCGCGCGGCTCGAACTGCCCGATAACGAAGCCGAACCCACGCTCGCGCGCCTGAATGACTTCTTCGGACTCGTCGAGCAAATGCAGGCTGTCGATACTTCCGGCATCGAGCCGCTCGCGCACCCGATCGACGCGATCGAGGAAGTCGCGCTGCGTCTGCGTGATGACGCTGTCTCAGAGCGCGTCGAGCGCGAAGAGTTCCAGCGTTCGGCGCCTTCCGTGCAGGATGGCCTCTACCTCGTGCCGAAGGTCATCGAATAATCATCGAATAAAACTGCGCTGCGAACATCAGGGAACTGCAATGCATCAGAAAAGCTTGACCGAATTGCGCGCCGCTCTCGACTCGAAGGAAATTTCCTCGGTCGAACTGGCGCAGTCGTATCTGCAACGCATCGACGCGGCGAAGTCGTTGAATGCGTTTATTGGCGTGGATGCCGCGTTGACGCTCGAACAGGCGAAAGCCGCCGATGCGCTTATCGCGCAAGGCCGTGCGGGCGCGCTGACCGGCCTGCCCATCGCGCACAAGGACGTGTTCGTTACGCGCGGCTGGGCATCGACCGCTGGCTCGCACATGCTCGAGAACTACGCCAGCCCGTTCGATGCCACCGTCGTCGATCGGCTCGCGCAGGCGGGCATGGTCACGCTCGGCAAGACCAATATGGACGAGTTCGCGATGGGCTCGTCGAACGAGAATTCGTACTTCGGCCCGGTGAAAAATCCGTGGGACGTGAAAGCGGTGCCGGGCGGTTCGTCGGGTGGATCGGCGGCGGCGGTGGCGGCGCGTCTCGCGCCCGCTGCAACGGGCACGGACACGGGCGGATCGATTCGCCAGCCTGCATCGTTCACGGGCATCACAGGCATCAAGCCGACGTACGGCCGCGTGTCGCGTTACGGAATGATCGCGTTCGCGTCGTCGCTGGATCAGGGCGGGCCGATGGCACAAACCGCCGAAGACTGCGCGCTGCTGCTCAACGCGATGTCCGGTTTCGACGAGCGCGACTCGACCAGCCTGCAACGCGAGAACGAAGACTACACGCGCTACATCGGCAAGAGCTTCGGCGATGACGCCAGCAAGCCTTTGAAAGGCCTGCGCATCGGCATGCCGAAGGAGTACTTCGGCGCGGGCCTCGCCGACGACGTCCGCGCGGCCATCGATGCAGCGTTGAAGCAATACGAAGCGCTCGGCGCGACGCTCGTCGAAGTCTCACTGCCGAAGACCGAGCTTTCGATTCCCGTGTACTACATCATCGCGCCGGCGGAGGCATCGTCGAATTTGTCGCGGTTCGATGGCGTGCGCTACGGGCATCGCGCCGCGCAGTACAAAGACCTGCTCGACATGTACAAGAAGTCGCGCGCGGAAGGCTTCGGTCCCGAAGTGAAGCGGCGGATTCTGGTCGGCACCTACGTGCCCTCGCATGGTTACTACGACGCGTACTACCTGCAAGCGCAGAAAATCCGCCGCATCATCGCGCGCGATTTTCAGGAAGCGTTCAAGCAGTGCGACGTCATCATGGGACCGGTCGCGCCGTCCGTCGCGTGGAATCTCGGCGAGAAGACCGACGACCCCGTGCAGATGTATCTCGCCGATATCTACACGCTGTCGGTCAGCCTCGCCGGTTTGCCCGGCATGAGCGTGCCGTGCGGCTTCGGCGCGGGCGCGAATGCGAATCGTCCGGTCGGTTTGCAGATCGTCGGCAACTATTTCAACGAAGCCCGGATGCTCCAGGTCGCCGACGCGTTTCAGCGCGCGACCGACTGGCACAAGAAGGCACCATCGGCAGCGGTTTCGGGAGAGTGAACATGCAGTGGGAAGTCGTCATCGGTCTGGAAACGCACGCGCAGCTTTCCACCGTCTCCAAGATTTTCTCGGGCGCGGCCACGCAGTTCGGTGCATCGCCGAATTCGCAGGCGTGTCCCGTCGATCTCGCGTTGCCCGGCGTGTTGCCCGTGATGAATCGCGGCGCTGTCGAGCGCGCGATTCGCTTCGGCTTGTCGATCGGTTCGACCATCGCGCCACGCAGCATTTTCGCGCGCAAGAACTACTTCTATCCCGATCTGCCGAAGGGCTATCAGATCAGCCAGTACGAGATTCCGGTCGTGCAGGGCGGTCAGATCACGATTCAGGTGCCGGCCAATGAAAAGGCGGGCAAGGAAGCGTACGAGAAGACCATCAATCTGACGCGCGCGCATCTGGAAGAAGACGCCGGCAAGTCGCTGCACGAAGACTTTGCGGGCATGACGGGCATCGATTTGAATCGTGCGGGGACGCCGCTGCTCGAAATCGTCACCGAGCCGGAAATGCGCAGCGCGGCGGAAGCGGTCGCGTATGCCAAGACGCTGCATACCCTGGTCGTGTGGCTCGGTATCTGCGATGGCAACATGCAGGAAGGCTCCTTCCGTTGCGATGCGAACGTCTCCGTGCGTCCGGTCGGTCAGAAGGAATTCGGCACGCGCGCCGAGATCAAGAACCTGAACTCGTTCCGCTTTCTCGAAGAAGCGATTCAGTACGAAGTGCGCCGTCAGATCGAATTGATCGAAGATGGCGGCACTGTCGTGCAGGAAACGCGTCTCTACGATCCGGACAAGCGCAAAACAGTCTCTATGCGGAGCAAGGAGGATGCAGCCGATTATCGCTATTTCCCCGATCCGGATTTGATGCCGCTGGTGATCGATTCAGCGTGGATCGAGCGCGTGAAAAGCGAGATGCCCGAACTGCCTGCGGATATGCAGAAGCGCTTCGTCGATACCTACGGTTTGACGCCGTATGACGCGGGCGTGCTGACGGCATCGAAAGCGATGGCGACGTATTTCGAAGCGCTCGTTCAGAAGGCAGGCGCGGCGCAAGCGAAGATCGCCGCAAACTGGCTGATGGGCGATGTCTCCGCGCAACTCAACCGCGAATCGCTCGATATCAGCGAGTCGCCGGTGTCGGCGGCGCAGTTGGCGTTGGTTGTGCAGCGTATCGCGGACGGCACCATCTCCAACAAGATCGCGAAGGACATCTTCCAGGCGATCTGGGAAGAGAAAGCGACGGACGAAGGCGCGGCGGATCGCATTATCGAAGCGAGGGGTTTGAAGCAGATTTCGGACACCGGCGCGCTTGAAGCGATCATCGACGAAGTGCTTGCGGCCAACCAGAAATCGGTCGATGAATTCCGCGCGGGCAAGGAGAAGGCGTTCAACGCGCTGATCGGTCAGGCGATGAAGGCGACCAAGGGCAAGGCGAATCCGCAGCAGGTCAACGAGTTGCTGAAGAAGAAGCTCGGCTGAAGATTCGTTTGATGACGGAAGCGTGAAGGAAAGGCCGTTGCCGGTTAAGCTGTGCAACGGCCTTTCTTATTGGTGGTCAGAAAAATATGTCAAAGAAACCCGAACTCGACGACTTCCGCGTGCCGTTTTTCGATGGCGGCAAGAAGCTCAAACCGTACGATCTGAGCGCGATCGATCCATCGTCCAAGCCCTTTTCCAGCGGCTCGAAAGACGCGGACCGCGAACGCCTGAGCGCGATCGGCGCGCAGCTCGACGACTTGCAGGAGAAGCTCCACGCGCAACGGAACAAGCGCGTGCTGCTGGTGCTGCAAGGCATGGACACGAGCGGCAAGGACGGCACCGTGCGCGCGGTGTTTCACGATGTCGATCCGCTCGGACTGCGTATCGTGCCGTTCAAGGCGCCGTCGGAGCGCGAGGCATCGCACGACTTTTTGTGGCGCGTCCACGCGCAAGCGCCGATGGCCGGTGAGTTCGCGATCTTCAATCGCAGTCACTACGAAGACGTGCTCGTGCCGCGCGTGCTCAAGCTGATTAACGATGACGAATGCGAGCGGCGTTATCGGCATATTCGCGAATTCGAATCCTTGCTCGCGGATAGCGGCACGACCATCGTCAAATGCTTTCTGCATATTTCGAAGGACGAGCAGCGCGCGCGTTTGCAAGCGCGTATCGACGATCCGACCAAGCACTGGAAATTCGATGTCTCGGATATTGAGGCGCGCAAGCAATGGGACGATTATCAGCAGGCGTATATGAATCTGCTCGGCGTGACATCGACGGACTATGCGCCGTGGTACATCATTCCGGGCGATTCGAAAACGCATCGCAATGTGATGATTGCCGAACTCGTGTTGCGCACAATGCAGGGTATGAAACTCGATTTTCCGCCGGCGAAGGAATCGCTGAAAGGCGTGAAGGTCGAATAAATCAATCGATAAAAAGGAAGCGTATGTTTCGCGTGATCACCGCCAATCTCAATGGCATTCGTTCGGCTGCCAAGAAAGGCTTTTTCGACTGGTTCGGCGAGCAGAAATCGGATGTCGTGTGCGTGCAGGAAATCAAATGTTCGCAGGACGACTTAACGCCCGAGTTTCTCGCGCCGCACGGTTTTCAGGGCTATTTCCAGCATGCGGTGAAGAAGGGTTATAGCGGCGCGGGCGTGTATTCGCGTCATGAGCCGGATGATGTGGTTATCGGTTTCGGCAGCGAGGAGTTCGATGCGGAAGGGCGCTATGTGGAAGCGCGTTTCGGCAAGTTATCGGTGGTGTCGGTCTATGTGCCGTCGGGATCGAGTGGCGATGAACGGCAACAGGCGAAGTATCGCTTTATGGGCGAATTCATGCCGCATCTCACGGAGCTTTCGAAGGAGCGCGAAGTGATTTTGTGCGGCGACGTGAATATCGTCCACAAGGAAATCGATATCAAGAACTGGAAGAGCAATCAGAAGAATTCGGGCTGCTTGCCGGAAGAGCGCGCGTGGCTCACGCAATTGTTCGATGAAGTCGGTTATGTCGATGTATTCCGCACGTTGGATCAACGCGCCGAGCAATACACGTGGTGGAGCAATCGCGGACAGGCGTATGCGAAGAACGTCGGGTGGCGGATCGATTATCAGATCGCGACGAAAGAGGTTGCCGCGACCGCGAAGAAGACTTCGATTTTCAGGGATATCAAGTTCAGCGATCATGCGCCGCTGACGATTGATTACGACTGGAAGCTGACCAAGAAGAAGTGATTGATTGCCCTGTACTGGATATTGATCTGGTACAGGTGTTGCCTCAACTTGAGCGCAAGCCTCACGGCGGTTGGTTTAACGCTTGCGCAAGTGGTAAAGATTTAATGTAATTGGTGACTCTGCTCCTTCGACGCAAATACAAATCTCCCAAGCACGATTATTCTTAAGCGGTTCTGCGCGCTACGTGAGCGTTTGCTGAATGATTCGTTAAACGAATCAAATAATCCGATGAGGGAAGAGTATGCGAAAAGCGGCTGTGAGAGATGGAGATTCAACTACCACAGGAGGACGCGTCTTTGCCTCCGGATCAAGCATCAATGACAAAGGAAGGAAAGTCGCGCTCGACGGTAACGAAGCAACTTGCGGAAAGTGCGACGGTGTTTTCAAGATTCTTGGCACTGGCCGAAATGTTCTCAATGGCGCCCGAAATGTGGTGGTGGACGATGATCGCGTTCTGTGCCCTTGCGGGAAGAATCGCGTAATCGTCGGCAGCACCCCTGGAATCTGGCTAAATACTGCGAAAGGGAGTAAGCCGACAGGTACGACTTCACTGGTGGAAGAAGGTAGCGAGCCGAATAGCGGGGAAAATCGAAGGTGGATCCTTGTTCAAAATGAACTCGGTAAGCCTCTTGCTAATCGCTCGTACATCGCCCGAGTGGCAGGCGTTCAGCATTTCGGGACCACAGATGCAAGGGGTTACGCGGTGGTTGAAACGGATCGCGAGCAAGCAGTGGAGATACACGTTTTGTTTTCTTCCCCGCGGCGTGAGTTAAGTCCATTGCAAGGGAGTTAGGATGGCAGCCGACTACAACATCGAGCATTGGACGTCTACGCGCACGCTCGCAGGAAATACACGTGACGAAGCCATTGTCATCTCGGTCAATGATCGAGCAGCCACGCGACAAGCAATCATCAATCTTGTTCGCCGCCGCGGCTTGAACTTTGTGGAACGCTCGGATTGGGCCGCGCATAAAAGTCGTTCGGAGCGAATGCGCGACGACTGGGACTACACGAAGATAGCAATTCATCACGCCGGGCGGAGCTTTGCATGCGGGCCGGCGGCACTGCAATTGCAAGACATTCAAGACATGCAAATGGGGCGATCGAAGTCTCCAAGCGACGATATCGGCTATCACTACGCCTTGGATTGCTTTG
>NZ_JAQFVG010000306.1 GCF_029439455.1 Caballeronia sp. BR00000012568055 | reverse complement strand
TATTGCGACTGCCTGCTTGATTTGGGGGTTCGAAATATTTCGCGGACGATCACGGTTCACGCAGTACCCGCATTTCACCTCCATTGGCTCGATGTTTTAAACGATTAAGAGGATCAGGGTTACACATGCTAAAAGTTACCAAAGCGGTATTCCCCGTCGCTGGCCTGGGCACGCGGTTCCTTCCCGCGACCAAGGCCAGCCCGAAGGAAATGCTGCCAGTCGTGGACAAGCCGCTGATTCAGTACGCGGTGGAAGAAGCGATGGCTGCCGGCATCACCGAAATGATCTTCGTAACGGGCCGCAGCAAACGCGCGATCGAAGATCACTTCGACAAGTCCTATGAGATCGAAGCCGAGCTCGAAGCGCGCGGCAAGGACAAGCTGCTCGACCTCGTGCGCAGCATCAAGCCGAGTCACGTGGACTGCTTCTACGTGCGTCAGGCCGAAGCGCTCGGTCTCGGTCACGCCGTGCTGTGCGCGGAAAAGCTCGTGGGCGACAACCCGTTCGCCGTGATCCTCGCGGACGATTTGCTGTACGGCAAGCCGCCGGTCATGTCGCAGATGATCGAAGTGTTCGACCACTATCACAGCTCGGTGATCGGCGTCGAAGAGATTCCGCAACAGGACTCGAAGTCCTACGGCGTGATCGATGGTAAGGAATGGGAAGACAACATTTTCAAGTTGTCGGGCATCGTTGAGAAGCCGGAACCGGCGGTGGCACCTTCGAATCTGGGCGTGGTCGGCCGTTACGTGCTGAAGCCGCGTATTTTCGATCACATCCGCGCGTTGAAGCCGGGCGCAGGCGGTGAACTGCAACTGACGGACGCGATTCAATCGTTGCTGTCGGATGAGCAGGTTCTCGCATACAAGTATCACGGCACGCGTTTCGATTGCGGCAGCAAGCTTGGTTATCTGAAGGCGACGGTGGAATTCGCGCTGCGTCACCCGGAAGTGGCGAAGGACTTCGAAGAATATCTGCGTAATCGCGCGCCGATTTTGGAAGGCTGAGTTTTTCGGCGCTTCGGTTTTTTCGGTTGTTAAAAAGCCCGTCACGTTTTCAGCGTGGCGGGCTTTTTTTATCGGCGGCGCATCAGGAAGGTAAACACCTTGTCCTGTGTCGTCACTTCGACGATCTCGTTGCCGGTCTGTTTGGCGAACGCAGCGAAATCGCGCTGCGAACCGGGATCGGTCGCCAACACTTTCAGAATCTGGCCGCTGGTCATGTCGGCGAGCGCTTTCTTGGCCCGCAGAATCGGCAACGGGCAATTCAGGCCGCGTGCGTCGACTTCCTTGTGAATCTCCATTGCGCTTTTCTGGTGTGTTTTGGGGAAAGGGGGATTTTAGCGCAGGGACGCCTGCGTCCGCCCCGAACGCAGGCACCCCGTTTCCTCAAAACTCCACCGCCCTCCCACTCTGAACCGCCTCCCGCATCGCGATCCCTATACGCGTCGCTTCCCGCGCATCGTCGAGCGTCAGGCCGGTGGGTTTGCCATCGCGTAATAAACCGACGAACGCCTGCGCCTCACGCAGAAATGCATCCTCGAAACGCTCGAAGAACGTCGGCGTGCACGCGTTGCGCATGCCATGCTCATCCGCGATTTCCACGCGATTCGCGCGCGGATTGCGCCCCACGCTCAGTGCGCCCGCCGTGCCGATCACTTCCGTCTGCGTATCGTGGCCATGCGCCATCGTGCGCGACGCGTAGAACACGGCAAGTTGCCCGCCATCGAATTCGACGATGCCCACGCCGTTGTCGATGTCATTGCACTCGCGCAAGCCTTCGTGGATCGCAATCGTGCCGCTTGCGTACACGCGCTTCGGGCGCGGATTGCCCAATAGCCAGCGCGCCAGATCGATATCGTGCACGCTGCAGTCCAGAAACAGCCCGCCCGATGTCGGCGCGAATCGCACGAAGAAGCCATCGGGGTCGTTCTTGTCGCAGGTTTGCGAGCGCACCATGAACGGCCGGCCGATCGCGCCGGACGTGGTCTGCTCAAAGGCATCGCGATAGCTCGCGTCGAAGCGGCGCACGAAGCCGATCATCACTTTCAGATGAGGATGTCGTGCGTGCTCTTCGATCACCGCATCGCATTCGGCGAGATCGAGCGATAGCGGCTTCTCGCAGAAGACGTGCTTGCCCGCGCGCAAGGCCGCGATGATCTGTTGCGCGTGCAAGGACGTGGGCGTGACGAGCCACACGGCATCGACTGAAGGATCTTTTAAAAGCGCGTCGTACTCGGCGTGAAGAATCAACTCGGGAAACTTGTCACGCGCCCAATTGCGTTCATCGGCGACGGGACTGCATGCCGCGACGAGCCGCGCGCCCGGCACATGCCACGCGAGATTCTCGGCATGACGACGCCCGAGCCGTCCCAATCCGACCAGACCGAAGCGAATCGTGCTCATGCCGCGCTCTCCCCGAGTTTCACGATGCGCTTCTCTTTCCACGATACCGTCGCCGCTTCGGCGAGTTCCAAGGCCTTGAGACCATCGGCGACGGTGGTGCGCACCGGCTTGCCGTTATTGACCGCATCGAAGAAATGGGCGATTTCAGCGGCGTACGCGGCGCGATAACGTTCGAGGAAGAACGCTTCGGGCACATCGGACGACACCGCGTGCTTCGTATAGGACGTCACTTCAGTCGGCCGCACATTGCCCGCTTGCAGCATCCCCAAACTGCCAAGCAGTTCGAAGCGTTGATCGTAGCCATACGCCGCGCGCCGCGTCGTGTTGATCTGGCACAAGCGTCCGCGTTTCGTGCGGATCGTGACTGCGGTGGAATCGACGTCACCCGCTTCGGCGATCAATGGATCAGTGAGGCAACTGCCGGTGGCGTGAAGCGTGTCGGCGTCGTCATCGAGAATCCAGCGGAAGATATCGAAGTCGTGGATCAGCATGTCCTTGAAAATGCCGCCCGAATGTTTGATGTATTCCACCGGCGGCGCGCCCGGATCGCGGCTGGTCACGATCAGCATTTCCGGCTCGCCCACTTCGCCCGCATCGATACGCGCCTTCACCGCCGAGAACGTCGGATCAAAGCGCCGCTGAAAGCCGATCATGCACACCACGCCCGCCGCAGCCACCGCATCCGCACAGGCGCGCGCTCGTTCGATGGTCAAATCCACCGGCTTCTCGCAGAACACATGCTTCTTCTGCGCCGCCGATGCCAGGATCAAATCCGCATGCGTATCCGTGCTCGAACATACGACGGTCGCGCCGACGGAAGCATCGCCCATTGCGCCATCGACATCGGCCACCTGCGCGCCGTGCAACGCGGCCAACGCGGCCGCAGCGTCACGGTTCACATCGACCACGTATTTCAGCCGCACGCCCGGCTGCCGCGCCAGATTTGCTGCATGTATCTTGCCGATCCGACCCGCGCCAAACACCGCTACATCAATCGTCATAGCCACCTGTCTCCTTGGATTCTTCGACGTTCAATTCAAGCCGGTACGCGAGCGCGATAAACAACGCCTGGCACAGGCAGATGGTGCTCGTGAGCGAACGGAACGCGAATGCGCTGCCCTCCTTCACGAACAAACTGGCGCTCGCGTGTCGGGCGAGCGGCGAAAGCTGGCTATCGGTAATGACGAGGGTGTTCGCGCCGTGATGCTGCGCAGTGCGCACGCAATACTGCGTCTCCTTGCCGTAGGGCGCGAAGCTGATCGCCACCACCACATCCCCCTTCTTCACGCTGCGGACCTGCTCGCGGAACATGCCGCCGAAGCCCGAAATCAGATGCACGCGTTTGCGCGTGTGCTGCAAGGCATAGACGATGTAACTCGCCACCGCGAACGAACGGCGCACGCCGATCACGTAGATGTTCTCGGCCTGAGAAAGCATCTCGACGGCGGCTTCGAATTGTTCGTCGTCCAAACCAGCTTCGAGTTCATCGAGTCCCGTACGGCTCGCGGCGATAAACTCGCGCGCCACCGAAACGCCGGATGCATCGCCCGCTTTCTCGTCGATCAATTTGCGGATGCGCTGCTGATAGCTCTGCGGCGATCCGCCCGCGCCCGTGTACGCCTGCCGGAACACCGCCTGCAAGTCCGAAAATCCCGAGAAGCCGAAACGCTGCGCAAAGCGCACCACCGCCGACGGATGCACGCCGCACGCGGTCGCGATATCGCTGGTGCGGTCCATCATCACACTTGGCCGGTGCTGTTCGATATACGTCGCCACGCTCTTCAGCTGGCGCGGCAGTGAATCGTAGGCATCGGTGATGCGCTGCATGAGTTCGTCGACGCTCTGGACGTCGGTGCTGGTGTCATCCATGTAAACACTCATCTCTTTGCGCGCTCGAAGAGACGAACGCCGTGGAACCGATTATAGGAAGGCCGCAGGCAAATTGGAATGTATTTTCCATTCTTCGCACGCGTAAAATTTCTATTGCAGACGGTGGAAAACTGACCTACTCTTGGTCCTGAGCACGGCGCTACCCAAGCCCGGCGCTCGCGAAAACATCACACCAAACAACAACCGAGATAGGTGGAGACAATGACCATTTGCAACGGTCGGGCCGCGCTGCGTGCGCTGGTGGCCGCGGCTGCCCTGTGCAGCACGGCGATGATGGCGGCGAGTCCCGCGCAAGCGGCGCCGGATGCGAAGTTCGTGCTCATCAGCCACGCGCCGGATTCGGATTCGTGGTGGAACGTGATCAAGAACGCCATCAAGCAGGCCGATGAAGACTTCAACGTGCAGACCGATTACCGCAATCCGCCCAACGGCGATATCGCGGATATGTCGCGTCTGATCGAGCAGGCGGCGGCGCGCAACTACGACGGCGTCATCACCACCATCGCGGACTTCGACGTACTGAAGAGTTCAATCAACAAGGTCACCGCGAAGAAGATTCCGCTGGTGACGATCAACTCCGGCACCGAAGATCAGAGCGCGCAATTGGGCGCGATCATGCATATCGGCCAGCCGGAATATGTGGCGGGTAACGAAGCCGGCAAGAAGGCGAAGGCTGCGGGCATCAAGTCCTTCCTGTGCGTGAATCACATCGCCACCAACACCGTTTCGTTCGATCGATGCAAGGGTTTTGCCGATGCACTCGGCATCGACTACAAGGCCTCGACGATCGATTCGGGACAGGACCCGACGGAGATTCAATCGAAGGTATCGGCGTATCTGCGCAATCATCCGGATACCGGCGCGATTCTGACGCTCGGACCGACGCCTGCCTCGGCGACGCTCAAGGCCGTCACGCAAATGGGCCTGCAAAACAAGATCTATTTCGTGACCTTCGACTTCTCCGACGATATCGCCAAGGCGATCAAGGACGGCACGATCAAGTTCGCGATCGATCAGCAGCCGTATCTGCAAGGCTATATTCCGGTGGCAGTGCTGGCGATCGTGCACAAGGAACACACCACCGATCCCGCGAAGATCCGCCAGATTCTCGAAGCGAATCCGAAGTTCAAGGCGCGTCTGGAAACCTATGGCCTCGCGCCGTCGTACGGACCGAAGAACATTCGTTCGGGTCCGGGCTTTATCACAAAAGAAAATCTCGACAAGGTCGTGAAGTACGCCGGTCAGTATCGCTGATCGACGTGTGACCTTCTTCGGGCGGTTGCTCTGACTTATTAGGTTTGTAGAACCGCCCGCTTTCATCAAACGTTCCTCGCGCTTGCTGCGTCCGTTCGCGGACGCGGCGGGAGCGCGCGCATCCGTACCGAACCGATTTGAGTTTCAAGGAGCCATCATGGGCGTAGCCGGAAAGCATTACCCTCCTCACGCGAATCAGCAGGACAACGCTGAAACCCCCGACAAGGTGAAGCCTTCCGACGAGCGTGTTCGCAGTCAGTCGTGGTTCGGCCACTTGCTGAATCGACCGGAATTCGCGGCAATTTCGGGCACCGTGCTGGTGTTCATCGTGTTCGGCTTCGGCGCAGGTTCGTCGGGCATGTTCAACCTCGACGGCGTGATGAACTGGTCGCAAGTGGCCGCGTATCTTGGTCTGCTCGCGGTCGGCGCGTGCTTGTTGATGATCGCCGGTGAGTTCGACTTGTCCATCGGTTCGATGATCGGTTTCGCGGGCATGATGGTCGCGCTGCCTGCTGTCTATCTGCATTGGCCGCTGTCTATCGCCATCCTGTTCGCTTTCGTCATGTCGATGCTGCTCGGCGCGTTGAACGGCTATCTGGTGATGAAGACGCGCCTGCCCTCGTTCATCGTGACGCTCGCGTTCCTGTTTATTCTGCGCGGCCTGACGCTGGCGCTGTCGATCATGTTCGCGGACCGCACCATCATTTCCGGCGTGGGCGATCTCGCTCAGGCCGATCCGGTCGCCGACTTCCTGTTTCACGGCGTCGCGTTTCATGGCTTGTTTGCGTCGCTGGCGCATATGGGTATCGGCAAATTGCTGGATAGCGGTGAACCGCTGGTGCCGGGCATTCCGAAGGTCATTATCTGGTGGCTGGTGCTGGCTGCGATCGGCGCATTCGTGCTCGCCAAGACGCGCTACGGCAACTGGATTCTCGCCGTCGGCGGCGATGCGAATGCGGCGAAGAATGTCGGTGTGCCGGTGCGTCGCGTGAAGATTTCGCTGTTCGTGCTGACCGCGTTCTGCTCGTGCCTGTTTGCGGTGCTGCAAGTGTGCGATATCGGTTCGGCGGCGGCGGATCGTGGTTTGCAGAAGGAATTCGAAGCGATCATCGCGGCGGTGATCGGCGGAACCTTGTTGACGGGCGGTTACGGTTCGGTGGTCGGCGCATGCTTCGGAGCACTGATCTTCGGCGTCGTGCAGATCGGCATCACTTATACGAACGTGAGTTCGGACTGGTTCCGCGTGTTCCTCGGCGTGATGCTGCTGATTGCCGTGCTGTTCAACCACTACGTGCGCCGTCGCGTTTCGCAGGCTCAATGAGATCAATGAGAGGAGAACCGACATGAACGACGACAACATCCTCGCGCTTGAAAACGTCAGCAAATTCTTCGGCAAGGTGATCGCGCTGAACGGCGTCACGTTGCGACTCAAACGCGGCGAAGTGCATTGCCTGCTCGGCGATAACGGCGCGGGTAAATCCACGCTCATCAAGACGCTGGCAGGCGTGCACGCGCCCTCTTCCGGCGAATATCTCGTCGATGGCAAGCCGGTGCATTTTCAGTCGCCCAAGGAAGCACTCGATCTCGGCATTGCGACCGTGTATCAGGATTTGGCGCTGGTGCCTTTGCTCTCCGTGGCGCGCAACTTTTTCATGGGACGCGAGCCGCAGAAGAAGCGCTTCGGCATCAGCGTGATGGACCTCGATCTCGCCGCCGAAACCTCGCGCGCCAAGCTCGCGGAAATGGGCATCAACGTGCGCGATCCGCATCAGCCGATCGGCACGATGTCCGGCGGCGAAAAGCAATGTCTCGCGATTGCCCGCGCGATCCATTTCGGCGCACGCGTGTTGATTCTCGATGAGCCGACTGCCGCGCTCGGCGTCAAGCAATCCTTCAATGTGCTCAAGCTGATTCATAAGGCGCGCGAAAAAGGCATCTCGGTAATTTTCATCACGCACAACGTGCATCACGCTTACCCGATCGGCGATTCGTTCACGCTGCTCAATCGCGGCAAGTCGATGGGCACGTACACCAAGGACACCATCAGCAAGAACGAAGTGCTCGACATGATGGCCGGTGGCGCCGAAATGCAGCAGATGATGACCGAACTCGAAGGCGCGACGATCTGAGGACCCAAGTCATGGCAGAACAACATCACTCTCGTTTTGCAGCGGATCGCCCGTTGGATATCGTGTGTCTCGGGCGGCTCGCGGTCGATTTGTACGCGCAGCAAGTGGGTGCGCGGCTGGAAGATGTATCGACATTTGCGAAGTATCTGGGCGGGTCGTCCGCGAATATCGCGTTCGGGTGCGCGCGGCTGGGCTTGAAATCGTCGATGCTCGCGCGCGTCGGTAACGATCATATGGGGCGCTTTCTGCTGGAAACGCTCGAACGCGAAGGCTGCGACATCAGCCACGTTCGTACGGATAACGAACGACTCACCGCGCTCGTGCTGCTCGGCCTCGAAGATCGCGATACGTTTCCGCTCGTGTTCTATCGCGAGAATTGCGCGGATATGGCTGTGGATGAAGCCGATTTCGACGAGGCGTATATCGCATCGTCCAAGGCGCTACTTATCACGGGTACGCACTTTTCGACCGAGCAGGTGAATCGCACGAGCCGGCGCGCGCTCGAATATGCGCGCCGCAATAACGTGCGCACGATTCTCGATATCGACTATCGGCCCGTGTTGTGGGGACTTACCGGCAAGGCGGATGGCGAAACGCGCTTCGTCGCCAATGAAGGCGTGACCGCGCATTTGCAGCGCATTCTGCCGTTGATGGACCTCGTCACCGGCACGGAAGAAGAGTTTCGCATTGCGGGCGGCAAGGATCGTTTAGTCGATGCCTTGGCGATGGTCCGCAAAGTGACGAGTGCAACCCTGGTCGTCAAGCGCGGACCGCTCGGCTGTTCGATTATCGAAGGCCCGATTCCCGCTTCCATCGACGATGCACCGATCCATGGCGGCGTCGAAGTCGAAGTGCTCAACGTGCTCGGCGCAGGCGATGCGTTTGCCTCCGGTTTCCTCTCCGGCTGGCTGCGCGACGAATCGCTGGAAGCGTGCGCGCGATCGGCCAATGCAAGTGGCGCGCTCGTCGTCTCACGACACGGCTGCGCGCCCGCGATGCCCACGCCCGCCGAACTCGATTACTTTCTCGATGCCGCAAAACAAGACCCCGTTCGCATGCGACGTCCCGACAAGGACGCGACGCTTGCACGCTTGCATCGCGTGAGTCCGAATCGCAAACAATGGGATGAAGTGCTTGGTTTCGCGTTCGATCATCGCAATCAGTTGTTCGAACTCGCGCAGCAAACGGGTGCAAGCGAAACGCGCATTTCTACGCTAAAGAGCCTGTTTGTCGATGCCGTCGCGCAGACCGAAAAGGAGTTGAAACTCGAAGGCCGCATCGGCGTATTGATCGATGATCGATATGGTCAGGACGCGCTGAACGCAGCAACGGGACGCGGCTGGTGGATCGGCCGCCCGGTCGAGTTGCCGGGTTCCATGCCGCTCGTCTTCGATCACGGACGTTCGATCGGTACATCGCTGACTGAATGGCCGCGCGAGCAAGTAGCGAAGTGTCTGGTGCAATATCACCCCGATCATCCGCATGAACTTCGTCTGGAACAGGAAGCGCAAATTCGTTCGCTCTACGAAGCATGTCAGGCCAGCGGCAATGAACTGCTGCTCGAAGTGATCGTGCCGAAGAACGGTTTGCCGGTGGAAGAAGACACGGTGTATCGCGCGTTGAAGCGCTTGTATAACCTTGGCATCTATCCGGAATGGTGGAAGCTCGAACCGATGAGCGCGAAGCAATGGCAATCGGTCGATGCGCTGATCGCCGAACGCGATCCGTATTGCCGTGGCGTCGTGTTGCTGGGATTGTCGG
Source organism: Caballeronia sp. BR00000012568055 (assembly GCF_029439455.1). Taxonomy (GTDB): domain Bacteria; phylum Pseudomonadota; class Gammaproteobacteria; order Burkholderiales; family Burkholderiaceae; genus Caballeronia. Next base: position 38,590 of record NZ_JAQFVG010000306.1, on the reverse strand, counting down.
CAGCGGTCGATCAGTTGCGCGATGGCTTCAAGGCAGCGGCTTTATCGAAGACATGTCGCGGTTTTACGGTCGGGCGCACCATTTTTCATGAGCCGAGTCGTGCGTGGCTTGCGAATGAAATCGACGATAAGGAATTGATTGCGCGCGTGCGTCGTACCTTCGAAACGCTGATCGATGCGTGGCGCGATGCGCGTGCTTCGTCGGATCATGTTCAGGATCGTCGCGTGAAACAGGAGCAAGCGGCATGAATCAACGTGCAACGGAAAACGCTGTGAGTACCACCATTCGATTGACCGCCGCGCAGGCTTTGGTGCGCTATCTCGCGGCTTTGAAAACCGCGCACGGCGAGCCGCTTTTCGGTGGCGTGTTCGCGATCTTCGGGCATGGCAATGTCGCGGGGATTGGCGAGGCGTTGTATCGGCATCGAGAGGGATTGCCGACTTATCGCGCGCACAATGAACAAGCGATGGCGCATAGCGCGATTGCTTTCGCGAAGGCGCATATGCGGCGGCGGATGATGGCGGTGACGACATCGATTGGGCCGGGTGCGACGAATCTTGTTACGGCAGCGGCGCTGGCGCATGTGAATCGGTTGCCCGTGCTGCTGTTACCGGGCGATATCTTCGTCTCGCGCGCGCCCGATCCTGTGCTGCAGCAAGTCGAAGATGCGCACGATGGCGGTCTATCGGCGAATGACGCGTTGAAGGCCGTGTCGCGCTATTTCGATCGCATCGTGCATCCGGCGCAATTGCTAAGCGCCCTGCCGCGCGCGGTCCGTATTCTCACCGATGCCGCGCAATGCGGTCCCGTCACGCTCGCCTTGCCGCAAGACGTGCAGGCGATGGCGTACGACTACCCTGCTTCGTTCTTCGAGCCGCGTGAGGTGGAGTTTCATGCGCCTGCGCCGGTGTCGCGTGAAATCGAACGTGCGGCGGCGTTGCTGCGCGAATCGCGTGAACCGATGATTATTTCCGGCGGCGGCGTGCTGTACGGACTTGCTTCGGATACCTTGAAATCGTTCGCGCACAAGCACGGCATACCGGTTGCGGAAACGCAGGCAGGCAAAGGCGCACTTGCATGGGATGATGCGTTGAACGTCGGTGGTATCGGCGTGACGGGTGGTTCGTCGGCGAATGAACTTGCGCAGGCGTGCGATTGCGTGCTGGCGATCGGCACGCGTTTGCAGGACTTCACGACCGGATCGAACACGCTGTTTTCGCAGGCGCGCATCGTCGCGATCAATGCCAATCCGTTTGATGCATTGAAGCGCAACGCCCACGCCGTTCAGGCCGATGCAGGGCTTGCTTTGGAAGCGCTGTCGCAAGCGTTAGGCGACTGGAAAGCGTCACCGCAATGGACGACGCATGCGCATCGCCTGGCAAATGATTGGCGCGATACCGTCGCCCACGTGACCAACACGCCGCTTGCCGATAACACCTTGCCACGCGAAGCCGATGTGATCGGCGCGGTGCAGCGTTCATCGCCGGAATCGGCATCGAACGATATCGTCGTGTGTGCAGCCGGCACCTTGCCCGCCGATTTGCAAAAGCTTTGGCGTACGAATGATACGGGCGGCTATCACGTCGAATACGGTTACTCGTGCATGGGTTACGAGATTGCGGGCGGACTCGGCGCGAAGCTCGCAAAGCCTGAAAAAGAAGTGATCGTAATCGTAGGCGATGGCAGCTATCTGATGATGAACAGCGAGCTTGCCACCTCCGTGATGCTGGGCGCGAAGCTGATCGTCGTGCTGCTCGACAATCGCGGCTTCGGCTGTATCAATCGATTGCAGCAGGCATGCGGCGGCGCGCCGTTCAACAACCTTATCGCCGATTCGAAACAGGGCCCGCAAGGCGCACCCGATATCGACTTCGCAATGCACGCGCGCGCGATGGGCGCATTGTCCGAGCATGTCGCGAATATCGATGAACTTGAAGCGGCGATGAAACGCGCCCGCGCCGCCGATCGCAGCTACCTCATTTCCATCGATACCGATCCCGCGCGCCCGACCGAAGAAGGCGGCTGGTGGTGGGAAGTCGCGGTGCCGGAAGTATCGGAGCGGGTGTCGGTCGTGAAAGCGCGCGAGGCCTACGAAAGCGCCGTGAAAAACCGCAACAACGGATAAGGATCAGACATGGCATTGAACGTGCGCATCGGCATCAATCCTTTGTCGTGGATGAACGACGACTTGCCATCGCTCGGCGGGGAGACAGAGTTGTCTACCGCGCTTACGGAAGGCAAAAAGATCGGCTATGAAGGCTTCGAACTCGGCAACAAGTTTCCGCGCGAACCGCAGGCCTTGAAGACGCTACTCGCGCAATACGATCTCGCGTTGGTGTCGGGATGGTATTCGGGCTGGCTTGCGGAGCGCAGCGCGGAGGAAGAGATCGAAGCGGTTGGACCGCATCTCGATCTGCTCGCGAAGAACGGCGCAACCGCGATGGTCTACGGCGAAGTCGCGCATTCGATTCAAGGCTCGCCGCGTCCGCTCTATCAACGTCCGCGCTTCTTTTCCGATGCGCAATGGAACGAGTACGCCGATCGTTTGAATCGATTCGCGGAATACACGCTCTCGCGTGGCGTGCGTCTGGCGTACCATCATCATATGGGCGCGTATGTGGAAACGCCTGCGGATGTGGATCGTTTGATGTCCATAACGAACGATGCAGTCGGTCTCCTGTTCGATGCAGGCCACATCACGTTCGCCGGCGGCGATGCTTTGAGCGTGCTGCAAAAGCATATTTCGCGCGTCTGCCATGTGCATTGCAAGGACGTACGTCCGGAGATCGTAAAGCTCGCGCGCAATCGCAACTGGAGTTTTCTGGATGCGGTCATCAACGGCGCATTCACCGTGCCGGGCGATGGCTGCATCGACTATCCGGGCATCATCGCGCTGCTGGCGAAGCATCATTACGAAGGCTGGCTGGTCGTCGAAGCGGAACAGGACCCGGTGATCGCGCCGAGTTATGCGTATGCGGATAAGGGTTATCGAACGCTGCGCGCGCTCGTCGATAAAACGTATAAGGAGGCGGCATGACTTTGCTGGTGAAAGCATCGCGCGAAGGCCAGACCATCGCGCGCGTAACGCCGGATTCCGCGGGCTGGAAGCATGTGGGGTTCGCTGCGTATCGGCTCGATGCGGACGATGTCGTTCATGTCTACGATGCAGATCGCGAGAGCTGCATCGTGGTGCTGACGGGCACGGTGAGCATCGAAGCGGGCGACGAGCACTGGAAAGCGATCGGCTCGCGCGACAGCGTATTCGAAGACTCCGCGCCTTATGCGGTGTACGTGCCGCCGAAACTCGCGGCAATCGTACGTGCGGATCGCGATGCGGAGATCGGCGTGGCGAGCGCGCCCGCTAAAGGCGTGTATCCGCCACGATTGATCGAGCCATCGCAGATGAAGCGTTCGACGCGTGGCAAAGCCGCGAATACGCGCTACGTCTGCGATATTCTTCCGCAGACCGAGGCGGCGGAATCGTTATTGGTGGTGGAAGTGCGCACGCCGGGCGGACACGCATCGAGCTATCCGCCGCATAAACATGATCGGGATAACGTACCAATCGAGAGTTCACTGGAAGAGACTTACTATCATCGATTGAACCCGCCGCAAGGCTTTGCGTTTCAGCGCGTTTATACCGACGAGCGTGATTTGGACGAGACGATGGCCGTCGAAGATCACGATGTGGTGATGGTGCCGCGCGGGTATCATCCGGTGGTCGTGCCTTATGGGTACGACAATTATTATCTCAACGTGATGGCGGGCGATAAGCGCACGTGGCACTTCAAGAATGATCCAAAGCATGAGTGGATCGTGGAGCGGGATAGTAAGGTCTAAAGCACTAGCGGGTGACTTCGCGCACCCGCCTTGCTCAAGCGTTCCACGGATCGACGATTTCGATACCGCAGTCGATGAAGTCCTTTACGTTACGCGTGGCGAGAATCGCACCGCGTGAACGCGTGACGGCTGCGATCATCGCATCAAATTGGCTGATCGGCTTTCCAATGCTGCGCCGCGATGCTGCGATTTGCGCGTAGAGTTCGGCCGCGTCGCCATCGAAATTCAAGACGCGGCCCGCAAAGTCTTCATTGAAAACGAACTGAGTGGCGACCCAAAGGCTTTGTCTGCGCGCGCCCTGCGGCATGATCCGAATGCCGTAGGCAATTTCGCCACGCGTCACGGTAGTCGTGAAAAGCGACGAGCGTAACTGACCGGCGAACCAATCCAGCACGCGTTGTTCGGGTTGCGGCTTCAGAACTTCTGACAGGACATTCGTATCAAGAACGATCATTCTTCGAAGTCCTTCGGTTCGCGAATGCCATCGCGTGGCGGCAATTCAAGATCGACCCCGCCCAGCGGCACGATGCGGCTACGGATCGAATCGACCAGTGATTTTCCGCCTACCGGCTCAGTCGATAACGCAGCACGCAGGATATCGCGCGCTTCGTCTTCCATCGAGCGACCGTGTTGCGCCGCCAGTTTGCGCAGGCGCGTTTCAAGTTGCTCGTCGATATCTGGAATGGTCATGGCTGTCATGCGGACCTCCGTTTAATCAGTCAATCGAACTTTGACTGGCATGTTACCGCGAAATTTCGAGTGCCCCGATTGTCAGCCAATCCCCAATAGTTTGCGCCTCGTGCGCCAGCGCCTCAATCGCCCCATCGAACCGCACTTCCCCGCGCCCCATCACTGCGACGCGCGCATTCAGCATGCGCGCGATCGTCATGCGTTCTTCCATCAACAGAATCGCGATTCCGCGTTTGCGCAGCGTCTTGAGACACGCGCCCACTTGCTCGACCACGCGCGGCGCAAGTCCTTCTCCCGGTTCATCGATAACAACGAACGCAGGATCGCCCATCAACGTGCGCGCCAGCGTCAGCATTTGCTGTTCGCCGCCGGACAACGCACCCGCTTTCACCGATGCGCGTTCCTCAAGCACCGGAAACAAGCGATAAGCCTCATCGACGGTAAAGCGCGTTCCCTTCCTTTCGCCGAGCAGCAAATTCTCGCGCACGCTCAATGTCGGGAAAACATCGCGCGTTTCGGGCACGTAACCGATGCCTTTGCGCGCAACCTCGAACGGTCGCAATCCGATCAAAGACGTGCCGCGATATCGCATTTCGCCGTCGCATCGCACGAGTCCCATGATGGCTTTTGCAAGCGTCGAACGTCCCGATCCATTGCGTCCGATCAACGCGACCGCCTCGCCTTCATCGATCGATAAATTCACGCCGTGCAGCACTTGCGCGTCGCCATACCATGCGCGCAAATCGCGGATGCGCAGCAGTTCGCTCATTGCGTCGCTCCAAGATAAGCTTCCTGCACATCGCGATTCGCGCGAATCGCGTCTGGCGTATCGGTAGCGATGATGCGGCCTTGCACGAGCACGGAAATGCGATCCGCAAGACCGAATACCGCGTCCATATCGTGTTCGATCACCAGCAGCGTACGATCCCGCGTCGTCTCGCGGATCAGCGCCAACGCACGTATGCTTTCCGCGCGATTCATGCCGGCCGTGGGCTCATCGAGCAAGATCAAAGGCGCATCGGTGGCGAGCGCGAGGCCGAGATCGAGCGCGCGTTGCTCGGCGTACGTGAGACGCGCAGCGGGTTCGTCGGCGCGGTCCGTGAGGCCGATGGCATCGAGCATGGCGCGGGCCTTGCGCTCGATCGTTCGTGATGCGAACCATCGGTCTATCACGCGCGACGACGATGCGCCCAAAACCGCGCATCGCAGGTTATCGAGCACGGATAATCCACCGAATACGCTCGTCGTCTGAAAACTGCGCGCGAGCACGCGGCTCACGCGCTGCGGCGGCTTGCCAGTGATATCGATGCCCTGCGCAAAAATGCGCCCTTCGTTTGGCCGCGCGCGTCCCGAGATCAGATCGAACAGCGTCGATTTGCCCGCGCCGTTCGGTCCGATCAACGCATGACGTTCGCCCGCTTCCACGCGCAAATCGACGCCGCGCAAAATCTGCGTCGCTCCAAAACGCTTAGTTATACAGCGTAATTCGAGCGCGCCGTTCATATCGCCCGCCTCGTCCGATGCCACGCGAGAAACAGCGCGCAACCCAGCGCGATAAACCACGCGCCGTAAGGCAACACTCGCCCGTAAAGCGTTTCGACGATAACAACGGCAAGCACGCTTATCGCCACGCTCTTCAACACGTTCTTGCGCGCAAACAATCCCGAAGGCGACGCCACCACGACCCATACGAAGAACAAGCCGAGATACATCGGCCATGCGGCGGACACGCTCGCGACCGCCGTGCTGAAGAACGTCAGCATCACCGCGCCGATCACCGGCCCGAAAAACGATCCCGCGCCGCCGATCACCGTCGCGACCAACGCGCTCGTCGAACGTGCAAGGCCCACGCTTTCCGACGACACCAATTCCACATTCACCAGCGACAACACGCCCGCAATGCCCGCGAAAAACGCCGACACGCAGAGCATCGTGAAGCGCACGCGTCGCGGTGCGAAACCGATCGCGGCGGCGCGCGCCGGGTTGTCGCGCACGGCGTTGGCGAGACGGCACATCGGCGTGCGTGAAACGGCGAACATCGCCAGGCACGATACGACGCACCAGCACGCGATCAGCGCATACGCTTCGCGCAACGGCCCGAAGGTCCACGCGAACAGCATCGGCCCGCTGGCGCGATCGATGGTCACGCCGCCCTCGCCGCCGAACCATCCCGGCACGAGCCACACGCTCGCCGCCACGAGTTCGCCGATGCCGAGCGTGATCATCGCGAAAGTGGTGCCGCCGCGTTGCGTCGAGATCGCGCCGAGGAGCACGGCGGCAAGCAGCGCCGCGATGCCGCCGATCATTGGCAACAAGGGCAAGGGCACGCCGTATCGATTGAACACGTGCGCGGCGGCGAACGCGCCGAGTCCCGAATAAACCGCGTGCCCGAACGACAGCAAACCAGTCTCGCCGAGCAGCAGGTTATACGACAGCGCGAACACGATAAGCGTCGCCGTCTGCGCGAGATAGGCGAGCAGCCACGACTGATCGAAGAACAAAGGCGGCAAGGCAAGCGCCGCGATCAAGGCGATGAACTTAAGCATCGGGCGTGCGCTCGCCCAGCAGTCCGCGCGGGCGTGTGGCGAGCATCGCGACGAGGAGCAGATACGGCAAGACAGGCGCAAGTTGCGTGACCGTCAAGGCGGCCCATGCAGGCGGCAACGTCATGCCGAACATCGAAGCAACGCTTCCCGCCGATGCCGTCGCGCCGACCGCAAACGTCTGCACGCAACCGATCAACAGCGAAGCCACCAGCGCACCCGACAACGATCCGATCCCGCCGATCACCACGACCACGAACACGATCGGCCCCATCGCGTCGGCCATGCCGGGTTCGATGACGGCGAGCGGCGCGCCGATCACGCCCGCCAGCGCGGCGAGCGCGGTGCCTGCGGCGAACACCATCGAAAAGACGCGCGGCACGTCATGCCCAAGCGTCTCGACAATATGCGGATGCGTCAGCGCCGCGCGCACGATCAGCCCCGTTTTCGAGAAGCGCAGCACGAGAAACAGCGCGCCGAGCATGAGCACGGCAACCAGCATCATGAACGCGCGATAACGCGGAAACGCCGCGCCGTACAGCGTGAACAACGGGCCATCGAGCACGGAAGGCATTGCGGCGGGTAAGGACCTAAGTCCCCAGACGAGCTTGACGCCCTCGCCAATCACGATAGCCGCGCCGAACGTCAGCAGCAATTCCGCGAGCGCGCCACGCGCGTGCACGCGTCTGAGCAAGCTGCGTTCGAACAACGCGCCGGTGAGTCCGACGATCAAGGGCGCGACGATCAACGCGACCCAGAAGCCCGCGTAAGCTGCAAGCGCCTGAGCAACATACGCGCCGAGCATATAGAAGCTCGCATGCGCGAAGTTGAGCACGCCGAGCATCGAAAAGATCAGCGTGAGTCCTGCCGACAACATAAAAAGCAGCAAGCCGATGCTCACGCCATTGAGCAGATTCACGCAGAACCACTGAAGCAAGACGCCGCCCTCAGCCGATGATGAGCCGCTTCAGCGCATCGACGAGCGGCGCGGGCAGCGCCACCGGACGACGCGACTCGCGATCCACATACACATGCACGAAATGCCCTTGCGCAGCGGCCTGATCCGAGCCTTCCGCGAAGATCGCCACTTCGTAGCGCACGCTCGTGTTGCCGAGCTTTTCCACGCGCAAACCCGCATCGATTCGATCGGGAAACACGATCGGCGCGAAGTAATTGCAGCGCGTTTCCACCACCAGTCCGATGGTCTGCCCTTCGGTGAAATCGAGCACGCCCGCGCGCAGCAGATACTCGTTCACGACCGTATCGAAATAGCTGTAATAGACGACATTGTTGATATGGCCGTAGACATCGTTATCGGCCCAGCGCGTGCTGATCGAAAGGAAATGCGCGTAGTCGGCGCGCGTGGTCGGAGTGGGCTTGGTCATCGTGATGGTCAGATGGGCTTCGGCACGCAGAGCGCGCGGACTTCATCGGTGAAGCGTTCGACGGTTGTCCGCTTCGTGTCCCACGAGCACATGAACCGGCATCCGCCCGAGCCGATGAACTGATAGAAGCGCCAGCCTTTCGCTCTGAGCGAGGCCGCCGCGTGCGCGGGCAATTCCGCGAACACCGCGTTCGATTCGGGCTTGAACAGCAGCGAAACGCCGGGGATATCGACAAGGCGTGAGGCCATCAATTGCGCCATCGCGTTGGCGTGACGCGCGTTGCGCAGCCAGACATCGCCATCGAGCAAGCCGAGCCAGGGCGCGGAAATAAAGCGCATTTTCGATGCAAGCTGACCCGCCTGCTTCAGGCGATAGGCAAAGTCGGTGGCAAGCGCCTTGTCGAAGAACACGACGGCTTCGCCCACCGGCAAGCCGTTTTTCGTGCCACCGAAACACAGCACATCGACGCCCGCGCGCCACGTGATTTCCGACGGATGCACGTTCAGCGCCGCGACCGCGTTCGCGAAGCGCGCGCCATCCATATGCACTTTCAGATGCCTGCGCTTGGCAATCGCGGCAATCGCGCGGATTTCCTCGACGGTGTACACGCTGCCCACTTCCGTCGATTGCGTCAGCGACACGACCTTCGGCTTCGGATAATGAATATCCGCACGCTTGGTGACGAGTTCTTCGATCGCGTCCGGCGTGAGTTTTCCGTTCTCGCCCTTCGCCGTCAGCAGCTTCGAGCCGCCCGAAAAAAACTCCGGCCCGCCGCATTCATCGGTTTCGATATGCGCGAGTTCGTGGCAAATCACCGAATGGTAAGACTGACATAGCGATGCCAACGCCAGCGAATTCGCCGCCGTGCCATTGAACACGAAGAAGACTTCGCAATCCGTCTGAAACAGATCGCGGATGCGGTCGCAGACTTTTTGCGTCCACGAGTCGTCGCCGTAGGCGGGTTCGTGGCCGCTGGTGTTGGACTCGATCAGCGCCTGAAGCGCTTCGGGGCAGATGCCTGCGTAGTTATCGGAGGCGAAGTGTTCGGATTCTTGGGCAGCGGTCATTGGGCGAGTGCTCTGTGCTTCGGAACAAGTCGCCTATTCTAGTTTTTTTCTCAGCCGCCAAGGCTTTCCCGCACCTTCAATGATTCGACGATTCGATGCCCGCCGCTTTCACGACGGGCATCGACGCTTGGTTGCGGTTACTTCCCGCTCGGCGCGCTGGCCGCGTTGGCTTCCTGCGCCTTCTTTTCCTTCTTGCTGGCTTCGTGATGGCCGATGGCGCAGCCACCCACCGCGCCTGCCGTGCCGTGCTTGCCCGCCACGTGGCCCGCCACGCCGCCGACCGCCGCCCCTTCGATACAGCCCTTCGCCTGAGCCGCGCCCGTTGCTGCCAGCAGCGCCGCCGTCAATGCAATCGACATGAATTTGCGATTCATCGTTCGTCTCCCTTGGTTGTTGAAATGAAAACGGGAAGAACGTTGCACGCGATGTGCCTGAAAGCGTTGTAATAAAAAACGGCCCGGTTTTTTCGACCGAGCCGTTCTTATTTTCAAGTTTTAACGAAGCGTTTTAGAGCTGCTGCTGCACCCAGCCCGTCACGCCCGCCAGCGCTGCCGGAAGATTCGCCGGCTCCGTGCCGCCTGCCTGCGCCATATCCGGACGGCCGCCGCCCTTGCCGCCGACCTGCTGCGCGACGAAGTTGACCAGTTCGCCCGCCTTCACCTTTTTCGATGCATCCGGCGTCACGCCCGCGATCAGACTGACCTTGCCGCCATCGACGGAAGCGAGGACGATGGCCGCGCTCTTGAGCTTGTCCTTCAGCTTATCGACAGTTTCGCGCAGCGTCTTCACGTCCGCGCCTTCGAGTTGCGCGGCAAGCACGTGCACGCCCGCGATATCGACGGCTTGCGAGACGAGTTCATCGCCCTGATTCGCGGCGAGTTTGGACTTGAGCGCGCTCAGTTCCTTCTCCAGCGACTTCACATGCTCCTGAACCTGCGCGATACGCTGCGTCAGTTCCGCAGGCTGCGCCTTCAGCACGCCCGCCGCCGCATTGATGCGCTGATCCAATTCCTGCACGTAACGCACGGCGTTGTCGCCCGTGATAGCTTCGACACGGCGAATGCCCGCCGCCACGCCGCCTTCCATCACGATCTTGAAGAAGCCGATATCGCCGGTGCGCTGCACGTGCGTGCCGCCGCAGAGTTCGCGCGAGAACCCGAGATCGAGCACGCGCACGGTATCGCCGTACTTTTCGCCGAACAGCGCCATCGCGCCGCCCTTCACCGCGTCGTCATAAGCCATCACGCGGACCACGCCCGGCGCGTTCGCGATGATCTCGTTATTCACGATCTGCTCGACACGACGGATTTCGTCGTCCGTCATCGGTGCGTTGTGGGCGAAGTCGAAGCGGGTTTTATCGGCATCGACGAGCGAGCCTTTTTGCTGCACGTGGCCGCCGAGCACTTCGCGCAAAGCTTTGTGCATCAAATGCGTGGCCGAGTGATTGCGCGCGGTGCGGCCGCGGCGCACGGCGTCGATTTCCGCCTTCACGACATCGCCGACCTTGAGCGTGCCTTGTTGCACCGTGCCGTGATGACCGACGACATCGGCCTGCACTTTGAGCGTGTCCGTCACGGCGAAGCGTGTCGATGCGTTCGCCAGCACGCCCTGATCGCCGACCTGACCGCCCGATTCCGCGTAGAACGGCGTGTGATCCAGCACGACGACGGCTTGCTGACCGTCCTTCGCTTCGTTCACCGATGCGCCTTCGACGTAGATCGCGAGAATCTTCGCGTCGTCGAAAATTTCCTTTTCGTAGCCGTGGAAGGTCGACTTCGCGCCCGAATATTCGAGGCCGGCCGCGAGCTTGAACTTGCCCGCCGCGCGCGCCTGGTCGCGCTGGCGCGCCATGGCGTCGTCGAAAGCGGGTTCATCGACGGTCACGCCGCGTTCGCGGCACACGTCGGCGGTCAGATCGAGCGGGAAGCCATAGGTGTCGTGCAGCTTGAACGCGAGTTCGCCGTCGAGTTGCTTGACGCCCTTCTTGTCGAGATCGGCGAGTTCGCCTTCGAGAATCGACATGCCGTGTTCGATCGTCTCGAAGAAGCGCTCCTCTTCCTGACGCAGCACGTCGGTGACGCGTTGTTGTGCATCGGCGAGTTCGGGATAAGCCGCGCCCATTTCGGCGACGAGGTCCGCCACCAGCTTGTGGAAGAACGCGCTTTTCTGGCCGAGTTTGTAGCCATGACGAATCGCGCGGCGCACGATCCGGCGCAGCACGTAGCCGCGGCCTTCGTTGCCGGGAATCACGCCATCGACGATCAGGAACGAGCACGCGCGAATGTGGTCAGCAATCACCTTCAGCGAGTTGTTTTCCAGATCCGCCGTCTTCGTTTCGCGCGATGCAGCCTTGATCAGCGTCTGGAACAGATCGATCTCGTAGTTGCTGTGCACATGCTGAAGCACGGCGGCGAGACGTTCCAGGCCCATGCCGGTATCGACGCACTGCTTGGGCAGCGGCGTCATATTGCCCTGCGCGTCGCGATTGAACTGCATGAACACGAGATTCCAGATCTCGATAAAACGGTCGCCGTCTTCTTCAGGCGATCCCGGCGGGCCGCCCCAGATTTCCGGGCCGTGGTCGTAGAACACTTCGGAGCACGGACCGCACGGGCCGGTATCGGCCATTTGCCAGAAATTATCCGATGCGTACGGCGCACCCTTGTTGTCGCCAATGCGGATGATGCGCTCGACCGGCACGCCGATTTCCTTCGCCCAGATGTCGAAGGCTTCGTCGTCTTCCTTGTAGACGGTGACGGTGAGCTTGTCGGCCGGCAGCATGTAGACCTTGGTCAACAGCTCCCAGCAATAGTGGATGGCGTCGCGCTTGAAATAATCGCCGAACGAGAAGTTGCCGAGCATCTCGAAGAACGTGTGATGCCGCGCGGTATAACCGACGTTCTCCAGATCGTTGTGCTTGCCGCCCGCGCGCACGCTGCGCTGCGCGGTGGTCGCCCGCTTGTACGGACGCGACTCGCTGCCCAGGAACACGTCCTTGAACTGGACCATGCCCGAGTTGGTGAAGAGCAGCGTCGGATCGTTGCCGGGCACGAGGCTCGACGAACGGACGATCGTATGGCCCTTCGATTCGAAAAACTTCAGGAATTTCTCGCGTATTTCGGCGGCTTTCATGGCGTACGGGGCTTCTGCGGTTTTCGGTTTTGGCCAGCCGGAGTTGCCTTCGATCGCGCTGCGACAGGGCTTCCGGACAGGCAGAGGTAATTTTCGATTATACGGGATTCGCTCCGTGCGGCCTGACGCAGCGGCTTGGGCGCACGGCGCGCGCAAACCGCTATCGCGCGCGTGTCGTTTCCGTGCGACATTTGCGGTTCCTTTATCCGGGAGTGAAACATCGAATGGGAGCCTTAAGCCACATCCGCGTACTCGATCTCACCCGCGTGCTCGCCGGTCCCTGGTGCGCGCAGACGCTGGCGGATCTCGGCGCGGACGTCATCAAGATCGAGCGGCCTGAGACCGGCGACGATACGCGTCAATGGGGACCGCCGTACCTCAAAACGCCCGATGGCGAAGACACGCGCGAAGCGGCCTATTACCTTGCGGCGAATCGCAACAAGCGCTCGGTGACGGTGGATATCGGGACCGCCGACGGGCAGCGCATCGTGCGTGAACTGGCGGCGCAAAGCGATGTCGTGCTGGAGAACTACAAGGTCGGGCAACTGAAGAAGTACGGGCTCGACTATGAATCGCTGAAGGCGGTGAAGCCGGATCTCGTCTATTGCTCGGTGACGGGTTTCGGGCAGACCGGGCCGTATGCAAATCGCGCGGGCTATGACTTCATCATTCAGGGTATCGGCGGATTTATGAGCATTACCGGCGAGCGCGATGGTCAGCCCGGTGGCGGTCCGCAGAAAGCGGGCGTGGCCATCGCCGATCTCATGACTGGCATGTACGCGACGGTCGGCGTGCTCGCGGCGCTGACGCATCGCGATAGAACGGGCGAAGGGCAATATATCGATATGGCCTTGCTCGATGTTCAGGTCGCCATGCTCGCCAATATGAACACGAACTTTCTCGCCAGCGGCAAGCCGCCCGTGCGATGGGGCAACGCGCACGCGAACATCGTGCCGTATCAGACGTTTCAGACGAACGATGGCTGGATCATCGTCGCGGTGGGAAATGACGGCCAGTTTCGCAAGTTTGTCGAAGCAGGCGGACGCGCCGAACTCGCCGATGACGCGCGCTTTGCCACCAACCCGTCACGCGTGCGCAACCGCGATATTCTCGTGCCGATTCTCGCCGATATGGTCCGCCTGAAAGGCAAGCGCGAATGGCTCGCAGCGCTCGAATCGGCGAGTGTGCCGTGCGGGCCGATCAACGATCTCGGCGAAGTATTCGACGACCCGCATGTGATCGCGCGCGGCATGAAGCTGGATATGCCGCATCCCGCGGGCGGCGAGGTGCATCTCGCCGCCAATCCGATCCGCATGAGCGAAACGCCGGTCGAAGCGCGCGCGCATCCGCCGATGTTGGGCGAGCACACGTTCGATGTGCTCTCGACGCTGCTCGGCTACGACGAGCCTAAACTTCGCGCGCTGCGTGAAGCGAAGATCGTGTAATCAGCGATCACGTGAAGACCAGTACTCGGTCTTCACGCCAATATCATCCGAAACGAAGCGCTCACCGCGCGATGTCCGGTAATGCGCCAGCGCCCGATAAACCAGGCGCTGGCCGATCAGCACGATCGGCACATTGAGCAGCACCATCACGATATTCATGAGATCGGACAGCGCCCACAGATTCGGCAATTCCAGTCCCGCCAAAACCGTCAGCGCGCCAGACGGCACGAACACGAGTGACCCGACCACGCGAATCCCGCCGATAAACCACGCACTGCGCGAGATGAAGTTGGCCGAAATCTCCGCGAACGAAATCATCCCGAGCAGCGTGGTGAACGCGAACAGCCCGTAACACACGCACATCACGATCTTCACGCCCTGCGCCACCGCCATCGGCACCAGCGCCTGCACGGAAGCCAGATACACCGTGATCTTCGACGCGCGCACCGTCTCCCACGCCTGACCATCCACCGTGCCGGTCCACACATGCGCCATCACGACGATAAATCCGGTCATCGTGCAGATCACCATCGTGTCGAAAAATACGCCGAGGCTTTGCACGAAACCCTGCTCGCACGGATGATCGTTATCGGCGATGGCGGCGGCCATCGTGATCGTGCCCTGCCCTGCTTCGTTCGACATCAATCCACGCTTCACGCCCTGCGCCAGCGCCGTGCCGATCGCGCCGCCGAACAGCGCATGCGGCGCAAACGCTCCGACGATCACCTCATGGAAGAAGTACGGAATCAGCGGCAAATTGATCAGGATGATGATGAGCGACATCAGGCAGAACAACGCGGCCTTGATCGGCACGAGCACATCCGTATATGCCGTCACGCGCCGGATGCCGCCCATGATGATGAACGAGCACGCCACCACCAGCCCGACCGCGATGCAGTAATAAACGGTAGATTGCCGCGCCAGATGCGTGCCGCTCACGGTATCCGCAATCGTGCCGATCGCAGTGAACACGTTGAACGTTTGCGGCGGCACGTTGAAAAGCGCATATACGATAAACACCAGCGACAAAACCGTCCCGACGATGCGCTTATCGCCGAGAATGCGCCGCCCGTAGAACGGCAGGCCGCCGACGAACTCGTCGTGTTTGCGCTCCTTGAAAAGCTGCGCGAGCGTCGATTCCATAAAGGCCGTCGCCATGCCGAAGAACGCGGCGACCCACATCCAGAACAACGCGCCCGGCCCGCCGACCGAAATCGCGCCCGTAATGCCGACGATATTGCCCGGCCCCGCGCGCATCGCGAGACCCAGCATGAACGACGCCAGCGCCGACACGCCCGTACCGGACGACTGCCGCCGCAGCATGATGCGCACGATGGTGCGCGGGTTCATCGTCTGGACGAAGCGCGTGCGGATCGAAAAGTGGATGCCGACGCCGACCAGTAGCAGGATTGCAAAGGGAAAACGGCCGAGCACGGGAATGTGCGCGTACCAATCGAAATTGGTCGGAAAGTCCCACAGGAAGTCCGAGATCGGCGCGATGAAGGCGAAAAACGCATTCACCGATTGAAAAAGTTGCTCCACGCGACCTTCCTTTCATTTATTCAACTGCATCGAAGCAGGACATAAAAAAGCCAGATTCGCTTCGAATCTGGCTGGTTTGCTTTCCATCGAAGGGCGGCATTATACGTGTCGCGCGCCCGCCCGATTCCTAACGTCTTTAACGCGTTCCCGCGCCGATCAGACCGCCCGCCGCCGCACCCGCGATCGTGCCGACCGGCCCGCCCGTGAGCACGTAGCCGAGCGCGCCGCCCGCGCCCGCGCCGATGGCCGCGTGCGTCTGCTGCCGCGACAGGCCGCCGCACGCCGCGAGACTGGTCAGCATGGCGGCCACAACCGAAAGCCTGGCGATCTTCTTCATGAATGACATTCCTTATATTGTCGTTGTGATGTTTTCTCGGGCGATACTTCCGCCACGCGACGCCATCTTAAAAAGCCGTTCACGCAGCTTTCAACGCGATTTACCTCCCGTTACGGCCGTTACGATCCGCGCCACAGCCCGCTGCGCCTGTAATGGAACTCGTCTGCTTTGAACGGTTGCGTAAGGTAGAATCGATCCAATATTCGATCTATTCGAACCATTCGAACGCGTTCCGCCCCGAAACGAACGCTTTCCGATCCAATCAAGCGCGCGAGCGCATCCGTTGGCACTCACTACCGCATGAACACCGATCGCAACGACGCTCCGGCGCCATCCAATTTCATTCGCAACATCATCGAAGACGACAACCGCTCAGGTAAATGGTCGCAGCGCGTCGAAACGCGCTTCCCGCCCGAGCCGAATGGTTATCTGCATATCGGCCATGCCAAGAGCATCTGCGTGAACTTCGGTCTCGCCGCGCAATACGGCGGCGTCTGCCATCTTCGTTTCGACGACACGAATCCCGAGAAGGAAAGCGTCGAATATGTCGAGTCGATCATCGACGCAGTGAAATGGCTCGGCTTCGAATGGAACAAGGACGGCCGCGAACACAAGTATTTCGCCAGCGACTACTACGACAAGCTGTACGAGTACGCGGAAATGCTGATCAAGAAGGGGCAGGCTTACGTCGATAGCCAGACGGCCGAAGAAATGCGCGCCACGCGCGGCTCGGCCACGGAAGCCGGCACGAATTCGCCGTATCGCAGCCGCACGCCCGAGGAAAACCTCGACCTGTTCCGCCGCATGAAAGCGGGCGAGTTCAAGGAAGGCGAGCACGTGCTGCGCGCGAAGATCGACATGGCGTCGCCGAACTTCAATATGCGCGATCCGGTTATCTATCGCATTCGCTTCGCGCATCACTACCGGACCGGCGACACGTGGTGCATCTACCCGATGTACGACTACGCGCACTGCGTGTCGGACGCGATCGAAAACATTACGCATTCGCTGTGTACGCTGGAATTCGAGGATCATCGTCCGCTGTACGACTGGTTCCTCGCGCAGCTCGCCGACGACGGCGTGTTCCAGCGTCCGCTGCCGCAACAGATCGAATTCTCGCGGCTGAACCTGACTTACGCGATCACCAGCAAGCGCAAGCTGCTGCAACTCGTGCAGGAAAAGCACGTCGATGGCTGGGACGATCCGCGTATGCCGACCATCGTCGGCGTGCGTCGTCGCGGTTTTACGCCGGAAGCCATTCGTTTGATGGTCGAGCGCGTGGGCGTGACCAAGGTCGATTCGTGGATCGACATGAGCATTCTCGAAGGCGCACTGCGCGACGATCTCGATGAAAAAGCGCCGCGCGCCATCGCCGTGCTGGACCCGCTCAAGCTCATCATCGACAACTATCCGGAAGGCCAGACCGATGCGTGCAGCGCGCCGGTGCATCCGCATCATCCGGATCGTGGCGTGCGCGAGTTTCCGTTTTCGCGCGAATTGTGGATCGAACGGGAAGATTTTCAGGAAACGCCGCCGAAAGGCTATTTCCGCTTGTTCCCCGGGAATAAAGTGCGCCTCAAATACGGTTTTGTGGTTGAGTGCACGGGCGCGGACAAGGACGAGAACGGCAACGTGATCGCCGTCCATTGCAATTATTTCCCGGACAGCAAATCGGGCACGGAAGGCGCGAACAACTACAAGGTCAAGGGCACGATCCACTGGGTCAGCGCCGCGACCGCCTACGCCGCCGAAGTGCGCATTTACGACCGACTGTTCAAGGAACCGCAGCCGGGCGCGGGCGGCGCGGAGTTTCTGGATGCGCTGAATCCCGACTCCAAGCGGGTCGTACAGGCGTATCTGGAGCCGAGCGCGCAGCAGGCGCAGGCGGAAGACCGCTTCCAGTTCGAACGGCACGGCTACTTCGTCGCGGATCGTGTGGATTCGCAGCCGGGCAAGCCCGTGTTCAACCGCATCGTCAGTTTGCGCGATAGCTGGGGCAAGCCGGCTTAAGTATGACGACTGCGACGCCGCGTCCTCACGCGGCGTCGCACTTTGTAGCGCGTTGCAGCGCATCGCATCATCGATCACCAGCGGCGGATGGGCGTCGCTTCGAGCGAGAACGATATGAAACTGCCGCATTCACTTGCGCTCGTCGTCATTGGCTCTGCGTGTGTCATAGCAGGCGCGCGGGCCACGCCAACCAAAGCGCAAACCACCGGCGATCCGCAGCCGGCTTCCGCGACGCTGCGCAAGATCGCCGAAAACGGCGCGATCGTGCTGGGCACGCGCGAATCGTCGGTGCCGTTTTCCTACACGGCGAATCAGCAAACCGTCGGCTATTCCTATGCCATCGCGCTGAAAGTCGTCGATGACATCAAACGCCGTCTCAATCTGCCGAATCTTGCGGTCAAAAACGTGATGGTCACATCGGCCAATCGCATCTCTTACGTCGTGAACAATCAGATCGATCTGGAATGCGGTTCGACCGCGCATCTGTCCGAGCGCGATTCCCTCGTCGCGTTCTCGAACAGCTTCTTTCGCTACGGCATCCGCATGGCGGTGAAGACGAAGTCGGGCATCCGTAATTACGACGACCTCGCGGGCAAAACCGTGGTGACGACGGCGGGGACATCGGATGAACGGCTGCTGCGTCAAATGACGCTGCAGAAGAAGCTGAATCTGCGCATCATCAGCGCGCGCGACCATGCGGAAGCGTTCGCCGCGTTGAAGAGTGATCGCGCCGTCGCCTTCGTCATGGACGATCCGCTGCTCTACGGAAAGATCGCGCAGGAAGGCGCGGCGCGCAGCGAATACAAGGTGACCGGCGATTCCCTCGCCAACGAAACCTACGGCTGCATGATGCGCAAGGGCGATCCGCAGTTCAAGCAGATCGTCGATGACGTGATCGCCGATATGCAGCGTTCAGGCGCGGCGGAAAAGCTCTATGACACCTGGTTTATGCAGCCGATTCCACCGGACGGCATCAACCTGCAATTCCCGCTGTCGGCGGAGATGAAAGCTCTGTTCGCGCATCCGAACGATCACACGCTGGATTAAAGCGTCTCGTGCAGATCGCTCAAAGATAAAGTGGTCTGAAAAAGCCGCGCCAGGCTGCGGCTCGCAAAGCGATCCACTTCAATCGGATTCACCCAGCGATACGCGTCCATCTCCGGAATCATCGTGCCATCGCTGTAACGCGGAAAGTACGACTCGCACACGCAGTTCTCGATCCGCACTTCCTCGTCCGACACGCGCACCGCGAACAAGTGCAAATCCTTGTCGCGCCGATACACAAAGCGCCCGAGATCCTTCAGCCGCGCGCCGTCCAGCACGATGCCGGTCTCTTCCACGAGTTCACGCAGCGCCGCCTCACGCGGATTTTCGCCCGGATCGGCGGCGCCCTTGGGCACGTCCCAATGCGTGGTTTCGGTGGCGTGGCACAGCAGCACATCGCCATGCGCGTTCAGAATGACCACGCCGCATGAAACATTGCGCCCGGTCATCGGATAAACCTTCTTCTTGTCATTGTTTCTTCAGGTGCCACTTGCCGTCTTCATGCTTGCACGCGGTCGGTGTCCACGTTTGCGTCTGCCCTTTCGCGTTGGCGACCAGCGTGATCTTGCGGCACTTGAGTCCGCCCGAATCGAAAGTCTCGTGCGGCGTCACCGTGCCATTGACCGGCACCGGATTGCCCGCGCCCTTGTTGTTCCATTCGAGCGATTCGCCATCGCCCTTGGTATTGAGCGCGGTTTGCGCGGCGTTATTGAGCATCTGCAGATCACGCTGCTTCATATACGTGATCGGCGTGTTGTTGAGAAAGCCGAGATTGGCGGCGAATGCACCGGTGCTCAGTGTGGCGATAAGCGCGGTAACGGTCACCGTGCGAGCAAGCGCTCGATGTTCGATCGACATATTCATGTCCTCGTTGCGTATAACGTCTGGAGAGGCGATTCACGAACGGCGGCCCGCGTGAACATCTGACGCGGGCCGCAACGAGGATAGCATGATGCGCAACTTATGGCCGTTGCGCCGGCAAGGTCAGGCTCAGCTCGACGCGTTCTCCATCTCTTTCAGGCCCGTGCCCTTCTGCGAGTTCGGGTCCTTCGCGGGATCGTAGCCGTCGGTGAGCGTGTTGAGGAAGATCACGAGGTCCTTGATTTCGGCTTCGTCGAGCGCGGGCTTTTCGCCCTTCTTGCGATCGAACGGCGCTTCGGTGTTGATGTTCTCCCAGTATTTCTTCGGCAGATCATCGAACTTCTGCACCGCGCCTTTTTTCGATACCGGATAGAACTTCTCCGGGTTCGTATCGCGTTCGACGTAGAAGCGCACCACTTCGTCCAGCGAGTGATAGATGCCGTTGTGGAAGAAGGTCTTGCGCGTCGCCACGTTGCGCAGCGACGGCGTGCGGAAGATGCCGCAGAACTCGTCGCCCTTCAAATCCTTGCGCTCGGGACCGCACGCGCCGAGATCGTGGAACTTCGGATTCTTGTTGATCGGCAAATCGTTATTGCGCGGCACGCCGATGGCGATCAGACCGAAATCGCTGAACTGCGGCGGCGTGCCGTCCTTGGCGCGCTGGCTGATATGGCACGACGCGCAATTGCCCTTCTTCTCGTCGTTGAAGAGATGCAGGCCGTGCAGTTCGGCATCGCTGAGTTTGGCGCGATTGGCGAGCACCGCGTCGAACTTGCTGGTGTACGGGAAGAACTTTTCCGGCGTCTGTTCGAACGCTTCGAGCGATTCGAGCACGGACGCGAAGGCCTTGTCGTCGTTATCGAAGATGTTCGGGCCGAAGGCCTTCTTGAAGTCATCCGCGTACGGCGCGGCCTTGACTGCAGCGACGACCTTGGCCGGCGTGCTGCCCATTTCAAATGTCGATGTCAGCGGAATGCGCGCCTGATCCGCGCCGTGATCGACGCGGCCATCCCACGTCAGGCCACCGGTCGGGCCGGCATCGACTGATTCGTCGCCTTCGTCGTCGGAATCGTGGAAATGCTCGGCGAACTGCGGCACCGATTGCAGATAACGCAGCGACGGCACCGCGCGAAAGCCCGGCCGATGCATATCGCTGCCGCCCAGTTGCACGGACAAACCATTCGGCGGACCGAACGCGTGCTGCGGACTATGGCACGACGCGCACGCCAGCTTCCCCGATCCCGACAGCGACGGGTCCATGAACAGCTTCTCGCCGACCGCCTGCATGTTCTTCACATGCGCGAAGACTTCGGCGCGCGTCTGGCCGCCTTGCGCGGGAGCCTGTGCGGCCACCTTCTGCATTGCGCCTTGCGCTGATTCCCTGGCATCGGCGGCTTTCGAATCGCACCCGCTCAAACCCACTGTTAAAGACAACGCGGCAAGCGCGAGGGAACCAAAAACGAAAGGCAAACGCATCGAAGACATGAAGTTGGCAAACAGGCAAATGAAAAGATGCCGAAGGGTATGTCGCCAATATGTCTTACACGTGACACGTCTTGAACCCTTCATTTCAAGTGGTCTGACAATAAATTTATTTCATCAACATTACGTATTCGAAAGGCTTATTACACGAGTCCGTAAAAGTTCGTTGCGACACTGCGCACGCCGGCGAACAAAGGCTTTCTTTTTCCGTACAAAGCCCGAGTCGTGCGCCGGTCCCCAACACAAGAGAGAGCTCATGAACAAGAAACTCGTTTGCGCGGTGCCGATGGCGGCAATCGTTGCATTCGGCCTCTACGCCTGCGGCGGCGACGACCACAAAGATATCAATCAGGTGCAGCACGTCGTTGTGATCTACGCAGAAAACCGTAGCTTCGATAACCTCTACGGCAGCTTCCCGGGCGCCAACGGTCTGCAAAACGTGACGGCCGCAGCCGCACAGCAGCTCGACCGCGACGGCAGCGTGCTCGCGACGCTTCCGAAGGTCTGGGGCGGTTTGACGGCGACGGGCGTGACGCCCGCGATCACGGAAGCGCAGACGGTCAACTTGCCGAACGCGCCCTTCGCCATCGACGATCCGAAGGGTTTCAATACGGCGCTGAACGTCACCACGCGTGACCTGTATCACCGCTTCTACGAGAACCAGATGCAGATCGACGGCGGCAAGAACGACAAGTTCGCCGCATGGGCCGACTCCGGTGGTCTCGTGATGGGTCACTACGGCACGACGCCGGACAAGCTGCCGCTGTACAAGATCGCTCAGCAATACACGCTGGCCGATAACTTCTTCATGGGCGCATTCGGCGGTTCGTTCCTGAACCACCAATGGCTGATCTGCGCATGTACGCCGATCTACCCGAACGCGGACAAGAGCGTGGCGAAGGGTTCGATCTCGTCAGTCAACGCGGACGGCGTGACGCTGACGACGGCATCGAATTCGCCGGTTTCGGCTTTGACGGGCGCACCGAAGTACGTGAATTCGGGCAATCTCACGCCCGACTTCTACGCCGTCAACACGATGCAGCCGCCGTATCAGCCGTCGGGCAATCTGCCGGTCACGGGCGGCGATCAGACGCTGGCCGATCCGTCGCAAGCCACCACGCTGCCGCCGCAGACGCAACAGCATATCGGCGATCTGCTGAGCGCGGCCGGCGTGAGCTGGGCATGGTACGGCGGTGCGTGGGGCGCGGCGCTGGCCAGCCGCACGGCCATCACGTACGGCGTGAACGCGATCCCGAACTTCCAGACGCATCATCAGCCGTTCAACTACTTCGCCGATCTGGCTCCGGGCACCGCAGCACGCGCGGATCACTTGCGCGACGGCGGCGTGAACGGCGCGGCCTTTATCGCTGCGATCGACCAGGGCACCTTGCCGGCGGTGTCGTTCTACAAGCCGCAGGGCAACCTGAACGAGCACGCCGGTTACACGGATGTGGCATCGGGCGATCAGCACATTGCTGACGTCATCACGCATATCCAGAACAGCCCGATGTGGAAAGACACCGTGATCGTCGTGACCTATGACGAAAACGGCGGCTTCTGGGATCACGTCGCGCCGCCGAAGGGCGACCGCTTCGGTCCGGGCTCGCGTATTCCGGCGCTCATCATCTCGCCGTACTCGAAGAAGGGCTTCGTCGATCACACGCAATACGATACGACGTCGATCCTGCGCTTCATCACCAAGCGCTACTCGCTGCCGACGCTGCCGGGTCTCGCATCGCGTGACGCCGGTCTGGTCGCGAACGGCAACGCGAAGATGGGCGATCTGACGAACGCGCTGGACTTCAGTCAGTAACGCATCATTTGATTGAGTGGTAGCAAGAACGGGCCGCGTGCTTGATGACGCGGCCCGTTTTCATTTCGATGCGAACACGGACGCCAGATCGCCCGCACGCGCGCCGCTCGCCTGCCGGAGCACGCGCGCTTCGAGTTCGTCGAGATGCTCGCGCATATCGGACAAGGCGGTAGCGAGATCGCCGGCTTCGAGCGCATCGACGAGCCGTGCATGTTCGTCCGATGCGCAGTTCGACACCTTCGATGGATCGAACAGTGCCTTGTAAAGCTCGGTCTTGGCGACGAGCCTGCCGAGAAACGCCGACACATCCGGTGCGCCTGCAAGCTCCGCGAGCAGCAGATGAAACTGCCCCGCGAGTCGCACGCATTCTTCGACACTGCCCGCCTTCACCGCGCGCTGCTCGTTCTTCACGTGCGCGCGCAACGCACGTTTGTCCGGCGTCTTCAGCGTCCCGCACAACGCCGCGACGATCCCCGCCTCCACCACCTGCCGCGCCCGATAAACCTCGCGGATATCGTCCACCGATGGCGACGGCACGAACGCGCCGCGATTCGCCTCCAGCATAAGCTTGCCTTCCGCGCCGAGCCGCGCGAGCACCTTGCGGATCGCGCCGCGCGTGCAGTCGAACGCAGCGGCGAGTTCGCGCTCGACCAACTGCGCGCCCGGCGCGAGTTTGCCTTGCAGCAGCGCGGACGTGATGGCGTCGTAGACGCGGTCTTCCTGTGTCAATTCCATGTGCGTTTCTCGTTTCTCTGCTGCCCATTGTATTCGGTCTATCAGCGTTCGCGTATCTTTGGTTGACCAAATGTGCGTAAAATGGTCAACCAAAGTGGGAGGGAAACGTCACATGAAACCATCGATCTGGATTGTCGATGCACGACCGTTCGGCGGCGCGCCAATGGACATCCGCGTCACGGAAACGTCGATCGATACGATCGCGCCGCACGGCGAGCGCACGCCCGCACCCGGCGATAGCGTCATTCAGGCGCACGGCGCGCTGCTGCTGTCCGGCTTCGTCGAAGGTCATACGCATCTGGACAAAACCACGTGGGGCATGCCGTGGTATCGCAACGAGGTCGGCGCGCGGTTGACCGATCGTATTGAAAACGAGCGTGCCTGGCGCGCGCACAGTGGTCACGATGCGGCGCGGGCATCGCGTGCGCTGGCGCTCGAATTTTTGCGGCGCGGCACCACGCGTTTGCGCACGCATGTCGATATCGATACGGACGCGGGTCTGCGCCATCTCGAAGGCGTCGCGCAGACCCGCGCGGCGCTCGCCGATGTGCTCGATATGCAGATTGTCGCGTTTCCGCAATCGGGCGTGATGAAGCGGTCCGGCACGCGCGAACTGCTCGATCGCGCCTTGCAGCACGACGCCGATGTGCTCGGCGCACTCGATCCCGCTGCGATCGATGGCGATCCGGCTGCATCGCTCGACATCACCTTTTCGCTCGCGACGAAGCACGGCAAGCCGATCGATCTGCATCTCCACGAACCCGGCGATCTCGGCGCGTTCACGTTCGATCTGCTGCTCGATCGCGTGGAGGCGCATGGCTATCAGGGTCGCGTGGTCGTGAGTCACGCGTTTTGTCTCGGCGCGTTGCCCGATGCGCGGCGCGGCGCGTTGCTGGAGCGCATCGCGCGCCTGAATGTGGCGTTGCTGACGACCGCGCCGGCATCGGTGAGCGTGCCGCCGTTTCGCGAAGCGCGCGCGGCGGGCGTCACGCTGTTTGGCGG
Source organism: Caballeronia sp. BR00000012568055 (assembly GCF_029439455.1). GTDB lineage: Bacteria > Pseudomonadota > Gammaproteobacteria > Burkholderiales > Burkholderiaceae > Caballeronia. The sequence goes on along the minus strand of NZ_JAQFVG010000306.1, from coordinate 13,662 downwards.
CAATGACGGCATTCGCGATACATGGACGCCGTTCGGCTCGCCCGACATGCTCGAACGCGCCATGCTGATCGCCATGCGCTACGACCTGCGCCGCGACGACGATCTCGCCGCCGCGTTCGAATGCGTCTCCGTGGAAGGCGCGCGTGCGTGCGGCTTCGCGCGTTACGGTTTGCAGGAAGGCATGCGCGCCGACCTCGTTTTAGTCGATGCCGACACCGTCGCACAAGCGGTCGCCATGCGTCCGCCAAGGCGCTTCGTGATGGCGAACGGCGTCGTCATCGATCAGGATTTCACGCGATGAACTCACGCACTTCCAATCTCGCGTGGCTCGCGGTGATCGTCGCGATCGGGCTAAATCTGCGGCCGCTGCTCACGTCCGTCAGTCCGCTGATGAATACGATCTTGCATGCCACCGGCTTGTCGTTTCGCGGTGCGTCGATGCTCACCGGTTTGCCGGTCATCGCGATGGGCGTGTGCGCGTTCGGCGCGAGCGCGCTGTCGCGTGCCATCGGCAATACGCGCGGCGTCGCGGCGGGCTTGCTGGCGATCGTGATCGCGTGCGCCGGCCGCTTCTTCGCCAGCGATGCGCCGACGTTGATCGTCAGTGCGGCAGTCGCGGGAACGGGCGTCGCGATCATTCAGGCGCTGTTGCCGGGCGTGATGAAGACGCGGTTCTCTGAAAACCTGCCGTTCGCGATGGGCTTGTATTCGGCATCGATCATGGCGGGTGGCGGCCTGGGCGCGAGCATTACGCCGGCGGTGGCATCGCATGCTTCGTGGCAGGCCGGACTCGCCGTCTGGGCGATGCCCGCGTTGATCGCGCTTGCCGCATGGCTGCTGTTGATGCGCGCCGATGCCACGCCAGTTTCGAGCGCGGCGGCGCGCGTGACGAAAGCGCCATCGCTATTCAGGAACCGGCGCGCGTGGACGCTCGGCATCTTTTTCGGGCTGGTGAATGGCGGCTATACGAGCCTCGTCGCGTGGATGCCCGCGTACTACCAGCAACTCGGCCAAGGCGTGAAGGAAAGCGGCGCGCTGCTCGCCTTGCTGACGGTGTTTCAGGCGTCGTCCGCGTTATTGCTGCCGATGGCCGCCGCGCGCTTCGGCGGACGCGGACGCGACCGCCGTCCGTGGCTCGCGCTCGGTCTCATCGCCCAATTGTCCGGTTTTGCGATTCTTTTATATGCGCCGCTGAGCGCGCCGCTGGCGGCGGTCGCGCTGCTCGGCGCGGGCTTGGGCGGCGTGTTCGCGCTCACGCTCGTGCTGACCCTCGATCACGCCGATGACCACGCGCTCGCCGCGCGCCTCGTCGCTTTCGTGCAAGGCGTGGGCTTTGTGATCGCGGCACTCGCGCCGGTGGCTGCGGGCATTGTGCGCGATCTGAGCGGCGGCTTCACGCTTTCCTGGTCGATGCTCTTCGTGAGCGTCGCGGCGATGATCGCGCTGAACATCGTGTTCGGTCCACGCGGCTACGCGCGCGCGATGCAGTCCGCGACGTTCAGCGCACCGCGTGACACGCGAAAAACTCATCGAGCAGATCGGTCATCTGCCACACCGGACACGGACGACGGCAATGCCCGTCGTAGCCCGCATCCCTGAGATGCGCGATCGGCTCGTCGGGCAGAAAACCGCTCATCGCGATCATGAGCCGATCCGCGCTGTCATCGAACTGTGACAACTCACGCGCGAGCGAATAGTTGCCGCACGCGCCGACGCGTGTATCGATAAAAAGCACGTGCGGCCGCCATTCCTCGACGATATGCCGGACCGACGCCGCATCCACCGCCAGCCGCGCCGGAAAGCCCTTCAGCTCGAACAGCGACACGAGCGATGCCCCGAGCATCCGCTCCGACGAGGCAAGCAGCACCCGCCGCGCCTCCGGCTGCAGACGCAACTGCTTGCGATTCCACCGCGAACATTGCGCGGGACTGGTTTCGTAGGCCCGATTGTTCACCTCATCGCTCTCCGTGCGGGCGCGTGAATGCGCTGCGATAGCGCATCGGCGCACCGTTTGAGGGCGGTGTCGCGCGTGCGCGAGACGGCTGATTCCGCCGATGCATTGTGGGGCGGGACATCGGCGGTAATGGGGGGAAGTTAGGGCAGGAAGTGGGCCAGCGAGCAATGCCAAAACTCAGATAATTGCTTTAACCGAGGAATTATTCACTCGAATAACAGACTGCATACCCGAATTTGCTGACATGCAGATTAATTAATCGGGAACAGCAGAGAAACAGTAATGCGATTCGCATTGGCAGACCAAAATCGCGATGCGTCTATAAGTAACGCCGGGTCAAGATTCAAAATCATTTATGGAGAGCTAAGCAGCATGTATGATGCTTTTCGCCCCTTTCGCCGACGAGAGACTCATGACCCTGAAATCGATATTGCGACAAACGGTCCTTACAGTACCGCCGATCCGGCGCCTTGCATCGAACCGCGATTTCTATGCGACACGGACACAACAACTCGACGCATTAGCCACGAGCCAACGTGTACAGATAGATCAGACGAACGAAAACCTTCGCGCTGCGATCAATCAGGCAGATGAATCGCGTGCAGAACTCGAGAACGCGAAAGCCGACCTAGAGAAAGCGAGCACCGAACTCGAGCGCACGAAACTAGAGCTTGCGCAGCTTCGGGCCCAGCCCACCGAGGCCGCCCCGTCCAAAACTTCCGTGCTCGATCTTCATTCGACCGAGTTCCCCGGACACAAGCCAGCACTCGGTCTCTTCGATGGCACATGGTCTTCCGACATTCCAGGTTATGGCTTCGGAACGATCAAATTATTCGAAGACCGTCGAATGCACTGGGTCGCCGAACAATTCGGAGATCTGAAGGGAAAGCGTGTGTTGGAATTAGGCCCACTCGAAGGCGGCCATACCTATATGCTCGCAAAAATGGGCGCGCAAGTAACTTCGATTGAATCGAACTCGAAAGCGTTTCTCAAATGCCTTACTGTTCAAAATGCGTTGAAATTCGAGACTGATTTCCTGTTCGGTGACTTCTGCAAGTATTTATCTTCCACGAATGAGCGTTTTGATTTGATCGTGGCAAGCGGAGTCCTGTATCACATGGTCGATCCGATTCGCCTCTTGCAAGACATGGCAGCAGCGGCTTCGTCTTTTTTCATCTGGACGCACTACTACCACCCGGAAGTCATAGCCGGTAATCCGGCTCTCACGCCTAAATTCGACGCTTCACCGACCATTGTTCAGTGCGGCACGCGCACCGTTCATATGCACAAGCAGTTTTATCTCGATGCGTTGAAGTGGGACGGCTTTTCAGGCGGCGCAGCGCCATTCAGCTACTGGCTGACGCGCGAAAGCCTGTTGGGCGTCATCGAGGATCTTGGATTCACCGTCACGGCTAATTACGACCATACCCAGCATCCGAACGGAGCGAGCATCGCGCTGTTTGCGAGGAAGAAATCGGCCTAGCTGCGTGGCTTGATTACGCTTGGCCCGCCCTACACGACTCGAACGTGTGACCTACGGCTTAGAAGGCCGTTGCTCTATCCAGCTGAGCTAAGGGCGGGTGATGCGGCGGCGGTCGAAAAGAAAAAACAACCGCCACGCGAGTCCGCGATTTTACCTCAATCGCGACTCAAATCCGATCGCGACGAGTAAGCATCAAACCGGCTGCGGATGCATCACGAACCAGCCAAGGAAGAAAATCCCCGCGATCATGCAGTACACGCCGAACGACGCCAGCTTGCCGTGGCCTTCGAAATAGCGCATCAGGAAGCGCACGCTCAGGTACGCGGCGATGCCGGTCAGCACGCCGCCGAGCGCTGCATCGAACATTTGGCCGGGGGCGTGGAACAGCTTCGGCAGTTCCAGCACGCCCGCCGCGAAGATGATCGGCGTGCCGAGCAGGAAGGAAAATTCCGCCGCGGCTTCGGCAGTCAGGCCTGCGCCCACACCCGCGATCATCGTCAGGCCGCTGCGCGAGAAGCCGGGAATCAGCGCGCCAATTTGCGCGAGGCCGACCAGAAACGCCTGCTTGAACGTGAGCTTGTCGGGCGCCTGCATCGCGCGGGCTTTTTGGAGGCGGTCGCCGAGCCACAGGAGCACGCCATTGACGATCAGCGCCGCCGCCACGATGCGCAGATCGTGAAAGATCGCTTCGAGACGCTTTTCCAGCAGCAGACCGACGATACCCGTCGGAATCGTGCCGATGATCAGCGCCCACATCATGTGGCCGTCATCGTTCTTGCGGCCGCCGAGCGACGCGAAGAAGCCGCGAATCAGCGCGATCCAGCGCGTGCGGAAATACCAGAGCAGCGCGATGGCCGTGCCCAGATGCAGCGCGACGAGGAACGGCAGCAATTGCGGCGCATGTTTGTCGATATGCATGCCGATCAGACCGGGAACCAGCAGCGTATGGCCCAGACTGCTGACCGGGAAAAGTTCGGTTACGCCCTGCAGGACGCTGAGAAAAACGAGAAACCAGAGAGTCACGCGTCGGTCCTTTTCGTGAAATGGGAAGGACGCGCCGTGCCCCGAGCAATGTGTCGGATGTCGATGATCGAACGGGGAAAAGTAGGAAGGTACGGCGCGCAAGACCGGACCGATTATGCCTAGCGCATCTATATGCGCCAAGGCCTCAGCGCACATAGATGCGCCGCAAACAACGTTGACAGTTATTCGTTAGCTAAATCGAATAACTCAGAAAGGACGACTGAAAACATAAGCTAAGACTGGCCGGTCTTCAGCCCTTCAGCTTGTAAAGAAAGATTGCCGTGGCGGCGCCGAAAAGGCCGAACATACCGACACCCATTGCCATCGCCAAGTCCATGATCGCTCCTGTCCGTCTGCTGCCTAACATTGGAGTCGTATAACAACATATTGCAGTTTGCTTCGACAGCCGCGATTTCCCGCAAAGGGTTTCTCCGTAGTAAGAACGCAGGCAAAATCATCGCGATTTGAAACGATTCCCGGCGCGCTTTCCGGCTCGTCTCTATCATCGAGTTTCCCCGAACATCATTCACGGAGCGCGTTGCCATGTCATCCGAAGCAGACGTCATCGAAATCGAGCGCGACGGCGCCGCGATCCAGCTCGCGCCGGGCGCGGGCGGTCGGCTCATGACCTGGCGCGTGGGCGGCGAGCCGGTCATCCACTGGCCCGATCCGCTCGATCCCGCCGCCTGGGCCAACGCCGCCAAGATCCGTGGCGGCAATCCTCTGCTCTTTCCGTTTCTCGGACGCCATTTCGTCGATGGCCAGATCAACAAATGGCGCGATCCGGAAGGCGTCGTCCACGATCTGCCGACGCACGGCTTCGCGCGCAATCTGCCCTTCTCCTGCCGGCGCGATGCCGACGGCCACGGCCTGCGCATGACGCTCGTCGATAGCGACGCCACGCGCGGCGGCTATCCGTTCGCGTTTCGCTTCGAGGCGGCGTATCGAATCGTCGATGCGCATACGCTCGAAGTCGAGTTGACCACATCGAATCCGGGCGAAGTCGCGCTGCCGTATTACGCGGGGCATCACTTTTATTTTCATCTGCCGCACGATCAGCGCGAGGAAAGCAGCATCGAACTGCCGCGTACGGAGCGTTGCCATCAATTGCCCGATGGCGCGATCAGCGAGGCGCAGACCGGCAAGCCGCGCTATTCGCTGGGCGACGCGAGCATCGTCGATAACTTTCATTGTCTGACCGGGCCGTCGGATCAGCCGGTGCGAGTGAATCTGCCGGGCTTGAAGCGATCGATCGAATTCGAACTGGATCAGCCGGATTCGGTGCCCTGGTATGCGGTGACGACGTGGACCGAAGCGGACACCTCCGACTTCTATTGCGTCGAACCGTGGATCGGTCTGCCGGACGCCATTCACAACGGTCGCGGCCTGCGCTGGCTCGCGCCGGGCAAGACGGAAACCGCGTCGCTGAGGCTCGTCGTTACGCCGCTGGAATGAGCGCCGACGGCTGCTTTCTGTTCCGACAATATCAAAACGGTAAAATCCTGCCTTTTCGATCCGCGCGCCCGACTCCCACGGGCCGCGGCGTTCTGCGGGGGCAGGTTTTGGTTTTGCACACAGGAATTCGACGGTTCGTTTGCGCCACGCTCGCCACGGCGCTGGTCGCGTGCGGCTCGGCGCCGGTCGGGCCGGGGTTTTATCGCGTAGAACGCGGCGATACAGTCAGCAAGATCGCGCGGGAGAATCGCACGACGGTGGCCAATCTCAAGCGCTGGAATTCGCTGTCGAATCCGGATGCGATCGAGGTCGGGCAAGTGCTGCGCGTGGCGCCGCCTGCGGGAAGCGCGACGGCATCGACGGGCGCGGGTTCATCGGCGAACAGCGCAAAAAGCGATGCCGCCGCCGATTCGCTCGCGCAGAACAAGGCGGGACCGGGCGTCTCGCTGATCTGGCCGGCGCAGGGTCAGGTGGTCCACAGCTTCGACGGCAAGAACTCCAAGGGCATCGATATCGCCAATTCGGCGGGCACGCCGGTGCTCGCGGCGGCGACGGGCAGCGTCGTGTATGCGGGCAACGGTTTGCGCGGCTACGGCAACATGTTGATCGTCAAGCATAACGACGATTATCTGACCGCCTACGCGCACAATCGCGCGCTGCTGGTGAAGGAAGGCCAGACCGTGCAGCAAGGCCAGCAGATCGCCGAAATGGGCGATACCGACACCAATCAGACCATGCTGCACTTCGAAGTGCGCTATCTGGGCCGCTCAACCGATCCGGCGCGCTATCTGCCGCCGCGCTGAAAACCCGCGCGGTCATCAACAAGGAAATTCAGATGAAGAGGAACACGACAGCCACGCTGCTCACGGCGCTGGCTTTGACTTTGACAGGCGCGCTGGTAGGTTGCGCGAGCGGCCCGACCATGACGTATCTGCCCTCGGGCGATACGGGATTCGCCATCAATTGCAGCGGTGGCGATGCCAGCACGAGCTGGGCGGCGTGCTACAAACAGGCGGGAGAAGAATGTGGGTCGTACGGCTACGAAGTCGTATCGAAGGATGCGGACAACGGCGCAACCGCGGGCGGTTCAGTGGGCGGGATTTTCGGCGCCAACATCAAGAATCGATCGATGGTCATTCGCTGCAAGCAATGAGCGCTTGTCGCGGCGCGTGGTTTCACGCTTGAGGCCAGGCGTTCGCCAGCGTCCGGACAACGGATCGATATGCGCGGCGAACGCAATCAGCAGTGCCAGCGCGAGCGGTGCAATCACCAGAAACACCCAGAGCAAATCCATGACGGTAACGAATTGCAACAAAGTCGTCGGATGATACTCGCGCGGCAATAATTTCGCTCGAATGGGCAGTAGAGAATTTCATCGGGTATTCATGACCGGACGTTACTTTTACCGCGCAAACGGTTGATTTGGCGAGCGCGCGTTTTGAACGTGCCACGCTTGCTTGCAGGCGGTTACGGTCGGATACCAACGCACACAATCACGCGTGTATTCGCTTGGTAGATTGTCCTCAGCCCGCGCTTCTCTCTGCGCGAACAGTCCGCGCGGGTCAGAGGCCCCGGTGTGCGCGCATCGGGGCTTCGCTTTTTGTGCTTGTTACTGGGGCGTTGCCATTGAAGGCGGCGTCATGTCCGTAGGCACGCCGTGATAATCAGGCGGATCTTGCGGCGGATGCTTCTTCGGTTGATTCGATGAATCGGCGCAGGCGGCGAGCGTCAGCGAGATGGCGACGAACAGAACAAAACGCAGCATGAGACCCCTTGGCTAAAAGACGCGCAGAAAAGACAAAGGGGTTACAAGCGTGACTTGTAACCCCTTCATATTTTGTGGTCGGAGCGAAAGGATTCGAACCTTCGACCCTCTGATCCCAAATCAGATGCGCTACCAGGCTGCGCTACGCTCCGACAAGCCGCAAATTATAGCGTGCCTCTCCTCGTCCCGCAAACGGGTTATTTCGATTCACGCAAAAATATTCGCCGATGGCAGGGGCACAATAGTTGCCCTTACCTCATCGCCAATCAAACGATCAAATCGATCAAACGGAGACAGTCGATGAACCTCATTCTCTGGCGACACGCCGAAGCCGAAGATCACGCATCGAGCGATCTCGCCCGGCAGCTCACCGCGCGCGGACGCAAGCAGGCGCAAGGCATCGCCAAATGGCTGAAGACGCGTATCGACGATGACGCGCTTTTGCTCGCCAGTCCCGCGACGCGCACGATTCAAACGGTCGAAGCATTCGGCGATCAATATCGCGTAGTCGATCAGCTCGCACCGGGCGCGAGCGCGCAAGCCGTGCTCGATGTCGCCGGCTGGCCCGATGGCATCGCGGAAACGGTGGTGATAATTGGGCATCAGCCGACGCTCGGCCATGTCGCAGCACTGCTGATGACCGGCCATCAGGCGGAGTGGTCGATCAAGAAATCGGGCGTGTGGTGGTTTCAGTCGCGCTCGCGCAACGGCGATGGTCAAACCGTGCTGCGCGCGATCATGAACCCCGATCTCCTGTAAATCCTTTAAATACTGGAAGCGAGCGTAAGCGCACGTTCATGCGAATGTCGTTTCATCGAAACGTCATTGCCATGCCATGCGAGCGTCATTGTGCGTTACTACATTGGCGAGGACAAAGCCCAAGCCACGCCAGCCGAGGAACGCCAATGCAAGATATGCCGACGCCCCTTCTGCAACTCGGAGCGTCTTCGCTCTCGCTCGATTCGCGCCGCCATCTTCCGCGCACGTCCGAAACCGTTACGGGCCAGCAGCGCCTGCAAGTATCGTGGGCCCGCTCCGACGATGCACTGCGCGAGGCGCAACGCCTGCGCTATCGTGTGTTCTCCGACGAAATGGGCGCGCGTCTGTCCGGTCCTGCCGGTCTCGATGTCGATGCCTTCGACGCCTATTGCGATCACCTGCTCGTGCGCGATCTCGACACGTTGACCGTGGTCGGTACGTATCGCGTGTTGCCGCCGCATCAGGCCGCGCGTATCGGCCGGCTGTATGCGGAGAGCGAATTCGATGTATCGCGTCTCACGCATCTGCGCCCGAAGCTGGTCGAAGTGGGCCGTTCGTGCGTGCATCCCGACTATCGCAACGGCGCGGTGATCATGTCGCTGTGGGGCGGTCTCGCGCAATACATGATGCACAACGGCTACGAGACGATGCTCGGCTGCGCAAGCGTCGGCATGGTCGATGGTGGTCATTACGCCGCGAACCTCTACACCTCGCTTCCCGCCGATGCCTTGAGCGCGCCGGAATATCGCGCGTTTCCGCATACGCCGCTGCCGGTCGAAGAGTTGCGCACGGGCGCGGAAGTCAGCCCGCCGCCGCTGGTCAAAGGCTATCTGCGTCTCGGTGCGAAGATTTGCGGTGCGCCCGCGTGGGACCCTGACTTCAACACGGCGGACTTTCTGACGCTGTTCCGGCTGTCAGATATCAATGCGCGATACGCGCGTCACTTTATCGGCGATATCAAGACTCGCTAAGTGTCAGTAAGCAAAAAGCCCCGTAAAAACGGGGCTTTTTTACATGCGTGAGTGATCGATCAATCGCCCGTATACACCACTCGATAAGGACGCCCAATCTTTTCCCACTCCATCGCTTCCTGCACGAGGCTGTAGTCCGTGAGCGGATTGCTCGCGACCCAATCGTTCGGCAGACGCACTTCGAAACTGCCCGCCGTCTCTCTCACCTCGATGCCCGGCAATCCGACATCGACACGACGGCGCGACAACAGCGACGCGAGGCGCAAGCAGAACAGCAAGGTCCAGTCGATATCCCGCATCTGCGCGAGCTTGCCCAACTTGCCCGCGTGACCAAGCACGAGCGTGGCCAGCCGCGCCTGATCGGTGCGCGAGAAACCCGGCATATCCGCGTTGCTGGCGATATACGCCGAGTGCTTGTGATACGCGCTATGCGCAATCGACAAGCCGATCTCATGCAGCGACGCCGCCCACGACAGGAACATGCGATTCTCTTCGCGCAGGTCTTCGTCGGATTCGCCGAGTTGATCGTAGAAACTGATCGCCAATTCGCCAATGCGATCCGCCTGCGGTCCATCCACGCCATAACGCCGCTTGAAACCTTCGACCGTGACCGTGCGCATGTCCTGATGCTGCGAACGTCCGAGCAGGTCGTACAGCACGCCGAGGCGCAGTGCGGCGTCGGTGGTATCGGCGTATTCGACGCCCAGTTCCTCGAACACGCCGAGCATGATCGACAAGCCGCCCGCCAGCACCGGAATGCGATCCGGCTTCAGCGCGATCAGCTTCAGGCGATTCACGTTCTCCGCCTTGATGAGCGCGCGCTTCAGACGTTCGAGACCGCCGCGCGAAATGCCGTGCGTGATGCCTTCGTCGTTGAAACCGTTCGCTTCGATCAGTTCCGCGAGCGCGCGCGCCGTGCCGGATGATCCGATCGCCTGATCCCAGCCGGTCTGCTTGTATTCGCGCGAGATGATCTGAATTTCGCGCTTGGCCGCGAGCTCGGCCTGGCGCATGGTGTATTCATCGACATTGCCAGCGGGAAAGAATGTGCGGCTATGACTCACGCAGCCGATATACAGACTCTCCATATGAATCGGCGTGTAATGCGAGCCGATGATGAACTCCGTCGAACCGCCACCGATATCCACCACCAGCCGCTTGCCCGCGCTCGCCGGCACCGAATGCGCCGCGCCCGCATAGATCAGACGCGCTTCTTCGCGGCCCGCGATCACTTCGATGGGAAACCCGAGCGCCGCTTCCGCTTCGACCAGAAAGTCGTTCGCATTTTTAGCGACGCGCAGCGTGTTGGTTGCGACCGCGCGTACCTGATCGGGGTGGAAGTCGCGCAGACGCTCGCCGAAGCGCTTGAGCGCTTCCCAGCCGCGCACCTGCGACGCGCGATCGAGCATTTTGTCTTTGGAAAGGCCGCCGCCCAGCCGGACGGGCTCACGCAGCGCATCGACCTGATAGATCTGGCTGCCCGCCGGCGTCTCCTCGACGCGGCCGACGATCAGCCGGAAGCTATTCGATCCGAGGTCAACTGCGGCAAGAAGATGAGGATGTTGGACCATCGGATATCCAGAAATCGTGATGTGGGGGAAGCACCGTCACAGCGTGGCTGCTGTTGCGGCGCACGAATTCTATTCTATGCCGATGCGAAGATCGCCTTTCGGCAACGGTGTAAAAGCATGGAACGCGCCGATTTCTGTCGGGTTGCGCCCGCTTGCGCTAGCGACGCTATCCGGAATGTGAGTAGAATTTGTGTCACATTCCATGTCATAAAAATTACATCATACTGTGAGATCATCAGACCCCAACCCTGCGTTTTCGTCCGAGACCTATATCTTCCAGCCGATGTCCATACGCTACCCGCTTTTCAATCGCGAACTGGGCATTCTTGGTTTCAACGAGCGAGTTCTCGCTCAAGCCGCCGATACATCGGTGCCCCTGTTGGAACGCCTTCGCTTCATCTGTATCACCAGCTCCAATCTCGACGAATTCTTCGAAGTCCGCATGGCCGGACTGCAAGAGCAGATGCGCGACAATCCCGGCTCGCTATCGCCGGATGGCATGTCGCTACAACACGTCTACGACCTCGTTTCCGAACGCGCGCAACGCCTCGTGCATCAGCAATACGCGATGCTGCACGACATCGTCCTGCCTGCGCTGGAAATGGAAGGCATCTATTTTCACGGCGCGGAAAGCTGGAGCGAACAGCAGACCGCCTGGGCCCGCGATTACTTCCATAACGAACTGCTGCCGGTGCTGACGCCGATCGGCCTCGATCCGGCGCATCCGTTCCCGCGCGTGCTGAACAAGAGCCTGAACTTCGTCGTCGAGCTGGAAGGCACGGATGCGTTCGGCCGTCAGGCGGTGATGGGTATCGTGCAGGCGCCGCGCGCGCTGCCGCGTCTGGTGCGTATGCCGGAAGCGCTGTCGGGTTATCCGCATGGCTTCGTGCTGCTGAGTTCGTTCATGCAGCACTTCGTCAATGAACTGTTCCCGCATCTCACGGTGGTGAACTGCAACCAGTTTCGCATCACGCGTAACAGCGAACTGTTCGTCGATGAAGACGAAATCACCAATCTGCGCGTCGCGCTTCAGGGTGAACTGCCCGCGCGGCATTTGGGTAATGCGGTGCGGCTGGAAGTATCGGCAGAGACGCCGCCGCATATGGTTCGCCGCCTGCTTGATGAGAGCCAGTTGAGCGAGCGCGATTGCTATCGCGTGAAAGGCGCGGTGAATCTCGTGCGATTGATGCAGTTGCCCGAGATGGTCGATCGCCCCGATCTCAAGTTCGTCCCGCATATTCCGTCGATCCCGAAGGCCATCGCCAACACGACCAATCTCTTCGATGCGATCGATCAGGGCGATATCCTGCTGCATCATCCGTACGAGAGTTTTCAGCCTGTGCTGGAGTTGTTGCTTCAGGCGGCGAAAGATCCGCAAGTAGTGGCGATCAAGCAGACGATCTATCGCACCGGCACCGATTCGCCGTTGATGGATGCGTTGATGCAAGCTGCGCGCAACGGCAAGGAAGTGACCGTTGTTGTCGAGTTGCTGGCGCGGTTTGATGAAGAGACGAATATCAACTGGGCTTCACAGCTCGAGGCAGTTGGCGCGCATGTGGTGTATGGCGTGGTCGGCCACAAGTGCCACGCGAAGATGATGCTGATCGTGCGGCGTGTATCGCAGGGCGGCAAGATGGTGCTCAAGCGTTATGCGCATTTGGGCACGGGTAATTATCATCCGCGTACCGCGCGTCTTTATACCGACTTCGGGTTGATGACTTCCGATCAGGAAACCTGTGAGGACGTGCATCATGTGTTTCAGCAGTTGACCGGGATTGGCGGTGAGATTCCGCTGCATCAACTGTGGCAATCGCCTTTCACGCTGCACGCCAAGCTGATCGATGCGATTCGGGCTGAGGCTGAGCATGCGCGTCAGGGCAAGCGGGCGCGCATCGTTGCCAAGATGAACGCGTTGCTTGAGCCGACTGTGATTGCTGCGCTTTATGAGGCATCGCATGCGGGCGTGAAGATCGATTTGATCGTGCGCGGGGTGTGTTCGCTTAAGCCTGGTGTGGAGGATTTGTCCGAGAACATTACTGTGCGGTCCATCGTCGGGCGATTTCTTGAGCATCATCGGATCTTTTATTTTTATGCCAACGGCAGGGAGGATGTTTTCCTCTCTAGTGCGGATTGGATGGATCGGAATTTCTTCCGGCGTGTGGAGGTGGCGTTTCCTATTCGCGATCGGCGGCTTAAACGGCGTGTGATTGCTGAGGGCTTGTCTGTTTGTCTTGGGGATAATCAGTCGGCGTGGGTCATGCAGAGTGATGGGCATTATCGGAAGCGGCGTTCGGGGAAGTCTGTGCGCAATGCGCAGCTTGGGCTTTTGGCTAAGTTTTGTTCTTAGGTCTTTTTGTTTGGGTGCCGCTGCTGTTTGTTGTTTGGCTTATGCAGTAGCCGCCTCCCCGGCGGAGGGGTAACTTTCTTTGCTGCTGCAAAGAAAGTCACCAAAGAAAGCAGCTTTTTCAACCGGACACTGCCTCTTGATACGGCAAGTGGATTAATGGGCTCCCTAGGTGACAATAGCCCGCCGCCACTGAGGCCTGCCCGGCCTGTCAAGCGCTCGGTACGCGCCATTCAAGCATCCCTTTTCCCTTAGCAAAGCGGTACGCGCTCATAAGCGCGGCACGTCCGGCGCTCACGCGCCATCGCCGTAGGGGTCTATAAGGGAAACACAGAGA
>NZ_JAQFVG010000305.1 GCF_029439455.1 Caballeronia sp. BR00000012568055 | reverse complement strand
TGGTGAATACGGGCGTGGTCGGGCTGGTTTTCATCAGCGGCGTGATGCTCTATCCCGCCTTCAAACTCGACTGGGATGCGCGCGGCATGGCCTTGCGCCAATGCTGCTTCGCCGTCTGGGCGATGATGATGATTTCCGTGCCCGAGTTCGGCTATCTCGCGCCGTGGACCTATGTGGTGATTGCCTACGTGCGGGTGCGGGCGCTGAAGGAAGCGCGATATACCGCACCCGAGCGCGTTTCCGACGAGCGCATCGAACCGAACTATATCGGCACTGAATTCGGATCGAGCGCGCCCTCGCTCAATACGCGCAAACGCCCTGCCATCGGTGCGCCATTCACGGGTAATCGCATTCAGGGCCCGGGCGGGCGTCATCTCTGAGCACGCACGGCATCGCCTCCTATCAAGCTCCGTTCTACAATGATGGTTTCGACCACCGGCCTGTGAAGCACGGTTTGCTTGCTTCGCGAGCCGGACAAACAAGGAGCAACCATGGCGATTGTCACGACCGATTCCGGCCTCAAGTACGAAGACATCACCGAAGGCAGCGGCGCTGAAGCCGTCGCCGGCAAGACGGTCAGCGTGCACTACACGGGCTGGCTCACCGACGGCCAGAAATTCGATTCGAGCAAGGACCGCAACGATCCGTTCGCCTTCGTGCTGGGCGGCGGCATGGTCATCAAGGGCTGGGACGAAGGCGTGCAAGGCATGAAGGTCGGCGGCGTACGCAAGCTGACCATTCCGCCGCAACTCGGCTACGGCGCGCGCGGCGCAGGCGGCGTGATTCCGCCGAACGCCACGCTCGTGTTCGAAGTGGAACTGCTGGACGTTTAAGCGCGTTCATTGCGTTTCAGTCGATGAGCGGTTTGATCCATCGCCCTTCCGTCTCGCTGCGCCGCTACCAGGCGGTGCAGGCGACGGACCTGCACGACTTCCATCAGATCGTGCTCGGCTTCGACGGCGCGATGGGCATGGCGGTGGACGGCCGCGAATCGAGTATCGACCGGCATCGCGCGTGGATCATTCCGGCGGGTGCAAGTCACGAGTATTGGGCTGAAGGTGAGAACCGGCAGCTCGTGCTCGATCTTCCGGCTTCATCGGTAGCGGTGCCGAAGCGGTTCTTCGAGCAGGCGCGCACGGTAGAACTTGATACGCAGATGACGCAACTCGTTGCGGATATCGCGATGCGTGCTCACATCGAAGACACCGCGTTGCCGGGGCGTTTCTCGTGGCAATCGGCCACGCGTCTGTGCAGCATTCTGATGGCCGATGCCGACCACGATCACGCGCTCGATCTTATGCGCGGGCTGGACTTCGCGCGTATCGACCGATGGCTGCGCGCGCATCTTTCCGAGCCGCTGCGTATCGCCGATCTCGCCGTGCATTGCGGCTTCGGCATGCGGCGGTTTCATCAGCTATTCAACGAGGCGTTCGGTGAGACGCCGCATCGCTATTTGCATCGCTTGCGGCTGGATATGTCGCTTGCGCTGCTTGCCGATCCGCGTGCGTCGTTATCGGATATCGCGCTGGATGTGGGCTTCGCGGATCAAAGCGCGTTCACGCATGCGTTCTCGAAGCGGTTCGGGGTATCGCCGGGACAGTGGCGCAATGGCATTGGCGTGGGCATGAAAAAGCCCGCTGAGCTTCGAGGCTGAGCGGGCTTTCTTGAAGCGATAAGGCGTTATTCGACCGACAGTTGCAAATGCAATTGCGAACGCGTCATGCCGCCTTCCAGCGCTTCACTCGCCGCATCGCGATCCGACTGCGATTGCGGCGCAAGACGCGCGGTCTCGATGCGATCGAGATAATCCGTCGTCACATCGCCGGTGATGTAGTTGCCGTCGAAGCACGATGCTTCGAACTCCTTCAGTTCCGGATTGATATCGCGAATGGCGTTTTTCAGGTCTTCGACATCCTGATAGACCAGATAATCCGCGCCGATCATGCGCGCGACTTCCTCGTCGCTGCGGCCATGCGCCACCAGTTCGCCACGCGTCGGCATATCGATGCCGTACACGTTCGGGAACTTCACCGGCGGCGCAGCGGAGGCGAAGATCACCTTGTTCGCGCCTGCATCGCGTGCCATCTGCACGATTTCATGCGATGTCGTGCCGCGCACGATGGAGTCATCGACGATCAGCACGTTTTTGCCCTTGAATTCGATCGCCATGGCGTTGAGCTTCTGGCGCACCGACTTCTTGCGCACCGCCTGGCCCGGCATGATAAACGTACGGCCTACGTAACGATTCTTGAAGAAGCCTTCGCGATATTCCACGCCCAGCTTTGCGGCTACTTGCATGGCGGCAGGACGCGAGGAATCGGGAATCGGCATCACCACGTCGATCTTCACGTCGGGCAACACGCGCTTGATCTTCTCGGCGAGATAGTCGCCCATGCGCAGACGCGCGTTGTAAACCGGCACGCCATCCAGACACGAATCCGGACGCGCGAGATACACGAGTTCGAAAATGCACGGATTCAGCGCGGGCTTTTCAGCGCACTGATGGCTGTGCAGATTGCCGTCGTTATCGATGAAGATAGCTTCGCCCGGCTCCACGTCACGCACGAATTCAAAGCCAATCCCTTCGATCGCCACCGACTCCGACGCCACGATCCATTCCACGCCCGTCGATGTTTCCAGCTTGCCGAGCACGAGCGGGCGAATGCCGAACGGATCGCGGAACGCGACCAGGCCGTGGCCCGAGATCAGCGAGACGATCGCATACGAACCCTTCACCCGGCGATGCACGCCCGACACTGCCTTCCACAGCGCGGCGTTATCGAGTTCGAGGCCGGAGCTGGCGAGCTGCAGTTCATGCGCGAAAACGTTGAGCAGGACTTCGGTATCGGACGCCGTATTCACATGACGACGATCGATGCGAAACATCTCGTCCTTCAACTGCATCCAGTTCGTCAGATTGCCGTTGTGCGCAAGGATGATGCCGAACGGCGCGTTCACGTAGAACGGCTGCGCTTCCTCTTCGCTCGATGCGGAACCTGCCGTCGGATAACGCACCTGACCGATGCCCACGTTGCCCGGCAGGCTGCGCATGTTGCGCGTGCGGAACACGTCGCGCACCATGCCGTTAGCTTTGTGCATGTGGAAGTTATTGCCATTCGCCGTAGCGATGCCCGCCGCATCCTGTCCGCGATGTTGCAGCAGAAGCAGGCTGTCATAGATCAGCTGATTGACGGGACTTTGGGAAACTACACCTACGATGCCGCACATGGCATGGTCCTTCAAAGAGTCGAAACGGGGGGCAAGGCGTTGCCGGCTTCGATGCGCCTTTCTCAAAATTCGGCCGCAAGCGGGCCGCCATTCCGTAGCGCCTAGCCGTGGCGCGTTCCTCGCGCTCCTCTCGTCGCCCGCTTATCGTTATTGTGCGGCGTTTCGCGGCGGGTCGCTCGGGACCTCGGGCGCAACATGCACATACGCGGCGAGCGCATCGGGGAGCAGGGGTTTCAAATCGCGAACGCCCTGCTCGACGGTTGGCCGTAGCAGTGCATCACGCCAAAATTCCTTTTGCGGCAATTCCGTCAGACCAGCCAAAGCGACGAGAATCACTACCAATATAGCGCCTCTCACGAGGCCAAACAGCAGACCGAGCGAGCGATCCAGACCGCGCAGACCGGTCACTTCGGTGACCCGCGTCAGCAGCGCCGACAGCACGCTCGACAGCAGCAACACCGCGCCGACCACCAGCATGAACGCCACCAGCCATTGCGTCAGCGCGCCGCCCGGCCACGTGGACGGGATATACGGTGCGACAAAGCCGACGAAACGCCCGCCGATCAGAATCGCCACCACCCAGCCGACCAGGCCGAACGCTTCGGCGACCAGCCCACGCCACATGCCGCGCAAGGCAGACAGGCCGATGACCGCCATCACGGCATAGTCGAACGCGGTGAACATCTATTACGCTCGTTCCGCTTAGTTCGTCGATCGCGTGCCGCCGCCGAGACCGGCCTGCCGCACTTTCACCAGCGCCGCCTGCGCCGCCGCGCGATCCGCAAACGGACCCGCGCGCAACAGCGACTTGGTCGATCCGTCCGCCAGCTTGCGATGTTCGAGATATGCGGGCACACCCGCGCCTTTCAACTTGTTCACCCAGTTCTGAGCGGCGGTTTCGTCGTCGAATTGACCGATTTGCAGGACGAAGCGGCTGCCAGCGGGGGCTGAGGCAGACGCGTTGGCTTGTGCTTGTTCAGTTGGCTGTGGCTTGGCGGCGGGTTTTGCCGGGGCTTCCGGTTTCGGTTCCGGTTTCGCGGCTTCCGGCTTGGCTTGCGCAACGGGCGCTTGAGCCTGTGCCTGCGGCTGAGCCTGAGTCACGCTGCCCGACGCAGCCGGAGCAGCCGATGCCGCCGGCGCGTCATGCGCCACGCCCGCTTGTGTATCGGCGTCGTTTGGCTCGCGCGCTTGCTTGGCAGCAGGCGCGGGGCGATTCGGGATATCGATGGAAATGTCATCGGTGACGGGCTTCGGACGCGAATCCAGCACCATCGGCAAGACGATGACGGCGGCCAGCACCAGCGCGATGGCGCCAACCAGTCTGCGGCGCGCACGCTGCTTTTCGGGCAGCGTGGGATCGAGCATCATCGCGTCGGCGTCGGTGCGCTCGCGGCTCTCCGTCCTGCGGGTGCGGCGTTCCGTGCGGACGGTATGGCGCGACCCGCGCGAGGAATCGGAGTAAGCGTCGCGACCGGAGTCGTCTTTCTTGCCGAACGAGAAAAGTCCCATGTATGGCTTGGTGCGTGAAACGCGGAGAGTTGAGCGCCGCGTCTCAGTGATGCTGCGATTTCCGGTAAGCCATGACACCAGCTACCGTATAGAAACTGCCAAAGACCAAAATTCTATCATTTTCAGAGGCGCGACTTAACGCATCTCGAAATGCTTCGGCGGGTGTGGCAAATTGTGAAACGCTGCTGTCGGCGGTGTCGTTGACACCGGCCTCGCGTAAAACCGCCTCCAGTTGCGCAGCCGATGCGGCGCGCGGCGTGGGCAGCGCAGTCACGTTCCAGTGATCCACCTCGCTTTTCAACTGCCGCACGACGCCGTCGATATCCTTATCGCTCATCGCGCCGAACACCGCGTAAGTGTACGGAAAATAGCCCATGTTGCCGAGATTTTGCGTCAAAACGGCGGCAGCGTGCGGGTTATGCGCAACATCAAGAATGATTTGCGGCTTGCCCGGCAGCACCTGGAAGCGCCCGGCCAGTTCGACATTCGCTAAACCAAGCCGGATATCCTGCGCCGACACCGGCAGCCGATCGCGCACCGATTCCAGCGCAGCCAGCGCCGCTGACGTATTGATAAGCTGATTCGCCCCGCGCAAGGCCGGATACGCCAGCGCCGAACGACGCTGCTCGCGCCCGATATAGCTCCATTGCTGGCGCTCGTTGCCCGGCTGCGCTTCGTAACGGAAATCGCGGCCGACCAGCCACAAATCCGCGCCAATCGCTTCCGCGTGGTCGATCAGCGTCTGCGGCGGCGAGGGATCGCCACAGATGGCGGGCTTCCCCGCGCGGAAAATGCCGGCTTTCTCGAAACCGATCTTCTCGCGCGTATCGCCCAGATAATCCGTATGGTCGATGTCGATGCTGGTGATCACCGCGCAGTCCGTATCGACGATATTGACGGCGTCCAGCCGCCCGCCGAGGCCGACTTCGAGCACCACCGCATCCAGCTTCCGCGATGCAAACAGGTGCAGGATCGCGAGCGTCGTGAACTCGAAATACGTCAGCGAGACCGGTTCGGGCAGACTAACGCGCGCTTTCTCCACCGCTTCGAAATGTTCGAGCAGATCGGCATCCGTCGCGTCCGCGCCATCGATCCGCGCGCGCTCGTTGAAATCGAGCAAATGCGGCGACGTGTGGCAGCCAACGCGATAACCCGCTTTCAGCAAAATGGTTTCGAGAATCGCGCAGGTCGAGCCTTTGCCGTTCGTGCCGCCGACTGTGATCACCGGGCAATCGAAATGCAGGCCGAGCGCATCCTTTACTTTGCCGATGCGCGTCAGACCCATATCGATACCGACCGGATGCGCCGCTTCCAGATGAGCGAGCCACGCGTCGAGTGTGGGGAAAGTGTTCATTTTCGAGATGCTCAAAACGAAAGCGCCGCGCGGAACCTCGCGGGGTTCACGCGCGGCGCGGCACTGCATAGAGGCCGATCAGGCGACGGCGTCAGCCGGTTGCCGTGTCATCAGCGCCATCAGCTGGGCGATTTCTGCGCGCAGGTTGCGTCGGTCGGTGATCATATCGACCGCGCCTTTCGTCAGCAGGAATTCCGCGCGCTGGAAACCTTCCGGCAGCTTTTCACGCACCGTCTGCTCGATCACACGCGGACCCGCGAAGCCGATCAGCGCCTTCGGTTCGGCGATCACGACATCGCCCAGAAACGCAAAGGAAGCCGACACGCCGCCCATGGTCGGATCGGTCAATACGGAAATGAACGGGAGCTTGGCGTCGGCCAACTTGGTCAGAAGCGCGGTGGTTTTTGCCATTTGCATCAGCGAAAGCAGGCTTTCCTGCATACGCGCGCCGCCCGATGCCGTGAAGCAGATAAACGGCACGTTCTGCTCGAGCGCGTTGCGTGCGCCGCGCGCAAAACGCTCACCAACGACCGAGCCCATCGAACCGCCCATGAACGAGAACTCGAAGCACGCGACCACGCACGGAATGGTGTGGATCGCGCCGCCCATCACGACCATGGCGTCGGTTTCGCCGGTATCGTCCATCGCTTCCTTGATGCGGTCCGGGTACTTGCGGCTGTCCTTGAATTTCAGCGCATCGACCGGAACGACTTCCTGGCCGATTTCATAGCGGCCTTCCGGATCGAGCAGACGATCCAGACGCTCGCGCGCGCCGATCCGCATGTGATGGCTGCACTTCGGGCAAACGTGCAGATTCGCCTCGACGTCGTTGCGATAGAGCACGGCTTCGCACGACGGACACTTCACCCACAGCCCCTCGGGAATGCCCTTGCGGCTTTTGGGATCGGTTTGTTTGATCTTGGGCGGCAACAATTTGTCGAGCCAGCTCATCGAATTTCCTTCAGTGATCGGGTTGCCGCGCGCTTTTATTTCGATATTTCTTCGATAAGCACGCGGCGACGAGTTGTACTTTACTTGCCGGCGTCCAGCGCCTGACGGATCTCGGCGATGAAGCTCGTCAGCGACGCAGCGGCGGTGGCCGGCGGCGCATCTTCCAGCAATTGCACGAGCCGGCTGCCGATAACGACGGCGTCCGCGACATCGGCCACGGCACGGGCGGTTTGCGCGTCCCGAATGCCGAAACCGACGCCGACCGGCAGCGGTACATGCGACTTGATGGCCGGGATTTTACTCGCGATGCTAGAAACGTCCAGATTTGCCGCGCCGGTCACGCCTTTAAGCGAGACGTAGTAGACATATCCGCTGGCGATTTTGCCGACTGCCGCGATGCGATCGGCGGTGGACGTGGGCGCGAGCAGGAAGATCGGATCGATATCGGCGGCGCGCATGGCCTGACCGAAGCTTTCGGCTTCTTCGGGCGGGTAATCGACCACCAGCACGCCATCCACGCCCGCTTCCTTCGCGGCTTTCGCGAAGGCGTCCGCGCCCATGCGTTCGATCGGATTGGCGTAGCCCATCAGCACGACGGGGGTTTTATCGTCGGTTTCGCGGAATTTGGCGACATCGGCGAGCACGCTTTTCAGCGATACACCGCGAGCCAGCGCGCGTTCCGATGAGCGTTGGATCACGGGACCGTCGGCCATCGGATCGGAAAACGGCACGCCGAGTTCGATCACATCTGCACCGCCTTTGGCCAGCGCGTGCATGAATTCGACGGTTTGCTCCGGATTCGGGTCGCCTGCCGTGATAAACGGAATCAGCCCTTTTTTGCCCTGCGCGGACAGCGCTTCAAATACGTTCTTGATACGGGACATGAGAATTCTCTTCGTTAGCGCCGACGCGATCGTGTACGCATCTGACGCGATCAGCGACGATTCAGACGGCTTCTACAATCCAAGGCGCGTGCATGGGGCGAACTTCCGCGATCCGCCGATGCGCGATTTCGCAATATTCGGCGTTGATCTCGTGGCCGGTGAATTCGCGCCCATGACGCGCACATGCCACCGCCGTCGTGCCGCTGCCCATGAAAGGATCGAGCACACGACCGCCAGGCGGGCAACTCGCCAGCACCATGCGCTCGACAATTTCCAAAGGCTTTTGCGTCGGATGATCGACCCGTTCCGCGTGCTGCCGATGCAACCGCGACACCGACCACACATCTTTCGGGTTGTAGCCCATCTCCAGCCACTTGCTGCCTTCGAAAATCTTGCGCGAGCGCGCCTTCTTCGTCACTGCGTCATAGGGAATGCGCACCGGATCGAGATCGAAGTAGTAATCCTTCGATACTGCGAAATAGCCGATGTTGTCGTGCACTGACGAATATTTCCGCGTCGTTCCGCCCATGCTCGGCACGCGCCGGTCCCAGACGATCTCATTGATCATCATCATCCGGCGCTTCAGGAACACGAACAGCTCGGGCGAGTATTGCCACGTGCAGAAGATATACAGCGAGCCGCTTTTCTTGAGCTTCGGGATCGCCAGATCCAGCCAGCGGTACGTCCACTCCAGAAACGCGTCGCCCGACAGCATGTCCGAGTCGTTCCCGTAGTTTTTGCCCAATCCATAAGGCGGATCGGCGACGATCAGATCGATCGACGCATCGGGAATGTTCGCGGCATCGGTCAGGAAATCGCGGTTGCGGATATCGCTGCCAGCGCTCTGGAGAGCGCCGACAGACAACGGCTCGTCGATGACGGTGCGCATCTTTTATTGTTTAGAACTGGATGCCGGAGCGTTCAGCGACAGTGTGCATATCCTTGTCGCCTCGGCCCGAAAGATTGACGAGCAGCACCTTGTCACGCGGCAGCGTCTTGGCGAGCTTCGCGCCATACGCCAGTGCGTGACTCGATTCGAGCGCCGGAATAATGCCTTCGATACGGCAGCAGTCGTGGAACGCCTTAAGCGCTTCCTCATCCGTGATGCCGACGTACTCCGCGCGACCCGCGTCCTTCAACCACGCGTGCTCCGGACCGACACCCGGATAGTCCAGCCCCGCCGAAACCGAATGCGTCTCGATGATCTGCCCGTTATCGTCCTGAAGCAGATACGTGCGGTTGCCGTGGAGCACGCCCGGACTACCGCCCATCAACGATGCCGCGTGACGGCCGGTTTCGATACCATCGCCCGCTGCTTCCACGCCGATCAGCCGAATACCTTTATCCTCTATATACGGATAAAAGATGCCCATCGCATTCGATCCACCGCCAACACACGCGATCACCGCATCCGGCTGACGACCGGTCATTTCAGGCATTTGCACGCGGCATTCGTCGCCAATCACGCGCTGGAAGTCGCGCACCATCATCGGATAAGGATGCGGGCCGGCCACCGTACCGATGATGTAGAACGTGTTTTCCACGTTCGTGACCCAGTCGCGCATGGCTTCGTTGAGCGCGTCCTTCAGCGTCTTCGAGCCGGATTCGACCGGCACGACCGTCGCGCCAAGCAGCTTCATGCGATAAACGTTCGCCGCCTGCCGCTTCACGTCCTCCGAACCCATATAGACGACGCATTCCATGCCGAAACGCGCCGCGATCGTCGCCGTTGCCACGCCGTGCTGGCCCGCGCCGGTTTCCGCGATCACGCGCGGCTTACCCATCTTGCGTGCGAGCAGCGCCTGGCCGATCACATTGTTGACCTTGTGCGCGCCGGTGTGATTCAGGTCTTCACGCTTCAGATAAAGCTGCGCGCCGCCGAGCATTTCGCTCCAGCGCTTGGCGTGATAAATAGGCGACGGACGGCCGACGTAATGCTTCAGCTCGTAGTCGTATTCGGCTTGAAACTCGGGGTCCTGGCGAGCCGTATCGTAGGCAATACGGAGTTCGTCAAGTGCATGGATCAGCGTTTCGGAGACGAACACGCCGCCATATTGGCCGAAATGGCCTCTTTCGTCGGGTAAATTGTACATTGCGTCACTCTCTCGGTCTGCGCGGACAGACAAGGCGTCCGCGCCAGATTCATTCCGCGTCCGCGGCGCGCACTGCGCGCACGAACGCCGCCATTCGGGCGTGATCCTTCACGCCCTTGACGCCCGGCACTTCGATGCCGCTGGAGACATCGACCGCGTACGGGCGCACGCGCCGGATGGCTTCACTGACGTTTTGCGTGTTTAACCCACCACTCAAAACGGCCCGATGCCCGAGATCTGTTGGGATAAGTGACCAATCGAATACCTTTCCACCGCCGCCGAAGCCCTCGACGAGTGCATCAAGCAAAATGCCGTGCGCGGCTGCATAGTTAAGTGATGATTCTAGCAAATCACTTGCTGTTGCATCAGGCCCAACACGCACCGCGCGCCAATAGGGCAAACCCGAAATACGGCTGAGTTCGGCGCATTGTTCGGGCGTTTCGTCGCCGTGGAACTGCAAAAGCGAAAGCGGCACGTTCGATGTGACTTCCTCGATCCACTCAGGCGTCGCGTTCACGAACAGCCCGACCGCCGTGACCAGCGGCGGCACGTGACGCGCCAATTCGACCGCCTGCGACACGCTCACCGAGCGCGGACTCGGCGGATAGAACACGAAACCGACGGCATCCGCACCGAGCGCGACGGCGTGCTGCACGTCCTCCGCGCGCGACAGGCCACACAGCTTGATTCGGGTGCGATGGAGATCTTGATCGTTCATGAGGTTGAGGAATCGGCCCAGACGGCGCTCCACGGCATGCTGGCGACATGCGCGGGCGGCACCGCGAAGTGTTCAGGGTAGCCCACTTCCGCCAGATACAGACCGTCGGGCATAAAGGTCGGCGCGGCGGCGCGACGGTCGCGGGCGGCGAGCACATCGGCCATCCACGATGCCGGGTGACGGCCTCGCCCGATGGCGACGAAGCATCCCATCAGATTGCGCACCATATGATGCAGAAACGCGTTGGCGCGGAAACGGAAGTGGACGAAGTCGCCCTGCTGGCGGACATCGACCTGATAGACGTGTTTGACGGGCGTTTTCGACTGGCAATCGGCGGCGCGGAACGAGGAAAAGTCGTGTTCACCGAGCAAACACGCTGCCGAATCGCGCATGGCGGCGACGTCCAACGGCGTGTGCACCCAGCCCGCGCGTTTCGACAACATGGGTGAACGCACCGGATTGACGTACAGCACGTAATAGTAAGTGCGCTCGAAGGCGGCGAAACGCGCGTGGAAGTCGTCGGGCATCGGCTTGGCCCACTGCACGGCGACCGTTTCGGGCAAGAACGCGTTGGTGCCGCGTACCCAGGAGAAGTCGGTGCGGTCGAGGTCGGTATCGAAATGGACGACTTGGCCCAGGCCATGCACGCCCGTGTCCGTGCGCCCCGCGACCACCGTTTGCAAGCGCGTCTGCGCGAATTCCGCAAGCGCGCGTTCCAGCTCGTCCTGCACCGTCTTGCCGTGCGGCTGGGATTGCCAGCCGCAAAACGCCGAACCGTCGTACTGAATGCCTAACGCGATGCGCATATCAGGAATGCGGGGCCAGCGTCGAAAGCAGCGTGGCGGCGCGCTGGCGCGTAGCCGGATCGTTCGATGCAATCACTTCCTGAAGCAGCGTGCGCGCGCCCGGAAGATCGCCCAGTTCGATGTATTCGCCCGCCAGTTCCAGCTTGTTGCGCGCGATGGCGGCCAGTTGCGAGTGGGTCATCGGCGGAAGCGGTTCGGTGTGGCTGCGCGGCAGACGGGAATCGAAGTCGAGGCTCAGCGGCGCGAATTGCGTAGCGCCAAGTCCGGCGACGGCACCCGCGCCCGCCGTGCCTGCTTCGATCTGCGGCGCCACCGATTCATTGCCGACATACGGTGAACGCGGCGCTTCATCGTCGATGGATGGCGCGCGTTCCAGCGGGGCCTTCGCCACCGGTTGCGCATCGGCAAGCGTCGGCGCAGCCGATTCCGCGCCGTGGTTCGATGTCACCTGACCGTTCGGCAGATTCAGCGTCAACTCCATGCGCGGCGGCAGGCCGAATTCGAGCGAATCGAGCGCCTGAATGGCTTCCTGCGGAAACTTGGGCATCGGGAAACGATGCGCGGGCGACGCTTCATCCTCGGCATCCGGCTCACGCGAAGCCTGCTGCTCAGCCGCCTGCGCCTGACGCAGTTCCGCCTCACGCGCGATGATCTCGCGCGCCGCCGCTTCACGTGCTTCTTCAGCGTGTTTTTCCTCTTCGACTGCTTGCTTGGCTTCGGCATCGAGCAATTGCCGTTCGCGCGCGTGCAGATCGCGGGCAAGGGCTTCGCGCGCGGCACGCTCGCGTTCGCGGTTTTCGCGCTCCTCGGCTTCCTGCGCGGCGGCCTGGCGAGCGGCGGCTTCGCGCTCTTCGGTTTCCCACTTGCGTGCTTCGCGTTCGGCGGAATCGTCCCTGGTTGGCGCTTCGTGCGGCGGCGGCACGAAGGCCGCGTGCGGCGCAGCAGGCGTCGCCGGTACGAACGGCGTGGCTTCGGGCGCTTTCGGCGTGTCTTCTTCCGTCGGCGTCGCGAAGCTTTGGGCGGCATCGTAGCTTTCCATGCTTCCGGCGACGGCGTTCAACTCGGAATCATCATTGCGCGGGACGGACTTGGTTTCGAGGATCGCGGCTTCGTCTGACTGCGACTCGCGTTGCTTCTGCTGACGCACCGCTTCGTTGCGGGCGGCGGCGGCGGCTTGAGCTTCTTCGAGGGTGGCGAAGGTTCGCGGGGCGTGCGCATCGTCGTCTGCAGTGGCGGCCCGACGCGCTTTTGCCCGCGCTTTCTTGCCGCTGCTTCGCTTCCACAGAAACGCCAGCACGATCAACACGAGCGCAACGACGCCGATCAATGCGGGATTCATCCCGCCAGCGGCGCGAGGTTCGGGCACAGGAGTCGGCGCAGCGGGCGCTTCGACGGCAGTCGAAGCAGGTTCAACCGTGGGCGCGGACGCCGGTTCAGGCTGCACACTCGACGCTGCCGTTTCGCCCGTCGATGCCGGTAACGCCGCCTGCGCAGGTTCGGAAGCAAGCGTGGGTGCAGTGTCCGGTGTAGAAGCAGCAGCAGGAGCAGCCGCCTCGACCGCCGACGCGCCGCCCGCATCCATCGACGGTACGTTCAATACCGCACCTAATTTGAGCTTGTTGATATCGTGGCCACCGAACGCATTCGGATTGGCATCGAATAATGCGCGGGCCATCTTCGCGCGCACGTCCTTGTCTTTCGAACCGGTCAATTCACCGGCGACGTCGTTGAGCGACTGTCCCGGTTTCACCGCATAGGTCTGCGCCGTAGCAGCGCTGGCCTGGGCAAATACATCGCCCGGGATCGCCCAACACATCGCGCATAACGCAACACTCGACGCGACCAGCACCGCGCGCGATGACGAGAGGAAGGACCGGACGGGTCGTTGAATCATTGAAGCTCCAAAGGCGCAACGAAAATTGATACGAAGGCGGCGACCGATTCTATCGATTCAGCCGGAAACGTGGCCGCAAACAAAAAAGCGCCGCAGGAAGCGCGGCGCTTTCGCTCTGGCACCCGCTTCCAGGCGCGTAGTTTACTTTACTTGTCGAGCAGAATGCGAAGCATACGGCGCAACGGCTCAGCCGCGCCCCACAACAATTGGTCACCGACCGTAAAGGCCGACAGATATTCACCGCCCATTGCCAGCTTGCGCAGACGGCCGACCGGCACCGACAGCGTGCCCGTGACCTTGGCAGGCGAAAGATCGCGCATGGACGCTTCGCGCTCGTTCGGCACGACTTTCACCCAATCGTTGCCCGAAGCGAGGATGCTGTTCACTTCGTCCAGCGGCACATCGCGGGTCAGCTTGATGGTCAGCGCCTGCGAGTGGCAGCGCATTGCGCCAATGCGTACGCACAGACCGTCCACCGGCACCGAACCCGGCTGGCCCATCGCGGGCTTACCGAGAATCTTGTTGGTTTCCGCGCCGCCCTTCCACTCTTCCTTCGACATCCCGTTGCCGAGATCCTTGTCGATCCACGGAATCAGCGAGCCGGCCAGCGGCACGCCGAAATGTTCGGTCGGCATGGCGTCGCTGTTCATGGTGGAGAGCACCTTGCGGTCGATGTCCAGGATGGCCGACGACGGGTTCGCCAGATCGCTCTCCACGGCTGCGTTCAGCGCGCCCATCTGCGACAGCAGTTCACGCATGTTCTGCGCGCCCGCGCCCGATGCGGCCTGATACGTCATGGCCGTGATCCAATCGACGAGACCTTCGCGGAACAGGCCGCCCAGCGCCATCAGCATCAGACTGACCGTGCAGTTGCCGCCGATGAAATCGCGCCCGCCCTTGACCAGCGAATCCTTGATGACGTTCAGATTGACCGGATCGAGAATGATGACCGCGTCGTCCTTCATGCGCAGCGCCGAGGCCGCGTCGATCCAGTAGCCCTTCCAACCCGCCGCGCGCAGCTTCGGATACACCTCGTTGGTGTAATCGCCGCCCTGACACGTGATGATGGCGTCGCACTTTTTCAGGTCGTCAATGCTTGTCGCATCTTTGAGCTTTGTCTCGTTTTTGGCGAACGACGGCGCGTTGCCGCCCGCATTGCTGGTGCTGAAAAACATCGGTTCGATCAGATCGAAATCGCCTTCCTGCTGCATGCGCTGCATCAGGACGCTGCCGACCATGCCGCGCCAACCAACGAGACCTACGTTCATGACTCACCCTTCAAATGGACGCTTCCCCGCATCTTTACCCGGCGTGGCCGCGCGGGGAAGACGCTCGGACACGAGGGACGATCAGCGAATCGTGATCGCTTTGATGGAGATTTTCGTAATGCGCGTCGTAATCGTGGCGATTGCCACGATTTGCGTGCCGATGGCGAGTTCCGACGAGCGGGCTTTTGAGCCGCCGCTGATGGAATCCAAAGAGAATTGAGAGTTCTTCGCCATGATTTTTGCAGTCTACACGAAACTTCGGGATTTTCGTCAGCCCGATAAGGCGAACGTATGAATTTCGTGCAGATCTTGCGGGAACATCGGTAAAAACGGTTGATCGGCCGCGAATTGTTGCGTGCGGCCGATCATCTTTCGCGCGATTACAGCGCCTTCAGCACCGCGTCGCCCATTTCCTTCGTGCCGACGATCTTGCCGTCCGGCGTCGCGATATCGCCCGTGCGATAACCCTGCTCCAGCACCTTCTTCACCGCGCTTTCAATGCGATCCGCCTGCTCGGTCTTGCCGAGCGAGTAACGCAGCATCATCGCGGCGGAGAGGATGGTCGCAAGCGGATTGGCCACGCCCTTGCCGGCGATATCCGGCGCGGAGCCGTGCGACGGCTCATACAAACCCTTGTTGGCTTTATCGAGCGAAGCCGAAGGCAACATGCCGATGGAACCGGTCAGCATCGCGGCTTCGTCCGAGAGAATGTCGCCGAACATGTTGCCGGTCACGACCACGTCGAACGCCTTGGGCGCTTTGACGAGCTGCATCGCCGCGTTATCCACGTACATATGCGATAGTTCGACGTCCGCATATTCCTTCGATACGTCGATCATCACATCGCGCCAGAACTGCGACGTTTCCAGCACGTTCGCTTTGTCCACGCTGGTCAGCTTTTTCTGACGCTTCTGCGCCGCCTGAAACGCCACATGCGCGATACGGCGCACTTCGGGCTCCGAATAACGCATGGTGTCGAAGCCTTCCTGCGCGCCCTCGAACAGACCGTCGGGCGAAGGACGCACGCCGCGCGGCTGGCCGAAGTAGATATCGCCATTCAATTCGCGCACGATCAGGATATCCAGCCCCGACACGATCTCCGCCTTGAGCGACGATGCGCCCGTCAGTTGCGGATAGCAGATCGCGGGACGGAAGTTGGCGAACAATTGCAAATGCTTGCGCAAACCCAAAATGGCCTGCTCGGGACGCAGCGCGCGTTCGAGCTTGTCGTACTTCCAGTCGCCTACTGCGCCGAACAGAATGGCATCGGCTTCCTTCGCCAGCTTGAGCGTCGATTCCGGCAGCGGATGGCCTTGCGCTTCGTAACCGGCGCCGCCGACCGGCGCTTCTTCCAGCTCGAACTTTTCGCCGAGCGCGTTCAGCACCTTGACCGCTTCGGCCGTGATTTCCGGACCGATCCCGTCGCCGGGGAGGACTGCAATTTTCATCTGGATTCCTTTCTTTTATCCGATCACGCGATTGTTCAACCACGGCTGCTTCGTCAGACGTTCCGCTTCGAACTGCTTGATTTTGTCGGCGTGACGCAGCGTGAGGCCGATATCGTCGAAACCGTTAAGCAGACAGTACTTGCGGAAACCGGGCACATCGAACGGATATTCGGTGCCGTCGCCGGTGCGCACGACTTGCGCTTCGAGATCGATCGTCAGCTTGAAGCCGACGAACGCGTTGGTCTCGTTGATGAGCTTATCGACTTGCTGTTCCGTCAGCACGACCGGCAGCAGACCGTTCTTGAAGCAGTTGTTATAGAAAATGTCCGCGAAACTCGGCGCGATGATCGCGCGAAAGCCGTATTGATCCAGCGCCCACGGCGCATGCTCACGCGAACTGCCGCAACCGAAATTCTTGCGCGTCAACAGAATCGATGCGCCCTGATAACGCGGCTGATTCAGCACGAAATCCGGATTCAGCGGGCGCTTGCTGTTGTCCTGACCGGGCTGGCCGACATCGAGATAACGCCATTCGTCGAACGCGTTGGGGCCGAAACCGGTGCGTTTGATTGACTTCAGAAACTGCTTCGGGATGATCGCGTCCGTATCCACATTTTCGCGATCGAGCGGCACGACGAGGCCGCTATGTACAGTGAACTTTTCCATGATATTCCTCAGTATTCCGAACGCTCAGTGTCGATCAGGCGAGCTTGCGCACATCGACGAAATGGCCTTCGATGGCCGCAGCCGCAGCCATCGCCGGACTGACGAGGTGCGTGCGGCCGCCCGCGCCCTGACGCCCTTCGAAATTGCGATTCGACGTCGAAGCGCAGCGCTCGCCCGGATCGAGACGATCGGCGTTCATCGCGAGGCACATGGAGCAGCCCGGCTCGCGCCACTCGAAACCGGCATCGGTAAAGACCTTGTCGAGGCCTTCGCGTTCGGCCTGCGCCTTCACCAGACCCGAACCCGGCACGACCATCGCCAGCTTGATATTCGATGCCACGCGCTTGCCCAGCGACTTCACCACATACGCCGCCGCCCGCAAGTCTTCGATACGCGCATTCGTACACGAGCCGATAAAAATCTTGTCCGGCTTGATGGACTCGATCGGCGCGTTCGGTTGCAGCGCCATGTACTTGAGCGCGCGCTCGATCGCATCGCGCTTGACTGGGTCCTTCTCTTTATCGGGATCGGGCACGCGGCCATCGATCGACGTGACCATTTCCGGCGACGTGCCCCACGTGACTTGCGGCACGATTTCAGCCGCATTCAGTTCGACCACGCGATCGAACTGCGCGCCATCGTCCGATTTGAACTGACGCCAGTACTCGACCGCCTGATTCCACTCGACGCCCTGCGGCGAATACGGGCGATCCTTCAGGTAATTGATGGTGGTGTCATCGACCGCGACCATGCCGGCGCGCGCACCCGCTTCGATCGCCATATTGCAGACGGTCATGCGGCCTTCCATGGTCAGAGCGCGGATGGTCGAGCCGCCGAATTCCATCGCGTAACCCGTGCCGCCCGCCGTCCCGATCTTGCCGATGATCGCCAGCACGATGTCCTTCGCCGTGCAGCCACGCGGCAACTGCCCTTCGACCTTGATGAGCATGTTCTTGCTCTTCTTCTGCAAGAGCGTTTGCGTGGCGAGCACGTGCTCCACTTCCGACGTACCGATGCCATGCGCCAGCGCGCCGAACGCACCATGCGTGGACGTATGCGAGTCGCCGCAGACGATGGTCATACCCGGCAGCGTTGCGCCCTGCTCCGGCCCGATGATATGCACGATGCCCTGACGCAGATCGTTCATCTTGAACTGCGTGATGCCGAAGCTATCGCAATTGGCGTCGAGCGTATCGACTTGCAGCTTCGAGACAGGGTCCGCGATGCCATGCGAGCGGTCGGTCGTTGGCACGTTATGGTCCGACACAGCCAGATTCGCGCTGATGCGCCACACCGGGCGATCCGCCATCTTCAGGCCTTCGAACGCCTGCGGGCTGGTCACTTCATGCAGCAGGTGACGGTCGATATAGAGGATCGAGGTGCCGTCCTCTTCGGTGTGGATGACATGTGTGTTCCACAGCTTGTCGTAGAGAGTCTGGGACATGATGAGCGCTTTCGTAGTGACTGCGGGGGAATGTTCGTTTTACGGCTTGTGGGTTGATTATGCCACCTTAAGTTTGCGCGCGGGTACTAGGATGATGGAAAAACCTAGTAAAAACATGGGGTTATGGTGGTGGTTGCAGTACCTGAATGAGGAGTACCAGCTTCGACAGCATTTTGCAATCTACCGCCTGAGCTTTTTTATTAGACGCACTCGAAGGCTGTTTGGCAAATCCGGACAGGACCGGAACCCTGAATCGATCGGCTTATTGGTCTTGGTTGCTTGATTCAGAGGCCAACAACGAAAAAAGCCCCGGCAATCAACCCGCCGGGGCTTTCCACACCTAACCTGCTAAAAAACCTTACCGCTTAGCCACCGGCTTCGCCTCACGCGGCGACTGACCGATGAACAACTGACGCGGACGGCCAATCTTCTGTTCAGGATCGGCAATCATCTCGTTCCACTGAGCGATCCAGCCCACCGTACGCGCCATCGCGAAGATACACGTGAACATCGACGTCGGGATGCCCAGCGCGCGCTGCACGATGCCCGAGTAGAAATCGACGTTCGGGTACAGCTTGCGCGACACGAAGTATTCGTCTTCCAGCGCGATCTTTTCCAGTTCCATCGCGAGCTTGAAGAGCGGGTCGTCGTGCAGGCCGAGTTCGTTCAGCACTTCGTAGCACGTTTCGCGCATCAGCTTGGCGCGCGGGTCGTAGTTCTTGTAGACGCGGTGACCGAAGCCCATCAGCTTCACGCCCGAGTTCTTGTCCTTAACTTGCTTGATGAACTCAGGAATATTGTCGACCGAGCCGATTTCTTCCAGCATGTTCAGCGCGGCTTCGTTCGCGCCGCCGTGCGCCGGGCCCCACAGACACGCGATACCAGCCGCGATACAGGCAAACGGATTCGCACCCGACGAACCCGCCAGACGTACCGTGGACGTCGAAGCGTTCTGCTCGTGGTCCGCGTGCAAAATCAGAATACGGTCGAGCGCGCGCACCAGCACGTCGTTGACCTTGTACTCTTCGCACGGGTTCGAGAACATCATGTACATGAAGTTCGCGCTGTACGACAGTTCATTCTTCGGATAAACGAACGGCTGACCGATGCTGAACTTGTACGCCATGGCCACCAGCGTCGGCAGCTTGGCGATCATGCGGATGGCCGACACTTCGCGGTGACGCGGGTCGTTGATATTCAGCGAGTCGTGATAGAACGCCGACAGCGCGCCGACTGCTGCCGTCAGCACGGCCATCGGGTGCGCGTCGCGACGGAAGCCGCGGAAGAAGAAGTGCATCTGTTCGTGCACCATCGTGTGACGCGTGACCGTATCGACGAATTCCTTGGTCTGCGCTTCGTTCGGCAGTTCGCCTTTCAGCAGCAGATAGCAGGTTTCGAGGAAGTCGGCGTTCACAGCCAACTGCTCGATCGGGTAACCGCGATACAGCAGTTCGCCCTTGTCACCGTCGATATAGGTGATCGCGGAGTTACACGAGGCCGTCGACATGAAGCCCGGGTCATACGTGAACTTGCCGGTCTGACCGTACAACTTGCGGATGTCGATCACGTCCGGGCCCATCGTGCCCTTGTAGATCGGCATTTCGACGCTCGGCGAATTGTCGCTGAACGATAGCGTGGCTTTAACATCTGACGGGGTCATAGCACATCCTCAATCGAAGTATGGATACAGGTTTTCGATAATTTGCTCGACGGCAAGCTGCGCGGCAAAAACGTGTCCTGTCGGCCGGCGGTCTCGATCCGGCCTTGTTGTAGCGGCCGGTCCGTCGTGGAAAACCCGGGCGGATCGGCCTATTTTGCAAAACTCCGCGTGATCCTGCAGAACTCACACGTTGCGCAGCATTTGCAGCAGGCGATGCACGTCCGGCGTGGCGAGATCGCCTTCCGGCTCGGTGCGCGCGAGCAGCAGGTCCATCAGTTCGTTGTCGCTCAGTTCCAGCAGACGGGTCAGGGCTGCCACGTCCGCGTCACTGAGGTCTTGCTCGTATCGGCTGAAAAAACGCTCGAAAATCAGATCGTTTTCCAGCAGGCCGCGCCGTGCGCGCCAGCGAAGGCGCGCGCGGCGAAGCGGGTCGGACTGATGCGAGTCGTGATTGGTGTCGCCCATTGCAGCGTCCATCTCAGACAGCGCGGCGAACCATCAATTCCTTGATCTTGCCGATCGCCTTGGTCGGGTTGAGGCCCTTCGGGCACACGTCGACGCAATTCATGATCGTATGGCAACGGAACAGACGATACGGGTCTTCCAGATTGTCCAGACGCTCGCCGGTCGCCTCATCGCGGCTGTCCGCGATAAAACGATAGGCTTGCAGCAGGCCCGCCGGACCGACGAACTTGTCCGGATTCCACCAGAAGCTCGGGCACGACGTCGAGCAGCTCGCGCACAGAATGCACTCGTACAAGCCGTCGAGTTCGTCACGTTCCACCGGCGACTGAAGACGTTCCTTCTCCGGCGGCGGCGTTTCGTTGATCAGGTACGGCTTGATCGAGTGATACTGGTTGAAGAACTGCGTCATATCGACGATCAGATCGCGCACGACCGGCAGACCCGGCAGCGGACGCAGCACAATCTTGTTCGGCAGCTCGTTCAGGTTCGTCAGGCACGCGAGGCCGTTCTTGCCATTGATGTTCATCGCGTCCGAACCGCATACGCCTTCGCGGCACGAGCGACGGAACGACAGCGTTTCATCGACTTCCTTCAGCTTGACGAGCGCGTCGAGCAGCATGCGTTCATGCGTCAGGTCGAGTTCGTACGACTGCATGCGGGGCGCTGCGTCCTTGTCCGGGTCGTAGCGATAGACTTCGAAGATTCTCTTTGCCATTTCGATATTCCTTGTGCCTTAGAAGGTACGCGCCTTCGGCGGCACCGATTCAACCGTCAGCGGCTTCATTTGCACCGGCTTGTAGTCGAGGCGATCGCCTTCGCTGAACCACAGCGTATGGCGCATCCATTCCGCGTCGTTGCGGTCCGGGAAGTCGCTCTGCGCATGCGCGCCGCGGCTTTCCTTGCGCGCTTCGGCCGACACCATGGTCGCGCGGGCGACTTCGGTAAGGTTGGCCAGTTCCAGCGCTTCCACCTTGGCGGTGTTGAACACCTTCGACTTGTCCTTCAGATGCACGTGCTTGGCGCGCTCAGCCAGTTCCGCGATCTTGCCGACGCCCTCTTCCAGCAGCTTCGACGTACGGAACACGCCGGCGTGTGCCTGCATGGCCGCGCGGATGTCATTGGCGACGTTCTGCGTGTATTCGCCCGACGTGGATTTCTCCAGCACCGCGAGACGTTCCAGCGCGAAGTCGGCGGCATCGGCCGGCAGCGGCTTGTGCTCTTTCAGTTCCTTCGCATGCTTGATGATGTGGTTGCCGGCCGCACGGCCGAACACCACGAGGTCGAGCAGCGAGTTCGTGCCGAGACGGTTTGCACCGTGCACCGACACGCACGAGCATTCGCCTACGGCATAGAAACCGTTGACCGGATCGTTGTAACCCTTCGCCGTGCCGACCACCTGGCCGTGCATGTTCGTCGGGATACCGCCCATCTGATAGTGGATGGTCGGCACGACCGGAATCGGCTCTTTAATACAGTCCACATTGGCGAACTTCAGCGCGATTTCGCGGATCGACGGCAGACGCTTCATGATCGTCTCCGCGCCGATGTGCGACAGGTCCAGCAAAACGTGATCCTTGTTCGGACCCACGCCGCGGCCTTCCTTGATTTCCTGGTCCATCGAACGCGAAACGAAGTCGCGCGGCGCAAGGTCCTTCAGCGTCGGCGCATAGCGCTCCATGAAGCGGTCGCCGTTGGAGTTACGCAGAATGCCGCCTTCGCCGCGCACGCCTTCGGTAATCAGCACGCCCGCGCCGGCCACGCCGGTCGGGTGGAACTGCCAGAACTCCATGTCCTGCAGCGCAATGCCCGAGCGCGCCGCCATGCCCAGACCATCGCCCGTGTTGATGAACGCATTCGTCGATGCCGCGAAGATCCGGCCCGCGCCGCCCGTGGCGAACAGCGTGGTCTTGCCTTCGAGGATATAGACGTCGCCGGTTTCCATTTCCAGCGCGGTCACGCCGAGCACATCGCCGTCGGCGTCGCGGATCAGATCCAGCGCCATCCATTCGACGAAGAAGTGCGTCTTGGCGGCGACGTTCTGCTGATACAGCGTGTGCAAGAGCGCGTGGCCGGTACGGTCGGCGGCAGCGCAGGCGCGCTGAACCGGCTTCTCACCGTAGTTGGCCGTGTGGCCGCCGAACGGACGCTGATAAATGGTGCCGTCAGGATTACGGTCGAACGGCATGCCCATGTGTTCGAGTTCGTAGACGGCGTTCGGCGCTTCACGGCACATGAATTCGATCGCGTCCTGGTCGCCGAGCCAGTCGGAACCCTTGATCGTGTCGTAGAAGTGATAGTGCCAGTTGTCTTCACTCATATTGCCGAGCGATGCGCCGATACCGCCTTGCGCCGCGACCGTGTGCGAACGCGTCGGGAACACCTTC
Source organism: Caballeronia sp. BR00000012568055 (assembly GCF_029439455.1). Taxonomy (GTDB): domain Bacteria; phylum Pseudomonadota; class Gammaproteobacteria; order Burkholderiales; family Burkholderiaceae; genus Caballeronia. Next base: position 32,883 of record NZ_JAQFVG010000305.1, on the reverse strand, counting down.
GACAGCACCGCGACGGACAGGCCCGCACGCGCGAGCTGCAGCGATGCGCGCATGCCCGATCCGCCAGCGCCGACGATAACCACGTCGAAACGGCGACGCGGCAGGGAAGTCTTGATTGCAGCCATGTTCTTTAAACTCTCCAGAGAATCTGTGCAGCGTAGCCGGCGCATCCGACGAGCCAGAGGATGGTCAATACCTGAAGCAGCAGGCGAACGCCCATCGGCTTCACGTAGTCCATCCAGATGTCGCGAATGCCGACCCACGCGTGATAGAAGAGCGAGAGCAGGGCGACAAAGGTGGCGAGCTTCATCCACTGGGTCGCGAAGATGCCCGCCCAGCCTTCGTAGGAGAAGTTGTGCGCGGCGAAGAACCAGAACAGAAGCACGAGCGTGTACACGGCCATCACGACAGCGGTGATGCGCTGGCCGAGCCAGTCTTTCAGGCCGTAGTGCGCGCCGACAACATGACGCTTCGGGCCGACTTTATTGTGGGTTGCCATGTTTTTAGAACACTCCGAAAAGCTTGAGGGCCATCGCGAGCGTCAGCAACAGCGAGACGACCAGCACGATGAGAGCGGTCTGCTTGCCGCCTTCCTTGTTCACTGCGACGTGCGTATCGAGCAAAAGGAAACGGATGCCCGCGCAGAAGTGATGCAGATACGCCCACGACAGCACGAGCGTAATGATCTTGACGATGGGGTTGGCCAGGAAGCCTTTGAATGCGTCGAAACTAATTTCCGACGTGAGACTCTGATCGAGCAGATACAGAATGAACGGCAGCGAGACGAACAGCAGCAAGCCGCTGATGCGATGCAGGATGGAGACCTTCCCTGCTAGCGGCAAGCGATACTTCGCGAGTTGACCGATCCCGATGTTCCGGTACTCGGGCCTTGGTTTTTTTACGGCTTCAGCCATGCTAGACCCCAACTTGTTATTACACTAATCCGCGATTTTAGCGCCTTTTTATTTCGCGCTGCAGCGAAAAGCCGCAGAACACTCTATTGTTTCTTTCGCGAAAATGGCGTACGTGCGTGCGAAGTGGCTCATCCAGCCTTTGTTCGCGCCGCGATCATGATTCGTTCAACTCAAGTCATTCTGATAGTAGTAGCCGGTGGTCACATACCAGCCCCGCCGCACTTCCACCGGACGATCGCCGTACGTGTACGACACACGCTCCACCGAAAGCAATGGAAAGCCTTGCGCGACATCAAGCGATTGCGCAACGCTTTCGTCCGCTGCGACCGCGCGAATCTTTTCTGTCGCGCGGATCATGCGTGTGCCGAACTCGGTTTCGAACATCGCGTAGAGCGGGCCTTTGTAATCGCCCAATCTTTCTGCCGTGAGTCCGCGAAATACCGCGCCGGGCAACCAGATTTCGTCGAGCACCGTGGTCACGCCATCAAACTGCAATAAACGCTTGATAAGAACGACGGGGTCGGCAGGTTTGAGATCGAGTTGCCGCGCGATTTCGGCGGGCGCGCGCAGCCGCTTGCATTCGAGCAGCTTGCTGATGTGCGGATGGGCGTCGCCGTCGTCGGGCAACAGGCGCAGGAAACGGAACTGCACGCGGTCTTCGCTGTGCGTGGCGACGAAGGTGCCTTTGCCCTGACGGCGCACGAGCAGATTGTCGGCCGCGAGTTCGTCGATGGCCTTGCGCACCGTGCCCTGACTCACCTTGTAGCGCGCGGCCAGTTCGACCTCGCTCGGAATGATTTCGCCGGGCTTCCATTCGCCGGATTCGAGGCCCTGCGTGATGAGCGCCTTGATCTGCTGATACAGCGGGCTGAACGTCGGCGACGGCGCGCCCGCGGACTCAGCCGCAGGGGCGCTGCCGTTGGGTGTCGTCGTGCTCGCCGGGTTGGAATTCATGCCGCGCATTTCAACACAAAGGCCTGTCGTGGTCCAGAGTTTTCCCGAAGATTCCTATGTCTTATATAAGACATAAGATAGTATTGACTTTGACTCGGAGCGCTCCTACACTCGCTGTCGAGCAAGGGTTTGCGGGTCATCGCACGACCGGCCGGAGCGTTCCGCACAGCGGTTTTTTGCGCGTGAACGTGGTTATCGGCGGGAAGCGCGGTCAGCCGCCAGGCACGCCCTTTCGCTCTCGCCTTACGCCGATCGGCCATTCGATTCGCGCGCCGCTGCCTGCAAACCGTCTCGCAACGTCAAGCGTAGTCTCGATCTCGAATGAGCGCTTGCCGTCAGACCCGAGCGAATCACGCGTTCCTCTGGCGTTCTCGTTAAACTCCCCGCTCAAAGAAAAAATCCCTGGCATGACGGCGAATGCGCCTGTCACGAGTGCTCGCGCAGGCGGCATCACCGGCATGTCATCAACAACGCTTTGGCGTATCGCGCATAAAATGGCGTTTTCCCTAGCGTTCCACGCACCGTCCAGGAGAGTTATCAATGGCTAAGTCCGCAAAGCGCGTTGCCGTCACCGGCGCCGCAGGTCAAATCGGCTACTCGCTGCTGTTCCGTATCGCCAACGGCGATCTGCTCGGCAAAGACCAGCCCGTGATTCTTCAACTGCTCGACCTGCCGCAAGCGCAAGGCGCCGTGAAGGGCGTCGTGATGGAACTGGAAGACTGCGCGTTCCCGCTGCTGGCCGGCGTGGTCGTCACCGACGATCCCAAGGTCGCGTTCAAAGATGCCGACGTCGCGCTGCTGGTCGGTGCCCGTCCGCGTTCGAAGGGCATGGAGCGCAAGGATCTGCTGTCGGCCAACGCCGAAATCTTCACGGTGCAAGGCAAGGCACTGAACGATGTCGCCAGCCGCGACGTCAAGGTGCTGGTGGTCGGCAACCCGGCCAACACCAACGCGTATATCGCGATGAAGCCGGCGCCGGATCTGCCGAAGAAGAACTTCACCGCCATGCTGCGTCTGGACCACAACCGCGCGCTGTCGCAACTGGCAGCCAAGTCGGGCAAGCCGGTCGCATCGATCGAAAAGCTGGCGGTGTGGGGCAACCACTCGCCGACCATGTACCCGGACTTCCGTTTCGCGACCGCCGAAGGTCAGGACCTGACCAAGCTGATCAGCGACGACGAATGGAACCGCAACACGTTCATCCCGACCGTCGGCAAGCGCGGCGCGGCGATCATCGAAGCGCGTGGCTTGTCGTCGGCGGCATCGGCTGCTAACGCGGCGATCGATCACGTGCGTGACTGGGTGCTCGGCACCAACGGCAAGTGGGTCACCATGGGCATTCCGTCGGACGGCTCGTATGGCATTCCGGAAGACATCATCTACGGCGTGCCGGTCACGTGCGAAAACGGCGAGTACAAGCGCGTCGAAGGCCTGGAAATCGACGCGTTCTCGCGTGAAAAGATGGATGGCACGCTGAACGAACTGCTCGAAGAACGCGACGGCGTTTCGCATCTGCTGGGCAAGTAAGTATCGGTATCGAGGAAGGCCTGCGGGCTTTCCTTCGGCGCGATTGCCTTGATCGCGCCTGATTCGAACGCGCTTGAAAGAATCGAGCGCGTTCGAATCATCGAGCAAGATTCCATTCCCCAAAATCGGACCCGACGCCGACGATGCGCGCTCTCACTCCCGCCGAAGTGCTGTTTGACGGCGAACCGCAGCCTGCCGTGCTTCCGCCCTGCGATCACTACGCCGGCAGCGAGAAGCTGATCCGCAAATCGCTCGCGCTACAGGCGCAACTCGGCCCTGTGTTCGATATCACGCTGGATTGCGAAGACGGCGCGCAAGTGGGCCGCGAAGTCGAGCATGCGGAGATGGTGGCATCGTTCGTGGGGGGTGAAGAGGACCGCTTCGGGCGCGTGGGCGTGCGTATTCACGACTTTCATCATCGCGCGTGGCGTGACGACGTGCGCATCATCTTTCGTGCAGCGAAGAAAGCGCCTGCTTTTGTGATGCTGCCGAAAATCCGCAGCGTGTTCGAAGCGGCCGAAATGGTCGAGTTCATCGAGGCATCGCGCGCTGAATTCGGTATCGCGCAACCGGTTCCCTGCCATGTGCTGATCGAAACGCACGGCGCACTGGCCGAAGCGTTCGAACTTGCGGCGCTGCCCGGCGTCGAATCGTTGAGCTTCGGTTTGATGGACTTCGTGTCCGCGCATAACGGCGCGATTCCCGATTCCGCCATGCGCTCGCCCGGCCAGTTCGATCACCCGCTGGTGTGTCGCGCGAAGCTGGAGATCGCGGCAGCGTGTCACGCGCACGGCAAGGTTCCATCGCATAACGTATCGACGGAAGTGCGCGACATGAGCGTCGTCTCGAACGATGCCGCGCGTGCCCGCAACGAGTTCGGCTTCACGCGTATGTGGAGCATTCACCCCGAGCAAGTGAAGCCGATCGTCGAAGCCTTTTCGCCGCGCGACGATGAAATCGTTCTCGCGGCAGAGATCTTGCTGGCCGCACAACACGCGCAATGGGGACCCACGCGCCATGGCGATACATTGCACGACCGCGCAAGCTATCGCTATTACTGGTCGGTGCTGCGCCGTGCGCAGGCCACGGGCCACGCGATGCCGGAGGACTGCGCGCCGCTGTTCGCTTCACACTAGGTTAAGTAACGCCGCATCAACGAGCACTGTTCAGGAGACTCGAAAGAATGAGCGATACCGCATCGAAGGAAGCACCCGCCGCCGGCGGATTCAAGCCGAAGAAATCCGTCGCGCTGTCGGGCGTCACGGCGGGCAATACCGCGTTGTGCACGGTCGGCAAAACGGGCAACGACCTGCACTACCGCGGCTACGACATTCTCGATGTCGCGACCTCCTCCGAGTTCGAGGAAATCGCTTATCTGCTGGTGCACGGGAAGCTACCGAATGCGGCCGAACTGAAGGCTTATAAAGCGAAGCTGAAGGCGCTGCGCGGTCTGCCCGCAAACCTGAAAGCGGCATTGGAATGGATTCCCGCCTCCGCGCATCCGATGGACGTCATGCGCACCGGCGTCTCCGTGCTCGGCACGCTGCTGCCCGAGAAGGACGATCACAACGTCGCGGGCGCGAAGGACATTGCCGACCGCCTCATGGCATCGCTCGGTTCGATGCTGCTCTACTGGTTCCACTACTCGCATAACGGCAAGCGTATCGAAGTGGAAACGGATGACGATTCCATCGGTGGACACTTTCTGCATCTGCTGCACGGCGTCGAGCCATCCAAAGCATGGGTCGATGCGATGCACGTATCGCTCAATCTGTATGCCGAGCACGAATTCAACGCTTCGACCTTTACGGCACGCGTGATCGCGGGCACGGGTTCGGACATGTATTCGTCGATTACCGGCGCAATCGGCGCATTGCGGGGTCCGAAGCATGGCGGTGCCAACGAAGTCGCATTCGATATTCAATCGCGCTATCTCAACGCCGATGAAGCCGAAGCGGATATCAAGCGCCGCGTCGAGAACAAGGAAGTGGTGATCGGCTTCGGTCACCCCGTCTACACCATCTCCGATCCGCGCAACAAGGTCATCAAGGAAGTCGCCAGGAAGCTCTCGAAGGAAGCCGGCAACACACAGCTCTTCGATATCGCCGAACGTCTCGAATCGGTAATGTGGGATGCGAAGAAAATGTTCCCGAACCTCGACTGGTTCAGCGCCGTTTCGTATCACATGATGGGCGTGCCCACGGCCATGTTCACGCCGCTGTTCGTGATCTCGCGCACGTCGGGCTGGAGCGCGCACATCATCGAACAACGGATCGACAACAAGATCATTCGACCGAGTGCGAACTACACCGGACCGGAAAATCTGAAGTTCCTTCCGATAAATAAGCGAAAATAGTGAGCTGCGCGATCGGATGCTCCCTTTCGGAGTATTCCATTCCGCGCGGTAATCGCCATTCAACCCCAAGTTTTCGAAAAGGTTTCATCGATGAACAAACTTCTGATCGCAGCAATCGTCGGTACGCTGGCCACCACCAGCGTGTTTGTCAGCGCCGACGCATCCGCCGCGACAACCGCAGCATCCGGCACGGCGGCGACGGCCAAGGCCAAGCGTCCCGCACCCGCGCGCCGTATCGTCAAGCGCTCGTCCAAGGCGGAAGCCGCCGCGGCAGCGAAGACCGATCCGATTCCGGAAGGCGCAGTCAAGTGGAGTTGCAAGGACGGCACGGCTTTCTATCTGAAAGGTGACATGAAGCGTGACGCCATCGTGACGGTGAACTGGGCCAAGAAGGACTACAAGCTGCCGCGTCAGGACACGACGACCGGCGCGGATCGTTTCCACGACTCCGCATCGGGCATGGATCTGGTCGTGATCCCGAGCAAGGCCATGCTGTTCTCCGACAAGGACGAATCGCGTCTCGCCGACGAGTGCATGACGGCGGAAATGGCGGCCGGTGCGAATGCGCCGACGCAAGCCGAAGCACTCAAGCAGAACCCGTTGATCAAGACTGCCCCGTAAGTCAAACAAGCGGCGTTCCACAGGAATCCTCGATGTCCGCACCGATCTCGACTGTCCGGCCTGACCCGGACACGGTACTCGCCAACATAGTTGACTATGTTCGCGAGTACCACGTTGACAGCACGCTTGCGCTGGAGACCGCGCGCAACTGCCTGATCGACACGCTCGGTTGCGGACTCGAAGCGCTCTCTTATCCCGCCTGCACCAAGCTTTTGGGACCAATCGTGCTCGGCACGATCGTCCCCAATGGCGCGAAAGTGCCGGGCACCCAATTTCAACTCGACCCGGTTCAGGCCGCCTTCAATATCGGCGCGATGATCCGCTGGCTCGACTTCAACGACACGTGGCTCGCGGCCGAATGGGGTCATCCGTCGGATAACCTCGGCGGCATTCTCGCCACCGCTGATTGGCTTTCGCGCAACGGCAAGCCGCTCAGCATGAAAGACGTTTTGATCGCGATGATCAAGGCGCACGAAATTCAGGGCTGCATTGCGCTGGAGAATTCGTTCAACAAGGTCGGACTCGATCACGTTCTGCTCGTCAAGCTCGCATCGACTGCGGTTGTCGGGGAGATGATCGGTTTATCGCGCGATGAACTCATCAATGCCGTTTCGCTTGCAATGGTCGATGGCCACGCGCTGCGCACCTATCGGCATGCGCCGAATACCGGTTCGCGCAAATCGTGGGCCGCTGGCGATGCCACCTCGCGCGCCGTGCGTCTCGCGCTGATCGCGAAGACTGGCGAGATGGGTTATCCATCTGTTCTGACCGCTAAAACATGGGGTTTTTACGACGTGCTCTTCAAAGGCAAGCCGTTCGAGTTTCAGCGTCCGTACGGCTCGTATGTGATGGAGAACGTGCTCTTCAAGATATCGTTCCCCGCCGAGTTTCATGCGCAGACCGCTGCCGAAGCGGCCATGATTCTGCATGCGCAATTGCAGCAGTCTGGCAAGCGTATTGAAGATATCGGCAGGATCACCGTTCGTACGCACGAAGCGGCGATTCGCATCATCGATAAGAGCGGGCCGTTGAGCAATCCGGCTGACCGCGATCACTGCATTCAGTACATGATCGCCGTGCCGCTGATCTTCGGCCGTCTCACCGCCGCGGATTACGAAGATGCCATCGCGCAGGATCCGCGCATCGACGCATTGCGCGCGAAAATGACATGCGTGGAAGACCCGCAATTCACCAAGGATTATCACGACCCGGACAAGCGTTCGATCGCCAACGCGCTCACCATCGAATTCACCGATGGCACGCAGCTCGATGAAGTCGCGGTCGAATATCCGATCGGTCACAAACGCCGCCGCGCGGACGGCATTCCGCTGCTCGTCGAGAAGTTCAGAATCAATCTCGCGCGCAGATTCCCGCAGAAGCAACAACAGGCGATCCTCACGGTGTCGCTGGATCAGGCAAAGCTCGAAGCAATGCCGGTCAATGAATACGTTGATTTGTATGTGATTTAGTCTCAGTCGATCATGTCCGTCTAGCGCAAGGAAAATAACCATGACCCACAATCTTCACAACACGCTCAAGGAATTCGACGCCGGCTCCGGTAAAGGCAAGTACTACTCGCTGCCGCAACTGGGTGACGCGCTCAAGGTCAAGATTCAACGTCTGCCGGTCTCGATTCGTCTGGTGCTCGAATCGGTGCTGCGCAACTACGACGGCAAGAAGATTTCGGAGGAGCACATCGAGCAACTGGCGAACTGGAAGCCGAACGCCGCCCGTGTCGATGAAATTCCGTTCGTGGTCGCGCGCGTCGTGTTGCAGGATTTCACCGGCGTGCCGCTGCTCGCCGATATCGCCGCAATGCGTGGCGTCGCGCAGCGTTCGGGCAAGGATCCGAAGGCCATCGAGCCGCTGGTGCCGGTGGACCTCGTGGTCGATCACTCGGTGCAGATCGATCATTTCCGCGAGCCGAACGCGCTCGATCTGAACATGAAGCTGGAATTCCAGCGCAATAACGAGCGCTACCAGTTCATGAAGTGGGGCATGCAGGCCTTCGATACGTTCAAGGTCGTGCCGCCGGGCATCGGGATCGTGCATCAGGTGAATCTGGAATATCTCGCGCGCGGCGTGCACAAGAAGGACGGCGTCTACTATCCGGACACGCTCGTCGGCACCGACTCGCATACCACGATGATCAACGGTATCGGCGTGGTGGGCTGGGGCGTGGGCGGGATCGAAGCGGAAGCGGGCATGCTCGGCCAGCCGGTGTATTTCCTGACGCCGGATGTCGTGGGCGTCGAACTGAAGGGCAAGCTGCGCGAAGGCTGCACGGCCACCGATCTGGTCCTGACCATCACCGAAATGCTGCGTAAAGAGAAGGTCGTCGGCAAGTTCGTCGAGTTCTTCGGCGAAGGCACCGCGTCGATCGGCGTGCCGGACCGCGCGACCATCGGCAATATGGCGCCGGAGTATGGCGCGACCATGGGCTTCTTCCCGGTCGATGAAAAGACCATCGAATATTTCGAAGGCACGGGCCGCACCAAGGCCGAAATCGCCGCGTTCGAAAAGTATTTCAAAGCGCAGAAGCTGTGGGGCGTGCCGAAGGCCGGCGATATCGATTACTCGAAGACGCTGACGCTCGATCTTTCGACGGTTGCGCCGTCGCTGGCGGGCCCGAAGCGTCCGCAGGATCGGATTGAAATCGGCAATGTGAAGAGCACGTTCGTCGATCTGTTCTCGAAGCCGGTCGGCGAAAACGGCTTCAACAAGAAGGCCGCCGATCTGGACGCCGACTACAAAACCGCCGATGGCGTCGATGTAAAGAACGGCGATGTGCTGATCGCAGCGATTACGTCGTGCACGAACACGTCGAATCCGAGCGTGCTGCTGGCGGCGGGTCTGCTGGCGAAGAAGGCCGTCGAAGCGGGGCTGACGGTCGCGCCGCATATCAAGACGTCGCTGGCGCCGGGATCGCGCATCGTCACGGAGTATCTGACGAAGACCGACTTGCTCAAGTATCTCGACAAGCTCGGCTTCACGCTCGCCGCGTACGGCTGCACGACGTGTATCGGCAATGCAGGCGATCTGACGCCTGAGTTGAACGACGCCATCGTGAAAAACGATATCGTCGCGGCGGCGGTGCTCTCAGGCAACCGTAACTTCGAAGCGCGTATTCACCCGAATATCCGCGCGAACTTCCTGGCTTCGCCGCCGCTGGTCGTGGCGTACGCCATCGCTGGCAATATCACGCGCGATCTGATGACCGAGCCGGTCGGCAAGGGCACGGGCGGTCGCGATATCTATCTCGGCGACATCTGGCCGACCAGCGACGAAGTCCACGCGCTGCTCAAGTACGCGCTCGACGCCAAGGCGTTCCAGTCGAACTACTCGCAGCTCACCAAGGACGGCGATCTGTGGAGCAAGATTGCGGGCGAAAGCGGTCAAGTCTACGACTGGCCGAAATCGACCTACATCGCCGAACCGCCGTTCTTCGGCCATGATTTTTCGATGCAACCGGCCGACTCGATTCCTGCCGTCAAGGGCGCGCGCGCGCTCGGCATTTTCGGCGACTCGGTGACTACCGACCACATCAGCCCGGCGGGTTCGATCAAGGAAACATCGCCGGCGGGCGTGTGGCTGAAGGCGAACGGCGTGCAGAAGGCCGACTTCAACAGCTACGGCTCGCGTCGCGGAAACCATGACGTGATGATGCGCGGCACCTTCGCCAACGTGCGGATCAAGAACCTGATGATCCCGGCCAAGGAAGACGGCACGCGCGTGGAAGGCGGTTTGACGATTCATCAGCCGAGCGGCGAACAACTCTCCATCTACGATGCCGCGATGAAGTACATCGACGCCGGCACGCAGACGGTGATTTTCGCGGGCGAAGAGTACGGCACGGGTTCGTCGCGCGACTGGGCGGCGAAGGGCACGCAATTGCTCGGCGTGAAGGCGGTCGTGGCGCGCAGCTTCGAGCGGATTCACCGTTCGAATCTGGTCGGCATGGGCGTGCTGCCGCTGCAGTTCAAGGGCACGGACAGCGTTCAGACGCTGAATATCACGGGCGAAGAAACGTACGACATCGAAGGTCTCGGCGACGACTTCAAGCCGCAGCAGGAAGTCACGCTGGTGATCCACCGCAAGGACGGCAAGGAAGATCGCGTGCAAGTGCTGCTGCGTATCGATACGCCGATTGAAGTCGATTACTACAAGCACGGCGGGATTTTGCCGTTCGTGCTGCGTTCGCTGCTCGCGGCTTAAACTATACTTTTGCAGGTGACCGCGCTCGAAAGAGCGCGGGAACATTGGACCCGGCGCTTGCCGGGTTTTTTTTCGCCTTTAGGTTCTATATGTCGCGACGTGTGTGTTCGTCGTGCGGCGCGCGAACCAGCCGCGCAGCATATCGCTGAAAGTGCGCGCGTACGTCGTCGATGTAGACGCCAGCGAGAATCGGATCGCGTCCTGCGCGCCGCTGACCCAGATCGTCGTGAACGGCTGCAGTTCGACGGACGCGCCCGCGTCCAGCCAATGATCGTCGGCTTCGCCTTCGATGGTCAGCCAGATTTGCCCGCGCAAAACGTGCAGCGTTTGCGGACGGTCGATCACCCAGCGCGTGGCTGCGTCTTGCCGGTCGAGTTCGAAAGTACGGATTTCACGCATGATGCCGCTCCTTTGGGTTCGGAAGGCTGCGCACATGAAAATCGGGGAAATCGGGAAAGACGCAGCCGTTGAGTCTATTATTCGGCCATTTCCGAACAGCTTGAATGAACAGTTCTGCACAGTTGCATCGGAACTGTTCAGTGAAAAAGTGTGAACAGTTCGGTTGTGTGAGCACGACCCAAAACACCTAAACTAGCCATTCGGCCTAGCTTGACGGCACTTTTCGGATGCGTTCGAATACGCTTATGAACAGCAGTTCGCAACTGTTCACCGCAAACGACTGAACACTTTCGCCCCAAAATGAACGCCCTTCCCCTCACGATCGATGGCGCCACCGGCGTGCCGCTGACCGAGCAACTCGTCGATCAGATCGAAACAATGATCCGCTCGCGCCGCGTGCTCGCGGGCGCGAAGCTGCCGTCCATCCGCCAGTTGGCGGCCGAGCAGCGTATCAGCCGATTCCCGGTGATCGAGGCGTACGACCGGCTTGCATCGCGCGGACTGATTCAGCCGAAGCACGGTTCCGGGTTTTACGTGGCAAATCACGTCGAAGAACGCGAAGGCGGTTCGGGCAATTGCAATCCGCGTCTGGCCGAAGAGGAATCGAACCAGATTCTTCAGCAATTCAACTATCCCGGCGAGACGCTGAAGTTGTCGAGCGGATTCGTGCCCGAATTCTGGCGCGATGTGGACGGCCTGACGCAAGCGATCCGCCAGGCATCGCGCATGGATGTGTCGAGCGTGATCGATTACGCGATTCCGCACGGCGATACCAACCTGCGCCAGCAAGTGCTGATGCGTCTGAACGCGCTCGGTATCGGCGCGGATTTGCCGAACGTGATGCTGACCACCGGCGCGAGTCAGGCGCTCGACCTTGTGGTGCGCTACATGCTCAAACCGGGCGATACCGTTTTCGTCGAAGATCCTGGCTACTACAATTTATTCGGATTGCTGAAGTTACAGGGCGTGCGGCTGGTCGGCGTGCCGCGTCTGGCAAACGGACCGGATATCGATGTGGCCGAAGAACTGCTGAAGCAGCACAAGCCGAAGCTGTTCTTCATCAACACCGTGTTCCAGAACCCGACCGCGACGACCGTTGCGCCGCAGATCGCGTTCAAGCTGCTGCAACTGGCGACGCAACACGGCTTCACCTTGGTCGAAGACGACATCTACGCCGACTTTCAAGCCGTGCCGACGCAACGTCTCGCATCGCTCGATCAACTCGATCGCGTGATCTATGTCGGTGGTTTGTCGAAGACGCTGTCGTCGTCGCTGCGGATCGGTTATCTCGCGGCAAATCGCGAATTAGTGAAGCATCTCGTCGATGTGAAAGTGCTCACGAGTCTTGGCGGCACGCGTTTCGCCGAAGCGGTCGCGGCGAGTCTGCTGGAGCGCGGGACGTATCGAAAGTATCTGGAACGGCTGCGCAAGCGCGTGCGCGATTCATTGTCGAGCGCGGTGCAAACGCTGGAAGAACACGGCTGGGACGTGTTCGATGAACCCAGCGGCGGCAACTTTGTTTGGGCGAAAGTGCCGGGCATCGACGATTCGAACGTGCTGGTCGATGAAGCGCTGAAGCTCGGCGTAACGCTTGCGCCCGGCAGTTACTATCGGCCGAATGGCGAGACGTCTCCGTGGGTGCGTATCAATTCGGCTTATGCAGGCGACAAGCGCGCCAAGCGTTTCTTTGAGCATATGAGCGAAAAATCGCTTAGTCTTCCTTCTTAAAAAATTTTTCAAGCACGCCGGTCGCATCCTTATCCTTCGATAGCCGATCATAAAGGCCCGCCGCGCCTTCATAAATGCGATGCTCCACGAAATCCGCGCCGATGAAAGCCGCGATCTCTTCCATCTCCGCGACCCATCGATACGCCTTCGGCGGCATGCGCGGCACATTGCCCGATAGCCATTTCAGCAACTCGGGCTGACTCTCCGACAACTCATCGAACAGCGCCTTGCCTGCGCCGTTGCGCATCGCGGCGAGCGACATGGCGGAGCCGAGCGCGGTCAGTCCTTTGGTGATACCCGCATACGACATCTTCAGCGCCGATGCCGCGCCGAGCGGACCATCGAGCACGCGCACGACGAGACCGGCATAGTTGAGTTGCGCGGTTTGCGCGGCGTGCGGTCCCGACATGTAGAACTTCGGCGATGTCGGTGCGCCGATGATCGCGCCATCGACGAACGGTGCGCCGGTTGATGCGAGCACGTTGGCAATCACGGCAACGGTGTCGGGGCTGATCGCGTTGCAATCGATATAGACGGGCTTTTTAGCGGACTGGCTCAGCACATCGACAAGACGTTCAGCAGATTCGACAGCCACGCCAGGCGGTACGATCGACAGCAGGAAATCACACGCGACGAGTCGATCGATACTCGCATCCTCCATCCCCGCTTCCCGCGCACGCGATGCACTCGCGGCGCTGCGTCCTTCGAGCGTCGTCAGCACGCGCGCGCCCGATTGCGTAAGATAACGCCCGATCGCCGATCCCATTGCGCCCGCGCCCAAAATTGCAATCGTTGGCTTCGTCACCTGCGGCTCCCTTGAATGAACGAATGAAGCCTCAGAATAGGCTATTCGGTCTCGTCGTGTTCGACCACGCGCGGACTACGCAGCGCGTCGAGCCGGCGCAACATGTCTTGTCCTTTTGGCGTCAGCAAGGGCATCGGATGGCCGGTCGGCAAGCGGCCGATTTCGACAAGTTCTTCCTGTTGCAAGCGCGCGGCAAGCTGCCCGAAGGCTTCGACCTGATGCGGCGAACGTTGGACCAGCAACAGCGTGGCGATTTCATGAGGACTCAGCATGCGATGCTCCCGGCGTGAAGGTCTGAGAGCATCGTAGAGAGCGAAGCTGGCAAACAGGCTACAAGCGGCTACGAGATTTTTTCCAAGCGTTACGGTGTTACATCCGTTATACGCGATCAAGCCCGACAGCACGCGGTTGCACGAAGTCCGACACGCCCGCCATGTAACAACGCGATGTCAACCGATCGCTTACATCGCGCCGGGCGCGATCACCATCGCAAGATAACGCTCCAGCGCGGTGATATCCGCGTCGGTGCCGCGAAGCGCGATCACCTGATCGGGGCGGATCAGCACCCATCCTGCATCGTCGAAACCATAGCGATGGCGCGCGGCGTGATCCATATCGAGCGATGACCCCAGCGTCACCGTCGCGACGGCGTCTTCGTAAGGCGCGACGCATTCGACCGCGCGCGACACGACGCCATCGCCGAAAGCGAGCAGCGTATGACGCTCGCTCAGCAACGGCCACAAGCTGTGTTCCTCGCCCGAGCGATCGGTCCAGCGGATATCGAGCGCACGCGTGCCCGTATGGCCGCGCGACGGATGACGCGACGTCTCGCCCAATGCGACCAGCGGACCATCGTGATACGTGATGTCGGTTTCCGACATTTCCGTGCGCAAACGCGCCTGCAAGGCAGGCATATGATCGATCAGGCGCACGGCGGCATCGCGTACTACGCGTGCGACGGGATGAGGCGCCATGCCAACATGCAGCATGCGCGTCGCATTGGCGATGACATCGCGCGCCACCGGCCGGCGCTCCGCTTCATAGCTGTCGAGCAGCGTCGCCTGATGGCCGCGCCCTTGCAGCACATACGCGAGCTTCCAGCCGAGATTGGCGGCATCCTGAATGCCGGTGTTCATGCCTTGGCCGCCTGCGGGACTGTGGATATGCGCGGCATCGCCCGCAAGAAACACGCGCGCAGAGCCACGAAAACGGGCCGCCAGCCGTTCGTTGATGCGAAAGGTAGACAACCATCCCGGCTCCGACAAACGGCCTCCAGGCGGGCCGTGACGCGTCATTTGCTCCTGAAGTTGATCGAGCGTCGGCGGATCGTCGTTCTGCTCGTGTGCTTTATCGACATGACGGCGGCTAATCACGCGCCACACGCCGTCTTCGAACGGAAACAGCGCGACCGTGCCGCCGTCGTGCCACCAGATATGGATGCTGTGCGCATCGAGTTCCGCGCCGTCGATATGCACGTCGCCGAGCCAGTAGCCTTCGTGCTCGGTATCGCCTTCGAATTCGATGCCGAGCGCATGACGCACCGCGCTTTTCGCACCGTCCGCGCCGATCACCCACGCCGCGTTCGTGGTCTCGATACGGCCATCGGCGTGACGTAGCGTGACATCGACCGTATCCGCTTGTTCGACGAGACCGGTGAGTTCCACGCCGCGCTGCACGACGCCGCCCATCTGCGTGTAACGCGCCGCGAGAATGCCTTCCGTTTGCGATTGCGGCAGCAAAATAGGCTGCGGATGCGCGCTGTCGATGCCGTCTTCCATCGAAATGCGTGCGAGGCGTTCGGTTCCATCGCCAAAGACCACGGCCTTCAGCGGCACGCTCGCATTCGCGAATTCCGCGCCGACACCGAGTCCGCTCAGCACTTCGAGACTCGCGGGCCACACGGCCAGCGCCTTCGACAGATTCGCAGTTTCCGGCAACTTGTCGATCACACGCGCTGCAATGCCATGACGCCGCAAGGTGAGCGCGAGCGTGAGACCTGTCGGTCCCGCACCAACAATCAGAACGGAAAGTGAACGATCCATGATGCTTTCCTTTTCGCACGATGTCGGCGGGAAAACGGATCGAATTGCGTGCAGCCGACTTAACTAGTCTGCGGGTCGCGCGTCATGCCTGCAAGCGAAACTTTCGGCGGCGGCGCATGTAATCGGTTGAACAAAGCATCAGGGCGCGTCGCCACACAGCGCCGCGCGCATCTCGGGCCTCGACAAATATTCGATGCACCACGCGCGCACCTTTCCCGTACCCTCCGCGCGATGCGCGATGAATAGCGGCGTGGCGTGCTTGCGCTCCTGAATCTGCTTGCTGACGAGTGGCAAATGCGCGTACGTGGCGCGCACATGCGACGGCACGCAGCCGATCGTCACATTGCGCACGATCAAGCCGACCGCCATCGGAAAATCGGGAACGAAGACCGGCTTCTGACCTTCGAGCAGCCACGCGTGACGAGCATCGAATTCGACCGAGGTATCGCGAATGCAGACGGCAGGATATTTCCGCAATTCCGCGCTTTGCAGAGTATGTCTTACCGATGCCAACGGATGGCTCGCGCCCACCAAAAAATCCCACGGCATCGAACCGATCGGCACACTGACGATGCCTTCGTTTCGCGGCACGAAATGCGGCGCGCCAATGACGATATCCGCCTTGTCGGCATAGAGCGCATCCCAGCAGCCGTTATAGACCTCTTCGCGAATGGTGACGCGCGTAGTGGGAAATACGGCTTCGAGATCGGCGACGAATTGCACGAGCGGTTCGCGCGGCACGATGTTGTTCACCGCGATCGTCAATTCAAGCTCGATCCCGCCCTGAACGATCCCCAGATTATGTTTGAGCGCCTGAAGATCATCGAGAATCGCCTTGCTGTGCGCGATGAAATATTCGCCCGCTTCGGTGAGCCGGATATAGCAGCCCTTGCGTTCGAACAGCTTCGCGCCGAACGATTCCTCGAGCTTCTTCACCGTATAACTGATCGCAGACGGCACTTTGTTCAGGCGTTCCGCCGCCGCCGTGATGCTTTGATACTGCGCGACCATTCGGACAATCCGAATGCTTTCATCCGAGGTGAACATCAAACAAAAATCCTGCATGCGTGAACGCGCAGCATGCAGGATCAAAGCGATACAGCCAAGCGACGCAATGTCACTGCGTCATTGGGTCACTGAACCGCGCGCCATCGTCAAACGGCTCAAAATCATGTAGCCGATGCAGGCGACGAGAATCGAATCGAGCGAAGGAATGGACGTCAGCGTGAACATGCCGCGCACGGTGGCAAAGCCCGTGAGCGAACCGGCGATCCATGCGACGAACGTCATCAGCTTGATTTGCGGTTCACGCATCAGCACAGCGGCGTCATATCCGTGACGGCGATACATCGCGAAATCTGCGATATAGATGCCCGCGACCGGCGGCGTCGCAATGCCCAGAAACAGCAGGAACGGAATGAACCACGACATGATGTCCATGCTGCCGACGATCGTTGCAAGCACGCCGAGCGCAATCGTGATCTGCCACTTCGGAAAGCGCGTAAAGAGCGTCGATACCACGAGCGTGCCCTGAAACATGTTGCCCGCGTTGCCGGTGACGGTCGCAAAGATCAGCAGAATGGCGGCAGGCAGCGTCGCGCCGAACACGGCCATCGCGGCGAGCAGCGAGCCTTTGCCAGTGATCACGCTCGGCGTCGCGCCAGCCCAGTACAGCAGCGGATACGCGATCAGAAACGCCAGCAGCGCGCCGCCCACGGCATGCATGCGGTTATGCGTGAAACTGCCGAAATCGGGCAGCGTTGCGACCAGCACGATGATCGTGCCGACCACCGTGGATACTGCGACGCCCATCGGCATATTGCTCACGCTATCGATGGCGGGCGCGTTGCCGGTCATCGCCACATGCACGTTGTAGCCGAGAATCAGCACGATCACCGGCACCGCGAACTGCGCCACCTTGCCAAGCACTTCAAACCCGAACGCCGTCGATGCCACGAACACCACGCAGCCGATGGCAATCAGCACCGGCACGGGCACATTCATGCCGCGTTGCGCGAGCAGATCATGCACGGAATGGCCGAACATGCTGGCCGTCACCGCGATCCATCCGAACAGACTCACCGCCAGCAACACGTTGATGGCAATCGCGCCCTTCTCGCCGAACGGATATTTCACGATGCCGTACGTCGGCAGCCGCGCTTTCTCGCCCACGGAAATCGTGATCGACGCGATGACCGCAAGAATCAGACTGCCGAGCGCGACCACTTTGACGAGCACATCGTTGCTCAACTGATTGCCCAGACTCGACGACGACAACAGCACCGGCGTCACCGCAATGCCCAGCAGAATCATCGCGATCCGATAAGCCGGCGCGGTGTTGAGCTTTTCGTCCGCGCGGCTTTGATTGGTATTACTCATGACATGTCCTTCTATTTCGAGCCTTGAATCACGGCGTAAAGTGATGACCGGTGTATTCGCGCCAGCCGCCCTTGTCGGTGATTTCCGTTTGTCCTTCGAGCAGCCACGGCTCCGCAAGCACGCCGAGCACTTCGCTGCCATCCGCGAGCACGACCTTGCCGATGGAAAGTCCCGCAGGTTCCGAGAGCAGCAGGCCGCCGAGCCCCGCCATCGGCAGACGCCACACTTCCAGCGAAACGCTCACGCCGCCGCTCTTCACGCGGATCATTCCCGGATGCCGGTCGCCGATGCTCCAGATTCGATAGCACGCATCCGTGCGGTCTTCGCGCACAAACGTGCCGCCCGCCGCGAGCATGTTGTGATTGAGTCCAAGCCCGCGCATCAGCGTGCCGTTCACGGCGAGCAAAGTGGTGTCGTTCATGTTTTCTCCTGGATTCATGGCGTAATCCATGTGCCGGTTTTACGTTCGAGTGCGCGACGGATCGCAGCGGGACTGGTGATAAGACCTTCGCCTGCGCGTCCGTTCGGTCCTGTGTGCGTGACGAAACGCAGAATGGCTTCGACCTTCGGCTGCATGCTGCCCGCCCCGAATTGCCCTTGTTCAATGAGCTTTTTCGCTTCGGCCACGCTCAGCGTGTCGAGCCAGCGTTGCTCAGGTGTGCCGAAGTTGACCGCGACTTGTTCGACGCCCGTAGGAATCAGCAGCAGATCCGCTTCGAGTTGCTGCGCAAGCAGCGCGGAAGCCAGGTCTTTATCGATCACCGCCTCGACGCCGGCGAGTCCGCGCTCGCTGCGAATCACCGGAATGCCGCCGCCACCGCACGCGATCACCACACAGCCTTGGTCGAGCAAGGACGCAATCACATCGCGCTCGACGATTTCGAGCGGTTCCGGCGACGGCACCGTGCGACGCCAGCCGCGCCCCGCATCTTCCATCAGCGTCCAGCCGAGTTCCTTCTGACGCTTCTTTGCCGTGGCTTCATCGAAGAACGCGCCGACGGGTTTGGTAGGATGACTGAATGCCTGATCGTCTGCGCTTACGAGCGTTTGCGTAACGATCGCCACCACGCGTCGATCGATACCTCGCTTGTGCAACTCATTGCTCAGCGCTTTCTGGAACATATAGCCGATTGCGCCCTGCGTATCGCCAACGGCGTAATCGAGCGGAACGGGCGCGACTTCCTGCGCGGCGATTTCCGAGCGTCGCAGAATAAAGCCGACTTGTGGCCCGTTGCCGTGCGTAAGCACGACATTCCAGCCCGCCTCGATCATCTCCGCGATGTTGTGCGCGCTCTCGATCACCGCTTCGTATTGATGCGGAATACTAAGGTGTTGTTCATCGCGGATCAGCGCATTGCCGCCAACCGCCACCACCGCCAAAGGTTTCTTGTGCGTCGTCATGATGTTTGTCCCGTATGCTGTCTCACCGTCGATGCCAGCGCGCGAATGGCATCGACAAAGCATTCCATCGGTGCCGTGGTGATGCCCGCGCCGATCTGTCCGACGCCGGCGCGTTTATGCGCGATACCCGTGTTGATCACCGGCAGAATTCGCCGGTCCGCGACCATGCGCGCATCGATGCCCGCTGCCGTGGGCGCGAAGTCGAGCGCGGGCAGCGTGAAAGCGGGATTGCCGCCAAGCGTGATTGCCTGCATGCGGCGGCTGTTGGCGCTCGCATCGGCAGGCGTGCCGCCGACGAACTTGACGATTGCGGGCGATGAAGCCATCGCAAAACCGCCCACGCCGGCCGTTTCGGTGATCGCGCTGTCGCCAAGATCGGCGGCGGCATCGTCCACGCCGTAGCCGGGGAAAAACAGCCCTTCGACAGGATTCGCGCGCGCCTGGAACCACTGATCGCCGGTGCCCGAAAGACGGATGCCGAAGTTCACGCCGTTGCGCGCCATCACGCTGACCATCGAGCTGAAGGGCACATTGGCGGCGGCGTCCATCATGGCCTTGCACGCGGCCATCGAAATATTGAGGAAAAAGTGATCGTTGCCGATAATCGCCGCGCTCACGTCGCGAATCTGCGCGAGCGGCAAATCGACTTCGAGCAGGGCGGGCATGATGCGCTTGATAAACAAGCCCGTCGCCGCGCTGTTGCGGTTATGGACTTCATCGCCCATATGCAGCGCTTGCGCCATCAGCGGCTTCAGATCGATCTCGCCCGATACGCGCAACGCCGCCTTCAGCGCAGGCGCGAGCGTGGGCTTCATCCAGCGCAGACGCGTCAGCACTTCTTCGCTGTTCGCGCCGAAGCGCAGCACCTTGCCCAGCCCTTCGTTGAAGTTGCAATACGTGCGATGTCCGTTGCTCTTATTCTGGATGACGAACAAAGGCATCGACGGACTGATGATGCCGGCCATCGGACCGACGGCGTTGTAGTGATGGCACGGTTCGAGATCGATCTTGCCATCGAGCACGAGGCGCTCCGCTGACGCATGATCCGCAGCCCAGCCTTCGAGCATCACCGCGCCGATGATCGCGCCCTGCACCGGTCCGCACATATTCGCCCAAGCGATCGGCGGGCCGGAGTGAAGGATCAGCTTGCGCTCGTTCATCGCGCTGATGGCGTCGGATGCAGTGACGATATCGCACAGTACGGGTTGTGCTTCGAGATAGCGCGCGAAGGCCGTTTCGTTGGCCTGCTCGACCAGCGGATGACGCATCAGATACGCGAGATCGAGTCCTGCTTCGAGATCGCCGAGTGCGGGCGGCTGCCAGCTTACGTGTTCGACTTCACCGCCCGCGCGACGCAGGTTATCGGCGAAACTGACCAGTCCGCAGTTCACCACCTTGAGTGGCTGACCAAACAATGTGTTCATTCTGTCGCTCCGTTATTTTTTCGCCTGCATCTGCGCGATACGGCTCGCCCACAGCGCCGCCTGCGCATTGCAGCCCGCGATCAGGACGCCTGACTTTTTAAGCGTGTCGATCTGGCGACTGCGTGTTTGCGGATCGGCTTCGGTGCCGCAGACATGTGCGATCAACACCGGCAGCTCGGACGTCGCTTTTCGCGCTTCGTCGATAACCGCGATCAGCCCTTGCGCGGGTTCATCGGCGGCGCCGTAGCCGAGCACGAGATCGAACAGCACGACCGCCGTCGATGGATCGAGCATCTCGGCGCGGATGCGTTCATCGCGCAAGGTCGGATCGATCATCGGATGCGGACGACCGCGTGTGAAATCGTCATCGCCCAAATCGACGATGGTGTGTTGCGTGCTCTTCCAGATATCATCGAGCTTGCTGTTGCCCTTGACCGGCGTGTTCGAGCTCGCGGTCAGACCTTCGCGCTGGCAAAGCAACTGGCTCTCGTAGCAGAACGTGCCGCCCGCAAACACGCCGCGAATGAACTTGCGGCGCGCATTGAGCTTTTGCGCGTGCTGCGCGAGCGTGGCTTCGTCCTGCGCTTCGACGCGCGCGACGGTATCCGGCAACTCGGTCTTGTTCAGCAAGGCGACGGCGAATTGCGCGGCATCCGCGAGCGTGTGCGCGGGCGTGACGCCGGGCACGCGCATCTCTTCTTCCGGTGCGCCGAGGAAATTCACGACAACCGGCTTGCCCGCCTTCTGCGCGCGTTCGAGCACGCGTTCGGCCACCGAGCGCGCGGGCGGCTTGGAGATCAGCACGATCACATGCGTGTCGGGGTCTTCGGCGAGCGCATCGAGTGCGAACAGCATCGAAATGCCGCCGATGTCTTCGTGCAAGTCATGTCCGCCCGTGCCGAGCGCCTGCGAAATCCCCGCGCCCAATTGGTCGATACGGCACGTCACTTCCTGCAAGCCCGTCCCCGACGCACCGACCACGCCGATTCCACCGCGCTTCACCACGTTCGCGAAACCAAGCGGCATGCCGTTGACGATCGCCGTGCCGCAATCCGGGCCCATCACGATCAATCGCTTCTCGCGCGCGAGCGTCTTGATGGCCTTTTCGTGCGCCATGCTGACGTTGTCGGAGAACAGCATCACGTTCATGCCGAGTTGCAGCGCCTTGATGGCTTCGGCGGCGGCGTAATCGCCCGGTACGGAGATCAGCGCGAGATTGGAATCCTGCACGTCGTCGCAGGCCATGGCGAGGCTGTTGACGGGCGGCGCTTCAGCCGTTTGTCCCGACGACTTTTCCGGACGCGCGCTCAGCCGTTCGCGCGCGACGCGCAGCGCTTCTTCGCACGCTTCATCCGATCCGCGCACGGCGATCAGCAAATCGTTCGGGCCGGCGTCGGCGCATTCGCCCAAACCCGCATCCACGAGTTGGGCGAGATTATTCGGCGTGCCCATCACAACCGACGCCTGTTCGACGCCCGGCAATTTGCTGATATGCGCGGATATCTGCATCAGGGAAACCGAATCCTGATACATGTTTTTGAAATTTTCGATTTTGGTGGCCATTGCGCCTCTCCATTTCCCTGCACGATAAAATCGATGCAGGGATTAATTACAATCGCGGGATAATCGCGCCGAGCGGCAAACTCATTCGATTTTTCTGAATATGCGCTAATGCCATACGGAATGAAAAACCCGCGATCTCATCGAATTCAGACGCGCAAGCCTTCGATGACCGAAGCCGAATTGCTGACCCAGCCGAAAATCGCGCCTTGCGCCTTGATCATTTCAAGCGCCGCCTTCTGGAACGCCGGGAAATACGAGCCGACGCAATCTTCCGGCACGATGCACTCGAAGCCGCGATCATTCGCCTCGCGCACGGTGGTGGTCACACAAACTTCCGTCGTCACGCCGCACACGATCAGCGTCTTGATGCCCGCGTTCTTGAGGATCAGATGCAGGTCGGTTTCATAGAACGCGCCCTTACCCGGCTTGTCGATCACCGGCTCGCCGGCCACCGGATACAACTCGGGAATCAGATCGTGGCCCTTCTCGCCGCGCACCAGAATGCGGCCCATCGGCCCGTTTTCGCCGATGAACGTCTTGCCGCCGCGTGTGAGCTTGGCGGGCGGGCAATCGGTCAGATCGGCGCGATGGCCTTCGCGCGTGTGAATGACCAACATGTGCGCGCGGCGTGCGGCATCCAGCAAGCGCTTGCACGGTTCGATCGCCGTGCGCACGAACGACACATCGTTGCCGAGCGCTTCGCCGAATCCGCCCGGTTCGACGAAATCGCGCTGCATGTCGATCATCACGAGCGCCGTGGTGCGGGGATCGAACGGCAGGTCGAAGGGTTCGGCACGAAATTGGTGTTGCATCACGGTACTCCCTGAATCGTTGAAAAAAATCCGAGCGAAAATAATCGATCGACACGCGCAATGTTTTAAAAACGGTAATGGCGTGAAAATCGTTTTTCGATCGCTGAAAATCTCAATCGATTATAGGTTTCGGCTTTTGAAAGACAATGAAATGATTTATCGCGGAGAATCGAATTTCTCGATGCTCAATGATCCCGCGCCGCGCGCATCAATTGCGGCGCGGTTTGAATCACATTTTTGCAACTGGGGCGGATTGTCGCGAAAGCGTAGGCCAAATGAAAAACGCCCGCCGGAAATATTTCGCGGCGGGCGTTTTTCTTGAGCGATGCAACTTACATCGGCGGCTTCACGCCATCCTTTTCCACCACCACGCGTTGCGCCGCGTAGTCCGAGCCGTTCGGCGTCGCGACCACGAACACTTGCTTGCCGGCCTTCAGATCGTCGCGCGTGGCGGGCGCGAAGGTCACCACGGGCACGTTTTCCGGCACCGTCACCGAATTGTTGCCGCCCTTGTACGAGAGCTTCAGATCGCGGCCGCTGGTGCCTTGCACGACCTGATCGACATTGGCGTTGGTCATGGAACTCTTCGGGCCGAGATCCCACGCGTAGTGGCCTTCGCCGGTGCCGCGCGCGGCCTCGGGGAACACCAGCACTTCGGTCGCGGTGAGCTTGCCGTCGGTGCCGGTCGTCGCGGCCGTGCCGACGAACGAACCCGGCTTGATGTCCTGCAACTTGATGTTCTTGAGCGCGGCCACCGGCGTGTCCGCCTTGAGCGTGACCTTCACGGTATCGCCGCTCTTGCGATGCACGGTCAGCGTATCGCCGGTGAGCGAAACGATATCGCCGCGAATGCGCGCGGGCTTGGGTGCATCGGCGGCAAAGGCAGTGGAGGCGAGCGAGAGCGCCACGAGGCTAAGACCGAGTTTGGTACGGATAGACATGTAATCTCCTGCGAGTGAATGAATCAAAGGCTTCAGGAACCGCCGAACCAGTTGTAGCCCTGGTTCTCCCAATAGCCGCCGGGATAATCGTTCGTCACGGTGATCGCGACGATGTGCTTCGGGTTCTTGTAGCCGAGCTTGGTCGGCATGCGCAGCTTCATCGGGAAGCCGTACTTGGGCGGCAAAATTTGGCCGTCGTAAGTAAGCGTGAGCAGCGTCTGCGCGTGCAGCGCGGTCGGCATGTCGATGCTGGTCGAGTAGTTGTCGGCGCAGTGGAACGCCACGTATTTCGCGGTGGTATCGGCGCCGGCGAGCGCGAGGAAACGCGCGAATCGCACGCCGCCCCATTTGCCGATCGCACTCCATCCTTCGATACAGATATGCCGCGTAACCTGGCTTTCCTGCGGCATGGCGTGGAGTTCGTCGAGCGTCCAGACGCGTTTGCCTTTGACAAGGCCGCCCACTTCCAGCTTGTAGGCCGATGCATCGACTTCGGGCACGTCGTCGATGTCGTAGAACGCGTTGAACGGGAACGGGCGCGTGATCATCGACTCGGGATACGTCGGCGCGAGCTTGTTCGGATCGAACAGCAAGGCTTGCGCGTCGTCGTTGAAGGACGAGATCTTGCGCAGCATCGCGTTGACGGATTTGTCGTCGGTGATGTTGCAGCCGGAGAGCATGGCGAGACCGCCGAGCGTGAGAATGCGCTGTCCGAACAAGCGTCGCGCGGGCGACTTCAGTTCCTTTGCGGCGTCCTTGATGATGAGGTCTGCATCGAGTTTCATGTTAGCGGCCCCGGATCATCAGGACGAGCGAACGCGGCACGAGCGCGACCATCGCGACATGCACGACGAAGAACGCCACCAGAAAACTCATGCCGAAGAAATGGACCACGCGTGCGTTGTCGTAACCGCCCATCAGCGTGCGCAGCAGCGGAAACTGCACCGACTTCCATACGACCAGACCCGACAGAATCAACACGACGATATCCACGATCACCGCGAGATACGCAAATTTCTGCACCGCGTTGTAATGCGTGAGATCGGCATGACCGAGCTTGCCGCGCAATGCGGCGAAGGCATCGTGGAAAATGCTTTTTATGCTGAGCGGGAACATGCGTTTTTGCAGGCGTCCGGTCGCGACATTCATCACCAGATAGACGATGAAATTGGCGACCAGCAGCCACATGGCTGCGAAGTGCCATTGCAGCGCGCCGCCGAGCCATCCGCCGAGTGCGATCGACGTAGGAATGGTGAACGACTTGAACACCGGCGATGCGTCGTAAATCTGCCAGCCGCTCGTCACCATGATGACGATAGCCAGCGCATTCAGCCAATGCGTGATGCGTAGCCATAAAGGTTGCACTTGCATGACATGCCTCGTGAAGAATTGAGAGGCATGGTAGCGACGCCGCTCTGATCGATCGATGACCTCTCCATGACTTTTTTGTCATGATCGGCGAGACACGTGCGCACTCTGATTAGAATGACGCCATGACAATTCTCGTTATCGAAGACGATCGCAAGACCGGCGACTACCTGAAAAAAGGGCTCACGGAGTCCGGTTATCAGGTGGAACTCGTACGCAATGGCACGGACGGTCTGCATCAGGCGCTCGCGAACCATTACGAACTGATCGTGCTCGATGTGATGCTGCCTGGCATCGACGGATGGCAGGTGATGGCCGCGTTGCGCGCGAAACGTGACTTGCCTGTCATTTTTCTCACTGCGCGCGATCATGTGACGGACCGCATCCACGGGCTGGAACTCGGCGCGGATGACTATCTCGTCAAGCCGTTTTCGTTCACCGAACTTGTGCTGCGAATTCGTACGTTGCTCCGACGCGGCGTGATGCGCGAATCGGATACGTTTCAGGTCGCCGATCTGCATGTCGATGTACTTCGCCGCAAGGTGACGCGGCAAGGTATCGATATCGTGCTGACCAACAAGGAATTCGCGCTTTTGCACCTGTTTTGCAGGCGTCAGGGTGAAGCGCTGTCACGCACGATGATCGCGTCCGAAGTGTGGGACATGAACTTCGACAGCGACACCAATGTGGTCGATGTCGCCATCAAACGGCTGCGCGCGAAGATCGACAATCCGTTCGAACTGAAGCTGATTCATACGGTGCGCAGCATCGGCTATTCGTTTGGGGAAGACGCATGAGCCGTCACTTGCACCGGCCCGCGCGTTCGTTGGCGGTGCGGATTGCGCTTTCGTTTGCGGTGATCGTGTTCGTGGTCGTCGGCATGGTCGGCGCGGCGCTGTATCACGCAACGACGATTGCGCTGTCCACGCGTGCGGATTATCAGTTGATCGGGCGTGTCGAACATTTTCGTTCGCTGTTGCACGATCTTTATACGATCAAGGAAATCGAAGCGCGGCCGCGTTTGTTCGAAACCATGCTCGGCGATAGTCAGGATGTCATACTATTTCGCCGCGCAGGCACCGCACCGTTTATCGATGTGAATCCGGAGAATATGCCGCTGCCTGCGCTGAAGATCGTGCCGGTCGATCAGCACGTCACGCTCGATGCACTCGACGAAGGCACGCGCAGCGACGGCGTGCGCACGCGTTGGGTCGGTGCGCAGGCGCGGATCGGTGACAGTGGCGAAGTCGTCGAAATTATCGCGGCGCATGTGATGACACAGGAAGCGCGCGTGCTGGCGGCGTATCGGCTGCGGGTTTATATCAACGTGATCGTGGCGGCTTTGGCGGCTTTGGCGCTGGCGTATTGGGTGACGAGTCGCGGGCTGCTGCCGCTGAAGCTGATGGCGGAAAAAGCCGCGGAAATCGCGCCGAATCGTATGTCCGCGCGTCTGGATGTGGCCCATGCGCCTGCGGAATTGCAGAGTCTCGCTGCATCGTTCAATGCGATGCTGGATCGGCTGGAAAATGGCTATGAACGCTTGCTTCAGTTTTCCGCCGATCTCGCGCATGAGTTGCGTACGCCCATCGGCGTGTTGATCGGTGAGACGCAGGTGACGCTGGCGCATGAACGGAGTATTGCGGAGTATCGCAATGTGCTCGAATCGAATCTGGAAGAACTGGAGCGGCTGGCGCGGATCGCGCAGAACATTTTGTTTCTGGCGCAGGCGGATCATGGGCCGCAGCAGATCGATCGGGAACGTATCGATCTTCGCGAGGAACTCGTCGGGATTGCTGAGTATTTCGAAGGAATCGCGGATGAACGAAGTCTTTCGTTTTCCATTGATGCCGAAGGCGATATGTTCGCCAACGCGATCATGTGCCGCCGCGCGATTGGCAATGTCGTCGTGAATGCGGTGCGTTATGCGGATGCGGGCACGGTCGTGAAGTTATCCGGGCATGCGGATGATGATGGCAACGCGCGCATCGTTGTGGGGAATCGCGGGCCTTGCATCGAGCAAGAAGAGCTTGCGCGCCTGTTCGACCGCTTCTATCGCGGCGATACGGCGCGCAGTGAATTCACCGAATCGAGCGGATTGGGCTTGTCGATTGTGCAGGCGATCATGCGGCTGCACGGCGGAAGCGCATCGGCGGAATGCACGGCGGAAGGGTGGATCGAATTTACGCTGTGCTTTCCGCGCGATTTTGCCAATAGCCCGGTTAGCGTACCGGCGCAGGCATCGACTCTTGCTTAGCCAGCAAGCCGTGAATCTGCGCGACGACCGCCGCGCCTTCGCCTACTGCCGCTGCCACGCGCTTGGTCGAACTCGACCGTACATCGCCGATGGCGAATACGCCCGGAACGCTGGTTTCCAGCGCCATCACGCCCAGCGTGCGGCCTTCGTGCGCTTCGGGTCCGGTCAGCACGAAACCCTTGCCATCGACATTCACATTGCAGTTGCGCAGCCAGTCCGTATTCGGGTCCGCGCCCGTGAACAGGAACAGATGACGCGAATCGATTTTCAGCGGTCCATCCGGCGTTTTACAGTTGATCGCGGTGAACGCGCGCTCGTCGCCATCGAGTGAAGTGATTTCGGTGTGCGAGCGCAGCGTCACGTTCGGCAAAGACGCAATCCGCTCGACCAGATAATGCGACATGCTCGCGGCCAGTCCCGACCCGCGCACCAGCAAATGCACATGCCGCGCGTGCGATGCTAGATACACCACCGCCTGTCCCGCCGAATTGCCGCCGCCGACCAGCACCACGTCCGAGTTCTTGCACAGCTTCGCCTCCACCGGCGATGCCCAGTAATACGTGCCGTGCCCTTCATACCGCTCCAGCCCGTCGATGGACGGCCGCCGATACGCCGCACCCGACGCAATCACCACGGTTTTCGTCGATACCAGCGTGCCGTTTTCCAGCTCGATCTGAATCGGCGTGCGATCGCAACGCAGCGCCTTGATCTTGGTCGGAATCGCGATATGCGCGCCGAATTTCTGCGCCTGCACGAACGCGCGGCCCGCCAGCGCCTGGCCCGAAATTCCGGTTGGGAACCCTAAGTAATTTTCGATACGCGAACTCGCGCCCGCCTGTCCGCCCGGCGCGCGGCAATCGAACACGGCAACCGATAATCCTTCGGATGCCGCATAAACCGCCGTAGCCAAACCCGCCGGTCCCGCGCCGACGACCGCGACATCGTACGTATGCTCCGGATCGAACTCCGGCAGCCAGCCAAGTTGCGTGGCGACCTGATTTTCATCGGGCGCGCGCAGCACCGTGCCGTCCGGACAAATCACGATCGGAAAATCCGATGTCGAAGCGGAAATGCGTTCGAGCAATGCAATCGCATCGGGATCGGTACAGGCATCGATCACGGTATGCGGATAGCCGTTGCGCCGCAAAAAGCCTTGCAGCGACACCAGCCGCGCATCGTCCGATTGACCCAGCAGCACCGGCCCGCTGCCCTTTTCGATCAGACCGACGCGCCGCAGAATCAGCGCCCGCATGATGCGCTCGCCCAGTTCCGCTTCCGCGACCAGCAGCGCGCGCAGACGCTCGGGCGGAATCACGATGCCATCGACTTCATCGACCGCGAGGCCATCGACGAGACAAGGTTTGCCCGACAGTTGCGCCACTTCCGCCAGAAAATTGCCCGGCCCGTGATCGCGCACGATATGTTCGATACCCAGCGCGTCGCGCCGGATCACACGCACCATGCCCTTCAGCACGATCACCATGCCGCGCCCGGTCTCGCCGACGCGGAACATCCACTCGCCGGCCTTGTAATGCTGCGCGAACCCGAAGCGGCTCATGCGCTCGATCTCGTTGTCAGTCAGCGTCGGAAACATCTGGTGCATGCGCGACTGCAAGGGCGAGAACGGCGCGTTGGCGTCGGATGCGCCCGCGGCGGGCGCGCCCGAAGGCACCACGTTCGGATCGTCCGATGTCGGCTCGTGCGTGCTCCAAATCGCCTGCGGCAACTCCGGATCAAGTCCGCTCGGGCTTGTACTCATGCGCGATCTCCGTGTGGATGGGGAAAGCCGGCTTCATGCAGCGTGCCGTTTTGCGACAGCGGCAGCGAACAGGTCGCCGCCATCTGTTCGACTTCTTCGGGCGTGGTCGCCATCAGCTCGCCGAACTCGGTCAGATTCGCCACGCGGAAACCCGCGAGACGCCACGCATCGAGTCCGCCGGTAAGCGGCAGCACGTCGCGGAAACCGGCGTTGCGCATGGTCTTCGCCATCCACGCCGCCGACACCTCGTTCGGACACGAACAATAGATGATGACCTTGCGCGACTTGTCGTAACTTTCGATGATCTTCGCCAGATCGCGCTCGTCCGCGAACATGGAGCCGGGAATCGCGAACGGGTCGAGCATGCGCTTTTCGGGCGAGCGGATATCGAAGATCACAGGCAGCGGTTCATCGTTCATCAGCGAATAAAGCTGATCGACGCTGATGCGCGCCTTCTCCAGCGTCGCCATCAGCGCACGGCGACGCCACCAGCGATACGCCACGTAAATCGCCAGCAACACCGCGAGAACCATGATCGCCTGGCGTCCGAGTTGCGACATCATCGCGAAGAACATTTCCAGTTGCGCGGCGAATAACACGCCCAGCGACAGCCCGACCGCGCTCCATAACGCGATGCCCGCGCCATCGTGCGCGATGAAACTGCGCAGCTTCACGCCCATCGCGCCCGCGAGCGGCACCGACACCAGCGACAGGCCCGGAATAAATTTCGCCACCAGCAGCACGCGCACGCCCCACTTGCCGAAGAAGCGTTCGGTCTTTTTCACGCAAGTGTCGCGTGACAGCGAGAGCTTGCAGATGGTCTTGAGCGTCTTGTCGCCGTATTTGCGGCCGCCCTGAAACCAGACGAGATCGCCGAGCACGCCGCCCGCCACCGCGACGCACAACACGCCCACGAGCGGCGGCCAGAACGCCGCGCCGTTCACCGCCATCAAGGCGATGGACGCACCGACGATGATCATCGTCGGCATGGCGGGCACGGGCAAACCGAGCGCCGAGCCCATGACGTTGACAAAGACGATCGCCGGGCCGAATTTATCGACTAGCTGATGGAGCAACATGGGAATCTCCCGCACGCAACGGCGCGCGTTGTGCCTTGCTGACTATTTGGACGATGGAGCATCGCGCGAGAGAACCTCGTGCGCGGAACGAATGAGAGACGAGCGGCACGCGCTCGCGGTTCATCACGGCGCGTTTTCCCGCGCCGGTCCGACGTTCGTCCTATTTTAGAGATGAGTGTAACGCGGAAATGCGAACGTAAGCGCGCTGGCTGCATAAGACGCGGACGCCGCACGGCGGCGGCGTTCGGGTTTGAAGCGGAGACTGAGGAACATCAGGCAAGCTTCCGGGCAAAAGCCTGCATTACGGCGATGATTCAGGCGCGTTGGTCGGAGATATAGGCACGGATGACATCGGCGAAGGTTTGATCGCCGCTGAGTCCCAATTGTTGAGCGCGATCTGTATTCCACGCACCCGGCCAGCTTCCGACAATCTTCTCGATACGCTCGTCGCGCTGCCAGTCGATGCGCGCGACCGCTTCCTCGCCTGCCACTTCGCGCAGCGCCGCGACCATCTCGTTCACGCTCACCGACAAGCCCGGCAAGTTGATGACCGGCCGCAACCCGAGCTTCGCGCGATCGATCTCGCAACCGGCGATCAGCGCTTCGATCGCGCTTTTCGGCGACAGCAGCCAGACGCGCGTTTCGCCATCGACGGGACACGTGGAGCGCTCGCCATTCAGCGGCTCGCGAATGATCCCGCTCGCAAACGACGACGCCGCCGCGTTCGGCTTGCCCGGCCGCACGCTGATGGTCGGCAGACGCAGCACGCGGCCATCGACGAAACCGCGTCGTGCGTAATCGGAGAGCAGCAATTCGGCGATAGCCTTCTGCGTTCCGTACGACGATTGCGGATTGAGCGCGGTGTCGTCCTGCACCACGGCGGGCAGCACGCCGCCGTAGACCGCGACCGAACTCGTGAACACCACGCGCGGCACGTGGCCCTTTGCGCGGCAGACTTCGAGCAGCGCGCGCGAGGCATCGAGATTGATCTTCATGCCGAGATCGAAGTCCGCTTCGGCCTGACCGCTGACAATCGCGGCGAGGTGGAAAATCGCTTCGGTCTTGGTATCGATATGGCGTTCGAGCACGGCGCGGTCGGAGATATCGCCGGTTTCGGCGCGCACGCGTTTGTCGCTCAGCAGCGCTTCGTCTTGCGGACGTGCGACGTCGAGCAGGATGAGTTCATCGACCGGTTTGCCGTCGAGTTGGCCGCGCTCGAGCAGACGTTTGGCGAGCTTTTGGCCCAGAAATCCCGCGCCGCCCGTGATCAGAATTTTCATGCTGTGGGTCCTTGTTTCCTTGTTTAGAGGTACGGTTTGAGCCAGCCGAGCCCATCGGACGTGCCCGCTTTCGGCCGATATTCGCAGCCGATCCAGCCGTCGTAGCCGAGCGAATCGATCAGATCGAACAGGTACGGATAGTTCAGTTCGCCGAGGTCCGGTTCATGGCGCTCCGGCACGCCCGCAATCTGAATATGGCCGATGCCCGCGTTCGGGCGCTTCATATCGCGTTTGAGCTTCATCGCGATATCGCCTTCGACGATCTGGCAGTGGTAGATGTCGAATTGCACTTGCAGGTTCGGTGCGCCGATTTCATCGCAGATGGATTGGGCTTCGTCTTGCCGGTTTAGGAAGAAGCCGGGGATATCGCGTGTGTTGATCGGTTCGATCACGATGGTGATATTTGCTTTTTCTGCTTCTTTTGCGGCGTATTCGAGGTTTTTTAGATACGTTGCGCCGTGTTGTTGGCGGGATTGATCTGGGCTTATCAAGCCGGCCATTACGTGGAGTTTGTTATTGCCTAACTCGGCGGCGTATTCGAGCGCTGTTTTTACGCTTTGCTTGAACTTGTCCTCTCGGCCCGGTAAGGATGCTATGCCGCGTTCGCCGTTTGCCCAGTCGCCTGGGGGGGCGTTGAATAATGCTTGCTTTAGGCCGTTGTCTTTTAAGCGTGCTTTGATTTCTTCTGCTTTGAAGTCGTAGGGGAATAGGAATTCCACTGCCTTGAAGCCGTCTTTCGCTGCTGCTGCGAATCGGTCCAGGAAGGGGTGCTCCGTGTACATCATCGTTAGGTTTGCGGCGAATTTTGGCATTTTGCTTTTTGCTCCGGTTTTGGGTTTGCTTGCTGCTGCTTTTGTCTTGCGTTTTGGTTCAGTAGCCGCCTCCCCGGCGGGGGGTAACTTTCTTTGCTGCTGCAAAGAAAGTCACCAAAGAAAGCAGCTTTTTCAAGCAGACACTGCCCCTTGAGGCGGCAAGTGGATTAATGGGCTCTCTAGGTAACAATAGCTCGCCACCACGGAGGCCTGCCCGGCCTGTCAAGTGCTCGGTACGCGCCATGCAAGC
>NZ_JAQFVG010000304.1 GCF_029439455.1 Caballeronia sp. BR00000012568055 | reverse complement strand
GCATCGGTGGCGGGCGAGCGCGCGATCACGCGGCTCGCTTCGGTGTTGATGACGGCGAGATTACCGCTCGTCGCGGTGCGGTCTTCGAGATACAGCGTGGGATCGACGGCAATGTAGAAACCATTGCGGCCCATCACCACCGACTCCTTGCCGCCCGGAAGCCGCGCGAGTCCGTACCACGCGCTCACGCCATCGCGCGAACGCCAGTCGGGCGCGGGCAGATGCAGGCCATCCAGCGTTCCCGCCGATACCGCGCCCAGCAGCGACGAGCATTGCCAGTTGCCGTCGCGGTCGTACGCGCCTGCATCGCGCACTTGCTGATGCGCCAGCGTAATGCGCCGAAGCTCGTGCAGATACGGCGTCGAACACGGCAGCGCGGCCACTTTGCCGATATCGCCGAGCGCGCCGGACAAGCGGCGTGTGACGTCTTCGGCATGAAAAAGCGCGGCGTCCGCGACCACCGAAAGGCGTGCGGCGTCTTCCTGAAACTGCGTGCGTCGCGCGAACACATAGCCGATGCCCACCGGCACGATCGCGGCAATCGACACGACGACGATCAGGAGCGCGATCAGCGCCCCGCGTTGGAAATTATTCATTGCGTGTTATGGTCCGCGCCGCGCATTCTTATGGTTCTGCACGCGCGTTTTTTGTACCGACTGGTTACGATTCTTCTGGTCGCTCGAATCGTCTGCTCCACCCCGTGGATGCGCGCGCGAACGCGCGTCCGTCGCGGTGCCGGACAAACGACTCAGTGTAGGGGCCAGCGCGTTCCCGGTTCAATCTTTTCTTTGCTCTAAAACGCGCCGGCTTGGTGGGCTTCCGCACGGCTCGCAGGATCTTTTTTTGCCTCCGCGCACCGTGCGAAAATCGGCGTTTCGAAAATGGCGTCAATCGCCTGCTTCATGTCGTTCGAATGCGGCCCTTCCGTGCCATGACCACTCTTTTGATATGACTTCCTCACCGCTGATCCGCGACGCTGCGCCCGCCGACTTCGACGCCATCGCCGGCATTTATGCGCATTACGTATTGAACGCGCTCGCCACGTTCGAAGAAGTCCCGCCGTCCGTCGATGAAATGCGCGCGCGGCACGCGGCCATTACCGCGTTGGGCCTGCCGTATATCGTCGCGGAAGTGGATGGCGCGGTGGCGGGTTATGCGTATGCCTCGACGTATCGGCCGCGGTCGGCTTATCGGCATACGATCGAAGATTCGGTCTATCTCGCCGATGGCTTCGGCGCACGCGGCATCGGCTATGCGCTGCTCACGTCGCTGATCGAGCGATGCGAGCGCGGACCGTGGCGGCAGATGATCGCCGTGATCGGTAACAGCGGCAATGCGGGATCGATTGCACTGCACGCCAAGCTCGGTTTCGAGCATGTCGGCGTGCTGCGCGAAGTCGGCTTCAAGCATGGCCGATGGGTCGATACCGTGTTGATGCAGCGGGCGCTGCTCGGTACTTAGGACGTTTGCCGCTACCATTCGCTATTCACGCAACCGTTTGTAATTAGCCTTGCCGACGTACACCCTCGCCGCGCCCGTGAGCGCTGAAATCGATATCCGCAAGAGCCGCTTTATCGCGTGGGCGCTGCCCGTCGCCGATCGCGATAGCGCCATGCGCGAGCTCGAACGCCTGCACACCGAGCATCCGGCGGCCACGCATATTTGCTGGGCGCTGCTCGCGGGCGGCCAGTCGGGCATGTCCGACGATGGCGAACCGTCGGGCACCGCAGGCCGGCCGATTCTCGAGGTGCTGCGGCATCACGAAGTCGATGGCGTGCTGGCGGCGGTCGTGCGGTATTACGGCGGCATCAAGCTCGGCGCGGGCGGTCTGGTGCGCGCTTACACCGACGCCATCGCCACCGCGATGCAGCTTGCCGAGCGAATCGAGCGCATCGAGCGCGGGCTGATGGGTATCGAAATGGATTATGCGGACGAGGCGCGCGTGCGACGGTGGATCGAACAGAACGCGGCCGAGTTGATGGAGACGGCGTACGGGATGACGGTGCGTTTCGTTATGCGCCTGCCCGCCGCCGCGCGCGAAGCGGCTGCCGCCGAATTGCGCGATCTGACCAATGGCCGCGCCACGGTCGAATTGCAATCGTGAAAGACGACGCGTACGCGCTGACCATCGATCCGGCGGGACACTTCGTCACCGTGCGCGACGGCGAAACCCTGCTCGATGCAGCGTTGCGCGCGGGTTTGTCGCTGCCGCGATCGTGCCGCAACGGCACCTGCCGCGCGTGCATGTGCCGCCTTTCCAGCGGCGCGGTGACGTATCGGATCGAATGGCCGGGACTGACGGCGGAAGAAAAGACCGAAGGCTGGATTCTGCCGTGCGTAGCCGTTGCGCAATCCGATGTAACCATCGACCAGCCCGACACGCAGCCCGCGCCGCCGCCGCGCCCGGCCCGTTCGCGCGGCTTCTGACAAGAGAAGCGCGAACGCGGGTATTTCGGGATTGTTGTTTCTTATCAACGACATACGATAGGAGTCCCGGCAGCGCATTAGCGGGTTTTCGCACATAGAGGATGCAGTCCTGCTCTCAAAAAGTGTACAATTGCGCTTTGCCCTAAATTCTGGCAGGGCCAGATCAACCGAGATTTCAATGACTAAAGTACTGTTGAAAGAGAACGAGCCTTTCGACGTCGCCATGCGTCGTTTTCGCCGTACCGTCGAACGCACGGGCCTGATTCAAGAACTCAAGTCGCGCATGGCTTACGAGAAGCCGACCACCGAGCGCAAGCGCAAGAAAGCTGCTGCTGTCGCCCGTCTGCGTAAGCAAATCCGTCGCGCGCAACTGCCGAAGAAGTTCTATTGATCGATGCAGGGCACGCGCCCTGGTCTTTCGGGAAGTTCGGGAAGTTCGGCATCACAGCCTGAGTTGGATCGGATCGCGGTTTTGCGCTCGAATGCGCGATAGTTCGCAAGTGTCTGCACGGTTCGAATCGTGCGCCCTTGTCCGATAAAGGCTGACAAGATCGCAAAAAAGCCTGCATGAGTTATCGCTCATGCAGGCTTTTCGTGCTTATCGAAACCATATTTCGAAGCGCGATTATTTCGCTTTTAACGTGAATCTGTGTAAATCGATTACATGCGTTTATGCCGAATAAGGTCACGTTATCCGCTTAGGGCTATCCCGAAGTGACCTGATCCACGAAAATCCACAAAATGCGCTGCTCGTGAATCGCAATAAGCTTGCGATTCGCTTCAATCACGAATGCGCGCAAAGGCGATCCTTTTGCCCGCATCATTGGAAGCGCAATGAACCTCCTATCCGCACTGCACTCCGCTGTTTCCCCCTCCCGATTCGGCCCGCCGCCGCGCTGACACGCATCGTTTCATCGATCGCGCCGAATGGCCGCGCCGATTTGCGATAATCACTGATTATCGTCATATATTTTCTGTCGCTCTCTGCTTTAATAGCGAGACTCTTGCTTGTTGATATCAAGCGAGGCCGCGACCTACATGCATTCCGCATTTCGATGTTGAAGGACTTTCCCAATGAATAATCACTCGCCCGGCACGTCGCAGACGCGCTCGTTCACGACAGTTTTTCTGATCGAGATGTGGGAGCGTTTCGGCTATTACGGTATGGCCGCGCTGCTCGTGCTGTTCATGGTCGATAAAATCGGATTCGCCGACGATCAGGCCAATCTCACGTGGGGCGCATTTACCGCGCTGGTGTTTTCCGCGCCGTCGATCGGCGGCTGGATCGGCGACAAGGTGCTCGGCGCGCGCCGCACCATGACAATCGGCGCAATCGTGCTGGCGCTCGGTTATCTGATGCTCGCCCTGCCCGTCGATACGCTCGGCTTCATGTACACGTCGCTCGGCGTGATCGTGGTCGGCAACGGGCTGTTCAAGAGCAACGCGGCGAATCTCGTGCGCCGCATCTACGAAGGCGATGATGCGCGCATCGACAGCGCGTTCACGATCTACTACATGGCGGTGAACATCGGCTCGACCTTTTCGATGCTGGCGACACCGTGGATCAAGGATCACTGGGGCTGGCACGCGGCGTTCGCGGTGTGCTGCGGCGGCATGCTGCTGGGCCTCGTCAACTTCGCGCTGATGCGCAAGACGCTCGGCCATATCGGCTCCGCGCCGGACGAAGCGCCGATTCGCTGGAATGCGCTGTTCGCGGTGCTGGCGGGAAGCGTGGCGCTGGCTGCATCGACGGTGTTCATTCTTCAGCACAAGGCCGTGGCGGTGGCGTGCGTGTACGCTGCAGGCGTCGCGATTCTCGCGATCTTCGGCTATATGCTGACAAAATGTGACCGCAGCGAACGCGCCGGACTGCTCGCCGCGCTGATTCTCGTGCTGCAGGTGATTCTCTTCTTCGTGTTCTATCAGCAGATGTCGACATCGCTGACGCTGTTCGCGCTGCGCAATGTCGATCCGTCGTTTTCGATTGCGGGCGTCGAGTTGTTCACGTGGAGCGCGGCGCAGTTCCAGGCGCTCAATCCGATCTGGATCATGCTGCTCAGCCCGATTCTCGCGTACGCCTACACCTCGCTCGCACGTCGTCGGCGCGATATTCCGGTGGCCGGAAAATACGCGTTCGGCTTCGTCGTGGTCGCCGTGGGCTTCTTCGTGTTCGGGCTGAGTGGCCGCTATGCCGTGGATGGGCGCGTGTCGTCGTGGTTCATGGTGGCGGGCTACGGTCTGTATTCGCTGGGCGAGTTGCTGGTATCCGGCCTCGGCCTCGCGATGATCGCGCGCTACGTGCCCGCGCGCATGAGCGGCTTCATGATGGGCGCGTATTTCGTCGCGACGGGCGTGTCGCAGTACCTTGGCAGCGTAGTCGCCAACTTCGCGAAGATGCCGTCCGGCACGCTCGATCCGATGCAGTCGCTGCCGCTCTACACGCATCTGTTCTTCGGTCTCGGCTGGCTTGCAACAGGCGGCGCGGCCGTCGCAATTGCGCTGTTGCCGCTGCTCGGCAAGCTGTCGCGCGCACATCAGCGTGCAGTGGAAGAAGCGTTTTCCGTCGATAAGACCAGTGGCCGCACCGCGCAACCGGCTTCTGCAGCTTGATTGCAAACTCTGTTGACGCCGCGATCCGAAACAGTCTATAATTCAATTCTTCAGACGCGGGGTGGAGCAGTCTGGCAGCTCGTCGGGCTCATAACCCGAAGGTCGTAGGTTCAAATCCTACCCCCGCAACCAAGATTCAAAGCGAACAGCCCGGACTATCCGGGCTGTTCGCTTTTGTGCGTCTGAATCCGCGTCTAAATCCAAACGTCAGATCACGTAGCCGGCCGTCGAACAAACGCCAGCATCACGCCAAAACCAATCATCAGCGTTCCGCTGATCCGATTGAACCACCTAAACCCCGCCGCCCCACGCGAAAGCGTTCCGAGCCGCGCGCCCAGCGACGCGTAAATCACGATCGCCACGACTTCGAACGTCAGGAAAGTCGCGCCGAGAATCGCGAAACTCGCCGCGTAAGCATCGCGATCGACGAATTGCGGGAAGAATGCGGTGAACACGAGAATGGCCTTCGGATTGCCCGCCGCGACCCAGAACTCCTGCTTCGTCAGACGCGCGAGACTCACCGGGCCGCGCTTCGCCTGATCGATGACCAGCGCCGGTCCCGAGCGGATCAGCTTGATACCAATCCACACCAAATACGCCGCGCCCGCGAACTTGATCACCGAAAACAGCGTCTGCGATGCCAGCAGCAGTGCGCCCAATCCCAGCCCCGCAATCGCGATCATGATCGCAAACGCCAGCAGGCGTCCGGACGACGCGAGCACCGACGCGCGCACGCCCTCGCGCGCGCCGTTGGACAGCGACAGCACATTGTTCGGCCCGAACGCCATATTGATGGCGAAGCAAGCCGGCAAGAACAGCGAGAAGGTCAGGATCGTCATAAGCTCGAAACTCAGAAACGATGCCGAATGCCCGTCGAGAACATCAGTTGATTGCGCCCGCCGGATGGATCGAAGCCGTTGATTACGGCAGGCGACTGCGACGAGGCACGCTGATAAATTGATTCTAGATAAACGTCGGTACGTTTGGAGAACAGATAGTCCACTTGCAGCGCGCCTTCATGCCAATGCGCCCCGCCGCCGTTCGTGTACACGTACATGCCCGCCAGCGCGATCGCCGGCGTCAGTTGATAGATGCCGTTGATCTCGTAGTTGTTCAGCGCAAGCGATGGCAGCGCGTTGTTGGTGTCGGTATCGATTACGCCGCTGCTGATCGAGCGTGAGAACGCGCCGCCCAGCGTGAACGCGCCGAACTGATAGTTCATGCCGACGCCGAAGATGTTCTGCGTCTGAATGCTCGTCGTGACGACGCTGTTCGCCGGTCCCGGCAGCGCGAGCGGATCGTACGCGCCGCTTGTGTTGTCGCCGCGTCCGTTTGCGTGCAGCCAGGCCGCGCCCGCCTTGAGCGAACCGGCCGAGTAATTCGCGCCGATGCTGTACGCGCGATTCTGTGAAAAGCCGCCCGCCTGATTCGACAACGCATACAAACCGCCGAAGCTGAAGCCGCCGTATTCCTCGCTGGTGTACTTCACCGAGTTCGCCGCGAGATACGAGTTATTGGCGTTGTCGTTATCGAGCACGTGGGCGAATGCCGTGCCGCCGTTGCTGCCGGTCAGCGTGAACGGCGCAAGGTAGTCGTGAATCGAATCGTATTGACGGCCGAGCGTCAGCGTGCCGAACGTACTGCTGCCAATTCCCACGTAGAACGGGTGATCGTTGCGGCCCTGGCCGTTCGCCACGGAAAAGCCTCGCTCCAGCCGGAAAATCGCGCGGGTACCATCGCCCAGATCTTCGGAGCCTTGCAAACCCCAGTAACTTCCGTCGATGGTGCCGGACGTCAATTGATACTGCGAATGTCCGCCGACGTTATTGAGGTACGCGACGCCCGCATCCAGCTCGCCATAAAGCTGCACGGAACTCTGCGCCGACGCCGCGTGCGGCACGCCGATAAACGCCACGCATGCAGCGATCGCGGCCTTGATTGCGTTCGACGAAACGGCCATGAGGCTATCCGATCGCACGTTGATTTTTTTAGTTTGATATGTCGGCATCGGATTTCCCCGAACGAACTTTGAATCGATGATCGATTCTAGAAAACGCTTCGGACATACGAAAGCATGCTGAATCGTGAGTGTGACCAGAACCCAACGAACCCGCGCTTTCGTGATTTTGCACTTGCCGATTTTGCGCCAATGCGTGTATTCGGCGAGCACGTTTGAGTGGCTTTAGAATCGGGGCGCTTACTTCAAAGGAATGATCGCTGCCATGACACAGAAGACCGTTGCCATCGTCACCGGACACACGCGCGGCCTCGGCGCGGCGCTCGCGGACACAATGCTTTCGCTCGATACCCGCGTGCTCGCGATATCGCGTAATCGCAACGCGGCGCTCGCCGCGCGGTATCCGGACACATTGCATGAGATCCAACTGGACCTCTCCGATCTCGACGCGCTGAATGGCTGGCTCGCGCAGGACATCTTGCGCGGCTTTCTAGCGGATGCCGATCGCGTGTTGCTGGTCAACAATGCCGGTCTGCTTGCGCCGGTCGGTCCGTTGGCCGATCAGGACGCCGGAGCCATCGCGCGCGCGGTCAGCGTGAATGTCGCCGCGCCGCTGATGCTCGCCGCCGCGTTTGCCGCGCAGAGCGTCGATATTGCGGATCGGCGCATCGCGCATATTTCGAGCGGCGCGGCGCGCAACGCTTATCCCGGCTGGAGCATCTACTGCGCGACCAAGGCGGCGCTCGATCATCACGCGCGCGCCGTCGCTCTCGACGATCACGCCGGTCTGCGCATTTGCAGCGTCGCGCCCGGCGTGATCGATACGGACATGCAGGCCGAAATCCGCAGCACGGGACTCGATCGCTTTCCGATGCGCGAACGTTTCGATGCACTCAAACGCGACGGCCAGCTCGCGACGCCGGAAGCGTCCGCCGCCAAACTCATCGACTACTTACTCAGCGATGCTTTCGGCAGCGCGCCAACCGCCGACGTGCGCGAGTTGAACTAGGCCGCGGTCGGCATCGCCATTGCTGATAACGCGCGGCGTGACAGGGCATCGGCGTCTGCGTTGCGTCCGCGCGGAATCCATTGCAAGCGGACATCGCCGATATCCGCGATCAGCGCACGCACGCGCGCCGCGTGATGCGCCAGCGCGCCGATGCCCTCGCCTTGCGGTTTAAGCAGATCGTCGATCACGACGCGGCTGTCGCCGTGAACCGTCAGCGATTGCGCGCCTTTGCGCAGCGCCGTTTCCAGCAACGCGACCAGCGCCAGATATTCCGCCGCGTTGCAGTCGCCGTGGCCCGCCGTCACGCTGATTTCGTGTTGATCGCCTGACGGACTCCTCAGCACTCCGCCCAGCCCGATTCGTCCCGGATTCGGCGTCGCGGAGCCGTCGAACCAGCCGAGCCACGCGGTTTCATCGACGGGTGCTTGCGTGGTTTTGGGACGGCTTATTCGATCCACCCGGCGCGCGGCCCGCGCCTGCTGCCCTTCGGCGGTTCTGGCCTGCTCGGCGCGCCGTTCTTTCACCAGTTCCGGCAAGGACCGCACACCCGCCGATTTGGTCAGCGTGCGCACGAGCGCATCGTGTTCCGGCAGAGACGCGCCCTTCGCCAGCCGACGGCTCTGCATCCGTTCTTTCTTGTACGCGACGGCCAGCAATTCCTCGAAATCGATCATGAGCGAGCGGTGAATTCAGCGAATCCTGAGCTTATCAGACGCCTGCGAATAGGAACGCACGTTGCTGGATGCTATGCAGCCCAGACGGCCCTAAGGAGCGGATCATGAATCAACCGATGGAAACAGGCGACGGCGCGACGATCGTCGGTAAAGGCGCGGCGACGGCGGCAGGACCCGGACCGGACGTGATGGCCGCGAGCACGCTCGATGGCAATTCCGTGCTGAGCAGCGACGGTCACGACGTCGGCTCGCTCAAGGAAATCATGCTGGATGTGGGAAGCGGGCGAATCGCTTACGCGGTGTTGTCGAGCGGCGGATTTTTGGGAATCGGCGACAAACTGTTGGCGGTGCCGTGGAGCGCGCTGACGCTGGATACGGACAACAAGTGCTTCCGCCTTGCCGCGACGGCCGAGGAAGTGCGCCATTCGCCCGGTTTCGACAAGGACGCGTGGCCGTCGATGGCCGATCGCACCTGGGCGACCACGCTGCATCAGCATTACGGGCGCGAGCCGTACTGGAGCAACGATGTCAGTCCCACCGGCGCGATCCCGCCCGAAGGCGTCGATGCGCCGGAGGCCGGCGGCGTGAAACTGTGAGGCGTAGGCGCGGACGACAGGCGCTCAGTCGCGCGGACGCTGCTCGTCCACATGAACGTCCGCGCCTTGCGATGACTCGTCGTCCATCAATGCCTTGAGCACATCGCCCGCGAAATCTTCGATCGCGAAGTGCCATTCGATCGAACCGACCGTGAAGTCATTGGGATTGGCTTTGCCCTGCGCACGGCGGATCGCACCGACGGACAAGCTCAGCGCGCGGGCGTGCTGAAAATGCGGATCGTTGGAATCCAAAAATGGCAGCGGTAGTTGATCTTTATCCATGGCACCTAGATCGGCGGGCTATCGATGACACCTTAACGGCGCGTGTGAAGAAAACTTTAGGGCGCGCCGGCAGACTACGAATGCAGTGAAACAGCACGCTGGCATGTTCCGCGAAGCCGGTTGCAACCGGTGCGTCATTC
Source organism: Caballeronia sp. BR00000012568055 (assembly GCF_029439455.1). Lineage (GTDB taxonomy): Bacteria > Pseudomonadota > Gammaproteobacteria > Burkholderiales > Burkholderiaceae > Caballeronia. Next base: position 38,615 of record NZ_JAQFVG010000304.1, on the reverse strand, counting down.
GGCCAGCGACACTACGAAAACCCTATGCAAACCTACGGGAATCTCGCCGGAAACTCCGGCGTCACTGCATTCGATATCCTGCATGACGGCATCAAAGTGCGCTTCGTCAACGGCGGGACGTATTTGTATGACTATCGCGTGCCGGGGCGCGCGCATGTCGAGAATATGAAGCGGCTGGCGCAGGCCGGGCGCGGTCTCAGTACATATATTGCACGGTTCGGCGGCGAGTATGCCGAAAAAATCGCCTGAGCGCGCAATACAGCCATTTTAAACGATTTGCGAAGCACGCCTGAATTCGCCCGCATCATCGCGTGGAGGGAAGATGCGGAATCGACTCGTTGCTGCTCGCGTTCAACTGATGCAATTGGCGCTGAAGCTTGGTCAGTTGCACCTGAGCGGCAACGCGGCGCGCTTCGAGTTGCGTCAATTGTTTGCGCGTTTCCTGTTGCTTCAGCGCGACTTCCTGATCCTGCGAACTGCCGCGCTGCAAATCCACGCGAATGCGTTCGACTTGCGCATCGGACTCGGCAATCATGCGCGCGAGTTGTTCGTTTTGGGCTTCGAGATGAACGCGCCGCATTTCCGCTTCGGCAAGGCGCATCGCCTGTTCGACGAAGTGATGAAAAGCCGGTTCGGCGGATTCGATATCGACGGCTTTCAGCACGCGCCACACCGCGTCTTCGTGATACAGCACGGCGTAGTACGCCAGATCGCGCGGATAAAACAGCAACGACGCGGTGAAGGCGAAGCTGTTGAATGTGCGGAACGTGGTCAGCGAGCTTTGCTGACTCAGCCATTCGACTTCGGCAATCTGCGCGGTCTGAAGCGGATGCGCACCGGTCTGCGGCGCGGAGGGCATGACCGCGCGCAGCGGCGTCACGCGCGTGTTGGGTTGGGGCTTTGCGGCATGGGCTTTGACGGGAAGATCGTCGGTGCTTTCGTCGGGCATATCGGGGGCGGCGAAGCGAATGGGTCCACTGGATTTTTGTCGCAATAGAAACGACGGCGCATTGTCGAGCAAGGTGCCCTTTCTGCTGAGCAGGCTTTTCACGGTGACTCCCTGTATGGCCACTGTCCCGCCGCCGGAAACGCGATAAATGCCGCGCATGCGCCTGAAAATAATCGAATCGCTCCGGACGATACCGTTCATTGCGAATAACGAATAACCGCGCGTGTGGCCGTCGAATTGTGGTCGTCGAAATAAGCTGCTGAATTCAGTATAGCCGAGGGATACCCGCTTTCAAAAGACGCCGCAAGCGCGCCAGAGCAGGCGCTCTATTGGCAAGCCAATAGATCACGCCATTTCCGATTACGCAATTTCAAAAATAAAAACGGCGCGAAACTTTTCGCGCCGTTTTTTAATACATCGAATTTCGTTTTTTATTTTCTATGCATGGCGATACACGAATTGCGTACCGCTGATTCGCATTTGCGCCATGCGCGCCGAACGCGCCTTGGACATCAACGCGACCATACGCATGATTCGAATCCCCTGCACGCCGCACCCGATTCCCGGCGTAGGCGCCACCAGCGATTCGAGCGAGCGCATTCTGCTGTAAAGCGCGCTCACCGGTTCGGAGATCGTGATGGGCATGGTCACCACGTTTCTCGCTGGCGTCAGGGTGATCGGCACCGCCGGCGCGGACGCCTGCTGCTCGACCTCGTGTCCGTCATGCTTCAGCGGCTCGCGGGCATCGGCGGGGAGGCGGCCCAAGCTGCGGTCATGAAAATAGTCGAACACGGATTCGAGTCGATCGGTCGGCGTCTGTTCGACGCGCCGCGCCGTGGCCGCGCACCGATGCAGTTTCCAGTTTTCGCGCTGGCTCACCGTGGCAATCAGATCAGCGATACGCGTACGTAATTCGGCTTCGCGGCGCTCGATCATGGCGCGCAGCATTCGCGCTTCCTCACTCGTCGGATCCGGCAAGCGTTCGCTCCATGCCAGTAAATCGTTCAGGGTAATCGACATGAAACACTCCACTCGGTGTAGTGCATTGATACGGAATTGACTTGGACTTTATTCGAGACCGCGATTTGTAACGAAACATCGCAAGTTCGGAATGCACTTTAATTATCGTAGTTCGTCTGCACAATCAGCGATGGACTAATCTGGGAAAAATTCGATTCCCCAACGCGTAGCGAACGCGAAGCTGACATCACAGTGAGCAGCTTAAGCACGTTCGCGAAACGTTCACACTACGGTCACCGCCTGATCGTAATAATGCGCAGGCATATTCGAAGCCGACGGACAGCGCGATGAAGGCGAAGCAGGCTGTCTTCCCGACGCGCCGCGTCCGACATTCGGCGCATCCAAATAACTCATCAATCGAAGGAGATGTTCAATGGTTCGAGCACCCGTGCTTGCACGCTCTTTTGCCCGCTCGTTTGCCCGCTCATTTGCCGTAAGTCTCGTGCTGTCCGCCGCCTGCACCTCTGCATGGGCGAAAGTCGAATTGATCGCGATCGGTCAGTTGAGCGGCACGATCGGCGACCGTTCGGCGGCAACCGCCGCGCCGCTGGAAAACGGCGCACCAGGCAATTTGCTGGGCGGTCTCGGCTCGGGTTTGGCCTACGCCGGTTGCGATACCTTCGTCGCGGTGCCCGATCGCGGACCGAACGCGATTTCCTACAACGCGGCGCTCGACGATACCGCGTCGTACATCAACCGATTTCAGACGCTGAGCCTGAAGCTCGAAGCATCGAAAGGCGGCACGCTGCCGTATTCCCTCACGCCGAAATTGCTCGATACCACCCTGCTCCACACGCGCGAGCCGCTGGTCTATGGCGATGGCGCGGCGGCAGGCGTCGGCAATGGCGCGCCCGCGTTGAACGCGGCGCATCGCACGCACTATTTCACCGGACGTTCGGATAACTTCACGCCGACGCAGTCATCGACCTATCCGCGCGACGCCCGCTTCGATCCCGAAAGCGTGCGCGTATCGCGCGATGGTTCGAGCGTGTTCATCTCGGACGAGTACGGTCCGTATATCTATCGATTCGACCGGCGCACCGGCGAGCGGACCGGTGTCGTGCGCGTGCCGTCATCGTTCGCGGTGACGACGCTTTCTTCCGTCGGCGCCACCGAAATCAGTCAGAACACGTCGGGCCGCGTGGCCAACAAGGGCATGGAAGGTCTCGCGATCTCGCCCGACGGCGACACGCTGTTCGGCGCGATGCAAAGCCCGCTGATTCAGGATGGCGGCACCAGCGGCGGCTACACGCGCATCCTGCGGATCGATTTGCGCACGGGCAAAAGCACGCAGTTCGCATATCCGCTGACCAACATCGGCACCGATGCGAAGCCGAACTATCCGACCATCAGCGATATCGTCGCCATCAACGATCACGAACTGCTGCTCGACGAGCGCGACGGCAAAGGTCTCGGCGACAACTCCACCGCCGCGTTCAAAAAGGTCTTCAAGGTCGATCTGACCGGCGCGCAGGACGTGAGCCAGGCAAGCGGCGCGGCGGGCCTTGCACCGTACGCGCTCAGCAAGACGCTGTTCCTCGATATCGCCGACGTGCTGCATGCCAACGGCTTCGCGTACACGGACATCCCGGCCAAGCTCGAAAGCCTCGCCTTCGGGCCGGATATCCGCGTCAAGGGCGTGCTCAAGCACACGCTGTTCGTCGCCAACGACAACGACTTCGTCGGCACGGTGACGGACACGAATCATCCGAACGGCATCGACAATCCGAACCGCTTCTTCGTCTTTTCGGTCGATGCGGCGGATCTGCCCGCATACGTCGCGCAACGTCTGGCCGGCAACGACGAACGCGCATGCCGCCGCGCTCACGATGATGACGACGATCACCACCATCACGGTCATTGATCGCTGATCGTTGAAAGCATCACGCTTGTCCACAGATTCGATGGACAAGCGTGGTGATAACTTTCGGCTCGCTCGGCTATCTCTCTGAGCCGCAACGCAAATTTCCGCGCAGCATCGGATCGCGCCACACTTCCGCAACAAATAAAACCGTATATACTGTTTTCTCCACACGAAGGAGAGAACGGATGACGACTACACCTCAAATCGATCCGCCGACCAAGAAGGCGTTCAACTTCCCCAAGAACGGCGAAGGTAAAGCGACCGCCAAGGCCGAGTCGAAGACCGAGGTCAAGGCAGCGAGCAAGACCAGCAAAAAGACTCAGGACAGGGCCGTCGCGGCATCCAGGCCGAAGTCGCAATCCACCGGTTCGGGCGCGGGGAAAAAGCCGGCGACCAAGAGCGCAGCGAAAACCGTGAGCGCAAAGCCGGCCGCTAAAAAAGCCGTCAAACCTGCTGCCAAAACCGCAGCGCCAAAAACCGCCGCAGCAGAAACACCAGCCGCAAAAACCAAGCGCGTGAAGAAAGAAAAGGTCGTGCGCGACAGCTTCACGATGCCCAAATCGGACTACGCGAAAATAGCGTCGATTAAGCAGAAGTGTCTGGATAACGGCCTGCGCGTGAAGAAAAGCGAACTGCTGCGCGCCGCCCTTTCCATGCTCGATGCCGCTACCGACAAGCGGATCGTCGAAGCGGTCAAGGCTTTGGAAGAAGTGAAGACCGGACGCCCGGCGAACGCCTGACGCCCGTCTTCCCGCTCGTGTTCAGAACAGGTGTCTGAACACCCAGTAGAGCACCGCTGCCAGTGCGATCGACACCGGCAGCGTCAACACCCACGCGAGAATCAGGCTGCGCACCGTGCTCCACTGCAAACCCGAGCCATTGGCCGCCATCGTCCCGGCGACGCCCGATGACAACACGTGCGTGGTCGAGACCGGCAGACCGTAGGCATCGGCGGCGCCGATGGTCAGCATCGCCACGAGTTCGGCCGATGCACCCTGACCATACGTCAGATGCTGCTTGCCGATCTTCTCGCCCACCGTCACGACGATGCGCTTCCAGCCCACCATCGTCCCGAGTCCCAACGCAATCGCCACCGCGACTTTCACCCAGGTCGGAATAAACTTGGTGGCGTGATCGAGCTGCTTCTTGTAGTTGTCGATCACGGCTTTATCGGCGGGTGCGAACGCGGGCTGATTCGACTTCTCCATCAGGCGGATGGCCTCGGACGCGAGGTACATGTTGTTGCGAACGTTATCCACGTCGTTCTGCGGAACTTGCGCGAGCGAACCCGATCCCTTGACCTGATTCGCAATGGTATCGGTCAACTGTTTGAGCGCCGGCACGCTCGCTGTCGAAAGCTGACGCGTGCGCACGTAAGCCTGAACGTCGTCGCGCGCATTGCCGGAAGGCGGCGCGTTATTGGCGTACTTGGCGAAGACCGACGAAGCGTCATGCGCGATCGCCACGAACGTCTGCGTTTCGGCGGGATTCACGGCCTTGTTCAGCGCGTAGGCCGTCGGCACCGTGCCGATCAGAATCAGCATGATGAGGCCCATGCCCTTCTGACCATCGTTCGATCCGTGCGCGAACGACACGCCCGTGCACGTCAGAATAAGCAGCGCGCGAATCCAGAACGGCGGCGGCCGATTCTGCTTCGGCTCCTTATAAAGCGCCGGCACGCGCACCACCGCCTTGAGCGCAAGCAACAACAACGCCGACGCGATAAATCCGACCACCGGCGAAAACAGCAGCGACTTGCCGACGCCCGCCGCCTGCGACCAGTCCACGCCGCTCGTACCGTTCGGACCCCGCATCAATTGATTCATCAGACCCACGCCGATGATCGAGCCGATCAGCGTATGCGAACTCGACGACGGCAAGCCGAAATACCACGTCGCCAGATTCCAGATGATCGCGGCGATCAGCAAGGCGAACACCATTGCGAAGCCCGCGCTGCTGCCGACTTGCAGAATCAGCTCGACAGGCAGCAATTGCAGAATCCCGAACGCGACCGCCCCGCTCGATACCAGCACGCCCAGAAAATTCCACGCGCCCGACCAGACCACCGCGATATTCGGTGTCAGCGAATGCGTTTAGATGACGGTGGCGACGGCATTGGCGGTATCGTGAAAGCCATTGACGAACTCGAAACCGAGCGCAATCAATAGTGCGATACCAAGCAGAAAATAAGCGAGTACTGAACTTTGTTGCGTGGACTCCAGATCATTGGCGAGATGCAATGCCACATAACCGAGACCAATTGCAAGAATCAGGAAAAAGACGATGAGACCGGAACGGCGCGTACGTTCGTTCGAGCCTGATTGCTGGGGAAATGCGATATCTGGCATGGCGTGCCTCGCTCGATTTGCCGTAGCCGTGCAAGAGTACGTCGTGGAAACAAGGCGCTTCGTGAATCTTTTATGTCAGCGTTTCGAATGAAGAATCGAACTTACGGATAGTTAACCTAAATGAAAATCAAATCTGCGCTTCAATAAAATTTCTTCACGCTGTCATCTGCATGACATTCGGGCGGATTAGCTTAACGGGCTAACACCTCAATAAACGAAGCGCGCGATCACGCCATCAGAATAAAAAAGATCGGGCGATATAAGTGCATACCGAGACGATGACACTGAACTTCGATCTAACGGCCGTACGCAATACCGTACACAACACACTACGCACGTCATCGTCATCCGCCGGATTTTCGTTGCGCGACCAGCCTGTCGCCGATGCTTTCGTCGTGCTGACGGCCCCGCTCGCAAGCGATGCTTTCCACCAGACCGAACAAATGGCCGAACGCAGCGACGCCGCCGTGCTCGATGGCTTGCGCCTGACGCTCGATCGCCTGCGCGCGTTGTGGTGGGCGTTCGAACCGCTGCTCGACGAGAAGGAAGCACGCATCGTACGCAAGCGCTTCAAGCGTCTGGCCGAGATCGCCGGAGAACCGCACGAACTCGACGCCGCCTGCGATCTGCTTAGTCGCGCGCGCAAGACTTGTTCGCGTGTCGGACCGGTGGTGCGCACGCTGAAGGGAGAACGCCGCGAGGCATCGATGGCGAGTTGCGTATCGATCCGCAAGGCGAATGTGGATTTGCTGCTGCGCCGCGCCCTCGCCGATGCGCGCCGTCGTCTGGAAGCGCGGACGGAAGATCGCACGCTGGAAGAGTTTGCGCGGCAACGCGTGTCGTTGGCGGACGAAACGCTCAGCAAGAAAGAGCAGCGCGCCACCCGCATGAAGCATGTCGATGCCAAGACGCTGCGCAGCATCGAAGAAGCCGCGAACAAGCTGCACTGTCTGCTGGAGTTATTCGCGCCGGTGCTCGAGCGTGGCCATCGGCATGCAATCGACCATCTGGCGGACGCGCAGGCAGCGCTCGGCCAACTCGGCGACGTGCTGGCAAGCGAAGCCGTGGTGCGGCGTTTCGGATCATCGCTCGATGACAAACACGCGGTCGATCAGGCCGTGCGCTGGCTTGGCAAGGAACGGCGCGGCCAGTCGCGCGCGGCGCTCAAGCGGCTGCGCGCGTTGCCGCACGGACTGTGAAAGCACGGCGTCTGCATCGGCGCGTCCGATCCCTCCTTTTGATGGTCTTCGCACGCGGCCGTCACTCCCCGCTCGAGACTGCATCGGCAATGCGGGTTTCGGGCGCGGCCGCCCTCGGGCAATCTCAACGCATGGCAGTCGCATCGAGCGGCGCCATTCGGAGAACGCCAACGCGCGGAGAGATTGCCATGTACTTCGGAACACTCGTTACGCAAGCCAGACACGAACACGATCAGGAACCGTGGAAGCGCGACCTCAACGCGCTGAGCGTTGCCGCGCCGAGCCGCTGGCGCGCGTTTCGACTTGCGATTGCGCGTCTCTTCGGCTGAGCCTTTTTGACGGATAAGCGCGGCGAACGTAATGCTTCGTTTTTATTCGCGTGAATAGGATTCGTCCGAACGAAATTGGCGCTTCGACTGGTTCAAATACCAACCTCGATCAAGATGCCTGTGCCCCGCGTCACGCGGGGTTTTTCGTTTACCGACCGCTCATATCATGTGGATTCGAAGCACACTCTTTTGCGTTCTGCTCGCGATCATCGCGCCCGCTTTCGCCGCCTATTCGGAACAGTGGATGAGCAACGCGGATATCGCCAAAGCCGCGGGACATCCGGCTGCCACGAGCAAAAAAACGAGCGCGCGGCATGCCACCGCAACGCAGCATGTCGATGACGATCCGATCGCCGCATTCGCGCATCCGCGAACGTCGTCGAAACCATCGAAATAATCGGCGAGCCGAAACGAATAGATCGCGATTTATCTGATTCCATTCTGATACCGATCGACTATTCTTAGCGATGTCGTAAGAGATGGGACGACGCTGAGCCGCCCTGCCATGTGCCTGAAATCATCGGGCATTATTAGAGGCTTCATCATGACGTCGTCCCATCACTCTTACGACGCTGATTGCCGCTTATTGCGGTTTTATTGCCGCCAAAACAAAAGCCCGTGAACCGAAGTCCACGGGCTTTTTGCTTTTTGCTTCAGCGGCGCGATCAATCAATCGCCCGACTGCGCCTTCGTTACAGCAGATCGGCCGGCAGCTTGCCGCCGTTGGCCGCCAGCGCCTGCATCAGTTGCTTGTGCAACCAGATGTTCATCGATGCGGAATCGTTCATATCGCCGCTGTACTTCAACTCGGTCGCCAGTTGCTTGCGATGATCGAGGCTGCTGTCGACGCCGAGCAGTTTCATCATATCGACGATCGAAACACGCCAGTTGAGCGTCTGGCTGCTTTCGCTCGCGAGCTGATCCATCACGGCTGCGACATCGACGTCGGACAGTGCTGCGGGCGCGGGCGAGGCCGCAGCAGCTGCGTCCGGCGCGGGAACGGGTTGCGGCTCGACGGCCGGTGCTTGTTCGGCCGGCTTGGCCCGATGAAAGATCTTGTTGACGATATCGCCGAAGATGCTCATGGTGTCTGTCCTTTGTCAGTTACGGAATGCTGCTTCGAATCGCCCGTGGATTCGGGATACGAAATCGAGCGATGTGCAGCTTAACGTGGGACGCGTTCGCGAGTCTTTGGTTCGAATCGAATTGCGAGAGACTTTGACGGAATTTTGCATCGAGTGGAACGATCAGGCGCGAAGGTCAGTAGTTCGATGGAATGAGCCGTCGCAACATACGCCGAGTTCAGATGAATCACGCTCTGCGCGTTTCGGGCGGGTAAGGCGAGCCTAGTGTCGCAGAAAAAGTGACGGCGAAAAACGCGGGAAAAGAAAAAGCCCTTGATAATTTCAAGGGCTTTGAATGCTGGCGGAGAGAGGGGGATTCGAACCCCCGATAGGTTTTACCCTATACACGCTTTCCAGGCGTGCGACTTAAACCACTCATCCATCTCTCCGGCAAGACCGCGATTATACCAATTTCCTGAACGCCCGCCACCCCTATGGGTGACGAATGTAATCGACCAGTGCGCGCGTGTACGCGTCGGGCTTTTTATCGAAGAGACTGACGACGATGGCCACCGCGAAACCCGCCGGCACGCCGAACACACCCGAACTGATCGGCTCGATACCGAACCAGCGCGGCCCGGCGAAGCCCGTCAACTGCACGAAGAACGGATAGGTCGAAACGATGTAATACACGCACACGGCCAGCCCCGCGATCATGCCAGCGACCACGCCGCGCTGCGTGGTGCGCTTCCAGAACACGCCCAACACCAGCGCCGGAAACAGACTCGACGCCGCCAGCGAAAACGCCGCGCCGACCAGAAACAGAATATTGCCCGTATTCAGCGACGCCACATACGACGCCAGCAGCGCCACGCCCAGCAGCAAAATCTTCGATATCGTCACGCGCCGCTGACTGGTCGCGCGGCGATCGACCATGCAGTAATAGACGTCGTGCGACAGCGCATTGGCGATGGTCAGCAGCAGACCATCCGCGGTGGAAAGCGCGGCGGCCAGCGCGCCCGCCGCGATCAGCCCGGAGATCACGTACGGCAGCCCGGCGATTTCCGGCGCGGCCAGCACCACCATATCCGGCTGCATCTGAATGCCCGCCCATCGCACGATGCCGTCGCCGTTGATATCGCTGATGCGGATCAGGTACGGTTCCACGCGCCGCCATTGCGTGACCCATTGCGGCAGATCGGCGAATCGGTGGCCGACGATTCCACTCAATATCTCGTGCTTGATCAGCACCGCCAGCACCGGCACCGTCAGATAAAACAGCGCGACGAAAAACAGCGTCCAGCCGACCGAGCGCCGCGCCGATGCCACCGACGTCGTCGTGTTATAGCGCGTGAGAATGTGCGGCAAGCTCGCGGTGCCGATCGACAGACACAGCAGCAACGACAGAAAGTTGAGCTTGTGTGCGCGCGGGTTGTCGTCGGTGAAGGGTTCGGTCATGGGCACGGGCGCATCGACGCGATCGGTCAACGCATCGCGGTCGCGGGACCATTTGACTTGCGCATCGGCGGGATCGTGCGGGAAGGATGCGAGTTCGCGTTCGCGCTCGTTGATCTCGCGCAGCGGGCCGTTATGGCGTCGCAGTTCGGCGATTTCATCGACCAAACGCGCGTGTTCATCGTAGAAAGACTGCGGCAAGGCGTCGATGCGCGTCTGCATTTGCGAGGCCTGGCGCGCGTAATCGGCACGCGCGCGCGCTTCATCGGGCGATGCGGCGACTTCACGCTCCAGCTTCTCGACGCGCTCCATCACGCGTCCATAGTTCAATTGCGGCAGCCAGCCCAGCCCTTCGCGATGCGCGATCATCGACACGGGAATCAGCATCGCCGCGATCAGGATGATGTACTGCGCCACCTGCGTCCACGCCACCGCGCGCATGCCGCCGAGAAACGAGCACACGAGAATGCCCGCCAGCCCGCAGAAAATCCCGATCGAAAATTCGATGCCGATAAACCGCGACGCGATCAATCCGATGCCCTGAATCTGCGCGACCAGATAGACGAACGAACAGAGAATCGCCGCGATAGCCGCGAGTCCGCGCACGAGATTGCTGGAGTAGCGCGTGCCGAGAAAGTCGGGAATGGTGTAGCGCGCGAGTTTGCGCACGTACGGCGCAAGCAGGAACGCGACGAGGCAATAGCCGCCGGTCCAGCCCATCACATAGGCCAGGCCGTCGTAACCGCTCGCGTAGATCGACCCCGCCAGTCCGATGAACGATGCCGCCGACAGCCAGTCCGCCGCCGTCGCCATGCCGTTGAACGCGGACGGCACGCGCCGCCCCGCGACGTAGTATTCGACCAGATCGGAAGTACGCGACAGCAGACCGATCACCGCATACACCGCGATCGGTACGAACAGAAACACGTAGCCGATCCACGTGCCCGGTCCGGTCGTGCGCTCGATGCGCTCCATCAGAAAGATGAACAGCAGGAAGCCGAGCGTGTAAAGCGCGTAGGAGACGATCAGCCGATTCGTGAGCTTCATGCGGCGTCGCTTGACTCTTGTCGGACCGCGCGGAGAAGACGCGCATCGGCGACTTGCATCAGGACGATATAGATGGCGATCAGCGCGACATAGACGAGGATCGCGCCTTGTGCGCCGAAGTAGAACGGCAGCGGGAAGCCGCCGACACGCACCGACTGCAAGCGCCCCGCGAACAACGGCACGCCAAACGAGACGATGAAGCCGATCGCCATCAGCACCGCGACCAGCACAATATTGAACCGCCAGTAAATCCGATGCGCACGCGCCAACGCCGCCGATACGGGCGGCGGTGCGGGAACGGTGGCGTTGGACGAATCGGACATGCGGTTTTTTAACAAAACCGCGTGGCAAGGGCAATCGGGATCGACCGCTGCGTCTTTCTCGGAAGCAGCGGTCGATTAAAGCGATTAACGCGCCTCGCCCAATTGATCGAGAATCGCGGGGTTCTCAAGCGTGGACACGTCCTGCGTGATCTCCTCGCCCTTCGCCAGCGAGCGCAACAGGCGACGCATGATCTTGCCCGAACGCGTCTTCGGCAAGTTCTCGCCGAAACGAATGTCCTTCGGCTTGGCGATCGGACCAATTTCCTTGCCGACCCAGTCGCGCAATTCCTTGGCGATCTGCTTCGCTTCATCGCCTTCCGGGCGCTCGCGCTTGAGCACGACGAACGCGACCACGGCTTCACCGGTCGTATCGTCCGGACGGCCTACGACGGCCGCTTCCGCGACGATCGGATTCGCCACCAGCGCCGACTCGATTTCCATCGTGCCGAGACGGTGACCGGAGACGTTCAGCACATCATCGATACGGCCCATGATGGTGAAGTAGCCGGTGTCCTTGTCGCGCACCGCGCCATCGCCGGCGAGATACAGCTTGCCGCCGAGTTCTTCCGGGAAGTAGCTGGTCTGATAGCGCTTCGGATCGCCCCAGACGTTGCGCAACATCGACGGCCACGGACGCTTGACGACCAGAATGCCGCCCTGCCCGTTCGGCACGTCCTGACCGGTTTCATCGACGATGGCGGCCATGATGCCCGGCAGCGGCAGCGTGCACGAACCCGGCACCAGCGGCGTCGCGCCCGGCAGCGGCGTAATCATATGGCCGCCGGTTTCGGTCTGCCACCAGGTATCGACAATCGGACATTGGCCGCGACCGACGTTCTCGTGATACCACATCCACGCTTCCGGATTGATCGGCTCGCCGACCGTGCCGAGAATGCGCAGCGTCGACAAGTCATAGCTTTTCGGATGCACCTTTTCATCCGCTTCGGATACCTTGATAAGCGAGCGGATCGCGGTCGGCGCGGTGTAGAAGATCGTGACCTTGTGGCGCGCGATCATCTCCCAGAAGCGGCCCGCGTGCGGATAAGTCGGCACGCCTTCGAACATCACCTGCGTCGCGCCGATCGCCAGCGGCCCGTACGCAATGTAGCTGTGACCCGTAATCCAGCCGATATCCGCCGTACACCAGAAGACATCGCCCGGCTTCATGTCGAAGGTCCACTTCATGGTCTGCGCGGACCAGAGCAACACGCCTGCCGTGCTGTGCTGCACGCCCTTCGGCTTGCCCGTCGAACCGGACGTATAGAGAATGAACAGCGGATGCTCCGCGCTCACCCATTCCGGCTCGCACGTCGGCGCTTCTTTCTCGACGATTTCCTGAAGCCACTCGTCGCGCCCTTCCGTCCACGCGACCTTACCGCCCGTGCGCTTATAAACGATGACGTTCTTCACGGCGTCGCAGCCGCCCGCCGCCAGCGCTTCATCGGCGATGCTTTTCAAGGGCAGCGCCTTGCCGCCGCGCATCTGCTCATCGGCGGTGATGGGCGCAACCGCGCCGACATCGACCAGACGTTCGTTGAGCGACTTCGACGAGAAGCCGCCGAACACCACCGAATGCGTCGCACCGATTCGCACGCACGCCTGCATCGCGACCACGCCTTCCACCGACATCGGCAGATAGATCACCACGCGGTCGCCCTTCTCCACGCCGCGCTTCTTCAGCGCATTGGCGAGACGGCAGACGCGCTCGAGCAGATCGCTGTACGTGACATTGGTGACGGTGCCATCGTCGCTTTCGAAGATGATGGCGTTGTCGTTGCCGCGACCGGCTTCCACATGCCGATCCAGACAGTTATACGACGCATTGAGTTCGCCGTCCTCGAACCACGTATAAAACGGCGCGTTCGATTCATCCAGCACCTTGGTGAACGGCTTGTGCCAGGCGAGATTCTCGCGCGCAAGACGCGCCCAGAAACCTTCGTAATCTTTTTCGGCTTCCGCAGCCAGCGCCTGGTAGGCATCCATGCCGGAAATAGCCGCGCCCGACGTGGCTTTCGCGGACGGCGGGAACACGCGTTTTTCATGAAGAACCGATTCGATCGCAGACATCGACAACCCCTTCTGATGGTGATTCGAAATTCGGCGGCGCTCGTCGCGCATGCAGGGACGCGCGCCGCATGTTATGAGGTTCGAGAGCCGGAAAGCGCGATGCGTTCCCTGGCCGAACCCTGTCTCCGTTGACTGCACGATAAGCCGGTCAACTTACCCGCTTCTTACGTGCCGCGCCTGAAAAGCACGGGGTATACGCGGAGTCAGCGCGGAGTCGGCGCGGCTTCTACAATAAGACCCCCTTAATCGTAACTGAACTCGCCGCGCGGTATCCAGATTGAATCGTTACGCCTTTCTCCTTATCGCGGCCATGCTGCTGGTCGGAAGCAATGTCGGTATCGGCAAATCGATTGTCGCGTCCGTGCCGGTGCCTTTGTTCGCGCTCCTGCGCTTCGTGATCGCGCTGGCGGTGTTGTGGCCGCTGCTGCGACTATCGAAGATGAAGCGCGTGGCGCGCGGCGAGTGGATCAATCTGTTCTTGCAGGCCTTGTTCGGCACGTTCGGTTTTACCTTGCTGATGCTCAACGGCGTCGCGCGTACGAGCGCGGTCGCGGCGGGCGTGATTACGAGCACGATTCCGGCGGTGGTCGCGCTGTTCGCGTGGATCTTTCTCAAGGAGAAACCGGGCGGCCGCGCGTGGGCGTCGATCGTGCTGGCGATTGCGGGCGTGCTGGTCATCAACGTCGCGCAAAGCGGTGACAGCGACGCCGGTTCGCTCAGCGGCAATCTGATGGTGCTCGGCGCGGTGTGCTGCGAATCGCTTTACGTGATTTTGTCGCGGCGGCTCACGCAGACGCTGCCCGCCATCGATATCTGCGCGTACACGCATACCATCGGTTTATTGCTGATGCTGCCGCTCGGCGCGACGTCGTTCGTCGGCTTCGCGTGGCATAGCGTGAGCTGGAGCACGTGGGCGCTGGTGATCTGGTACGGGCTATCGGCGAGCATCTTCTCGTTCTGGCTGTGGATGAAGGGCATCCGCCATGTCGATGGCAGTCTCGCCGGTGTGTTCAGCGCCGTGTTGCCGATCGCGGCGGCGTTGTACGGCATCGCGTTTCTCGGCGAACGGCCTACGATTGCGCATGGCATTGCGCTGACGTGCGTAGTGGTTGGCATCGCGCTCGCCAGTCTGAAGGCGCGCGATGCGGAAACGGTATCGCGCGAAAGCGGACTCTGATCGAACTGATTGGCAGCCGCCAACTTCAGCGCTTTCCGAAAGCTTTCGGCCGGCAGATGTGTCTACACGTTACAATACCGGGCTTTCCCGTAGTGCCTTCTTTTGCGGCCGCGCATGTTTGCTGCGGCCGTCATATTGGTCCGTCATTATCAGAGCCGTTCCGACACGCACTCAACGCCGCCCATGTCCGCGCCCAAGCACACGCCCACACCCGCCCCGTCCGGCCCGATGAAAGCGCTGCCGCGATTCATCTTTATGAGCCGATGGCTGCAAGTGCCGCTCTATCTCGGGCTGATCGTCGCGCAAGGCGTGTATGTCGTGCTGTTTCTGAAGGAAGTCTGGCATCTCGTCACGCATGCCATGACGCTCGACGAAACCAACATCATGCTCGTCGTGCTCGGCCTGATCGACGTGGTCATGATCTCGAATCTGCTGATCATGGTGATCGTCGGCGGATATGAGACGTTTGTGTCGCGGCTCGGCGTGGAAGGCCATCCGGACGAACCGGAATGGCTCGATCACGTCAACGCGGGCGTGCTCAAAGTCAAATTGTCGATGGCGCTTATCAGCATCTCGTCGATCCATCTGCTGAAAACGTTTATCAACCCGGATCAGCACACGTTTCATACCGTGCTGTGGCAAGTCATTATTCATGTCGCGTTCCTGCTGTCGGCGCTGATCATGGCTTATGTCGATAAGCTGACCACGCATACGCATCCACGGCATTTTCATAGTGAGACTCTCGACGCGCCGCGCAGTGCGCTCGATTGAAGCTCGCAAGCTCACTTAAGCACGTTTGAAGACTGAAGCGTCGCCCAGAACGCTCAGATAAAAAATTCTGTCCCCAAGGCACATACAGCCATGACCGTCATCAAGCAGGAAGATCTGATCCAGAGCATCGCGGATTCGCTCCAGTACATCAGCTACTACCATCCGCTCGACTACATTCAGGCGCTCGGCCGCGCGTACGAACTCGAAGAGAGTCCCGCCGCGAAAGACGCCATCGCGCAGATTCTGACCAACAGCCGCATGTGCGCCGAAGGCAAGCGCCCGATTTGTCAGGACACGGGCATCGTCACGGTGTTCGTGAAGGTCGGTATGGATGTGCGCTGGGACGGCGCCACCATGAGCGTCACCGACATGATCAACGAAGGCGTGCGCCGTGGTTATCTGAATCCGGACAACGTGCTGCGCGCGTCGATCGTGTCGCCGCCGGAAGGTGGCCGCAAGAACACGAAGGACAACACGCCGGCCGTGATCCACTACGAAATCGTGCCGGGCGACAAGGTCGATGTTCAGGTCGCGGCGAAAGGCGGCGGCTCGGAAAACAAGTCGAAGTTCGCCATGCTCAATCCGAGCGATTCGATCGTCGATTGGATTCTCAAGACCGTGCCGACGATGGGCGCAGGCTGGTGCCCGCCGGGCATGCTTGGCATCGGTATCGGCGGAACGGCTGAGAAGGCGATGGTCATGGCGAAGGAATCGCTGATGGACCCGATCGATATTCAGGACGTGATCGCGCGCGGCCCGCAGGACTGGATCGAAGAACTGCGTGTGGAGCTGCACGAGAAAGTGAATGCGCTCGGGATCGGCGCGCAAGGGCTTGGCGGTCTGGCCACCGTGCTCGACGTGAAGATCATGGCCGCACCGACGCACGCGGCATCGAAGCCAATTGCGATCATCCCGAACTGCGCCGCGACGCGTCACGCGCACTTCACGCTCGACGGCACTGGCGTCGCCAAGCTCGAAGCGCCGTCGCTCGACGCATGGCCGAAGGTGCAGTGGGAACCGGACACGGAAAAGAGCAAGCGCGTCGATCTGAACACGCTGACGCCGGAAGAAGTCGCATCGTGGAAGCCGGGTCAGACGCTGCTCTTGTCGGGCAAGATGCTCACGGGCCGCGACGCCGCGCACAAGCGCATTGCCGATATGCTGGCGAAGGGCGAAAAGCTGCCGGTCGATTTCACCAACCGCGTGATCTATTACGTCGGCCCGGTCGATCCGGTTCGCGATGAAGCCGTCGGTCCCGCAGGCCCGACCACGGCCACGCGCATGGACAAGTTCACCGAAATGATGCTCGCGCAAACCGGCCTGATTTCGATGATCGGCAAGGCCGAACGCGGCCCGGTCGCCATCGAGGCGATCAAGAATCACAAGGCGGCGTATCTGATGGCCGTCGGCGGCGCAGCGTATCTCGTTTCGAAGGCGATCCGCGAGGCGAAGGTGCTCGCGTTCGAAGATCTCGGCATGGAAGCCATTTACGAGTTCGACGTACAGGATATGCCCGTGACCGTCGCCGTCGATTCGAGCGGCACGTCGGTGCATAAGACCGGCCCGGCGGAATGGCAGGCAAAGATCGGCAAGATTCCGGTCGCAACCGTTTGATGCTTGAATGAAAGCGGTTTATTGCCGCCATACATTGACGAGAGCCGGGCAATTCGCCCGGCTCTTTTCTTTTGAAGAACGCCAGTCGAGAAAGGTTTTCATTCTCAGTTTTATCCGAAGCGAAAAATTTTCTCTCAACCTTGGCTTTGTCACGTCCAAGGTTTATCTTTGCAACAGCCCTAGGTCACAAAAAAAGGAACAATTATGCAAGGCGACGCTAAAGTCATCGAATATCTGAACGCGCAGTTGAAAAACGAACTGACCGCGATCAATCAGTACTTCCTGCACGCACGGATGTACAAGCACTGGGGCCTCGAAAAGCTCGGCAAGCACGAATACGACGAGTCCATCGGCGAAATGAAGCACGCCGACTGGCTTATTCAGCGCGTGTTCATGCTCGACGGCCTGCCGAATCTGCAAGACCTGCACAAGTTGCTGATCGGTGAAGAAACCGAAGAGATTCTCGGCTGCGATCTGAAGCTGGAGCAAATCTCCCAATCGACCTGCAAGGAAGCTATCGCGTATTGCGAGTCGGTGCGTGATTACGTGTCGCGCGAAATCTTCGAGAAAATCCTCGACGACACCGAAGAGCATATCGACTGGCTGGAAACGCAACTCGACCTGATCAAGAAGGTTGGCATCCAGAACTACCAACAGACTATGATGGGCGAAGGCGAGTAATTCTTCTGCTTTAAATGTCTGCTTCCGCTGTAACTCTGTTGAATCCGACCACGCGTGCTGACGCTGATGCGAGCGCGCCGGTCGGCATTTTCGATTCCGGTCTGGGCGGTTTGTCGGTGCTGCGCGCGGTGCGCGCGGTGTTGCCGCACGAACGTCTGATCTACGTCGCTGATTCCCTGCACGCGCCTTATGGCGAAAAGGACGACGACTTTATCGTCGATCGGACGCTGGCGATTGGTGAATGGCTCGTCGCGCAAGGCGCGAAGGCGTTGGTCGTCGCGTGCAATACTGCAACGGCGCAGTCCATCGCGTTGGTGCGTGAGCGCTTGCCGATTCCGCTGGTTGGCGTGGAACCGGGCATCAAACCGGCGACGGCGGTTTCGAAGTCGCGCGTGGTCGGCGTGCTGGCGACGCAAGTGACGCTACGCTCGGCGCGTTTTCAGTCGCTGCTGGATCGCTACGCCGCCGATTGCCGCTTTATTCTTCAGCCGGGGCACGGTCTGGTTCAGGCCGTCGAGCGCTGCGATACGTCATCGCCGCAACTCATGGCGCTGCTCGAAAGCTACCTCGCGCCCATGCTCGATGCCCACGCCGACACGCTCGTGCTCGGCTGCACGCACTACCCGTTTCTGGATCGCGCGATCCGCGAGATTGCGGGCGAACGGCTGCATATCATCGATACGAGCGTCGCCATTGCGCGACAGCTCGATCGCCTGCTCGATGCGCATACGCTGAAGCACGCGGCATCGCCCGACACGGACAACGTGCCGCGTTTCTGCTCCACCGCCGACGGAGAATCCCAGCGGCAACTCGCCGCTTCCCTCCTGCAAATCGACGCGCCGGTAGAGCACGTCAGTATTCCCTCGCGCCGTACGCGCCTCGCGGAACCCGACATCGCCTGAGGGTTTTTCGCGCGTTTAAAAGCGTACGATCGGCCGTTTTCCCCCGCCCGCCTTGGCTTGCTAGCAATAAGCTCGCTAACGTGCTGCATGTGTTACAAAAAACACAGACCTCCGCTTGCAAAGCCTTCCATACTGAATGATAATAATTCGCATTAACGTAGGCTATCGCGAACGACCATGATTGTCTGTGTCTGCAAATCTGTTTCCGATCGAAAAATTCGGGCCGCCATCGCCGAAGGAATGAACTCCTTCGACGAACTGCAATTCGAGCTTGGCGTGGCCATGTGCTGCGGCAAGTGTGAAGAAAGCGTTCGCGATGTCATGGAACAAAGCGGCGTGTGCGCGTCGCGCTGCGGCGTCGAGCAACCTGTGTCGGTTGCGCCGCTGACGTTCTACGAGCGCAAGGCAGCCTGACGTTTTTGTTCTGCAGTGCCATTCGCGGTATTTCGCCGACGCCACGGCATGAGCCGTCCGGTCGTTTGATTGCCTTCCGCAAGCCAGGTTACCCTCGAGCACCCGGTCACTAGCCAGCCATGCAGCCCCTTTACCCCTGGAGGGAAAGATGGAATTGCTGATCGGTTTCGTGACTACCTAGTTTATCTCCCTGCTGATTTTCCGAAAATGACGTCGTCCGGTAAATTCCGCGCCAAGCCCGCGCTTTCGTTTTTTCTGAATGGCAGCGTTATCAAGAACCCCCGCACGACAAGCAACCAATAAGAATGCAGGCCCCGACTACCTCTTCCATTACTTTTCCTGCCGCGCCGACCAGGAACGGCAATTCGCGCGTAATCGCGGCCTGCGCGATCGTGCTGGCGCTGCATATCGCGCTTTTCGGTTTCGCGCTCAGCATGCGCGATAAACCGCTGCCGCGTCCGATCGAAGCCAAGCCGATCACGGCGATGATCATCAGCGAATCGCCGCAGCCTGCGCAGCCGGTCGCGGTCGAGTCTCCGCCGCCGCCCAAGCCTGAACCCAAGCCGATTCAAAAGCCCATACCAAAGCCGAAGATCAAGCCCAAGGTCGAGCCGAAACCCACGCCGATGCCGGTCACCGAAGCGCCATCGCAGATCGCGGCGCCCGCGCCGGATCCGACGCCGCCCGCGCCCGCTCAACCGACGCCGCCGCCCGCCGCGCCCGCCATCGGCAAGCCGACGATGGAGATTCAGGCACCGAAGAACGTCGCCAGCATCACGTGCAGCATCGCGCAGCCGGAATACCCGGCGATGTCCCGCCGACGCGGCGAAACCGGCACCGCCGTGGTTCGCTGGACGGTCAGCGTCACGGGCAAGATCGAGAACATCACGCTGCAAAAGAGCAGCGGATCGTCGCGCCTGGACGATGCGGCGCTCGACGCCGCGCGCAGCAGCGCCTGCAATCCATACAAGCAGAACGGTGTGGCCATCGCGGCGCCCGCGATCCAGCCTTTTGTCTTCAATCTCACCGACTGATCGAATCGGATTGAATCGGATTGATTTCGCCAATTTTTTAGATACAAGGAAATAAGAAATGCAGAACTACGGGATAGCCCACGTCTGGGCACAAGGCGACTTCGTGACGCGCGCCATCGCGCTCACGCTGGTCATCATGTCGGTGCTTTCGTGGACGGTGATCGTCGTGAAGGCGTGGAATGTGGTGCGCCTCAAGCGTCTGACCAAGAACGCCGAACTCGCTTTCTGGCACTCCGACGATTTCAACGACGGCATCAAGAAGCTCGGCGCGCAGTCGTCGAGCCCGGCGGACAATCCGTATCTCGCGCTGGCGCTGGCCGGTCAGGAAGCGGCCGAGCATCACACGCAGACGCAACCGCATCTGCATGACCGCATGGACGTGTCCGACTGGATCACGCGCTGCCTGAAGGACGTGATGGACGAAAGCATCGGACGCATGCAGGCGGGTCTCGCCGTGCTGGCGTCGATCGGTTCGACTTCGCCGTTCGTCGGTCTGTTCGGTACGGTGTGGGGGATTTATCACGCGCTGCTGACCATCGGCGCGACGGGTCAGACCTCGATCGATCAGGTCGCGGGTCCGGTTGGTGAATCGCTGATCATGACCGCGTTCGGTCTGTTCGTCGCGATTCCCGCCGTGCTCGGCTACAACGCGCTCACCCGCGCGAACAAGAGCATCGTCACGAAGCTCAATCGCTTCGCGCACGGTCTGCACGCGTTCTTCGTGACGGGCGCGAAGCTCAATTCGTCGGCCAAGCGCGCGAAGAACGGCAGCAACGACAGCCTGCGTCTCGCCACGCGCGCGTCTGCATCGTCGTAAGCGAAGGAGGCACGCACCATGGCCATGAGCCCTTTCGCCGGCGATGAAGACGACGGCATGATGAGCGAGATCAACATGACGCCGCTCGTCGATGTCATGCTCGTTCTCCTCATCATTTTCCTCGTGACCATTCCGGCCATGCATCACGCGGTCAAGGTCGATCTGCCGCACGCGAGCAGCGCGCCGCAGGACGAAAAACCCGCGCATGTCGATGTCGCGATCAAGGCCGACGGCACCACCGTCTGGGACGATCAACCGGTCGATGAAGCCGCGCTCGCCGCGCGTATCGCGCAGGCGTCGCAGCAGAATCCGCAGCCGGAGATTCACCTGCGCGCAGATCGCACGGTCGCGTATGAAAAGGTCGCCGATCTGATGTCGGCGGCGCAGGCAGGCGGTTTGACGAAGATCGGTTTCGTCACCGAGCCCAAAGGCGGCGCTGCGAAGTAATCCGCATCAAAAAGTCGCTTTAAAGCCGCAAAAAGTAAAAGGCCTTCGTCGTCAGATGAAGGCCTTTTTTCGTGCGCACTCGGCGCATTCGGGCGAGGCGATTACTTCGGACTCGAGCCAGATGAGTTATAGCTCGAGTTATCGCCACATGCGACAGCCGTACTCGATACGGACAGCGCGATCAACCCTATCAGGCTAACTATCAGAGTAGCCGTGAGTTTCCGCATAGGAGCTCCTTAGCGAAAGGAGCTTCAGTCTACTGCCGCATATTTTTACGTTCAAGATTCGCGCGATTGAATCTCTCCATCGCAAACGCGCGCTTCAATGGCATAAACGAATGCCACCACTCAATGCGATGAAACCATCTCACGTTCGGGCCTTTCGTGAACAGGACATTCTCCTGGGAAGTGTTGTCCGTTGCCGATCGACTCGACAAGAAAATCGACGAAGGCGCGCACTGCAGGGACCATGCCTTGTCGCGACAGAAACACCGCATAAAGCTGCGGCGCGGGAAACGTCCAGCCCGGCATCACGGGCGAAAGCTGGCCGGTTCTGAGCGGCGCGCCGTACATCATCTCCGGCAACGCAGCGATACCGACGCCGCGCATCACCGCCTCGCGGATCATGGAAAGATCGGCGGTGACCAGACGCGGCTCGTGCTCGAATTCGTGCTTGGTGCCATCCGGCGCGATCAGTCGATACACATGGCGGCCATCGGCGGACGGCACGTCGATGGTGTCGTATTGCGCGAGTTCGGCGGGCGTCATCGGCGGCGCGTTGGGTTTGAGCAGCGAAGGCGCGGCGACCAGCATCTGCTCGGTGCGCCACAGCGGGCGCGCGACGATGTTCGAATTTGCGGGCGGTTCCGAGCGCACGCGCAATGCGACATCGATTGCGTCTTCGAACAGATCGACCACGCGATTGGTCACGCGCAGCACCACGCGCACCTCAGGATAGCGATGCATGAAATCGGGCATGACCATCGACAGAAACGTCTGCGCGATGGTCACCGGCACGCTCACGCGCACTGTGCCGCGCGGCGAATCGCGCAGGCTTTGCACCACATCGACGGCGGCGCGGGCTTCGGCGAGCATCGCCTGACAGTGCTGATAGAACAACTGCCCCGCTTCGGTCAGCGCCAGCTTGCGCGTGGAGCGCTGCAACAGCCGCACGCCCAGCGATGCCTCCAATTCCGACACGCGCCGCGACAGCCGCGACTTTGATATGCCCAGCACGCGCTCTGCCGCCGAGAATCCGCCGTGCTCGACGACGTGCGAAAAGTACATCAGATCATTGAGGTCGTGCGAGTCGGCTTTCATCGGGCGCTCGTAGGTGACGTGGTTTGTTCTTATTTGTGTTCGATATTGGTTGTTAACGCCAGCGGGACAATCCATTGCGCCGCGGCGTCTTTTTGCCTCAAATCCGGCCCATATAATAGCTCTGTGTTTCAAATTTATCGCTATTCCCCTTCGGGGCACACATTTGTCAGACGAGAGAACATTGCCATGAGCCGCTCTATTTCCAGCATCATTCCGGCGATCCGCACCGTCGAAGGTGGCGGCTTCGTCGTGCATCGCCCATTTCCCACTCGCATGCTGATGGACTTCGATCCGTTCCTGCTTCTCGATGAAATGGGACCGATCGATTACGCGCCCGGCGAAGCCAAAGGCGCGCCGGATCACCCGCATCGCGGCTTCGAAACGGTGACGTACATGCTCGAAGGCGAGTTCGGCCACAAGGACTCGGCAGGCCATTCCGGCACGCTGCGCCCCGGCGATGTGCAATGGATGACCGCAGGCGCGGGCGTCGTGCATAGCGAAATGCCGGGCGAGGAATTCACCCGCAATGGCGGGCGCGTGCATGGTTTGCAGCTTTGGGTAAATCTGCCGAAGCGCGACAAGATGATCGCGCCGCGCTATCAGGAAATTCCGTCGGCGGGCATTCCGGTGGCGACGAGCGAGGACGGCAAGGTCAGCGTGAAAGTGATCGCGGGCGAAGCGCTCGGCGTGAAGGCCGCGATCGAAACGCGTACGCCGATTCTGTATCAGCATTTCTCGTTGCAGCCGGGCGGAAAGGTCGAGACGCGCGTGCCAAAGGAATATCGCGTGTTCGCGTATGCGTTATCGGGCACTGGTTTGTATGGTCCGCACGCGCAGCCGGTTCGTGCGCAGCAAATGGTGCTGTTCAAGGACGATGCCGATACCATCACGCTCGCCGCTGGCGACGAAGCAGTGGAAGTCCTGCTGATCGGCGGCGTGCCGCTGCAAGAGCCGGTCGTGCGCTACGGCCCGTTCGTGATGAACACGGAAGACGAAATTCGTCAGGCCGTGGTCGATTTTCAAGCGGGACGGATGGGCGCGATCACGCACTGAGCGTGGCACACATACACGCGGTCGAATCGAAATAAAGCGAAACGGCGCGGCAGGAACGGATGCATTGCGTCACAATGACCGTTCCGCCGCGCCTTAATTTTTTGGAGCCACGCATGTCCGGAACGTCCGTCACCGCCGTCAGCGTCAATGCCGACTTTCAGGTTCGTCTCGAAGACGGCACGCACACCTGGCTTGCCGATGAACCCGCGAGCCTCGGCGGCGCGGACACGGGACCGACGCCGAACTCGCTGCTGCTGTCGAGTCTGGGCGCGTGCACGAACATCACCTTGCGGATGTATGCGAAGCGCAAAGGCTGGCCGCTCGAAGCGGTCGGCGTGCTGCTTTCGATGACGACCGGCGCGGAAGGTACGGCCATCGACCGGCAAATCACGCTTACCGGCCCGCTCGACGACGAGCAGCGGGAACGGCTATTGCAAATCGCCAATGCGTGCCCGGTGCACAAGATTTTGTCGGGCACGATTCGCATCGATTCGCGCGTGGATGCCGGCGTCCGGTCGTGACATCGCTAAACGAAACGAACAGAGGAAACCGCAGTCTTGAATTTCGAACATCTCATCCAGATCAACGATCCGACCAACCCGCTGGTCGATTCGCTCACGCGCGATCAACTGTGGGAAGGGCTCGTGCTGCGTGCTGAACAGCCACAGTTGTTCGTGATCGGTCTCGATAGCTGCACCATCCTCTCGCGCGACGGCGATGTGATGGAGCGCGAGCTGCATTACGGGCAAGCCGTCGTGCGGGATCGCGTGACGCTGACGCCCGGCGATCGCGTGCGATACGACATCTTGCCGACCGCAGACTACGTCGGCGGCTCGCTGACGATGGCGATCGAACAGCCCGATGCGTTGCAACTTTTCCTGCGCTTCACCTACAGCACCACCCTGCCCGATAACCCGAACCCGACGCAGGATGAATTGCAGACGTCAGAAATCGTGAAATCGGCGTATCGCGAATCGGATATCGATACGGTGCGGCTCATTCGCCAGTACGCGCACGGACGCAAGAACGAAGGCCGGTTGCACTGAGCATCGAAGAAACCGCTGCGGGGAGTGAATGCTTCGCCGCAGCATCGGATTTAGCTATCAGATGTTGCGCGTTGATCGGAAAGGTGTTGTTGCAAATAGGAATAGTTATCATTTACTATAGGCCCATCGAATCAACGAACGCATTCTTCGACATGACCGATACGACGCGAACCTCCACGCTCAGGCTGCGCCGCCCGGTTGCTCGGGACGCAGCGATTACCCGCCCTAAGTCGGCCGCCATCACAACGGTGCGCGCATCGACGGCAACCGTGACAGCCGATGCCTCCAGCGAGCGCTCGCTCAAAAGCGACGCGCTGCTGCAAGGACGCAGCCATGTGAGCATCATGCACAACGGGGAGACCTACCAGTTGCGCGCCACGCGTCTCGGAAAGCTGATTTTGACCAAATGAGCTGACGAAGTGAGCAGAAACGAATTGCAGTAGTACCGTGTATTGTGGGGACCACCTCACCAAGAGGTGTTTGGCATTAGCCAGCGAGGACGACTTGCACGCGAGAATTTAGACCCCTTCGTGCAAACACCAGCCAGTCGTCGATAGCAAGCGAAGCCGCTTTTTTTGGTTCCTGCCTGGATATCGAACGGCATGTTTTCGCGATGAAAACATGCCGCTTTTGTTTGCTGCGGCTTTAAGCGTTTTCGATACCCAGCGCCGCAATCCCCGCCTTGGCGATCTGCGCATCCTGCTCCGACTTCACGCCCGACACGCCCACCGCTCCGACGATATCCGCGCCGACGAAAATCGGCACGCCGCCTTCGAGCATGGCGGTCAGCGGTGCGCTGAGAAACGCCGTGCGGCCCTGCTTGATGGTGTCTTCATACACCTTCGTTTCACGCCGGCCGAGCACAGCGGTACGCGCCTTGCCCGTCGCCATTTCAGCGGTACTCGCGCCCGCGCCATCCAGCCGATGCAAATGCAGCAAATGCCCGCCGTCATCGACGATGGCGATGGTCACGTTCCAGTTGTGCTCGCGTGCATGCGATTCGGCAGCGGCGGCCATCGCCTTGACGTCGTCGTCGGTTAGTACGGGTTTGGATCTCACGTGGAATCTCGCAGCAGGGTTTATCGGGTGAAGCCGCCCCAGAACATCAGCCACCAGGCGCTGTCGGCGACGGCCAGTGCTGCGATAAACCATACCATCGTGAGAAGGCGCGGAACAAGTGTCGCGGCATAGCGGCCGGTCACGCGCCACGCGAGCCACGCGCTCCACAGATTCGCCGCAGCGAGCAGACCGATGCGCAAACCCGTCACCCAACCCAGCGGCACCTGTTCCGCGCGCAACAGCGAAACGGTGGTCGCCGAAAGACCAAGAAACACGCCGACGCCCGCAAGCGGAATCAGCGACAGCGTCAAATGATGCAGACGCTTCGCGTCCCACTTGCCGAGCATGCGCGCGCCCGCCGCGAGCAACGCCAGCAACGCCGTGCCGTACACGAAGCCCGTCACCAGGATATACGCGACGATCATCGTGCCATCGAGCCACGAGAAGACGTCGTTCTGTTCAGGGTAATGCGTGAAAAGGAACCACGGCGCGTTGGTATCGAGCGGCCAGAGGATGTTGTGATCGATCAGCCAGCCCGCCAGATACTGCTTCAGATCGACGAACCACGTGCTCACCGTCCAGTGGAATGCGCCGATCGCGATACCGAGCAGACCGTACAGAATCAGCGCCGTATCCCACGGATTGCTCGCCTTGTCACCGAGCTTGACGACTTCTTCCGCCGGCGAACGCCACGTCAGCGCGATGGCATCGCGATGGCCGCTGCATCGGCCGCACATATGGCAGTCCTGCGCGCCCTTCATATTGCGCAGCGGCACCAGCGGCGCGCAGTTGATCGGAATCACGCGATGACCGTGCTCGCCTTCCTTATACGACTTGCGCCACGCGTCTTCGCTGACCTTGAAGTGGAACGGCGCAAGACGCGCGAGCAGCGTGAACACGCCGTTCACCGGACACAGATACTTGCACCACACGCGTTTCTCACGGCCATACAACACGCCGATGATCATCGCGCCAACAGTCGATCCGCCGAGCACCAGCAGCACCGCTTTCGGATACTGATAGACGCTGACCATCTGCCCGTAAATGGTCGTGAGACCGAACGCGACGAACGGCCAGCCGCCCCAGCGCATCCATCGCGGAATCGCCCAGCCGCGTCCCCATTTGCTGGCGAATTCGGTCAGCGCGCCTTCGGGACACAGCACGCCGCACCAGACGCGGCCGAGCATGACCATCGACAGCAGCACGAACGGCCACCAGATGCCCCAGAACACGAACTGCGCCGCGAGCGTCAGGTTATTCCACAGATGCGCCGAGCCATCCGGCAGCGGCATCACGGCGGGCACGAGGATCAGAAACGCATACACGGCAACGACGACCCACTGAATTCCGCGGATCGTGCTGCCGTGACGTTGCATCCAGTTGCCGGCTTGTTGAAGCCGGCTGGGTCTTTGCAAAACGGAACTCATGCTGGACGGCTTGCCGCCTTTTGTTTTTGCGCCATCTGGGTATTGGTCCGGCGCAGCAGAAGATAAATGACGATCCAGTACACCGCGTACGCCACCAGATTCATGCCCGCCGGATGCGCGCGATAACCCGTCAGCGTCGCGACCAGCGAACCGAAGGTGCTCGAATCGTCGAGCAGTGCGGAAGTATTCCACACCTGATTGACGATCACCGGCAGCACTTCCATATCGATCAGTTTATCGACGCCGGTTTCGAACAAGCCCGCAGCCAGGAAGAGCAACATGATTTCGGTGACGCGGAAGAACGAGCGCCACGAGAAGATCTTGCCGCCAAGCTGGAGGATATAGAACGTCAGCAGCGCCAGCGCGAAGCCGATGAGAATCGCCAGATACTGCGATGCATCCACATGACCCGACTGTCCGAAGCCGACGCCGTACAGAAACACCGCCGTTTCGCTGCCCTCACGCGCAATCGCCAGCGCGACCAGCACCGCGATGCCCCAGAAATGCCCGTCCTGCGTACTCTTCTGCAGCGACGATTCCATGTCCTTCTTGAGCGTGCGGCCGTGCTTCTTCATCCACAGCACCATTTGCACGATCAGCACGCACGCGATCAGCACCATGCCGGTCTGGAAGTAATCCTGCGCATTGCCCGACAGCACTTCGGTGAAGCCGACCAGCGCCGCGCCCAGCGCGATCGCCGCGATCAGACCGATCGCCACGCCGCCCCACAGATAAGGCAGGCCACGGCGCGCCTGTTGATCGCCGTTCTTCAGCCATGCGTACAAGATGCCGACGACGAGCAGCGCCTCGACACTCTCACGCCATACGATGAAAAGGACCTGCCCCATTTCAGAACCTCCAGATTGCACTTCAATTTCAACCGCGCTCGTCCAGTTTCGAACGCAGCTTTGAAAATCACTTCGCGACGATCACGCCCTGCGCTTCCTGATGGAAATCGTCGAAGAACTTGTATTCGCCCGGATCGAGCGGCGCGATCACCACGAACGAATCCGCGCCCGGCGCGAGCACCTTCTCTTTGCGCAACTGCACGCTTTCGAACTCGGCCGCGCCCTTGCCGATGTTATGGACTTCGATCTTGATACGTTGCCCCGCCGGCACTTCGATACGCGCCGGATTCAGCTTGCCGTCGTTCATTTCGAGCTTGAACGTGGGCAGATCGGCGGCGTGAGCCGTAATGGCGACGAGTGCGGCCGCCAGCGCGATCAACTGCTTTTTGAATTTCATTCGGACTTCCTGAGATTGGCCGCGCCCGCCTCTGCACTCGAGAGCGAAAGCGCGACCGGACTTCTACTTTTAGTACCCGCCCTTCTTGCCGATGCCCGCAAACGGGAAGTCGTACTCGATCGTGAACGGCTTGAACCACGGACCCACGCCGGTTTCCTTGTCGGTATGACGGCCGAACGCCATATGGCCTTCCTGCGACGGCGGCGAGACATGCAGCTTCAGGTGATATTTGCCCGGACCGAACAGCTTGACGTTGTCGCCGTAGTGCGGACCGTCGTTGGCGACCATCGGCATCAGATCGCCCTTGATGCTTTGCGTCGAACCGACCTTGCTCAGTTCATACGTCACTTGCAGATACGGCATCCAATCGCCTTCGGCGAAACCGGTCGGGTTGTTCTTGACCGCGTGGATATCCGCTTCCAAGTGGATGTCCGAGTCCGATGCCTTGCGCATCATGCCTTCCGGCGCCATGGTGATCGGTTGCAGATAGACTGCGCCCGTTTCCATGCCGCCTTCGATATGCTGCTTGCCGATCGGATACTCGGCAGCGGACGCCGCCATCATCGCGCTCAGACCTGCGACGGCCACCAGACCGCGCACCAACGTTGAACCCATCTTGAAACTCCTTGTTGTTATCGCCCGCGCGCTCGTTTTGTCGAGTCGCGAACCCTTCAGGAAATACCGGCACTCAAGGCATCGCCACGCTTCGCTGCCTTTTCTGTGAGTCCGGCGGACGGCTACGTTACGCAAGCCTGCGAACGTTAATACGAACCATTCTCAATTTCCATCAGTTTAACATCGTTCGAAATCGGGAACAATTTGGGCGAGCTTTCAGACCTAAGCGCAGTAAGGGTTTAAGCCGGATCGAAGGTAGCTTTCAGGCAGACAAAAGGGCGGCAAACCTCGCGGTTCGCCGCCCCTTCCGAGCGATACACCTTACATTTAACCTACTTAGCGATGTGATCGCCGACGTTCGCACCAAAAACCCTTTGACGCAGGAGCGCCAATTGGTCGCGGGTCTGCGCCGCCTTTTCGAATTCGAGATTCTTGGCGTGATCCATCATCGCCTTTTCAAGACGCTTGATTTCCTTGGCAAGCTGCTTCTCGCTCATATCCTCGAACTTGGCGCGCGTCTGCGCTTCCTTCAGTTCCGCGCGCGCTTCGTCGGCGTTGTACACGCCATCGATGATGTCCTTGATGCGCTTCTCCACGCCGCGCGGCGTGATGCCCATTTTTTCGTTATGCGCGATCTGCTTGGCGCGCCGCCGCTCGGTTTCGTCGATGGCGCGCTTCATCGAGTCGGTCATGTTGTCGCCGTACAAGATCGCCTTGCCGTTCACGTTCCGCGCCGCCCGGCCGATGGTCTGGATCAGCGAGCGCTCCGCGCGCAGGAAGCCTTCCTTATCGGCATCGAGAATGGCGACGAGCGAGACTTCAGGAATGTCGAGACCTTCGCGCAGCAGGTTGATACCGACGAGCACATCGAACGTACCGAGCCGCAGATCGCGGATGATTTCCACGCGCTCGACCGTGTCGATATCGCTGTGCAGATAGCGCACCTTGACGCCGTGATCGGCGAGGAATTCGGTGAGCTGTTCGGCCATGCGCTTGGTCAGCGTCGTGACCAGCACGCGCTCGTGAACGGCGACGCGCGCGTTGATTTCGGACAGCACATCGTCAACCTGCGAGCGCGCCGGACGCACTTCGATTTCCGGATCGACCAGACCGGTCGGACGAACGAGCTGCTCGGCGACCTGCCCTGCCTTGCCCTTTTCATAATCGGCGGGCGGCGCGGACACGAACACCGCCTGCCGCATCTTGCGTTCGAATTCGTTGAACTTCAACGGCCGATTGTCGAGCGCGCACGGCAGCCGGAACCCGTAATCGACGAGATTTTCCTTGCGCGCGCGGTCGCCGTTGTACATGCCGTTCAACTGGCCGATCAACACGTGCGATTCATCCAGCAGCATGATCGCGTCCGCCGGCAAATAGTCAACAAGCGTCGGCGGCGGCTCACCGGGCATCGCGCCAGAGAAATGCCGCGAGTAATTCTCGATGCCCTTGCAAAAGCCAAGTTCCTGAAGCATCTCCAGATCGAATCGCGTGCGCTGTTCCAGACGTTGCGCTTCGACCAGCTTGCCTTGGTCGTAGAAGAATTCGAGCCGCTCGCGCAGTTCGTCTTTGATCGCTTCGACGGCGCGCATCACGGTATCGCGCGGCGTCACGTAATGCGACGACGGATAGACGGTGAAGCGCGGAATCTTATTGCGCACGCGGCCAGTGAGCGGATCAAAGAGTTGCATCGACTCGATTTCATCGTCGAACAATTCGATACGCACCGCCATTTCCGCGTGTTCCGCCGGAAAAATATCGATGGTGTCGCCGCGCACGCGGAACGTGCCGCGCGAGAAGTCGGCTTCATTGCGCGTGTACTGCATCGCGATCAGCCGCGCGATGACGTCGCGCTGGCCGAGCTTGTCGCCCGTGCGCAGCGTCAGAATCATCTTGTGGTACTCGGACGGATTGCCGATACCGTAGATCGCCGAGACCGTCGCCACGATCACCACATCGCGCCGCTCCAGCAGGCTTTTCGTGGCGGAAAGACGCATCTGCTCGATGTGATCGTTGATCGACGAATCCTTCTCGATAAACAAATCGCGCTGCGGTACGTACGCTTCCGGCTGGTAGTAGTCATAGTACGAGACGAAGTACTCGACCGCATTGCGCGGAAAGAACTCGCGGAACTCCGCGTAAAGCTGCGCGGCGAGCGTCTTGTTCGGCGCAAACACAATGGCCGGACGGCCCAGGCGCGCGATGACGTTGGCCATCGTAAAAGTCTTGCCGGAGCCGGTCACGCCGAGCAGCGTCTGGAACGAGAGTCCATCGTCCACGCCTTCGCACAATTTGGCGATGGCTTCGGGCTGGTCGCCCGCCGGCTGATACGGCTGATAAAGCTGGAACGGCGAGCCGTCGAAAGTGATGAACTTCGACTCGTCCAGTTCGTCGGGAGATTCGATGAGAGTGTCGGACATGAGAGATCGAAAGTCTGCGCCGGGAGCAAACACCTATTCTAGCGGCTGGCGCATATCGTCCGCTTGCGGCGCTTGAGCGTCAAAGATGAGGCGATCAGACGCGATCTCAAGCATGCTGATCCGCGCCCATTTTTGGCGCCGTCTATGGCATGCACGCACGAAAAAGGGCCAAAAAGCACGCGCATTCGCACAAGATTGGTCGAATTGCCTATCCCGAATTCGCTACAATGTGCGACTGAGTTTCTGCCAAAGGCGCCCGTTGCAGTCGCGTCCTTGCCGTACGTCTTTTCTCTTCTGCCGCTTCCAAGCCGATACATCATGTCTCTTTTCTCTGCCGTCGAACTCGCTCCCCGCGACCCGATTCTGGGCCTGAACGAAGCCTTCAACGCCGATACGCGCACGACCAAGGTCAACCTTGGCGTCGGCGTCTACACCAACGAAGAAGGCAAGATTCCGCTGCTGCGCGCCGTGCGCGAAGCCGAAAAAGCGCGTGTCGATGCCGCGCTGCCGCGTGGTTATCTGCCGATCGACGGTATCGCCGCGTATGACTCGGCCGTGCAAAAGCTGCTGCTGGGCAACGATTCGCCGCTGATCGCAGCGGGCCGCGTCGTCACGGCGCAGGCGCTGGGCGGCACGGGGGCGCTTAAGATCGGCGCGGATTTCCTGAAGCGTCTGAACCCGAACGCGAAGGTCGCCATCAGCGATCCGAGCTGGGAAAACCATCGCGCGCTGTTCGAAGGCGCGGGCTTCGAAGTCGTCAACTATCCGTACTACGACGCAGCCACGCACGGCGTGAAGTTTGAGGAAATGCTCGCCGCGCTAAACGGCTATGCAGCGGGCACAGTCGTCGTGCTGCACGCGTGCTGCCATAACCCGACGGGCGTGGATCTGTCGGATGCGCAGTGGAAGCAGATCGTCGAGGTGGTGAAGGCAAAGAATCTGGTGCCGTTCCTCGATATCGCGTACCAAGGTTTCGGCGAAAACATTGACGCTGATTCTGCGGCGGTTCGTCTGTTCGCTGCGGCTGAACTGAGCGTGTTCGTGTCGTCGTCGTTCTCGAAGTCGTTCTCGTTGTACGGCGAGCGCGTCGGCGCGCTGTCGATCATCACGACGAGCAAGGAAGAATCGGGCCGTGTGCTGTCGCAACTCAAGCGCGTGATCCGCACCAACTATTCGAACCCGCCGACGCATGGCGGTTCGGTGGTCGCGGCCGTGCTGGCATCGCCGGAACTGCGCGCGACGTGGGAACAGGAACTCGGCGAAATGCGCGATCGCATCCGCGCGATGCGTAATGGTCTGGTCGAGCGTCTGATCGCAAGCGGCGTGGATCGCGACTTCTCGTTCGTCAGCAAGCAGCGCGGCATGTTCTCGTACTCGGGCCTGACGTCGGCGCAGGTCGATCGTCTGCGCGAAGAGTTCGGCATCTATGCGGTGAGCACGGGCCGTATCTGCGTAGCTGCGCTCAATACGCGTAACCTCGATGCCGTCGCCAACGCGGTTGCCGCTGTGCTGAAGTAAGCGCGCATCGATCCGCTGCGTTTTGCCAATAAAAATGGCGCCCTTCGTGGGCGCCATTTTTTTTGCTTGCCGGCTGCTGATTCTGTCGGCTGAAGCGCGCTTCAGAGCGTTTTATCCGCTGGCGCAGCGCTTGCATCGTCGATCAAACCGTACGAAATCGCGCGTGCGAGTTCCGCGCTGACGCTGGACACGCCCATATGCGCATCCGGCTTTTTCAAGGATGCGCCGTCGTGCGCGTGCATGCAGATCGTCAGTGCGATCGGAAGAAGTATGGCCACAGGCCACCAGGTCGATATTGTCTTTTTCATGGGACCGCCTTTGTATCGAAACGTCGTTCTTTGTGAGTAGAGCCTCACTATCAGATATTTAGGATAATAGGCGTTTTCACTGAAGTTAAAAAGCCGCCTAAGAACAAAGGATTGTTGCGCTTCCGACAACAAGTATTTCCACTGACGAATCTCGCCGTCATAAAACCTTACAAACTTGTCGGGACTTCGACACGCGATTGCTGTCTGAATCTTTAATAGTTCAACCGTTTTCCATCAGATCATGAAATCCGCGCTTGCTGGTGTAATGCTCGTTTCCTCCGCCCTCGCACTGGGCGGCTGCGCGGCCTATCCCGATGCGCCCGGCTACTATGGCGGCGGCTACGCACCCGTCTACGATGATCCGGGCTACGGCTACTACGGCGCGCCGCCCGTGGTGCAACCCGGCGTCGTGTTCGGCGGCGGCAGCTACTACTACGGTCCGGGACCGAATCGTTATTGGGACGATGGTCCCGGCTGGCGTGGTCGTCCGCCGGGCGGCTATGGTTGGCATGGTCAACCGCCTCCGCCGCGCGCGGGTG
The DNA here is from genome assembly GCF_029439455.1 of Caballeronia sp. BR00000012568055. Lineage (GTDB taxonomy): Bacteria > Pseudomonadota > Gammaproteobacteria > Burkholderiales > Burkholderiaceae > Caballeronia. The sequence goes on along the minus strand of NZ_JAQFVG010000304.1, from coordinate 4,547 downwards.
GTCCGGGCGGGCCGCCGCCGGGCGGCGGTCATGGTGGTTATGGCGGACAACCACCGCAGCAAGGCGGTGGACGTCCGTCAGCGGGTGGACCGCCTCCGCAAGCCGGCGGCGGTGGTGCGCCACTGCCACGCGCGGTCGGTGGCGTGCCGCCAGGCCGTCCCCCCGCGCCTGCCGCGCAGAATGGCGGTGGCGGCGGCGGTGGAAATCGCGGCATCGAACGGAATGGGTCGGTGCAGCCTCTACAGCATTAAATCCAGCGCACTCGTTCGCCAATCAGCCGATATGCGAACGCTGCGCCTTATACAACTCGCGGAAGGTTCGACCGACCGGCGCAGGCATATCGCGTGTGCCGGTCCAGCCTGCGCCGAATGGCAATCGTGAGATCGACTTTCCGCTGCCGCCCATGCGTTCGAGCACGCGCACCGCGAGCTTCGTGAACAGCGCGTAGGCGGTCGGCCGCTTCGCCAGATAACCCCATGCCGCCAGCGCCAGCCTTTCGCTTCGTGGCCGCAACTGGCGCTCGGTCTGCTTCTCGCGCAGCTTGCGCAGCAGGTCGGACAACGGAATTCCCACCGGACACACGCTATTGCACTCGCCGCACAGCGTCGCGGCTTGCGGCAAGTCGAGCGCACGTTCGATTCCCACGTACGCCGGCGTCAGCACCGAACCCATCGGTCCCGGATACACCCATCCATACGCATGTCCGCCGATCTTTTGATACACCGGACAGTGATTCATACACGCGCCGCATCGGATACAGCGGAGCATCTCCTGAAACTCGCCACCGATCAGCCCGGTGCGCCCGCCATCGACGAGCACGAAATACATGTGCTCCGGTCCGTCCTTCTCGCCCTCCGCGCGCGGGCCGGTGAGCAGTGAAAAATAGTTGGAGATGGTTTGACCGGTTGCCGAACGCGGCAGCAGACGCATTGCGGTGGCGAGGTCCTCGAGCGTCGGCAAGACCTTTTCGATGCCTGTTACCGCGACATGCACGCGCGGCATCACCGTACACATGCCTTCGTTGCCTTCGTTCGTAACCACCGCCACCGACCCGCTTTCCGCGATCAGAAAGTTGCCGCCCGTCACGCCCATATCCGCCGACATGAAATGCGGCCGCAACACTTCACGCGCCTCTCGCGTCATCTCAGGAATATCGGTCAGCCGCGGCTTGTTGTGCGTCTTCGCGAACAGGTCCGCGATCTCGTCCTTATCCTTATGCACGACCGGCGCGATGATGTGGCTCGGCGGTTCGTTGTCGTTGATCTGCAGGATGTATTCGCCGAGATCGGTTTCGATGGACTGCACGCCCATTTCACCGAGCACGCGATTCAACTGCATCTCCTCGGAGACCATCGACTTGGTCTTGATGACCTTCTTCACCTCATGCTTGCGCGCGATCTCCGCAACGAGCTTCGCGGCATCCTGCGTCGATTCAGCATAGAGCACGGTCGCGCCGCGTCGCGTGGCTTCGCGCTCGAAGGTATCGAGCCACACGTCGAGATTATCCAGCGCGCGATTGCGTCGCTCTTTCAACGCGGCGCGCGTGGCTTCGAAGTCGATATCGAGCACCGCGCTCGCCCGCGCACTGACAAACTTGGTCGATAACTTCGTGAGGTTCTGCTGCAAGCGCTGATCGGCGAGTTTGCTGCCGGCGCGCGCCTTGAAGTGCATCGTCTGGACTTGCATGTCGGCCTCTTATGATGCGTTGCGCGGTACGTCGTCCGCGAGCACTTGTGCGATATGCAGCACGCGCGTGGACGTATCGCCCGTGCGGCGCAGGCGGCCTTCGATATTCAGCATGCAGCCCAGATCGCCGAGCACGACAGTCTCCGCGCCGCTCGCCTTGATGTTCGCGCATTTTTCATCGACGATCGCCGTCGAGATGTCGCCGTACTTCACCGCGAACGTGCCGCCGAAGCCGCAGCAATGCTCGCAGCCCTTCATCTCGTTGACCGTGACGCCGACTTGCGCAAGCAGTTCACGCGGCTGCGCCTTGACGCCGAGTTCACGCAGGCCGGAACAGGAATCGTGATACGTCACCGCGCCTTCGAACGCGCCCGGTTCAAGCTGAATTTTCGCGACATTCACCAGAAAATCCGTCAGCTCGAACACGCGCGGTTGCAGGCGCGCATAGCGGCCCATCAACTCGGGATCATCACGAAACAGGTCGCCGTAATGCGCGCGGATCATCCCGCCGCAGGAACCGGAAGGCACCACCACATAGTCGAACTGCTCGAATTCGCGCAGCGTTTTTTCAGCAAGATCGCGCGCCAATGGCCGGTCGCCCGAGTTGTATGCCGGCTGGCCGCAGCAGGTCTGCGCGTCCGGCACGCTGACCTGAAAACCTGCCTTCTCGATCAGCTTGATGACCGAAAAGCCAATTTCCGGCCGCATCATGTCGATCAAGCAAGTGACGAATAAACCGACTCGCATTGTGGGCGTTTCCTTTTATAAATTGATGTGAACGCACCTCGATTATCCGCGAAATCTTCGTGCTGACGACTCGTCCAAATGGCATAGGCCAAAACGCCATTTTTGTTCGCCCTTCGCTTTTTCACATTATGAGATACAATTGCATTTCCGCTGTTTGACGCATCAACCCGCATCAACCGATGGCCACGATGAGCGATACGAACCCGGAATCCAAAACCTCCATTCAGGTCATCGAGCGCATGATGCGCCTTCTCGATGCCCTCGCCGATCACACCGATCCCGTCAGCCTGAAAGAGCTTTCGCAGAGCACGGACCTGCATCCATCGACGGCGCACCGCATTCTGAACGATATGGTGCTGTGCCGCCTCGTGGATCGCTCCGATCCGGGCACGTATCGTCTCGGCATGCGTCTGCTGGAACTTGGCAATCTGGTCAAAGCGCGCCTTTCCGTGCGCGAAGCCGCGATGCCGCCAATGCGCGAGCTGCATCGGCAAACAGGCCAGACGGTCAATCTGTCCGTGCGTCAGGGCGACGAAATCGTTTATATCGAGCGAGCTTATTCCGAGCGATCCGGTATGCAGGTCGTGCGCGCAATCGGCGGACGCGCGCCCTTGCATCTGACATCGGTCGGCAAACTTTTTCTCGCCGCCGACGAAGCCACCCGCGTGCGCGCCTATGCCATGCGGACAGGTCTCTCCGGTCACACGCAGAACAGCATCACGGATCTGAGCAAACTCGAACGCGAGTTGTTGCTCGTGCGCCAGCAGTCATGCGCGCGCGACAACGAGGAGCTTGAACTGGGCGTACGCTGCATCGCAGCCGGCATCTACGATGACACCGGGCGGCTGGTCGCCGGATTGTCGCTGTCCGCGCCGGCGGATCGTTTGCAGGATGCGTGGCTCAAGCAGTTGAGTCACACGGCGCTGGAAATATCGCGCTCGCTTGGTTATCACCCCGAGCAGGCCGCAGCGGAAGCGCAGCAGCACCACACGGCGCATCGTTGAAACCCAAGCGCAAAGAAAAAGCCGGATTCGTCCTTCAACGAATCCGGCTTTTTCGCTTCTAAGCAACCGCAATCAGGGATTGGCGCTGCTGCCCATATCCGCGCTCATGATATGCGGCTCGCCGAGCGTATCGAGGAACGAACGCAGACGGCCTGCATCGGCGAAACGCGAGTACTTGCCGTACGAATCCAGCAGCACCATGACGACCGGACGGCCATTCACGGTCGCCTGCATCACGAGACACTCACCCGCCTCGTTGATGAAACCCGTCTTTTGCAAGCCGATATCCCACGACTGATTGCGCACCAGCGCATTCGTGCTGTTGTAGGCAATATTGCGCTTGCCGGTATTGACTTCATAGCTCCGGTCCGTCGAGAACCTGCGGATGATCGGATACTGATACGCCGCGTTCACCATCTTCACGAGATCGCGCGCGCTGGACACGTTCAGGCTCGTGAGACCCGTGGAGTTCTCGAAGTGCGTGTCGGTCATGCCGAGCGACTTCGCCTTCGCATTCATCGCGGCGATAAACGCCGGACGGCCACCGGGGTAATAACGCGACAACGCCGCCGCCGCGCGATTTTCCGACGCCATCAGCGCGATATGCAGCATATCTTCGCGATTCAGCACCGAACCCACTGCCAAACGCGAGCCGGTGAACTTCTCATAATCGCGATCTTCGTCGGTCACCGTCATTTCATCGGTGAGCGGCAGATGCGAGTCGAGCGTGACCATCGCCGTCATCAGCTTGGTGATGGAGGCGATCGGCACCACGGCGCGCGAATTCTTGTCGAACAGCGTTTCCGACGTGTTCTGATCGACCACGTACGCGACGCTCGAACGCAGCGCGAGGCTGTCGGGCGTCTCGTGCAGGCCGAACGCCTGACCGACCGACGTCGCACGCGGCTGGTACGCAACCGCGTGCACGGCACCACGACGCGAATGACTGTCCATCCGATACCGCGCGCGATGCTTCGAGGCGCGCGGTGCATCGTCGTCTTCAGCGGCGGCGACCTTGACGGCTTTCACCGGCTTTGGCGCTTTCAGCGATGTTTTCGCGACGCGCGCCGGCTTTTCTGCCTGCGCGGACGATTTAGCGGTTTTTTTGGC
>NZ_JAQFVG010000303.1 GCF_029439455.1 Caballeronia sp. BR00000012568055 | reverse complement strand
CGCGCGCGTTGCCGCCGACATTACCTCTGCGGATGCCAATATCGTGCATATCGCGATGGACGAGGACGTGTCGCAGGAAGCCAAGCTGCTGCGCTTTGTCATTCAGGTCAGCGACCGCGTGCATCTGGCGAATGTGATGCGCCGCGTGCGCACGAATCACGACGTCATGCGTATCGCGCGCGAGCGTCCAAGCGACGAGCCGCATCATCGCAATCAGGACGGCGGCATGCGCATCGACCGGGAACGCGCCGACTACTGATCCTCCCATTTCCCGTTCGGCGCGGGAACGCGGCGTGCATGGCTGTCGTCGATCGATTCATTCATCGATGCACAGGAGAATGCGCCGCAATGAACACTTCCGATCTCGAAGGCCCCACGCTCGATTACTGGGTGGCGCGCGGCCTGCACGATTTCATTCGGGAAATCCACTTCACCGACAGCGGAGAGACGCTCTCCATTCGCGGCAACGATCGCGGCAAGCCCTGGGACGGACGGTTCCTGCCGTCGACGTCGTGGGATGCGGCGTCTGTCGTGCTCGAGCGCGCGTGCAAGCTCGAAATGCACGATCACGGGCGCGGTGAAGTCGTATGCACGGTGAGCTTTGGCAAGGACGGCGAAACGATGGAAGGGCGCGGCGAGTCGCTACGGACCGCGTTGCTGCGGGCCTTCGTGCGGCATTCGTTTGGCGACAGCGTCGAGGATGAATACCCGCGTCGCCCGCAAGCGCTGACGGGCCTGCAAGCCGATCCGATCGAAGAGTCGAGCGCGGTGACGTCGTTATCGGTGGAGGATATGCCGCGGCCGGAAGCGCATATCGGCGATATTGGTTCAACGCCTCGGCAATAAAGCGCCGCAGAAACAAAAAGGGCCTTCCGTCCGGAAGGCCCTTCGAAAAATGGCGCGGCTGGCAGGATTCGAACCCACGACCCCTTGGTTCGTAGCCAAGTACTCTATCCAACTGAGCTACAGCCGCACGCAGAAGCGGAATTATAGCCAAGCCTATAAAAAAAGGGAAGTGCTGTTGACCGAATTATCGATACCGGCCCGGCGCGCACGTCCCGCACAAGGCCGCGTGGCGTGGTAACTTGGTGTTTTGGATAGCGCGCACTCAATCGGTTTGCATCATGAATAAGGCATTTGTCAAAGAGTCGGACGACAGCGACGACGATCTCGACCTCGGTCAGCCCGATGTCCCCGCTGGCACCAAGAACTACATCACGCCGGAAGGGCACAAGCGGCTGCGCGACGAGCTTCTGCAACTGCTCGATACCGAGCGTCCCGAAGTGGTGAAGCTGGTGTCGTGGGCCGCGTCCAACGGCGATCGTTCGGAGAACGGTGATTACATCTACGGCAAGCGGCGGCTGCGCGAAATCGATCGGCGGATCCGCTTTCTGACCAAGCGGCTGGATCTGGCGGAAGTGGTCGATAGCACCCGGCAGGAGAACGTCGATCAGGTGTTCTTCGGCGCGAGCGTCGATTATGCGGGCGATGATGGCGATGTGAAGACGGTGACCATCGTCGGCGTGGACGAGGTGGATCTGGATCGCGGTTTCGTGAGCTGGATCTCGCCGGTCGCGCGCGCGCTGCTGAAGGCGAAGATCGGCGATACGGTGTCGCTGCATACGCCCGTCGGCGTCCAGCAGATCGACATTCTCGACGTGCGATATCCGAGCTGATCGATAGGGTGATCGATGAGGTGATCGATAAGGTCGGTCAGCACGAAAAAAAGCCGCTCCGAGGAGCGGCTTTTTCAACTGCGATACTGCCGTGAAGCTTAGAAGCGGTGACGAACGCCAACCGTTGCCGACACGACATTCGACGACGAGGACATGCCCACGCCGTTGATCGTCGCGCCCAGCGGTGCGCCGTCGAGGCCGATCACGTGCTGATATTCGCCTTGCAGATACACGTCCGTACGCTTCGACAGCGCGTAGGCCGTTTGCAGATCGACCTGGTGCCACTTCGGCGACACGCCGTCGATACGGCTGTTCGTGTACGTGTAGTTTGCAGCCAGCGACAGAGCCGGCGTCAGGTTGTAGCGGCCGTTCACTTCGTAGTTCGTGAAGCGGACGTGGCCATCGCTCAGAGTTTGCGTCGTGCCGTTTTGCGTGCCGTTCGGCGCGATTGCCGAAGCGTCGTCGAGCATGGTTTGCGTGAACACGAAGCCGACCGTTGCCGGGCCGAATGCATAGCTGATGCCACCACCGAAGATGCGCTGACGGCCTGCGATGAACGGTGCGTCACCAGCCACTGCGCCATTCGCTTGCAGCGGGTTGTTGCCGTTGTTCAGTTGCAGGTAAGCCGCAGCGACGTTCAACGGACCGTAGTTATACGATGCGCCGACGCTGTATTCGCGGTTGTTGCTGAAACCGCCAGCCGCGTTCGAGAAGCCATATTGCGCGCCCAGCTTGAAGCCGGCGTAGTTCGCGCTCGTGTACTTGATCGAGTTGTTGACGCGGAAGGTGTTGTCGAGGTTGTCGTTATCGAACGGGTGGGCGAACTGCGTGCCGCCGTATTGCGTGCCCGTCAGAGCCAGCGGCCCGAGGTAATCGACCACGGAGTCATATTGACGACCGAGCGTGACCGCGCCGAACTGATCGCTCGACAGACCAACGAATGCTTGACGGCCGAACTCACGACCGCCTTGACCCAGCGTGCCGTTGTTGATGTTGAAGCCGTTTTCCAACGTGAAGATGGCCTTCAGACCGCCACCGAGGTCTTCAGCGCCGCGCAGGCCCCAACGGCTGCCGTTCACCGAGCCGCTGGTTTCTTTCCAGTTGCTGTGACCGTTCTGGTTGTTCGTGTAGGTGATACCTGCATCGATCAGGCCGTACAGCGTGACGCTGCTTTGTGCGTGGGCTGCGGTAGCGAAAACGCCCGTCAGGGCGGCGACCATGAGAGTCTTTTTCATCTTTGTAACTCCGAGAGCAGTGTGGGCCTTGGGAACCCAGCTTTGAGGAAACCTCGCTGCGTGCGCTGCGAGAGGCGCGTTCGCAGGAGCAATGTGTCAGGGGATGCGACACATTTGTTTCCGGACCAGACGAAGTGTAAAGACGCAGTTACAAGGTGTGGCGTTCCGAAATCCGCAATAAATCATTCTTGATTCAGCAATGATCGGAAATTCGCTTATTTTCCTTTTGATACAAGGCGTTATGGCCGAATAAAGTCGTAAGCCCGCAGGTGTCAACCAATTGACGTTGCGATTGCGCGACATGAATTGTCACGTATAAGCAACAGGAAGAATCCGATTTTCGGATTGTTGAGAAATCAGAAAGAGACGATTGCTAATAGTGCGCGTAATTATTGCGAAGTGCATCGCTATACTGAGGGCTCTGCTTTCCGAAGCAGACTTTTTCGTTGACGGAAAAAGATCTCCAAACTTTGTCAGCGCGACTTTCGAGTCGCGCTTTTTTTTGCCTGATTTTTCGCGCTTAAGCCGCGGGTTCTGGCTCGGCCTCGGGCGTGACAACATCGGTTTCGAGCGGGATCGCCCAGTCCTCCATGACGTAGCGGCGGGCGTCCATCGGCGATGAGAGCAGGTTCTGCCAGTGATCGCCGTGCCACGACGGATCAAATTCCAGTGACGATGCGACTTCGGTTTCAGGCGTGATCGCGGGTGCTGCGATCGATTTCATCCATTGAGCGATGCGTTTGAATTGGGTCATCATGTCTGACCTCCTTTTTACATTTCATTGCTAATTCACCTCTATATTGCTGACAGCGTTTCAATTCGACAAGGCGAGTTAACACTTACGTTTTGAATCGTCTTGTTACTAGTCATGTAATTTTTGCTTTTCGGTAATTGTTCTAGTTCAGCTATTTGATTTGCTTGCCAAGGATCCATTAATTGCGGCGACGCCTGATTAATCGCCTTCGCATTTAGTCCCACAGAAAGACGCTGATTTGGTTTGCCGAAAAGTTAATGCGGAAGTATTCGCAAAAGCCTGCGCAAGCCCGTGTGCTGGCGCGCTGGCGGCCGCCCAGTGAGCGGCGCATGACTGTCACGGAAAAACGCCGGAATACGGTGATTGGCTTAAGGGTTTTCCGCCATTGCAGGAACTTCGGCTTCTGAGGCTATTTAAAACTGCGACGAATACTGACACCTACGAATTTGCGCAAAATAAGTGAAAACACTAAGCAAAGACAAATCGGCATAATTGCCTGGAAAATTATGCCGAACGCTCGCGCGGTCGTTTATAAGCCGCCGCGTCCCTGTACGCTAGAATGACGCTTTCCGGTTTCACGGCGATCAGATCACCGTAATTCGCCGCCGCCATGCAAGCCAATCTGCCCACGCACGACTTTCCGCTTCCCTCCGAACCGCTCGTTTTCGTCGATCTCGAAACGACGGGCGGGACCTTCGGTATCGACCGAATCACTGAAATCGGCATTGTCGAAGTCGGACCGACGGGTGTGTCGCAGTGGACTTCGCTCGTCAATCCCGGCAAGCCGATTCCCGCGTTTATCCAACAGTTGACCGGCATCACGAACGAAATGGTGTCGGATGCACCGAGCTTCGAGCAACTTGCTGCGGACCTGCTCGAACGCATGAACGGCCGGCTGTTCGTCGCGCATAACGCGCACTTCGACCATAGTTTTCTGAAGAGCGAGTTCAAGCGCATCGGCATGCGATTCGCGCCGGACGTGCTGTGCACCGTGCAACTGTCGCGCGCGGTGTATCCCGCCGAAAGCCGCCACGGACTCGATGCGCTCGTCGTCCGTCATGCGCTCGTGCCGACCGCCCGCCACCGCGCGCTCGCCGATGCCGATCTGCTTTGGCAATTCTGGCGGCATCTGCATCGGGCGCACGCGCCGGACGTGCTGCGTGCGCATGTGGAACGCGTCACGCGCCGGTTTCAGCTTGCCGCGCATATCGACGAAGACACGATCGAAAATATCGATGCAGGCTGCGGCGTCTACATCTTCTACGGCGATAACGATGCGCCGCTCTACGTCGGCAAAAGCGTGCGGATGCGTCAGCGCGTGCGCTCGCATCTGACCGGGCCGCGTCGGTCATCGAAGGATGTGCGGCTGGCGGCGCTGGTGAGGCGTGTCGAATGGAGGGCGACGGGCGGCGAAATCGGTGCGTTGCTCGCCGAAGCGCAGTTCGTCGCGGATCTGAAGCCTGCGCACAATCGCGTTCACAAGCAGCGCGCGGGCGATTCGGGTGGCGCGCCGTGGCCGTATGCCGGCGCGATCGTGATCGAAGAGCGTGATGCGTCAACCGGCACGCACGCCTGTCATGTCGTCGATCGATGGCGTTATCTTGGCACCGCGCCGTCGCTTCATGAAGCGCGCGCGCTGATCGCTCAAGCCGATACGCGATCGTTCGAAGCCGCCATTCATCGCATTCTCAGCGACCGGCTCGCGCGCGGTCTGATCGTCAAGCCGCTTTCCCTTCCAACCGACGTTCCCGCCAGCGCGCTTTAACCCACCGCGCCGACACCGCCCGCCGCGCACACATGCGACAGCGCGCGCGTGAGCGGCGCATTCATCGATGAATCGTAGCGCGTGAGATGTTTCCATCGCGCGACGCTATCGGCGAGGCGCAGCGGACAATCGTCGGCGTGACGAATCGGTTCGATACGCGCGAGCGCGCCGAGCAGCGACTGCGTCAATCGATCGAGCTTCGGCCGCAGTTCCGTGGCGAGATCGGGCGGCGAGCCTTCGGGCGCGGCCTTCACCGCGCGCCAGTTTGCGAACAATGCGTTCTGCACATCCTTGCTGGCGTCGATCTGATCGCGGAAAAACTGATGCGCGAACTCGGGATCCAGGTCGGCCGCACGCGCTTTCTGATCGACGCTTTTCAGCAGCGCAGCTTCACGCGGTTCATCGGTGATGGCTTCGTGACGCGCCCATTTGTAGCGCGCGACCGGTTCGGCCAGCGCGAGCCGCTGCGAAACCAGCGCGATGAGATTGGTGAACGCGGTGTCGTCGCCATCGGCGTGGGCGGGAGTGGTGACAGTGCAAAACAACGCGGCGCAGGCGACGATGGTGCGAGAGAGGAGGCGCATCGGAAGAGAGGAGGAAAGCGGAAACGAGAGACGAGCGGCATCGAAAGGCCGCTCGAAAGAGGTCAGGAAAGAAGGGCGTGTGTTTCCCTGGCGTGAGCCATACGCGAGCCAAAAATCGGCCCATACGCACCGGGCGTCGTCATCACGACGGCGGCGGGAATGTTCAGCGCGTCCGCCTTATTTGGACGTTGCCGCTTTGCGCTGTTCGTCAAAGAACGCGCGCACGTGCTCGGGCAACTCGGTCGCCAGAAACTCGACCGCCGTCGGGTCCGCATCGGGGCATTGCACCGTGTCGGGCGTCGGGATTTTCGTCGGTTTCGCGTCCATCATTTCTCTCCTCGATAACAACAACAGATACCGCCTGCAAATAGCCGATGCCGCTTTTGCGCTGCCACATCCGGCTGTAAATCAGTAATGCGTCTTCAGTTAATTCGATTTATCGGATTTTGAGGCGCTAACTTGAGTTGGCACTTACACCGCATGATCGTTCGTGATCCAAACGGTAACTTGTGACCGATCTCGATTGAATCCGCCGCAAAAGCTACTTATTTCCGGGTGCAAAGCTCGTGAAGCCGGAAGCCATGCGGGGCGCGGGTCGGCGACAATGGCCTCATCGCGCACTAATAATGTAGCCTTTCCTCTATGGATATAACGATACCGGGAAACACGCGTTGACGCTTGATGGTGCAGAGCGGAAAATGGTTCGTTGTTGTACGAAAGCGCACATATGGCGTCAATCGATTAAGCACGACGGGGAAAGGTGAAATCACTGACCGTGATTTAAAAGAGACACGCAAGGCAAAGCGATTCGCGCATCACAGTTGCGCGTGGGCAAATGCTCGTTTGCCTGGCAATCGATCTTGCAAATGTCATTGCGCAAAGCAAAAAGCCCAGTCACGAGGACTGGGCTTTTTGCTTTGATGCGGTTGAATCTTGTTTGGTGCCGGAAAGAGGAATCGAACCCCCGACCTTCGCATTACGAATGCGCTGCTCTACCGTCTGAGCTATTCCGGCATCAGAGAAATGAGATTATAGCGACAGCTTTCTCGATTCCGCAAGCCCCTGAATCAAATTTTCTTCTCAAGGTGGTAACGAGTCACACGATCCACCTCATTTTTCGAACCAAGGAACACGGGCACGCGTTGATGAAGGCTCGTCGGCTGGATATCGAGAATGCGTTGCTCGCCGTTGGTTGCCGCGCCGCCCGCCTGTTCGACGATAAACGCCATCGGGTTTGCTTCGTACATCAGGCGCAGTTTGCCGGGCTTGGACGGATCGCGCTTATCGGCGGGGTACATGAAAATGCCGCCGCGGCTGAGAATCCGATGCACATCCGCGACCATCGACGCGATCCAGCGCATATTGAAGTCTTCCTTACGCGCGCCGTCCTTGCCGTCGGTCAGTTCGCCGACATAGCGTTGCACCGGCTCATACCAGTGACGGCTGTTCGATGCATTGATCGCGTACTCGCGCGTTTCGACGGGAATCGTCATATCGCGCTGGGTCAGCACCCACGAGCCGAGTTCGCGGTCGAGCGTGAAGCAGTTCACGCCGTTGCCGGTGGTCAGCACCAGCACGGTCTGCGGACCGTACACGGCGTAGCCCGCCGCGACCTGCTGCGAGCCGGGCTGCATAAACGCCTGTTCGCTCCGCTCCGCGCCGTCCGGGCAGCGCAGCACCGAAAAGATCGTGCCGATCGACACATTCACGTCGATATTCGACGAGCCATCGAGCGGATCGAAGGTCAGCAGGTAATTGCCCTTCGGATAGCGATTCGGAATCGGGAAAATCTTTTCCATTTCTTCCGATGCCATCGCGGCCAGGTTGCCGCCCCATTCGTTGGCTTCGAGCAGAATTTCGTTCGACAGCACGTCGAGCTTCTTCTGCACTTCGCCTTGTACGTTTTCGCTGCCCGCGCTGCCGAGTGCTTCGCCCAACGCGCCCTTGCTGACGTGGTAGCTGATCTGCTTGCACGCGCGCGCGACAACTTCGATCAGAAGGCGCAGATCGGCCGGCAGGTTCTGGTGTTCGCGCTGCTGCTCGATCAGATACTTGGTGAGCGTAGTGCGGCTTGAGATGGAGGACATGCGAGGCTCCGTGAGCGTTAGACGAATATTCACGATTCTAACCGCTGGACCTGACGCCTCCATGTGACAGCGTCCGCCATAAGTGAGAACGGCCGCCGCACTAGCTAAGTGCGGCGGCCGAAAATCGTGCCGAATCAACGCTTAGGCAGCCAGCGCTTTTTCCACGACCTCCCGCACATCACGCGACTTTGCCTTCGATGCGACTTCGCTCAGTGCCGCGTGCATCTTTTCGCGAAGCTGCGGCGTGAATCGACGCCACAATTCGAGGCCACGCGCCAGACGCGCCGCGACTTGCGGATTCAGCGCATCGAGTGCGATCACCTGTTCGGCCCAGAACGCGTAGCCGGAACCATCGGCGGCGTGGAACTGAGCGGGATTGCCACTGCAGAAGCTGAAAATCAGCGAGCGCGCGCGATTCGGATTTTTCAGCGTGAACGCCTGATGCTGCATCAGCTTGCGCACGCTGTCGATTACCTTCTTGTCCGGACCGCCGCGCTGCGTCGCTTGCAGCGAGAACCACTTGTCGATCACCAGCGCCTCCTTCTCGAACCGGCGATAGAAGTCGTCGAGCGCGGCATCGGCGACGGTGGCATCCGCGCCCTTCGTCGCGCTCGCGAGCAACAACGAGGCAAGCGCCGCCGAACGATCGGTCATATTGTTGGCGGCATCGTATTGCGCCTGCGCGAGCTTGACGGCATCGCGCGGATCGTCGGTCTGGCTCAGGTAGGAAAGGGCGAGGTTCTTCAGGCCGCGCTTGCCTGCATCGTCGGCGGTCGGGCGATATTCGCCCGGCGTGCGATTCGCTTCGTACAGCGCGAGCCACTTGTCGCGCAGCTTCGACGCGAGCTGGCGGCTCATAAAGACGCGTGCGGCGTGCACGGCGGCGGGATCGGACACCGACATCTGCTCGGCCAGATAGCTTTCCGATGGCAGCATCAACGCGAGTTCGCGGAAGGCGGGTGTGAGCGTGGCGTCGTCGAGCACGCGGGAGAAGGCGGCGATGATGTCATCGTCGAGCGTCAGTGTTTCGCCCTTGGCGGCGCGGCCCGCGAGCGCGAGCAACTCGCGCGTGGCCAGACGCTGTCCCGCTTCCCAGCGATTGAACGGATCGCTGTCATGCGCGAGCAGGAACGCGAGTTGTTCGTTCGTATAGTCGAATTCGACGATCACCGGCGCCGAGAAATTGCGCAACAGCGACGGCAACGGCGCTTCGTTCACATCGACGAAAGTGAACGACTGTTCCTGCTCGGTGAATTCGAGCACGCGCGTGGTGCCGTTCGGCTCTTTCTCGCCTTCCAGTTGCAACGGCAAATCCGCGCCGTTCGCGCCGATCAGACCGACCGCGAACGGAATCAGCAGCGGTCCTTTCTGCGTTTCGCGCGCGGCTTCCGAGGCGTCGCCGTAGCCTTGTGCGAGCGTCAGCGTGTAGCGCTTCGATGCCGCATCGTATTTTGCGCGCACCGATACGCGCGGCGTGCCCGCCTGGCTATACCAGCGCTCGAATTGCGCGAGATCGCGATCGTTGGCATCGGCCATGGCGGCGCGGAAGTCGTCGCAGGTCACGGCCTGGCCGTCGTGGCGCTTGAAGTACAGGTCCATGCCGCGCCGGAAGCCGTCGCGGCCGAACAGCGTCTGATACATCCGCACGACTTCCGAGCCTTTCTCGTAGACGGTCATCGTGTAGAAGTTGTTGATTTCGACGTAGCTTTCCGGGCGCACCGGATGCGCCATCGGACCCGCGTCTTCGGCGAACTGCATCTGACGCAGCACGCGCACGTCTTCGATCCGCTTGGTTGCGCGCGCGGCGGCGCTCGCGGCGCTTTCGACATCGCCTGCGGCCATATCGGCGGAAAATTCCTGATCGCGGAACACGGTCAGGCCTTCTTTCAGGCTCAACTGGAACCAGTCGCGGCAAGTCACGCGATTGCCGGTCCAGTTATGGAAATACTCGTGGCCGACCACCGCTTCGATATTCGAAAAGTCGATGTCGGTCGCCGTTTCCGGATTGGCCAGCACGTACTTCGTATTGAAGATATTGAGGCCCTTGTTCTCCATCGCGCCCATGTTGAAGTCGCTCACCGCGACGATCATGAAGCGGTCCAGATCCAGTTCCAGCCCGAAGCGCTTTTCGTCCCAGCGAATGGAGTTGATGAGCGAGTCCATCGCGTGTTGTGTCTTGTCGAGATCGTGCGGTTCGACCCAGACTTGCAGCAGCTTGTCCTTGCCGGAACCGGACTTGATGGTTTCCTCGATCCGCACGAGCTTGCCCGCGACCAGCGCGAACAGATAGCTCGGCTTCTTGAACGGGTCTTCCCACTTGGCGAAGTGACGGCCATCCGGCAAATCGCCTTCGTCGATCAGATTGCCGTTCGACAGCAATACCGGATACGCGTCCTTATCCGCACGCAGCGTAACCACATACGTGGACATCACATCCGGGCGATCGAGGAAATACGTGATGCGGCGAAAGCCTTCCGCCTCGCACTGCGTAAAGAAATTGCCACTCGATACATACAGTCCCGAAAGCGACGTGTTCGCTGCCGGATTGCAGACGCTTTCGATCACCAGTTCGAACGCGCCCGCCGGAATATTCCCGATGGACAGTCCGTTATCGCTCACATGGACGTCCGTACAGGCCACGCCATCGATCGACGTGCCGACGAACTCAAGTTGTTCGCCCAGCAATTCCAGGCGCTCGCCGGAGCCTGCCGGATTGCGCGAGAGGCGCATGGTGTTCTTCACGACCGTGCGCGACGGCACGAGATCGAACTCCAGCGCGACGGATTCGATCAGAAACGCGGGCGGCGTGTAGTCCTCGCGGCGGATCACAACGGATGCAGTGTTGTTGGTCATGGCAAGATCATGATGTTGGATTGAGCGGTCCGGCCGCGCGATGCTTGTGGATCGCACGAAAGCGCGCAACGCTGGTCGAATCATTGTACAAGCCGCCCGGAGATCGTGAATCGGGCGGCGCAAAGCCTGACAAACCCACAATAATCGAACGTCGGCGCGCGTGTTCGCGGCGGCGCTATTCATAACCGGGCAGGGTGCTTGAAGAAGTGAGGCAGACCATGAAGTTTTCGATCGGTAGCAACTGGCGTGGGCTCGCGCGTGCCGCGATGGCGCTCTGCGTGTTGTGGCTCGCGGGCTGCACGACCTACGTGCAGACACAGGTCACCGCGTTCTCCAACTGGAACGGCACCGCCAGCGATGCCACGCGCACTTACGCCTTCCAGCGCAATGGCGATCAGTCCAACAGCATCGAGCAGACAACGTACGAGACGCTCGTCGCAATGGAACTGTCGAAGTACAACTTCAAACAGGTGCCGGACGCGAGCGCGCGTTATCAGGTCTCGCTCGCGTATTCCGTGCGCGGCGATCTGATGACGGTGCGTCAGCCGGTCTATTACGATCCGTGGCCGATGTACGGTCCGTACGGCCGTCCATTCTGGGGACCGTGGGGCGGCTTCGGCTACGGCCCGTGGGGACCGACCGGTTACGTCGATCAAAGCTTTCCGGTCTATATCCACGCGTTGCAGATTCGCATGACCGACCGTTCGACGGGCCGCGAAGTCTACAAAGTCACCGCGGTCAACTCCACCGACGACGCCTCGCTTTACGGCGCGATGCCTTATCTCGCCCGCAGCGCGCTCGCCGACTTCCCGCTCGGCAACGGCACGGTGCGCACCGTCACCATTCCCGTCGATAAAAATGGCGGTATCAGCAACGAGACAGCGGCATCGTCCGCGCCGGTTCCGGCCAAGGCCGAATGAGGGCAGAAACGTCATGGCGAAGGCATCGGCAAATATTGCTGATGCCCTTCGTCATGTGACGTTTCAAACGCGCTTCACCAATGTTTCAAAAAGCGCGCTGAGGCTTGTTTGAAGCGGAATTCATCGTCTCTTAGGGCGATCCGCAATATATGCAGGGTCTGCGGAATCGAGCTATATTCGCGGTCATGACAAAATCGTGTCCGCCCCTTCCTAAAGCCGTTCCAGAGCCCACTACGTGGGACGCACGGCTCGCCCGACGCCTTGTTACACCGCTGCTCGGGACGCCCATTACGCCGAATCATTTAACTACGCTGCGTTTAGCGATCGGGCTGGCGGGCGCGTACTATTTGTCGCTCGGTCAGTTCTGGTTGTGCTCGCTCGGCGCGCTGCTAATCGCGCTGTCCAATTTCGTCGATCACACTGATGGCGAACTCGCGCGCATCAGTGGTCAGTCGAGCAAGATCGGCCATTTATACGATCTTGCCTGCGATGCGCTCGTGACCGTTTTGCTGTTTCTGGGCATCGGTTTTTATGTGGGCGTGCATCATCCGGCGCTGTTCGTGTCTGCGCAATGGCTCGGCGGCATCGCGGGCGTGGCGGTGGCGCTGATCTTTTTCCTGCGCATGCGTATCGAGTCGATGGTCGGCAAGTCGGGAACGAAGCAGGCTTCCGTGGGCGGTTTTGAAACCGAAGACGTGTTGTATCTGTTGCCGCTCGTGACCGTGCTCAATGGCATGACGCCGTTCCTGTTCGCTGCGGCCATCGGCGCGCCGTTGTTTGCGGCGTATGTGATCGTGGACTATCAGCGCGTGAGCCGGCGAATGCAAGAACGTGCTCGGGCATCGGGTGCGAAGGACGGCAAAGACTTTCAGGCGGTGAGATGAGCGATACGGCAATTCCCTTGAATCCGGTCAGGCAGAAAGCGCGCACCGAACGTCCGTCGGCGCGCGAAATCGATTCGACCTTGTCGGCGCGGCTGGCGTCGTTCAAGACGCCGGGTTTGCGCAGCGAGTATCAGAATCAGGGTTCGTTTCTGTATATCGAAGACTTCCTGCCGCGTGACTTTACGGAACGTCTGGTCGCCGCCGTGAACGATGTCACGCCCGCCGTGAATCGCAACTATCTGCCGGGGCACAAAGCGGGCGGCAGCGTCAGCCGCCATACGCTGGACAAGATGGCGCCGTTCATCGCGGATCTGTATCGGTCGGAAGCGCTGATCAAGTTTCTGGAAACGGTCACGGGCGACACGCTGCAAGTCTCGCCCGCCGACGATCCGCACGCCTACGCGTTGTACTTCTACACGCGTCCGGGCGATCACATCGGCTGGCATTACGATACTTCGTACTACGACGGCCGCCGCTACACGCTGCTGCTCGGCGTGATCGACAACTCGTCGTGCAGGCTCGACTACGAACTCCACACGCGCACGCCCGAGATTCCGGATCAGCCGGGTTCGGTGCAATATCCGCCGGGCGCGTTCGTTCTGTTCGATGGCGACAAGCTGCGGCATCGCGTCTCGCCGCTCGGCGAGAACGAGATGCGCGTGTCGCTGACTTTCGAGTACTTGACCAATCCGAATATGAAGCCGTTCAAGCGCTTCATTTCGAACATGAAGGATTCGATCGCGTATTTCGGCTTCGGGCAGGTCTTTCGCCGCAAGGGCGGCAAGAACGGACCGGCATGAGTCGCGCGGGCACCTTTCTGTTGTCGGTCGGCGTGGTGTTGTTTGTCGCGCTGCTCGGCTGGCAAGGTTTCGGCTCGGTGGCCGCGACGCTCGCGGTTGCGGGCTGGGGACTCGTCGCGGTCGCGGTGTTTCATCTGGTGCCGCTGATTATCGATGCCGGCGCGATCAGCATTCTCTTCGGCCGCAAGGAACGCGACGTCACCCTGCGCGACGCCTTGCTCGCGCGCTGGGCCGGCGAATCCGCGAACAGTCTGTTGCCCGCCGGTCAGATCGGCGGTCCCATGTTGATGGTCCGCTACCTCGCGCAACGCGGCATGCGTGCGCGTGATGCCGCCGCCATCATCACCATCAGCACGACGATGCAAACCGTCGCGCAATTGCTGTTCGCGCTGATCGGCGTGGTGCTGCTGACGGGCTACGCGACGGGCGGATCATCGTCGAGCGTGTCGTTCGCGGTGCTGGGCGTCGTCGGCGTGATCGGCGTGATGATCTTCGGCTTCTATCTGGCGCAGCGGCGCGGCCTGTTCGGTCGCGCGATGCGCTTTGCATCGGGTATCGCGGCGCGGTTTTCCAAGAAGCGTGATTGGTCGTCATTGGTCACCCGCGCCGAAGCCGTCGATACCGCCGTCCACGATCTCTATCGTGAACGCGGCAGGGTTGCGGCGAGCTTCGGCCTGAGCCTGCTCGGCTGGATCATCGGTACGGGCGAAGTGTGGCTCGCGCTCGATCTGCTCGGCCATCCGGTCGGCTGGACCGAAGCGCTTTTGCTCGAAAGTCTCGGCCAGGCCATTCGCGGCGCGGCCTTCGCCATTCCGGGTTCGCTCGGCGTGCAGGAAGGCGGTTATCTGCTGCTGGCGCGTCTGGTCGGTTTGCCGCCGGAAACGGCGCTCGCGCTGTCGCTCGTCAAACGCGCGCGTGAGTTGTTGCTCGGCGTGCCGGGCATCGTCTACCTGCATTTCGTTGAAAAAGGCTGGCAGCGCCGCCGTCTCGCGCGCGTGCCGGATATCGACTGATTTCCTCGAAGGGAACCAAAACATGCGCGCAATTATTCTTGCGGCCGGGATGGGTTTGCGCCTCGTGCAACCCGAAGGCCAGCAAAAGCCCAAGTGTCTTCTGAAGTTCGGCGATGCCTCGCTGCTCGAACGCCATCTGCATTATCTGAAGGGCGCGGGTGTCGATGAAGTCGTGTTCGTCACCGGCTTCAAGAGCGAACAGATCGCCGCCGAACTCGACTCGATCGACTGGAAGCCGGCGTGCGAGATCGTCGTGAACGATGAATTCACGCTCGGCAGCGTGCTCTCTGTCCACACCGCGCGCGACGCCATGACGCGCGGCGGCGACGTGCTGCTGATGGACGCCGACGTGCTCTACGACGAGCGCATTTTCGATCCGCTGGTGGCGGGCGAAAGCGTGAACCGCCTGCTGATCGACCGCGATTTCGAAGCGGGCGATGAGCCGGTGAAGCTGTGCATCGAGAACGGCGTGCCGGTGGAACTGCGCAAGCAGGTCGCGGCGGGATTGACGTACGACACCATCGGCGAATCGGTCGGCTTTTTCCGTTTCGATCAACAGACCGCCACGCGCCTCGCCGAAATCTGCGCCGACTACGTGGCCACGGGCCGCGCGAAGATGCCGCACGAAGAAGCCGTGCGCGACCTCTTGCAAGAGCAATCCGCGAAGTTCGATATCGCCGATGTCACCGGCGCACCGTGGATCGAAATCGATTTCCAGAACGACGTGACGCGCGCCGCGGACGAAGTGTTGCCGCAATTGCAGCCGCTGCGTCAGTTCGCAGGCTGAAGAAGCATCGAAAGGAGCTTTGAAAAGATGAACGCACCTACACAAATTCCGGTCGGCTATTCGCGCACCATGCGCCTGCGCGAGATGCTGCAAAGCAATCGCCTCGAATTCCTGATGGAAGCGCACAACGGCATTTCGGCGCGCATTGCGCGGGAAGCGGGCTTCAAGGCGATCTGGGGCTCGGGTCTGTCGATCTCCGCGCAATTCGGCGTTCGCGACAACAACGAAGCAAGCTGGACGCAGGTCGTCGATAACCTCGAATTCATGGCCGACGCCAGCGATCTACCGATTCTGCTCGATGGTGACACCGGCTACGGCAACTTCAACAATGTGCGTCGGCTGGTGAAGAAGCTGGAGCAGCGCGGTATTGCGGGCGTGTGTATCGAAGACAAGCAGTTTCCGAAGACCAACAGCTTCATCAACGGCGAAGCGCAGCCGCTCGCCGATATGGACGAGTTCTGCGGCAAGATCAAGGCGGGCAAGGATTCGCAAAGCGATCCTAACTTTTCGATCGTCGCGCGCGTGGAAGCGTTGATTGCCGGTTGGGGCATGGACGAAGCGCTGAAGCGCGCCGAGGCGTATCGCGCGGCGGGCGCGGACGCGATTCTGATTCACTCGAAGCTTTCCAAGCCCGATGAGATTCTGACGTTCGCGCGCGAGTGGGCGGGGCGCGGTCCGCTGGTGATTGTGCCGACCAAGTACTACAGCACGCCGACCGACGTGTTCCGTCAGGCGGGCATCAGTTGCGTGATCTGGGCGAACCATCTGATTCGCGGCTCGGTTTCGGCGATGCAGGCCATCGCCAAGGAAATCCACGACAGCGAAACGCTGGTCAATGTGGAAGACCGTATCGCGGCGGTCAACGAGATTTTCCGTCTTCAGGATGCCGATGAATATTCGGCCGCCGAGAACATCTATCTGACGGCAGCCAACGAGAAGCGCAGCGCGGTCGTGCTGGCGGCAAGCCGTGGCGCGGGTCTGGAAGCGGTGACCGCCGATCGTCCGAAGGTGATGCTGCCGGTCGCGGGCAAGCCGCTGCTGAGCCATCTGGTCGAGGCGTTCAAGAAGGAACGCATCAACGATATTACGGTGGTCGGCGGCTATCGTGCGGATGCGATTGAAAAGGGCGGCATTCGGCTGGTCGTCAACGAGCAGCATGAATCGACGGGCGAACTGGCATCGCTTGCGTGCGCGGCCAAGCATCTCAGCGGCGATACCGTGATTTCCTACGGCGATCTGCTGTTCCGCAGCTATATCCTGCGCGATCTGGTCGAAGCGGACAGCGACTTCACCGTGGTGGTGGATTCGTCGCAGACGCCGCAAGCGGGCGAAGCCGCGACGGACTTCGCCTATTGCTCGACCGGCGATGATCGCGCTTTGTTCGGCCAGAAAGTGTGGCTGGAAAGCGTGGTCGGCGCAGGCCAGTCATTGAGCGATGGCCGCGCGCCGCAAGGCCGCTGGATGGGTCTCATCAACGTGCGCGCCGCTGCGCGTGAACGTCTGCTTTCGACGCTCACCGAACTGCAATCGCGCGCCGATTTCAACAAGCTCGATATGGCCGCGTTGCTCAACGCCTTGATCGCGCAAGGTCAGAAGATCGAAGTGCAGTACGTGCACGGCCACTGGCGCGGCGTGAACGACCTCGACGATTTCCGTCGCGCGGGCGATTTCGCGCATGGTCAGACGCCTATCGGCTCGGAAGGTTTGGAGAGCGCGCGTGATTGAAGCCGCACAGTTCGTCGAAGCCGCGCGCGAACGCGGTTTCGACTGGTACGCGGGCGTGCCGTGCTCGTTTCTGACGCCGTTCATCAACTACGTGTTGCAGGATGAATCGCTGCATTACGTGTCGGCGGCGAACGAAGGCGATGCGGTCGCGCTGATCGCGGGCGTGGCGTTGGGCGCATCCGGATTCGGCGGCGTGAAGCGTCGCGGTATCGCGATGATGCAGAACTCCGGGCTCGGCAACGCGGTGAGCCCGCTGACGTCGCTGACGTGGACGTTCCGTCTGCCGCAATTGCTGATCGTCACATGGCGCGGCCAGCCTGGCGTGCACGACGAGCCGCAACACGCGCTGATGGGTCCGATCACGCCGCAGATGCTCGAAACGATGGAGATTCCGTGGGAGTTGTTTCCGACGGAAGCGGATCAGATCGGTGCGGCGCTGGATCGCGCGACGGAGTATATGGACAGCACCGGCCGTCCGTATGCGCTGGTGATGCAGAAGGGCAGCGTCGCGCCTTACGAGTTGAAGAAGACTGGGTTGTCGGGCGTGCGTGCTTCGTCAACGTCCGCAAAAGTCGAGCGATTCGGTGGCGAACGCGTCTCCCGTCACGATGCGCTTCAAAAAGTCATCGCCAATACGCCGAAGGATTCGACGGTCGTGCTCGCATCGACGGGATTCTGCGGACGTGAGTTGTACGCAATCGACGATCGCGAGAACCAGTTGTATCTGGTCGGCTCGATGGGCTGCGTCACGCCGATGGCGCTCGGCCTCGCGCTCTCGCGTCCCGACCTGCGCGTGATCGCGCTCGACGGCGACGGCGCGGCGCTGATGCGCATGGGCGTGTTCGCCACGCTCGGCGCGTACGGTCCGTCCAACCTCGTCCATTTGCTGCTCGATAACGGCGCGCACGAATCGACGGGCGGTCAGGCGACGGTCTCGCGCGGCGTCGATTTCGCGTCGGTGGCGTCGGCTTGCGGCTACGCGCTCGCGCTCGATGGCGACGATATCGGCATCATCGATCGTTTATTCGAAGCTTCTCCGGTAGATGGCGTGCGCTTCGCCCGTCTGTCGATCAAGACCGGCACGCCCAGCGATTTGCCGCGTCCGAAAATCACGCCTGAAGACGTGCGCGCGCGTCTGCAACAACATATCGGAGGCCGCTGATGCTGCTGCTCAATCCTGGTCCTGTCACGCTGAGCGAACGCGTGCGCAAGAGCCTGCTGCAAACCGATCTGTGCCATCGTGAGCCAGAGTTTTTCGACTTGCAGGATGAGGCGCGGCATCGTCTGATCGCGGCGTATGAACTCGATCCGGCGAAGTGGAGCGCCGTGCTGATGACGGGTTCGGGCACCGCCGCCGTCGAAAGTATGATCGCGGGACTCGTGCCGGAAGGCGGGCGTTTGCTCGTCGTCGAGAACGGCGTGTATGGCGACCGTATCGCGCAGATTGCACAGCAATACGGCATCGAACATGAAGTCGCGAAGTACGAGTGGATGCAGGCGCCGGATATCGACGCGATCATCGCTAAGCTCGATGCGGGCACGTTCACCAATGTCGCGATCATCCATCACGAAACGACGACCGGGCGGCTGAACGCGCTCGATCAGTTGTCGCGCGCGTGTGCGCAACGCGGCATCGGCTTATTGGTCGATGCGGTCAGCAGCTTCGGCGCCGAAGCGATCGATTTCGATGGCGGTGGCGTCACCGCGATCGCGGCGACGGCGAATAAATGTCTGCATGGCGTGCCGGGCGCGGCGTTCGTGATCGCTCGTCGCGATGCATTGAGCCGAGCCGCGAGCCGCACGTATTACCTCGGCATCGCGCGACTGGCGAAGTTGCAGAATGCACGCAACACGCCGTTCACGCCGTCGGTTCACGCGTATTACGCGCTGGTCGAAGCGCTGCGCGAGTTCGAGGACGAAGGCGGCTGGCGTGCGCGTCATGCGCGCTATGCGGCGCTGGCTGAGCAAGTGCGTGCCGGATTGGCGAAACTCGGGATCGAGAGCGCGTTGCCGGCGGAGGAATCGTCGGTGGTGCTGCGTGCTTACCGATTGCCTGCGGGTGTCACGTATGAAACGCTGCACGATGCGTTGAAAGCCAAAGGCTTCGTGATCTATGCGGGGCAGGGAGGTTTATCGAAGGAACTGTTCCGCATTTCGACGATGGGCGCGGTGACTTCCGCCGATATGGACACGCTGCTTTCGTCGGTCGCAGAACTGATTCGCTGAACTACTGCTTGCAAAAAATCGCCGTAATAAAAGGCGCGACGTGGTGCACATCCGCGCCGCTGCCTGCGGCGTGCACTTTCTGCGCGACTTCATCGTCGCCGCCCCAGACGACTACGCCGTAAGCCGAATCGCTGATCGGCTGTCCTTTGCCGAGTTGGAAGATCGGATCGTCCTTCTGATATCCCAGCGCCACGTACACCTTGAATCCGTAAGCAGTCAGCGCCGATCCCTTCACCGGGCGAAACGCATTGACCGAATTCGGCTCGACGCGCATCGGCTTCGCTTCGATTTGATTGCTCTCGATCAGCGGTGCAATGAAATCGTGCGCGCTTGATTTGCAATCGAGTTGCGCCTCGATCGCAGTCGGCTGCGCGTGGGCAGGCGCGCCAGACAACGCAAAAGCGGCTGGCAGAATGAATCGGAAAATTCGACGAACAAGCTTCATGATGGCGCGATTTTCGTGACAGCCAGCACTTTAACGAGATTGCTATAAACGTGCTTGCTTCGTCGAGCGAATCATTGTGCGCCGTGTGTCCGGGCAAACAAAAAGCGCCCTTCGATTCGAAGGGCGCTTCGCTTAACCTTAAACCAACGATCTAAATCAGGCCGCCAATTCCAGCGCTGCCGTCCGGCGCTTTTCACGCGAATGCACGCGCTTGCCCGCCGCGTACGTCTCGAACACCGCGCGATCGTCTCCCAGCAGCGCGAACGCGAACAGCAGTTCTTCCAGCGATTCCGTACGCGCCATGCGACGCGAAAGCAGCGGCGTCGCGTTCGGATCGAGCACGACGAAATCCGCTTCGCTGCCGACCGCCAGCGTGCCGATCTTGTCGTCCATTTCGAGCACCTGCGCCGCGCCGGTTGTCGCGAGCCAGAACATCCGCGTCGCGGTCAGATGATGCCCGGTCAGACGCGCGACCTTGTGCGCTTCGTTCATCGTCTGAAGCATGGAGAACGACGTGCCGCCACCGACGTCCGTCGCCAGCGCGACCGGCATATTTGATTCGCCAGCTTTCTCGAAATCGAACAAACCGCTGCCGAGAAACAGATTCGACGTCGGACAATGCGATGCCACCGCGCCCGTTTCTGCCATGCGCGCGCGATCTTGCTCATCGAGATAGATGCAATGCCCATACACCGCGCGGCGACGCAGCAAGCCGTAGTGATCGTAAATGTCGAGATAGCTGCGATGACCCGGAAACAGGCTTTCGACCCATTTGATCTCGTCGGTGTTTTCAGCGACGTGCGTTTGAATAAACACGTCCTGATGCTTCTGCGCGAGCACGCCGCACGCTTCCAATTGCGCTTCCGTCGATGTCGGCGCGAATCGCGGTGTCAGCGCATATTGCTGACGGCCGCGTCCGTGCCACTTGGCGATCAACTCCGCGCTGTCGTCGTAACCCGATTGCGCGGTGTCACGCAAAAACTCCGGGCAGTTGCGATCCATCAGCACCTTGCCCGCCACCATGCGCAGATTGCGCGTTTCGCTTTCGGTGAAGAACGCATCGGCGGATTGCTTGTGGACGGTGCAGTACACGAGCGCCGTGGTCGTGCCGCACGCCAGCAGTTCATCGATAAAAAAGCTCGCCGTTTCGCGCGCCACCGCCGGATTCTCGAAGCCGCGTTCCGTGGGAAACGTGTACGTGTTCAGCCACGGCAACAAACCCGGTGCGGGCGACGCGATCATGTCCGTTTGCGGATAGTGAATGTGCGAGTCGATAAAACCTGGCACGATCAGCTTGTCGCGCATGGTGTGAACGGTCGCGTCGGGCGTGAGTTTGTCGCGGATCGACGCATACGCGCCTACCGCGGCCACTTTGCCGTCCTCGACGATCAGAAGGCCATCGGCCTCATAGACCGCGCCGTCAGCGGCATGCGCGGGATCTTCCCGAAAGGTCAGCAACTGGGCGCGGTAAGCGGTCTGAGTCATGGTGCAACGTCTCCGTTTCTATTAAAGGACTACAACTGCGAAAGCAGCAACAAGGCGAATGCCGCGATGACCCACATCGCGGGTTTGATTTCCTTCGCGCGGCCGGTGAACGCCTTCAGCACGACGAAGGCGAGAAAACCGTAGGCGACGCCATCGGTGATGGAGTAGGTCAGCGGAATCAGGATCATCGCGAGGAAGGCGGGAATGGCTTCGTCGAAGCGATGCCATTCGATCTGCGTGATCGTTTCCATCATGAACACGCCGACCAGCACCAGCGCAGGCGCGGTGGCAATCGCCGGAACCAGCGACAAAAGCGGCGAGAGGAACAGGAACGGCAGAAAGCACAGACCCGCGACCACGGCGACGAGACCGGTGCGCCCACCCGCCGAAATACCCGCCGCCGATTCGATATGCGCGTTCGCCGGACTGGTGCCGAGCGGCGCGGAAATCAGCGCGGAGAAGGAATCGACCATCATCGACTGGCGGATATTGCGCGGATTGCCGTCCTTGTCGTAGAGCTTGCCGGCTTCGGAAATCGCCATGAAGGTGGAGAGGGCGTCGAAGAACGACGTGAACAGCATCACGAAGATGAACGGCCAGTAGATGACCTTCAGCGCGCCGAGAAAGTCGAGCTGCATCACCGCCGAGAAATCCGGCGCGGCGAACAAACCGTTCCAGTTGACGAGCGTTTTCGTGGCGATGGCGGCGGGCCAGTACGCGGTGCCATCGCCGTAAAAGCGGCCGATGGGAATCGCGATGATGGTCGTGAACACGATGCCGATCATCAGCGCGCCGGTGATCTTGCGCGCGACCAGCACGGTCGTGACAGCCAGGCCGAGGAGGAACGTAATCACCACCGGATTCAGCGATGCCGAATGCACGATGGTCACCGGATCGCCCACCACGAACTTCGCGTTCACCAGGCCGATCAAGCTGATGAACAAGCCGATGCCGCACGACACCGCATGCCGCAGATTCGCGGGAATCGCGTCGACGACGAGCTTGCGGGCGTTGAACAGTGCGAGCACGGTAAAGATCACGCCTGCCCAGAACACGCAGCCGAGCGCGGTTTGCCACGGCATCTTGCCGCCGTGGACCATCACGAAGGTGAACAGCGCGTTCATGCCCATGCCCGGCGCGACCAGCACCGGATTGCGCGCATATAAACCCATCGCGCAGCTTCCCAGAAAACTGACGATGACCGTGGCCGTGAGCGCCGCCGGAAACGGCACGCCCGCCTGCGAAAGAATGCCCGGATTGACGACGATGATGTACATCGCCGTGAGGAACGTCGTGATGCCCGCGACGATTTCGGTCTTGGTGCGCGAGCCCGCCGCCCGAATGCCGAAGAAGCGTTCGAGAGCGGTGACGTCGCGTTCGATGGTTGCTGTCGTGTCCATTGCTTACTGCTTCCAGTGCTGATCCAGGCGCGCGATCATCGAATCGCGTTCTGCTTCGGTGACGAACGATGCTTCGAGGCTGTTGCGCAACAACGTGTAGACCTCGTGATCGTCGAGCTTCAGAGCATCGACGATGGCGAAGTAATTCGCGTTGACGTAGCCGCCGAAGTACGCGGGATCGTCGGAATTGATCATCACCGCGACGCCCTGATCGAGCAGGTCTTTCAGCGTGTGCTTGGTCATATCGTCGAACACGCAGAGCTTGAGGTTCGACAGCGGGCACACAGTCAGCGCGATACGCGAATCGGCCAGACGCGCAACCAGCGCCGCGTCTTCGATACTGCGCACCCCGTGATCGACACGATCCACCTTCAGCAGATCGAGCGCTTCGTACACATACGACGGCGGTCCTTCCTCGCCCGCATGCGCGACGAGTTTCAGGCCACGCTCACGCGCCTTCGCGAACACGCGCTCGAACTTCGACGGCGGATGCCCGCGCTCCGACGAATCCAGGCCCACACCGATCAGCCGATGCTTGTACTGGTCGAACAAAGGCAACGCGCTTTCATACGTGGCGAGCGCATCTTCTTCGGACAGATGGCGCAGGAAACACAGAATCAGCTTGCTGGTGAGGCCGCGCTTTTCCGCATCCGCGAGTGCGCGCTCGATGCCCGCGACCACCGTTTCGATCGATACACCGCGTTCCGTATGCGTTTGCGGATCGAAGAAAATTTCCGTGTGCGTGACGTGGTCCGCGAGCGCGCGCTCGACGTAGGCCATCGTCATATCGTAGAAGTCCTGCTCGTGCAGCAGCACGCTCGCGCCCGCGTAGTAGATGTCGAGGAACGATTGCAGGTCGGTGAACGCGTAGGCGGCGCGCAGGGCTTCGATCGAGTCGTACGCGAGCTTGACGTTGTTGCGCTTCGCAAGTTCGAAGATCAGTTCCGGCTCGAGCGACCCTTCGATATGGATGTGCAACTCCGCCTTGGGCGCGTGCGCGATCTTGTCGGCGAGTGTGGGATTCATGGGCTTGTCTTTCTGTTGGGGCTTGATGTTGTTGCTTTCGTTTCTGCCTGTGGGTCAGGCAGTCTGTTGCGACGACGTACGCAACGAAGCGTTGGCTTCGACCGCTTGCAGCAGTTGGGCGGCTGCTGCAACGGCGATCACTTCGGGCGCTTTATCCACGATTCCGTCGATACCGATCGGACACACCATCCGCTCGATACGCGCCGGATCGATGCCACGCGCCGCCAGCCGATGCTCGAATTGCTTCTTCTTCGTGAACGAGCCAATCATGCCGAAGAACGCGAAATCGCCACGCGCGAGAATGCGCGCAGCCAGTTCGAGATCGACGGTATGGTTGTGCGTCATGACGATGAAGTAGGCATTCGGCGGCGCGTGATCGACGGCTTCGTCGGGCGCGTCGGTCGGCTCGATGGTCACGTTGTCCGGCACGTATTGCGGATCCGGGAACGCGGCATCGCGCTCATCGACCCAGATGACGTGACAGGGCAGCGTGGCCAGCACGCGTACCAGCGCCGCGCCCACGTGACCCGCACCGAACAGCACGACCTGGAAGTCGCGCGGCGCGATGGTTTCGGTCAGCAACGCGCCGCTTTCGGCGAAACCGGCGCCGTCCCACAGAAGGCAGTCGGCATCGGTGGCGCCGGGTTCGGGCTCGGAAAGCATCACCGCGTCCGGGTTCGGCGCGAAAGACACGCTGCGCACCGTCGATAAACCTTGCGCCACGCGTTTGCTCAATGACGTGACCCAGTTCAGGTCACCGACATCGAGCCGTTCGAAGGCCAGCACCACCGCGCCGCCGCAGCATTGGCCGAGGCTCGGGCCCAGCGCGAAACGCTCCAGCCGGCGCGTGCGCGGGGCGCGCATGCCGTCCTTCAGCACGCGTCGCGCGGTTTCGATGGCCTTCCATTCCAGATGGCCACCACCGATGGTGTAGCGCGCGTCTTCCCGCGTGACGATCATCTTCGTGCCCGGCTCGCGCGGCGCGGAGCCTTCGACACGCGCGACCGTGACGAGCACGACGGCATCGCCGTGCGCGAGCAGGTGTTGCAGGTCGTTCAGCCAAACTTGCATCGAACTGGTCCCGAAAAGTTGATCGTGGGTTGCGTGGATATGTCGTCGCAGACGCTAGTTTACCGGGACGGCATCGCCGGATCGGGTAACAAGCGGGGTGACAAGCGCAGACGGGAACGATGGCGATGACGCCGCGCGCATGGCAGGCGCGACAAAGTGCCGAGAGAAGCGGATGGTTTGCGTTGTCATGATGGTCCGAGACATTGCGGATTCAGGCGCGCGTTACGCGGGTTCCGTCTGCTTTATAGACCAAAAGCGAGAAACGGACTGCGCGCACGTGGATCGCCATCCAGCCTCGACCATAGCATCTCAAAAACCCGAAAATATTCTCGGGCTCGTATCAAGATTATGCGGATGCGCTGATGCGCGAACGCATGAGGCGTTCGCGCGGGAAGAGCGTGTACTGAAGGGAAAAACTTACCGGACGGCCGAGCGCAGTTTGCGTTTGAGACGCAGACTCAGCATGACGAAGACGAAGATCACCGCGAACGCGATCAGCGACCATTGCGGCAGCGATAGCCCGAGGATCGGCGGATACGGCGTTTCGCACAGGCCGGCGACCTTGAAGACTTGCGGCAGCCAGCGCGCGGGCGGCAGACCATCGACGATGGGCTGAAGGGCGTCGAAACCACAACTGAAGCCGGGATTCGATTGCACATAGACATGACGAATGGCCGTTGCCAGCCCGCCGAGCGCCGACAGCGCCACCATGCTTTCCAGCAGCGCGATACCGCGCCAGTTATTGAAACCCGCGCCGAGAAACGCGAAAACCGCGATCAAAATGAAAAAGTAGCGCTGGATGATGCACAGCGGGCAAGGATCTTCGCCGTGCGCGAACTGAAGATAGAGCGCGCCGCCCACCAGACCGAGGGAGACGAGGCCGAGCAGCGTCAGGAGCCGCCGCTCGCGCCGCAGGACGCGGTCGCCCTGATGCATCGTGAAGTGATTTAAAGAGTTGTTCATTATTTCGCAACGATTCGAGAAGGAAGCACCTGAGTTGCGTGACGACGTAGCGAATTCTAGCGCGATCAGGCTTTACCAAAAATCAGCCAAACGGCGTAAGCCTAGCGCGTGGTGGCCAAAACCGCTTCGACCGCGCGGCCGATGGACAGCAGCGTGTCGTCGGAATTCGGCGCGCCTGCGAGCATCAGCCCGACCGGCGCGTCGCCGCGCGGGTGACAAGGGAGCGACAGCGCGCAGGCATCGAGAAAATTGAACGCGGTCGGATTGCGCAAAATCAACGCGTTGGTGCGCACGAAAAGCTCGTCGTCACGCTCCAGATCGGCGATGCGCGGCGGCACCACCGGCACCGTCGGGCACAGAATGGCGTCGAAACGCTGCCAGAGCGTGCTGCGCGCTTCCTCGATCATCGCGGCGCGGGCTTCGCACAGTTCGATGTAATCGGCGGCGCTCGCGGCTTCGGCGCGTGTCAGACGCGCCAGTACGCGCGGATCGTAGCCATCCGCATGCTCCGCCAGCAATTTGCGATGCCACGCATACGCTTCGATCGCGACCAGCGGAAAGCGGCTGATTTCCGGCAGCCGATCCAGCGGCGCGAATCGCACATCTTCGACCAGCGCGCCCGCTGCGGCGAGGTGATTGATCGCGGCTTCGACCGCCTGCGCGACCGGCTGCTCGACGCCATCCGTCACGTAATGCGTCAGCACGCCGAGCCGCACGCCTTCGAGCGGACGCGTGGCGGGCACATCCGGCTCGCGGCCCGCGAGAATGCGATCCACCAGCGCGCAACACGCGACCGATACGCCGATCGGCCCGAACGAATCCAAAGATTTGGACAACGGCAGGCCGCCTTGTGTCGGAATGCGGCTCGCGGTCGGCTTGAAGCCGGTCAATCCGCACAGCGCAGCCGGAATGCGGATGGAACCGCCCGTATCCGTGCCGAGCGCGATGGCCGCCATGCCATCCGCCACCGACGCCGCCGCGCCCGACGACGATCCGCCCGCGATACGCGCATCGCCGGGAATGTCGGCGTGCCACGGCGAATGCGGCGTGCCGTAGTGCGGATTCAGCCCAAGCCCCGAATACGCGAACTCGCTCATATTGGTGCGCCCGACGAACACCGCGCCCGCGCGACGCAAACGCGCGACGGAAACGGCATCGGATTTGGCGGGCGGCGCGTGGTTCAGCACCTTGGAACCGGCGCGCGTGACCTGGCCTTCGATATCGAACAGGTCTTTGATGGAAACGGGAATGCCCGCCAGCGGCGACAGCACCGTGCCGGCGCGGCGCAGCGCGTCGTGCGCGTCGGCGGCGGCGCGGGCGTGGTCGGCATCGACATGAAGGAAAACGGTTTTGCCCTGACCCGCGGGATCCGCAATACGTTCGAGCGCGGTTTCGACGAGTTGACGGCTGGTCGTGCGGCCGCTTTTGAGATCGGCGGCGAGTTGGGCTATTGGAGCGAACTGCGGCGATGTGGTTGGCATGGTCTGAGTTGCGCGAAGCGTTGCGGATTGCGCGATACGACGATGCAGTTGCACGCAATACGAAACTGCGGCTCGATGCGCAGAACCACTAGCGCACCGATGTGAGCGGACGAGCGCCGTGCGGCGTTCAAGTGCCTGCCATTCTAAGCCAGCGCAGTCATAAATACTCTACTGCGCTCGAGGCTTATGCCAATGCGCGTTCAGATGGTCTTCGAGAAACGTTGAAGCGTGGATTGACCGAGATAGCGATCGAAGATGGACGCGACATTGCGCACCAGCATGCGGCCGGCGGGCAGCACGCTGATGCCTTCTTCCGATAGCGTGATGAGACCGTCATCGGCCATTGGCGCGAGACGCGCGAGTTCATCGGCGAAAGTCGAAGGAAAGTCGATGCCGTGGGCGCGTTCGATATCGGCAAAGATCAGCGAACCGCCGCACATGACGCGCATGATGACGTCGCGGCGCAGAAGATCGTCCGCCGAGAGCCGCACGCCGCGCGTGATGGCAAGTTGGCCGCGATCGATGGCGTCGGTGTAATCGTCGAGGCCGCGCGCATTCTGCGCGTAGACATCGCCCACTTTGCCGATCGACGATGCGCCTATGCCGATCAGATCGCAATCCGCATGCGTACTGTAGCCCTGGAAATTGCGCTGAAGCGTGCCCGCTTTCAACGCGAGCGCGAGTTCATCGTCAGGCAACGCGAAGTGGTCCATGCCGATATACACATAGCCCGCCTCGCTCATGCGCGCGATCACGCGTTCGAGAATTGCGAGGCGCACTGCCGGCGAGGGCAGCGTGGTTTCATCGATCTGGCGCTGCATCTTGAATAGCGCAGGCATGTGCGCATAGCCGAACACCGATACGCGATCCGGCTTCATCTCGATAATCGCATCGAGCGTCTGCGTGAAGCTCTCGACGCTCTGATGCGGCAAACCGTAAATCAGATCGACACTGATCGACTTGAAGCCGTGCGCGCGCGCCGCCTGCATCACGGTTTCGGTCATGGCGCGCGGCTGAATGCGATTGATGGCGCGCTGCACGCGTTCATCGAAATCCTGCACGCCCAGACTCAGGCGATTGAAGCCGAGTTCGCGCAGCAAGCCAATCGTTTCCGCCGATGCCTCGCGCGGATCGACTTCGATCGAATATTCGGCGCGATCGTCGGGCACGAGCGTGAAATGTTCGGCGGTCGCGGCCATCAGTTCGCGCATTTCGGCGTGCGATAGAAACGTCGGCGTGCCGCCGCCCCAGTGCAATTGCGTGACGGGGCGCGAGGTATCGAAGAGGGCGGCTTGCATCGCCAGTTCGCGCTTCATGCGATCGAGATACGGGCGCGCGTGCGCGCGATTTTTTGTCGCGATCTTGTTGCAGCCGCAGTAGAAGCAAACCGTATCGCAGAACGGAATGTGGAAGTAAAGCGAGAGATCGGCGCGCGGATCGCCTTCGTTGGCGGCGCGGTGGTAATGCGCGGGATCGAATGAATCGGTGAACTGGACGGCGGTCGGATATGACGTGTAGCGCGGGCCGTTGGCGTTGTAGCGTTCGAGCAGATCCGGGCGGAAGAGGGTTTGTTCGTGATTCATGGCGAGCCTGGGCGTTTCATCGAGTGTAAGCGCCGTAGATGCGCCGAACTTGCGTGATATCGCCGCAGCGCTGACGTGGGACAATATGCGTCTATCTTCCGGTTACGTCGATCATGTCCGCTGAAACATCGTTGCCTCATGCCTGTCGCGAAGGATGCGCGGCGTGTTGCATCGCGCCTTCAATTTCTAGTCCGATTCCCGGCATGCCGAACGGCAAGCGCGCGGGCGAACGCTGCATTCAGCTTGACGATGATCTTCGCTGCAAGATTTTTAACGATCCGCGCAGACCGAAGTGTTGCAGCGGTCTGCAGTTTTCGGAGGAGATGTGCGGGACGACGCGGGAGTTCGCGTTGGCGTGGATCGGAAGGCTTGAGGTGGAGACGCAACCGGATTGACCTTTACAGGTCCAACAGGTCCAACAGGTCCAATCGGCACACTGCGCGGCTGATGACGCGCATCATCGTCTTTCCGGAGAATTTCGCATGACCCATCGCACCGCGCCCGCACGGCGCCGGTTTTTGCTCAACGCGCTGTCGCTGTCCGTGTTCGGCATTGCTTCAACGAGTTACGCCGCCTCAATCTTCCCCTTCATTCCGGACCACTACACGTTTTCACAATCGCAGGTTCAGGACGCGGTCGCGCGCAAGTTCCCGATCCAGCGCACGGCCTCGCAAATCTTCGATGTGGTCTTGAGCAATCCAGTCGTCGGCATGTCGCCCGATCGCAATCGCGTCACCGTCCATGTCGATGCGCGTCTCGCCACGCCCTTCATGCCGAATCCGGTGAGCGGCGCTTTCACGCTCTCCACGCAACTCGGTTACGACGCGCAGAGCCGCTCGGTGATCCTCGTCTCGCCGACCGTCGACAACGCCCAGTTCTCGGGTGACGCCGCGCCCTATAACCAGCAGATCGCCAATGTCGGCGCGCAGCTCGCCGCGCAATTGCTCGACCGCTATCCGATCCACACATTCAAGCCCGAAGAGCTGCAGTTCGCCGGAGTTTCTTACGAACCCGGTACAATCACAGTCCTTACAAACGGCATACGCGTTCAGATCGTCGAAAAAGGTACTTGAAACCTCGACGCGATATGCCCTGACCACGTTAAAACGCAAAAAAGGGCGGACGGATGGACTGGATCTTGATGGTGAAGGCGCTCATTTTGGGCGTCGTGGAAGGCTTGACCGAGTTCTTGCCGGTTTCCAGCACGGGGCATCTGATTGTGGCGGGGAGTCTGCTCAACTTCACCGACGCGCAATCCAAAACCTTCGATGTCGTCATCCAGTTCGGCGCGATTCTCGCGATCTGCTGGGAATATCGCGCGAAGATTGCGTCGGTGGTGACCGGGCTGCCGACGCGGCCCGATGCGCGGCGCTTCACCATCAACGTGATCATCGCGACGATTCCGGCTGTCGTGCTCGGGCTGCTGCTGGAGAAGCACATCAAGGCGGTGTTGTTCTCGCCGGTGCCGGTGTCGGTGGCGCTGATCGTCGGCGGCATCATCATTTTGTGGGCGGAGGCGCGCCAGCGTGATCGCAATGCCGCGCCGCGTGTGTTGTCGGTGGATGATCTCACGCCATCGGATGCGTTGAAGGTCGGCCTCGCGCAGTGTCTCGCGCTGATTCCCGGCACCTCGCGCTCGGGCGCGACGATCATCGGCGGGATGCTGTTCGGGCTGGAACGGCGCGTGGCGACCGAGTTCTCGTTCTTTCTCGCCATTCCGATCATCTTCGGCGCGACGCTCTACGAAATGGCGAAGTACTGGAAAACGCTGTCGGTCAACGATTTTGGGCTGTTTGCCATCGGACTCGTGGCGGCGTTTATCAGCGCGTTCGTCTGCATACGCTGGTTATTGCGATACGTCGCATCGCACGATTTCTCGGCGTTCGCGTGGTATCGGATCGGCTTTGGTTTGCTGATTTTGATTGTTGGATACAGCGGCGGGCTGAGCTGGGCGGATTAACCGCTTCTGGTGCTTCAAATGCAAAAACGCCACGGAAATCCGTGGCGTTTTGCTTTGATCGACGCTATTTGCGGCGAAAGATCAAATCCCACACACCGTGTCCGAGGCGCAATCCGCGCTTCTCGAACTTCGTCACCGGCCGATAATCCGGCCGCGGCGCGTATCCATCCGCCGTGTTCTCCAAAGCCGGTTCCGCCGATAGCACTTCGAGCATCTGCTCGGCATAGTTCTGCCAATCCGTCGCCAGATGGATATAACCGCCCGGCTTGATCCGCGAAACCAGTTGCGCGACGAACTTCGGCTGAATCAGACGCCGCTTGTGATGCCGCGCCTTGTGCCACGGATCGGGAAAGTAGATGTGCACGCCGTCCAGACTCTCGGGCGCGATCATATGTTCGAGCACTTCCACCGCGTCATGCTGAAGGATGCGGATATTCCCCAGCGACTGCTCGCCGATCAGCTTCAGCAGCGCGCCGACGCCCGGCTCGTGCACTTCCACGCCGATAAAGTCATCGCCCGGACGCGCGGCCGCGATTTCCGCCGTCGTCGCGCCCATGCCGAAGCCGATTTCCAGCACGCGCGGCGCGTCGCGGCCAAACAAAGCGGACCAATCCGCCAGTTCCGGCCGATACGGCACGACGAAGCGCGGACCGAGTTCATCGAGCGCGCGTTGCTGTCCGATCGACACGCGTCCCGCCCGCGTCACGAAACTGCGGATACGGCGATGGCGCAGCGGATTGACGTCGTCGTCTTGCGGATCGGCGTGTGGGTCAGCTTGTGGATCAGATAAGGGATCGTGATTCATGGCGGAGCGTCGAAACTAAAAAGCCGCCCAAACAGGCGGCCTTTTTGGAAAATTCGAAGAGATTCTGGAGCGGGCGATGGGAATCGAACCCACGTCTGTAGCTTGGGAAGCTACGGTAATGGCCATTATACGACGCCCGCGTTAGCCCGATATTGTAAGCGCCAGGCGTACCCCGGCGCAAATTTCAGATACCGAACAGCGTCATGGACACCGCCACGCGCGTGACCACCATCAGCAGCACCTGCACGATCACGAACAGCAAAATGGGCGAAAGATCGATGCCGCCCAAACGCGGCAGAATCCGGCGCAGCGGTTCGAGGAACGGCGCAGTGATCTGATAGAGCAGCGGCATGGCCGGCGATTGCGGATTGAGCCACGACAGCAGCGCCATCAGAATCGTCATCCAGATAATCAGATTCAGCGCCCATTTGATGACGGTCAGCAGCGCGACCAGAAACAGCATGGGCAGCATGATGGTCGGATCGACGCCCGCCAGCACGACCATCAGCGTGACATAGATCAGCGCCGCGATATACGCGGCCAGAATGCTCGCCCAGTCGATCTTGCCGCCCGGCAGGATCTTGCGCAGCGGCAGCACGATCCAATTGGTGGCCTGCATCACGGCATTCGAGACCGGGTTGTACGGCGGCATGCGCACGACTTGCATCCATGCGCGCAGCAGAAGCGCCGCGCCGAACAGGGTGAAGAGGGTATTGAGCAGAAAACGGGCGACTTCGCCGAACATCTCGGGTCCTTTTTTCTAATGCGTGCGCGGCGCGGGCCGCGTCGGGATCGGTGGAACGAAACGAATAGTAGGAGAAGCGACGGCGTTAGCGCAGGCGTCGCGGAGCGGGTTTTTCGCGGATGTCCGCGCCGACGCGGCGCGAATCGTGAAAGCGGACCTGGATCATTGTCGATTCTCTTATCTGAAGTGTCGTGCCGAAGCCGTCGCTGCGCGTACGGCGCGATTTTCTAGTCTGAAGCGCCTTGGATTCCCCGCCATCCGTCATGCGGATGGGGCGCCGGACGTCACCTTAACACGGCTTGCCGCCCGCTTGGGTCCCTTGTCGCACGGGGCGCGAGCCTTTGGCGGACGTCGCAGTGAAAGTGTTGTGTAAGGCGTGCGCAAGCGTACTACACCAAAACGCGCGCGTTGGAAAATGGCGCTCGTTGCTATTTTGAGACGGTTGCGGAGGGCGCAATTCACGCAAAACTGGCAGGATAGGAACACGAATAGCGTAACGGCGAGCTCAAATAATAATCGGCAAGGAATCGAAATTCGCAGGGGCGGTCCGTCGATTGCGGATTGTTTTTAGCGAGGCGCTCTAATGAATGTGGCCAAGCCCACATGCGCGCGCATCGCTCGGGCGGATTTGTCTCTTTGCGTACATCGATGATCGAACAGGGCGCGAAATACTAAGGCAAACGTTTCTAACGGAAGGTTGCAGATTCCACAGGTTTCACTCGCTACGTTCGGAGGTCGCTATGAGTATTTTTTCTTATCGAAAGCATCTGCGATTCTTGAGCCAGGCCCAGCGCCGACGGTGGTGGGATCAGAAAAAGCGGCTTACGCCACGCATTGTGATCGGCGCGGCATATGTGCCGCCGAATGTGACGCGCGAATTCGCTTATATCAAAGTCGGGTGATTTTTAGCTCGACAGGTTTAAATCGAAGTTTTCAAAGCCCCGCTGGATTGAATCTTTAGCGGGGCTTTTTCGTCGATTTGTAAATGTGCGTTACGTTTTAGATTGAGCTCAAATACCTCATCGCGCCGATGACGCGCGCCATAGCCTTTCCAATGCTTTCACGCCCACGCGCGTGTTAAGGAACTTGCAATTTGCAACAAATGGTCGCTGCAGCGAACGTGCTTTTTCGTTAGATTGTTCTCATGCCACCGTGTGTGCCGGGATGATCCGGGACGGAACCGGTGAGGAGAATGAAAGTGAAAAAGATCAGCTATGTGTTCGTTGCGGCTGCGTTGGGTGCCGGTATGGTCGGCGCGGCGCAGGCGCACGTTTCGGTGGGTATCGGCATCGGGGTGCCGTCTTATCCGGTTTATGCGGCACCGCCCGCGCCGGTTTATGTCGCGCCGCCGCCGCCCGTCTATTACGCGCCGCCGCCTCCGCCTGTCGTGTACGCGCCGCCGCCTGCTGTGGTTGTCGGTGGATACGGTGGGTATGGATACTACGGGCATCCGTACTATCGGCATCACGGGTATTACCGCCATGGGCCGGGATATTGGCACCGTTGATCGAAGCAAGATCGAACAAAAAATGCGATGCACGAACTGCATCGCATTTTTTTTTGAGCGATCAGGAAGCCGCGTGGAGAATCAACTCGCGATACCCATTCACGATCACGCTATACGCAAAGTAAGCGAACAGCACCGCCGACATCACGTGACACGCGCGCAGCAACTGCGTGCCCGCGCGCTTGCGTCCGTGGCTGGCGAGCGTGCAGATAAAGATCGTCCAGCCCAAGCCGCCGCAAAAGAAGCCAATCAGAAACACCGACGCGCTCACCGGACTCGTCGCGCCGGCCTTCGCGATCAGCGCGCCGCCCACGGCTGCAAACCACAAAATCGCACTCGGCGATGACACCGCCAGCAAGCACCCGCGCACGAAGCTCTTGAGATGGCTTTGACGCGGCAAGCTTGTATCCGCTTCGCCTTCGACGGGCGGCGCGGACGCGGGATACAGCGCTTCACGCGCCATCTTCCACGTCAGAAACAGCAGCACGATCGCGCCGCCGATCCACACGATCCATTGCACCGCCGGAAATTGCAGCAGCGCCGTCATGCCCGCGAGCGCGAGCGCCGCATAGAAAAGATCGCCGAAGCAACTTCCGAGACCGAGAATCAGCCCCGGTTTGAAGCCGTGCGATAACACCATCGAAATGATGGCGACATTGACCAGGCCGATATCCAGACACAACGACAACGACAGGAAAAACCCATCGGACAGCAGAGACAGCGAATGCATGCGGTGTTATTGGCAGTGGTTCAGCGCGAAGCCGATATCGATACGGCCGGTCGGCACGTTCATGGTGTTGCGCATCGGCGGATGACGGAAGGCGTCGAGCGCGCCGCGTTGCTCTTGCGTGCCGATGCCGAGCAGTTCGAGCACGTGCATGACGACGGCGTTGACGATCATCGTGTTGCCGTCCTCCACCTTCACCGCGATGCCGATCACGCCTTCCGGACGACGCACGCCGATCGCATAGCTCGCGTCCGCGCCGGTCTTGCCGACGAGCGCGCCATCGAAGGTCTGCATCAGCCGCGTACAGAAGCGTCCTTCGCCCGCGACGAGTTCGGGATGCGACGTCATCGCGCGATAGATGCGCGCGAGCGGCGAGCCGTCGGGCGCATCGGCGATGTTGGCGTAAAGGCGCGCGAGGCGATCGAGCGCGAAGGCGGGCGTCGGAAGATTGCAGCCGTCGATGGCCCAGTGCACTTCGTCGGGCGCGAGGTCGAGCACGCGCGCCATCGTGCGCTTCACGTGCGCCTGCAGCGCGTGTTCGGGCAAGTGGTAACCGGCGAGCGGCTCGCGCATCGCCAGCGCGCCTGCGAGCATGCCGGCGTGCTTGCCCGAGCAATTGCTGCATACGGCGGTCGGCTTGAAGTCGCGTTTGATCCAGTCGCGATAAACCGCATCCGAAATCGGCGGATGGCCGCCGCAGCGCAGATCGCTTTCGTTCGCGTGCGCCTTTGCGAGCATCGCGCGCACGCGTTCGATATGACGCGGCTCGCTGCTGTGCGAGGCGCACATCATCGCTAAGTCGGCATCTTCGAAACCGAAGCGTTCGAGCGCGCCGGTTTCCATCACCGCAAGCGCCTGCGCGGGCTTCGCCGCCGAACGCGGCAATGTCAGCCGATGCGGGTCGCCAAACGAATACAGCAAGCGCCCGTGCGCATCGACCACGGCGACATGCGCCGCGTGCGTGTTCTCAATCATCTCACCGCGATAAACCGTCGCCGCAATCATGGCTTGTCCAGTCCGATTTCGGTCCACAGCGCATCGACGCGGCGCTTGACGGCTTCGTCCATCACGATCGGACGGCCCCATTCGCGCGTGGTTTCGCCGGGCCACTTGTTGGTGGCATCGAGTCCCATCTTCGAGCCGAGACCCGCCACGGGCGATGCAAAGTCGAGATAGTCGATCGGCGTGCTATCGACCATCACCGTGTCGCGCGTGGGATCGACGCGCGTGGTGATCGCCCAGATCACCTCCTTCCAGTCGCGCACGTTGACGTCTTCATCCACCACGATGATGAACTTGGTGTACATGAACTGCCGCAGGAAGCTCCACACGCCGAACATCACGCGCTTGGCGTGGCCGGGATAGCTCTTCTTCATCTGCACGATCGCCATGCGATAGCTGCATCCTTCGGGCGGCAGATAGAAATCGGTGATTTCGGTGA
The DNA here is from genome assembly GCF_029439455.1 of Caballeronia sp. BR00000012568055. Lineage (GTDB taxonomy): Bacteria > Pseudomonadota > Gammaproteobacteria > Burkholderiales > Burkholderiaceae > Caballeronia. The sequence goes on along the minus strand of NZ_JAQFVG010000303.1, from coordinate 6,616 downwards.
ACTGCTTCTGCAGCAGCGGCACGAAGACTTCGTTCAGCGCGACGCCGAGCACGGCAGGTTCATCGGGCGGCTTGCCGGTGTACGTCGAATGGAAGAGGGCGTCGCGCCGCATGGTGATGCGCTCGACGGTGAAGACCGGAAACCACTCCTGCTCGTTGTAATAGCCGGTGTGATCGCCATACGGCCCTTCGAGCGCATGCTCATATTTCGCCGATGCACCCGCCGATGGCCGCGGCGGTGCGCCTTCGGGCGCGGGCGGCGGCGCGCCGTCCTGCGGATAGATAAACCCTTCGAGCACGATTTCCGCGCGCGCGGGCACCTGTAAGCCATCGACACCCGGCGTGATGCACTTGGCGAGTTCGGTGCGCGAGCCGCGCAATAGTCCCGCAAACTGATACTCCGACAAAGAATCGGGCACCGGCGTCACCGCGCCGAGAATCGTCGCCGGGTCTGCGCCGAGCACGACCGCGACCGGATACGGTTTGCCCGGATTGGCGAGCGCGAACTCGCGAAAATCGAGCGCGCCACCGCGATGCGCGAGCCATCGCATGATGAGCTTGTTACGCCCGATCAACTGCTGGCGGTAAATGCCGAGATTCTGGCGCGGCTTGTTCGGCCCGCGCGTGACCGTGAGACCCCAGGTGAGCAGCGGACCTGCATCGCCGGGCCAGCAGGTTTGAATCGGAAGACGGCCCAGATCGACATCCTTGCCTTCCCACACGATTTCCTGGCACGGCGGCGAACTGACCGACTTCGGCGCCATATCCCACACGGCCTTGGCGAGCGACAGCAGCTTGCCTGCGTCTTTCAAGCCTTTGGGCGGCTCGGGTTCCTTCAACGCGGACAGCAGTCGGCCGACATCGCGCAGTGAACTGAGCGCGGCGGTATTGCTGCCGAGACTGAGATCCGAACCGCTCTGCGCGTCCGTTTCGATCCCCATGCCGAGCGCCACGCGCCGCGTCGTGCCGAACAAATTGGCGAGCACGGGCATCTCACTGCCGGTCGGCTTTTCGAACAGCAAGGCCGGTCCGCCCGCGCGCAACACGCGATCCGACAGTTCGGTGATTTCGAGAACGGGGGAAACAGGCTGCCGGATGCGGCGCAGTTCACCGAGCGCTTCGAGGCGGGAGGTGAAATCGCGCAGGTCTTTGTATTTCATCGATGATCGGTTGAGGATTTCGAGGTTTCCGGATTGACCGGGTGGCTGCGCGCAAAACGATTGTCGATTTTACATACGATTGAATCTGTACGTTTGATGACATTCAGCGAATTCTGGTGGAAAAGCCCCGTCCGGCGTGCCCTGAGGGGCCTAAACCCCGTTCTTTATAACTGTAAGTAATTGAAACGGCGATCTATAGCATTGACGGATCATTAAACCCTCCCTAGAATCGCTCCGAATCAATTGCAGGTTTTGCAACTTTTAACCTCTGCCTCAGGTCTTTTCAAGACGCACATGCGTCGCCTGCGCCGAACCTGTCCGGCGACACATGGCTGTTGGTTGTCACGGCCGGCGTTTCAGACGCCGGTTTTTCGCGTGGGAAGCCTTTTGCGCACGTATGGCATGCAGTTCGTGCCGCGCACCCGGGTGCAGGTCTCCGGTTCGGCTTTCCGACGGCTCATGCCGTATCCCCGATGCCGCTTACGCTTGCTTCAAGCGAGCGGTGTCTGATTTGCGCATCGAATATAGGCTTTATTCGTATTCATCTGCGCTAATCAAGCAACATTGGGAGCTTCGATGAACGCTTCAGTTTGGTGGGGTTCCGACACCCGCGCAGCGCAGATCGTGCGCATCGCGCTTCGTCGTGGACGCCGTTTGAGTCACCATTTACTCAGTCTTATCGGCTGTGCGGCAGTCATTTCCGCACTTGCCCTGTGGTTGCTGCCATCGTGGCGCACCACGCTTGCCGCACGAATCATGCCGTTCGTGTCGTCCGCCGTTCAGGCCGGACCGGCGCGCCTGCTTTCGGGCCAGCCGTTGCCGCCGTTCTCGGCCATGCATCGTCAGTCGAATGCTTCGGACGATGCCGCGTTACCCACGGGCCTCGCCGCCAAGATGTCCTCTAAGCGCGCGCCCGCCACGCCTTCGCTCGGCGCGGCCGCAACCGACGACAGCAGCACGCATCAACTCACCGGCGGCCTCAGCCTGGCCGTATCGCCGAACGGGCTCGATCCGCGCACCATGCCATCGATCGGCATGCTCGCCAGCGCGATCCCGTCGCTTCGCGTCGTCGCCGATGCGCGAGACGATCGCGTGCTGGTTTCGACGCGTGAGCAGCAACTTGTCGCCACGTTCATCGCACGGCGTTATCGCGTGGCTCAGGAGCCGGTCAGCGCGCTCGTACGCGCTGCCTTCGATACGGGCCGCGAAGTCGGTCTTGATCCGCTCCTGCTGCTCTCCGTGATGGCGATCGAATCGGGCTTCAATCCGTACGCGGAAAGCGGCGTCGGCGCGCAAGGTCTCATGCAGGTGATGTCGAAGGTTCACTCCGACAAGTTCCAGTATTTCGGCGGCTCTAATGCAGCGCTCGATCCGCTCGCGAACATCAAGGTCGGCGCGCTGGTGCTGAAGGATTGCATCGCGCGGGGCGGTTCGGTGGCGGGCGGTCTGCGTTACTACGTCGGCTCGACCACGGCGGACGACGGCGGTTACGGCGCGAAAGTGCTGGCCGAGCGTTCGCGCCTGCGCGATGTCGCGCGTGGCCGCAATGTGCCGATCAACGCGCCGCAAGCGCCGGTTCAGGCTGCGCCCAAGCAAGTGCTGGCATCGACGTCGGCGGATTCGAGCAAGCGCGTGCATGTCACCATCGACGGTGACAAGAAGGCCGCGGGCTCGCAGGATGGCTCGGCGGATAACGCTCAGACGGAAACGAAGCACGTGGCATCGACGGAATACGGCGCTTGATTGGTCGAACGTGATGCAAAAGAGAAGGGCACCCGAGGGTGCCCTTTTTTTATCTGCTGAATAAGGAGCCTAGTCGCCTGACCGCTTCTTCCAGCTTTTCATACGCGGTCGCGTACGACACGCGGATATAGCGCTGCGGCGCATGAAAGCCGAAATCCTCGCCCGGCACGAGCACGACGCCCGCGTCGTTCAGCATGGCGTGCGTGAGGGCTTCGCTATCGCCCGCAGCCGGATGATGAACGCCTGAAACGTCCGCATAGACATAGAACGCGCCGTCCGGCACGACCGGCACGCCGAACCCGAGCGAACGCAACGCCGGTACGATGTAGTCGCGCCGCCGCTTGAACTCCAGCCGCCGCGCCTCATAAATGGCGATGGTTTCCGGCTCGAAACACGCCAGCGCCGCATGCTGCGCCAGCGCCGATGCGCAGATAAACAGGTTCTGCGACAGCTTTTCGACTGCGCTGACCATCGACGGCGGCACGACCAGCCAGCCGAGTCGCCAGCCCGTCATGTTGAAGTACTTCGAGAAGCTGTTGACGGTCACCACATCGTCGCCGAAGGACAGCGCGGAAACTGGCTTCGCGTCGTAGCTCAGACCTTGATAGATTTCATCGACGATGGAAAAGCCGCCGCGCGCCCGCACCGTTTCCACGATGCGCCTGAGTTCGTCCGGCTCGATCGACGTGCCCGTAGGATTCGATGGCGACGCCAGCAGCACGCCGCGCGTCTTCTCGCCCCAATGTTCCTCGACGTGTTCAGCGGTGAGTTGAAACCGCTCGGCCGGACCGCTCGGAATCAGCACCGGCTTGCCATCCGCTGCCGACACGAAATGCCGGTTGCACGGATAGCACGGGTCGGGCATCAGCACTTCGTCGCCATGATCGACCAGCGCCATGCACGCCAGCAGCAGCGCCGCCGACGCACCCGCCGTCACCACGATGCGCTCCGGATCGATATTCAGTCCGAACGCATCGCGATAATGCTGCGCGATCGCCTCGCGCAGCGCCGCGATGCCGAGCGCGTTCGTGTACTGCGTGACGCCGCGTGTAAGCGCATCGGCGGCGGCGCGCGTGACCGGCGGCGGCGCCGTGAAATCCGGCTCGCCGATGCTCATATGGATGATGTCGCGGCCCGCGCGTTCGAGCGCCTGCGCCTGCTTCATCAGCTCCATCACATAGAACGGCTCGATGGCATCGACGCGCGACGCCAGACGGATCTCCGGGCCGATCGTCATCAGCCGCGCCCGCGCGCCTGCGCTTCGGTCGGGCGCATGGCGACGGCGAGCTTGTCCAGCACGCCGTTGACGTACTTATAGCCGTCCGAGCCGCCGAACGTTTTCGTCAGTTCGACCGCTTCGTTGATGACCACGCGATACGGCACATCGATGTGATGCTTGAACTCGAACGCTGCGACCAGCAACACCGCGCGCTCGACCGGCGACAACTGCTCGATCGGACGATCGAGACACGGTTGCAGCGCCGCCGACAGATCGGCCGATTCCTTGATCACGCCGTGCAGGATGGCATCGAGATGCTCCTTGTCGGCCTTGTCGAAACCTTGCGAATTGCGCAGCTGCGCGTCGATCTCGCCGCCGGGCGCGCCCGACAGCAACCACTGGTAAAGCCCTTGCGTCGCGAGTTCACGCGAACGGCGGCGAGCGCTTTTCATGCACGATCCTCGTCTTCTTCGTCTTCATCTTCATCGTTGCCGCCCAGTTGTTCGAGCGCGACCGACAGATTTGCCATTTCCACCGCCACGCGCGCAGCGTCGCGGCCTTTTTCCGTCATGCGTGCAACGGCTTGTTCGTCGTTTTCCGTCGTCAACACGGCGTTGGCGACCGGAATGCCGAAGTCCAGCGCGATGCGCGAAATGCCCGCGCCGTTTTCGTTCGATACGAGTTCGAAGTGATACGTCTCGCCGCGTACCACTGCGCCGAGCGCGATCAGCGCGTCGAACTGGCCGGATTCGGCGAGCTTTTGCAGCGCCAGCGGGATTTCCAGCGCGCCGGGCACGGTCACCAGCAGCACGTCCTCGCCGATCACGCCGAGGCGCTCCAGCTCTTCGATGCACGCATCGGCCAGGCCATTGCACACGGGTTCGTTGAAGCGCGACTGCACGATGCCGATGCGCAGGCCGTCACCGTCGAGGTTCGGCTGGTATTGTCCGATTTCCATGAAATAGGTCCGTTGGTTTCAGATAGGTTATTAGTTTTACGCCGAGCGCAATTGCGCGATGGTGGTATCGGCGGGAGCGGCAGTGGCGGGACAGCCGGGCATGGCGATGAAACCGGTCACTTCGAGCCCGTAGCCCGACATGCTGCCGAGCTTGCGCGGATTGGCCAGCACCTGCATCTTGCCGACGCCCAGATCACGCAGAATCTGCGCGCCGATGCCGTAAGTCTTGAAGTCGATCGGACGGCGCTGCATTTCCGCCGCCTTAACCTTCTGATCGAAGGCGCGGAACACGTCGATCAGATGTTCTTTCGTGTCGCCGCAATTGAGCATGACGATGGCGCCGAGATCGCGCGCGGCGATTTCCTTCATGGCGGCGTCGATGGTCCACGAGTGCGTGGACGAGTCGATTTCCAGCAGATCCAGCACCGACAGCGGCTCGTGCACACGCACCGGCGTCTCGCGATCCGGCGACGGCGTGCCGCGTACCAGCGCGATATGCGGCGAACCGCTCGGTTCATCGCGATACAAGACCGCGCGGAACGGGCCGTGCGCGGTCTGCATGGTCCGCTCGCACACCTTCTCGATGATCGATTCCGTGCGGCTGCGGTAGTGAATCAGATCGGCGATGGTGCCGATCTTGAGACCGTGCTTCGCGCCGAACTCGATCAGATCGGGCAGGCGCGCCATTTCGCCGTCGTCGCGGATCACTTCGCAGATCACGGCGGCGGGCGTGAGGCCAGCCATCGCGGTCAGGTCGCATCCGGCTTCGGTGTGGCCGGCGCGCACCAGCACGCCGCCCGGTTGCGCGGTAATCGGGAATACGTGGCCCGGCTGAACGATGTGCTCGGGGCGCGCATCCGCCGCGACGGCCGCCTGCACGGTGCGGGCGCGATCGGCGGCGGAAATGCCCGTCGTCACGCCTTCCGCTGCTTCGATGCTCACTGTGAACGCGGTGCCGTACTGCGTGCCGTTGCGATGCGTCATCGGCGGGATATTGAGCTGGCGGCAGCGGTCCTGCGTCAGCGTCAGGCAGATCAGGCCGCGCGCGTGCATCGCCATGAAGTTGATGGCTTCCGGCGTGATGAAATCGGCGGCGATGACGATATCGCCTTCGTTTTCGCGATCTTCTTCATCGACGAGGATCACCATACGGCCGGCCTTCAGCTCGGCGATGATTTCTTGCGTGGTGGCGAGCGACATGATGGCGTCCCGTTCAGTCCGGTTTGGGAAAGCGCGTATTTTACGCCACGGCAGATGGACGGGCAGTGAAATCGGCGGGCGGGATTTTTGTTTCGGTCGTGCAGTTTGCCTATGCCATCCGGACGAATGGTGCGGATGAGAAATAGTCGGGAAACTGGCTGCTCGGTAACTTCATAGGAATAGGGAATCGTGCAATGATCAGTACTCTCAACTTTCAGGAGCCGACCGTGGCCATCTCCGCTAAAGACGTTATTCCGGTTTCGATCGCAAGCGCCAATCTTTCTGATCTCGTCGATGAGGTGCGCGATGGCAGTGAAAAGATCATTACCAAGGACGG
>NZ_JAQFVG010000302.1 GCF_029439455.1 Caballeronia sp. BR00000012568055 | reverse complement strand
CACGAAGCACACGGAATATCACGGTTCGTTGTTGGTTCGCACGATTTGAGATTTTGCTAACCAGGTTTTGCGACTGCTGGAGATTGATGGTCAACGGCTCAGCGACCGGACGAATAACCTGACAAGTTCTACAGCTCACAAGCAGCTGCCGACATTTTGAGGTTCGACCGGTGCGGTTTTCATCTCGGAACAACGGACGAGCGTCCGGCACGATTCCGGATAGATTTGCGCAAGCCACACACTGTCAAAACCAAAGGTTGCAAAATTCGGGCTGGCCATAGATTTGAACTTGGGACCTACAAGTTAAAATTTGCTAATTTATGTTATGTAAAATCACAAATACGCACCGACACGTAACCTCAAATCACCCAATCTCCCCAGCCCGCCGATTCAAAAACTCCCGTTCCCGCTCGTTCTGCGCCATCTCCGCCGCGCGCTCAAACTCGACGCGCGCTTCCTCCCGACGCCCAAGCTTCGCCAGCAAATCAGCCCGCACGCTCGGCAGCCAGTGATAACTTTTCAACGCCGGAATCTCGCGCAACGTATCGACGATATCGAGCGCCGCCTGCGGTCCGTCCGCCATGCTCACCGCCACCGCGCGATTCAACGCGACCACCGGCGTCGGCGCGACCTGCATCAGCGCGTCGTAAAGCGTCACGATCATCCGCCAGTCGGTATCCGCGGCGGTCGATGCGCGGGCGTGACACGCCGCCAGCGCCGCCTGGAGCGCGTAGACGCCGCGCGCACCGCCCAGCGATGCGGATCGCGATAAAGCCGTCAAGCCGCGCCGGATCAGTAACGGATCCCAGCGGCTGCGATCCTGATCGGGCAACAACACCGGTCGTCCCTCGCGATCCACCCGCGCGCGGGTCCGTGAGGCTTGTATCTCCATCAGCGCGACAAGGCCGTGGACTTCGCTTTCTTCCGGCAGCAGTTCGGCCAGAATGCGCCCGAGCCGCAACGCGTCTTCGCAGAGCGCCGGACGCATCCAGTCGCTGCCGGCCGTCGCCGAATAGCCTTCGTTGAAGATCAGATAGATCACTTCGAGCACCGATGCCAGCCGCGTCGCGCGCGCATCGGCTTTCGGTACTTCGAACGGCACGCGCGCGGCCGACAGCGTCTTCTTCGCCCGCACGATCCGCTGTGCGATGGTCGGTTCCGGCGCCAGGAACGCGCGCGCGATTTCGTCCGTGGTGAGGCCGCCGATCAGGCGCAGCGTGAGCGCCGCGCGCGCATCGAGCGATAGCACCGGATGGCAGGCCGTGAAAATCAGCCGCAGCAGATCGTCACCGATATCGTCTTCACGCGCGGCATCGAGTGAATCGACGAAATCGGGCGTGATGTGAGCCTCCTGCGCTTCCATATCGTGGCCGAGTTCCTCTTGCTTGCGCGCGTGCAGCGCGTGTTGCCGCAAACGGTCGAGCGCCTTGTTTTTCGCGGTCGTCATCAGCCACGCTCCCGGCTTGTCCGGCACGCCGTCCACGCCCCAGTGTTCCAAAGCCGTGACGAACGCGTCCTGCGCGAGTTCTTCGGCCAGCGCGACGTCGCGCACCACGCGCGCCACGCTCGCGATCACCTTGGCGGATTCGATGCGCCACACCGCATCGATCGCGCGGCGGGCGGCTTCGTCTGCGTCGCGCGGACGCTCATGTGTCGCACTCACGCGGCTTCCGCGCTCATGTGCATCAGCTCCCAAATGTGGCCGTCGAGATCCTCGAAGCCATGGCCGTACATAAAGCCGTGGTCCTGCGGCGCGCGTGGCGCACGGCCGCCCGCCGCCACCGCGCGCGCCACCAGATCGTCCACTTCCGCCCTGCTCTCGCACGACAGACACACGAGCGTTTCGGTTTGCTTGTGCGCATCGACCAGCGGCTTTTCCGTGAAGGTCTGGAAGAACGGTTCGACGAGCAGCATCGCATAGATGTTTTCGCCGATCACGAGGCACGCGGCGTCGTCATTGGTGAAGTTCGAATCGAAATTCAGGCCGAGCGCTTTGAAGAAAGTCATCGAGCGTTTGAGATCGCGAACCGGCAGGTTCACGAAGATCTGCTTGTGCATGTCGCGTCGTCTCCGTCGAGTTTGTAACGATCAGGTAACTGCGCGTTTTTAGACTTCATTTCGCGAAGAAAGAGCCGTAAACGAAGCCTCACAAAGTTACCGCATCAGGGTAAGTACCCGGTCAAAAATAGCAAGGACCGATCTTCCGAACCTCGATGGTGCACCACTGCGCCGCCGGGCACGCGGCGGCAATTGCGACTGCCTCCTCGCGTGTTTCAACATTCAGCAGGAAAAAACCGCCGATCATTTCCTTGGCTTCGGCAAACGGGCCATCGACCACGCGTGTATCGCCTTTGATATTGGAAACACGCGCAGCATCGTTCAACGATGTGAGCGATTCGACCGCTTCCAGCACTCCGTCATTCCGCAATTTCTCTGCGAAATCAACCATTTGCGCATACGCTTGCTGTCCTTCTTCAGCAGTGCGCGACATGCGCTGGTCCACCGGTTCAATCACTAAAAGTAGGTAAGCCACCACAACCTCCTGAAAATTTTTTCAGACGACTCATTCAAAGGCACTGTTCCCGCAACGGCAATACTGACGTGCATTGAGCATTTCTTAAGACAATTAATTATTCGTCATACGTAACAAATTGTTGCTGCCTATTACATACAGTTACCGATGTTTCCAAGTAGGATTCGTCCGACGCATCGATGCAGCATAAGTGCGCCAGCGCACCGACTGTCTTTCCGTTACCGCCATCGGGTGTATTCCCTGATCGGCTCTCGCAGTTCTGAGTAGTTCCCATGTGCAGCAACCCTCCGCCGTCAACCATACCGCGGAGCGGACGTTTGCGCCCTCGTTTTCCGGCCCGGTCGGCCGAACATCGCGGGGCACGGCGCCAAGTTCTGGCCCGGACGGCGACAAGCGTTGCCGGACTTGGCCTGCCCCAATCCAACCCCGATGCCTACCGGCATCGCTGGGCGTCTTGAAAGACGCTCGGTCCATGTGCAGATGAACCGATGAAAAAGGCTCCTTTCCTCTTGTCGACGCTGGTCGTAGCGCTTGCCGGATGCGGCGGCGGCAGCGACGGCAATTCTCCCGCTTCCGTCACGAACGCTGGCACCGCCGGCAGCGCAAGCAGCGCCGCTGCGGCCTCCTCAGCTTCATCCGCCGCGCTCGCCAGCGCCGCCGATGTGACCACCCAGGCCGTCGCGAACGCGCAAGCCGCGCTGCGTATGACCTGCGCGCGTCCGGCAGTGTCGTCCGCATCGGGCGGTGACGGCCAGATTACCGTCGATACCCCCGGATCCGATGGCTCGCGCATGTATCAGACCGGCACGAAGATCCCCGTGGCGATCACCACGCGCGCCGGTTCCGCCGACACGCTCAAGTGGACCATCGCCGATTCCGTCGGCAAGACGGTCGCACAGGGCAGCTTCGCGGTGCCCGCCGTCGCCACGACAAACACGCTCACGTGTACTTCGTCGCTGGCCGGCTACTTCCAGGTCTCCGCCACGCTCGCCAACGCAGGCGGTCAGGTGCAGACATCGGGCACGCGCCCGAACGGTTTCGCCAGCTTCGGCGTGATCCCGAACCTGAGCGCCACGATTCCCGCCGTCACGTACGCGAAGCAAGAACAGCATCGCTTCGGTATGCAGGGCTTCAACGACAACGGCACCATGCTGAGCGCGCTCGGCATCACCTCGACGATCGACGATCGCCAGATGTCGGTGATGGAGCCGAACGGTCGCAACACGTTCAAGCCGACTGCAAACAACCTCGACTCGTTCTACACGTCGGGTCAGGTCATGCGTCTGGTGCGCCTCGACGGCATTCCGGGCTGGGCCAGCTCGCACGGTCTGAGCCCGGATTATGGCTATATCCCGAACGATCTGAGCTATTTCCAGAACTACATGCAGCGCGTGGGTCAGGAAACGGAATCGGTCCGCGGCAAGTACTACCCGACGATGTCGGCGAACTACTACCAGGTGACGTGGGAACCGTACATCCTCTGGAAGGATACCGATGCGAACTTCGTCGCGCTGTACAAGGCCGCGTATCAGGGCCTGCACGCGGGCGACAAGAACGCGGTCGTGATGGGCCCGGCCGAGCCGTTCCCGTCGCTGACGACGGATCGTCTGAAGCGCCTCGCGCCGCTCGGTTATGCGAACTATATCGATGGTATCGCCACGCACGGTTATTACGATGCAGGCACCTCGCCTTCGCATCCGCCTGAGCGTCACGACACGGATGCAAGCGCCGCCGATGCCGCGAACTCGCTGCGTAACGAAATGCGCAATCTGCGCGCCGAAATGCAGGCGGACTACAAGAAGAACATGAAGCTGTTCGTCACGGAAACGGGCATCAGCTACGACCTCGGTTCGAGCTACAGCCCGAACTATCCGTCGCCGAACATTCTGTACGCGCAAGGCGCGGTGGTAGCGCGCACGCACATCATCCTGCTGGGTGAAGGCGCGGATCAGACGTACGTGTTCTTCGGTCCGGACTTCCCGGGCGAAACCGGCTACGGCACGTTCTTCGATCTCGACAATCCGCAAGCCGCATTCGGCACGACCAATATCGCGCCGAAGCCGGCCGCCATGGAAGTCGCCGCGATGACGCGCATTCTGGACGGCACGACCACGCTCGGCCCGGTCAAGAGCACGCCGTCGGGTGTCTATGCGTACGGGTTCCAGCAGTTGAACAACGGTAAGGTCATCACTGCCGTGTGGACGCATAACAACGCGGTGTGGCCGGCGTCGAACGGCAATTTCAGCTCGACGTACAGCACCAACTACGCACTGACCGTCGATGCAGCCGGCACCAGCGGCACGGTCCAGTTGATCGATGCAATGGGTAACGTGTCGAACGTGAACTACACGAACGGCGCGGTCACGCTCAAGCTGACGGAAGCGCCGCAATACGTCGTCTCGACGAACGCGACGGTTTCGAAGGCGAACTCGACGGTGCCGACGGGTTACCTCGGCATGTAAGTCTGGTTCGAGTTGGATAAGGTGTGGAAGGCCCGAACGTCGCGCAGACGTCCGGGCCTTTTTTTGCTTTAAGCGTCTATCTCAATATTGACAGCCCCGCTCTCCTCCCGCGATACTTCGACACATGCACGCAGCCATCCTCTTCGCCATCGCCGCGATTAAAAACCGAATGAACGCCATCGACGGCGGGTCATCGGGAGCGTGTGTGCGCTAGCAAGAGAGGCAAACAATCGATTCCGAAGGCCCCGCCGCAAGACGGGGCCTTTTGTTTTTGATGCGTGCGCGGCCTTCCGTCTTCGGCTCAATGACACTGGAGAACAGGATGGAAGGCTTATCGTGGTTGAAGAAGCAGTCTGGTGCGCGCGTGGTCGTGTACGTCGATATCCACCCGCAACGCACCGTGTCGTGGCGCGTGCCACGCGATGCGGAATTGCGCATCGGTGAAGGCCGCGTGTGGCTGACACGTCATCAGGAATCCTACGATTACTTTCTGATGCCCGGCGATGTGGTGCGCCTGTCGCGCGGCGAGCGCGTATGGATTTCAGCGGATGGCGAGCACAAGGTCGAGGTTTCGCTGACGTCGTATCGCAAGCCGGTGCAGCGCTGGTTCACGCGTTGGCTCATCCCGAACGCGATCTGAACCTCAAGGCGCGACGCACTTGAAACTCGCCGCGACATTCAGACTGCCCTTGCCTGAATATCGCGGACAGTTCGGATACCGACAGATCGGCCGCGTCCGTCCGTTGGTGGCCGACGCAATATCGCTGCCGATCAGCGTCTCCGGCGCGACGCCGTTGGTCACCCAGTCGTCGAGCGCGCCGAGTTCGTCCCATGCGGGTTGAAACACGCCGTTGCCGTGCTGAAAACCGGGCACCATGTACAGGCGCATGAAGGCATCGACCTTGGCTTGTCCGTAATGCTCGATCAGCGCGTTATAGAACGCGATGGTCTGATTCGGGCTGATCACTTCATCGGACAGACCGTGCATGGCGATCAGCTTGCCGCCGTGCGCGATAAACGCGGTGAAATCCGGGTTCATCGCGCCGACCGTGTACGCGAGCGTGATAAGCCGTTGCGTGTAGCGACCCGGATCGTCGATATCGAAGTTCAGCGAGTTGAAGTTGAGATCGCGCGTGACGAAGTGGCGGATATACGCGTCGCCCTGTGCGAAGAGATAGCCGTTGGCCGCGAAGCTCGGCGGATTGACGAGCGTGGGTGAATCGCCGAGACCGAGCGTGCTGGTGAAATCCACGCCCTGAAACACGTTGTAGCCGGGGTACGTGTCCACGTTGTATGCGAGCGGATACTTCATCTTCACGCCGTCGCGCAGGAGTTGAAGCGTGTCGAGTTGCGCATCGGACAGGCAGCTATCGCGCAGGGACGGCCGCTGGCCATTCGCGCATCGCAATGACGCGATGATCTGCGGCTCCAGCTTCCTGCACGCCTCCACGTTACTGACGATGCCATCCGCCGCGCCGTCGAGCTTGTCGCATTGCTGCATGACCGTTTCGAACACGCGACGCTGCTGCGCCAATCCGACGAAACCGCCCGGCTTCGAATACGACGCCTGCCCGACCAGCACGCCCATCAGCCGCACGCCGGAAAAGTTGATGGCCGGTGCATTGGCGATCACGCCGTCGTAATCGTTCGGAAAGCGTTCGATCACGGTGAAGCCTTCGCGCCCGCCCGTCGATCCGCCCGCGAAATACGTCTTCTCGGGATTGCGCCCGTAACCCATCTGAATCAGCGCGAGCGCCACATCGCGTGTTTTCTTCAGATGCCCGAAACCGAAGTTGACGATGGCTTCGTCGTTGGTGGCGAAGTCCGCGCGGCCTGCGTTGCCCGCGTGGCCCGAGTCGGAGCCGAAAGTCGCGTAGCCGCGCGCGAGCGGCGTGGAGTCCGGCGCGAAGGACATCGGCTCGGTGCCGGAAACGATCGTGCCGTTGTAACCGCCGCCGCCCATCTGCAAGGCGCGGCCGTTCCAGCGGCTCGGCAGATTCACTTCGAAGCGGATATCGGGCGTGCTGTCCTGCAAGGCGCGGATATAGCCGGTGATGCGGCAATACTCGCCGTTCCGATTCCCCGGCGCGGCCGCCTTGATGACCGTCGCGCTGAACACGGTCGCGCCGCGCGTCGGCAAACCGATGATCGATGGCGGCACGCTCTTGCCGTCGAGGTCTTCGCAATGCTTGGTCAGATACGTCGCGGCATGCGCGGACGCGAGCGGCATCAGCGCGGCGATCAGAAGCGCGCAGAGGCGGATGAATCGAAACAAGCGAAAGGAACGAAAGCGACGCACGACGCGGACGAAGACGTTGAAAGTGAATGCTTCAAAACGCCGCTCAATATATAAGAAGCGTCCTCTTATCGCCATTCGGTATGGCCGGAAGTTGCAGCAACACAACCCGGCGTTGCACATTGCGCGCCTGCTATTTACTCGCCGTCCCACTCGCCGCGCAGGTCGCTGTTTTCGAGTAGCTGAAGCAGCGTTTCGGCGGGACGGCTCAGATGTTTCGCACCAAACGCGATGAACTCCACTTCCGGCAATTCCGGCAAATCCGCGCGATTCACCGGCGGCGCCAGCCCGCGCCCGGCCAGAAAATGCGATCGCACCGTCAGCCCCAACCCGCCCCGCGCCGCAGCGATACACCCCGCGTGGCTGCTGCTGGTGCAGACGATCTGCCAGCTCGCGCCGGTCATCGCCAGCGTGTCGAGCACGACGCCGCGCGTGACGCTCGGCTCCGCGACCAGAATCAGCGGCAGCGGCTGCGTGATATCAACAACCGTTTCCGGCTTGGCGAGCCATTCCAGACGGCCGCGAAACAGCCGCGTGCCGCGCGCATCGCCTAAACGGCGTTTGCCGACGGCGAGGTCCAGTTCGCCCGCATCGACCAGTTGGTAAAGGCGTCCGGTCATGCCGATGGTGATTTCCAGTTCCACGTCCGGATGTGTGTCGCGGAACGCCGCCAGCACGCTCGGCAGCGGCCCCAGCGCCAGATCGTCTGATGAACCTAGTCGCACGCGGCCGCGCAGCCGTGGCGAATCGAATTGCGATTGAGCATGCGCCATGGCGTCGAGGATCACGCGGGCGTGGATCAGCATGGCTTCGCCGTCGGCGGTGAGCGCCAGCGAATGCGTGTCGCGCACGAAAAGCCGTCGCCCGACGCTCTCTTCCAGGCGTCTAATATGCTCGGAGACACTCGATTGCCTCAGGCCGAGCTTAGTGCCTGCATCGGTAAAGCTCTGCGACGTGGCCGCCGTCGCGAAGGTATTCAGCCAGACTGGATTCAGCATGACGACATTGTGATCGGTATATCCGATTGCAGTCAATGTGGTTAGCGGGCTTCCCGATAGCAAGCCAAGTCATTAAGATTTCACACATGGCGCGATAACGCTGCTTTCAGCACGACTTTCAGCACGATTTCAGCAACATTCAACCGACAACATGATGCAAAAGTCCCCGCACACGGCACTGCTCTGGATCGTCGCCGTGGGCTTTTTTATGCAGGCGCTCGACACGACTATCGTGAATACGGCGCTGCCTTCCATCGCGCGCGAGCTGCACGCCGCGCCGCTCGCGATGCAATCCATCGTCGTCGCCTACACGCTCACGATGGCGCTGCTCACGCCCGCTTCCGGCTGGCTGGCCGACCGATTTGGCACGCGGCGCGTGTACTTCATTTCCATCGCGCTGTTTGTGATCGGATCGCTGGCCTGCGCGAACGCGCATACGCTGAATCAACTGGTGCTGGCGCGCGTGCTGCAAGGCATCGGCGGATCGATGCTGCTGCCGATCGGCCGTCTCGCCGTACTGCGCACCGTCACCGGCGAAGCCTACGTCTCCGCCCTCGCGATGATTTCCGTCGCCGGGCAAGTCGGCCCGATCCTCGGCCCGACGCTCGGCGGCTGGTTCGTCGAATCGTTCTCGTGGCACTGGATCTTTCTGATCAACGTGCCGATCGGCGTAATCGGTCTGTATGCCGCGCAGCGCTTTCTCCCCAACGATGCCGTCCACGATGCGCCGCCTTTCGATTTCGTCGGCTGCGGGCTGCTGTCGCTGTGCATGGTGTCGTTCTCGCTGGCGCTGGATTCACCGGTGCAAACGCATCGCGGCGTGGTATCGGCGATTTTGTTCGTGGTCGCGGCGATATCCGCCTTCGCCTACATTCCGTACGCGCGGCGCAAGCGCAATCCGCTGTTCGACCTCGCGCTGTTCCGCGAGCCGAACTTCAGCGTCGGTCTGATCGGCAATCTGCTGTGCCGGATCGGATCGAGCGCGGTGCCGTTCTTGCTGCCGCTCCTGATGCAACTCGAGCTCGGCTACACGCCGCTTCACTCCGGTCTGATGATGATTCCGATTGCGCTCGCGGGCACGCTGAGCAAGCGCTGGATCGCGCAGTTGGTGAAGCGCTACGGTTACGACACCTTCCTGATGGTGAACACGGTGTTGGTGGGCGCGTCGATCGTCGCGTTCGCGGCGTTTTCGCCGTCCTTCCCGCTGATCGCCGAAATCGCCATTCTCGCCGTGTTCGGCGCGTGCAATTCGATGCAGTTCGCCGCGATGAACAGCGTCACGCTTAAAGGCTTGTCGATTAAGGACGCCGGCAGCGGCAACAGTCTGTTCTCGATGGTGCAGATGCTGGCCATCGGTCTGGGCGTGTCGATCGGCGGATCGCTGGTGCAGGTGTTCGAAGGCCAGTTCGGCAATGCCGCGATCGGTTTCAAGCTGAGCTTCGTGTGCATGGGCGTGGTGACCTTGTTGTCGGGCGCGGTGTTTCGTCGGCTGGATCGGCCGCGACCAAGTGCGGCGGCGGCGCCGGCTGCACGATAAAAGCAAAGCCGGGATACTGTTCGTTTTTCCCCACTCGGAATTCGGAGCGCAACCGTGGAATACCGCAAATTCGGCAATACCGGTCTCACCGTCTCGCGTCTCACCCTCGGCACCATGACGTTCGGCTTGCAAAGCGAGGAAGACGTATCGCGCCAAATCATGGATCGCGCGGCGGACGCGGGCGTGAATTTTATCGATACAGCGAACGTCTACCCGCTCGGCGCGGGCTATGACATTGCCGGACGCACGGAGGAAATCGTCGGTCGATGGCTGAAAGGCAAGCGCGATCAATACATTCTCGCCACCAAGGCCGTGCATGAAATGGGACCGCTTTCGTGGCAGAAAGGCGCGTCCAGAAAGCACTTGCTCGATGCCATCGATGCCTCGCTCAAGCGCCTCGACACCGATTACGTCGATCTTTACCAACTCCACAACGACGATCGCGATACGCCCATCGACGAGATGCTGGAAGCGCTGGATATCATCGTGAAGCAAGGCAAGGCGCGGTATATCGGCGTATCGAACTATCTGGCTTATCGGCTGGCGCGCGCGCTCGGACGCGCGGACGTGTTGCGCACGGCGCGTTTCGTCTCGATACAGCCGCGCTATAACCTGCTGTTCCGCCAGATCGAACGCGAGCTGCTGCCGCTGGCGACCGAAGAAGGTCTGGCCGTGATTCCGTACAACCCGCTCGCGGGCGGCTTGCTGACCGGCAAGCACAAGCACGACGCCAAGCCGGAAGCC
Source organism: Caballeronia sp. BR00000012568055 (assembly GCF_029439455.1). GTDB lineage: Bacteria > Pseudomonadota > Gammaproteobacteria > Burkholderiales > Burkholderiaceae > Caballeronia. The sequence continues at coordinate 30,282 of NZ_JAQFVG010000302.1, read as the reverse complement.
GGCCGCTTTACCGATACCGTCGGCAAGGCCGGCGCGATGTACGCGCAACGCTACTGGCACGAGCGCGAGTTTCACACCATCGAGAAGATCAAGGAAATCGTCGAACCGACCGGCCGCTCGATGCTGAGCACGTCGCTGGCGTGGGTGCTGGCGAATCCGGCGGTGACCTCGGCGATCATCGGCGCGAGCCGTCCCGATCAACTCGATGAAACCCTCGCCACCATCGACACGCCGCTCGATCCCGAGATCAAGTCGAAACTCGACGATGCCACCGTCGAATATCGCTGGGGCGATGCCTTGCGTTAATCAGGCGCTGCGCGCCGCCTTCGCCCAGAAGATGCTTTCGGCCGAATACAGCAGCAGCGCGGCCCAGATCGCGCCGTAGCCGATCAACTGATCGTGGCCGAAGAACTCGCCGTAGATCAGCACGCCGATCAGCAATTGCAGCGACGGCGTGATGTATTGAATGAGGCCGAGCATCGACAAGGGAATGCGGCGCGCGCCCGCCGCGAACAAAAGCAGCGGCACGGCCGTCACCGGCCCTGCTGCTGCCAGCAACAACTTCACGCCTAGCGATGCTTCCATGAAGCCGCTGCCGCCGTGCGCGTTCAGGAAATACAGATACAGCAACGCGACCGGGCACAGAATCATGGTTTCGAGCGTCAGCCCTTCCAGCGCCCCGAGCGATGCCGTCTTGCGCAGCAAGCCATATCCGCCAAACGTCAGCGCAAGCGCAAAGCTGATCCACGGCGGCGCGCCATTCACGATGGTCAGCCACACCACGCCCGCCGCCGCAATCACCACCGCAATCCACTGCACGGGCCGCAGCCGCTCGTGCAAAAACGCCATGCCGAACAACACGTTCACGAGCGGATTGATGAAGTAACCCAAACTCGCCTCGACGATGTGCCCCGCGTTCACCGCCCAGATATAAAGCCCCCAGTTCGACGACAACAGCACCGCGCTCGCCGCGAAACGCACGAGCAGACGTTTGTCACGCATCACCGGCACGATCCACTGCCATTTGCGCAGCACGGTCAGCACGATCAGCAGAAAAATCATCGACCACGCCATGCGGTGCGCGAGCATTTCTATCGGGCTGATCGAATGCAAGGCTTTGAAGTAAATCGGAAAAAGGCCCCAGATGGCAAAGGCCGCGAACGCGTAGACGACGCCAGGATTCATAGTTCGATACGTTGTGCGAACGCCGGTTGGGTGCATCGCACCGGAAGGCATTCGCAAGGAATGGATGCCGGATTTTAGTCGACGCGGTGTGCGTCGCTGTAATGCCGATCGAACCCTTTCCGATATCTGGGCTCGAATCAGAACGATGCGGCACGCCACGTGCTATATCCGCCCGTTCTCCTCGCCGTTCTCATCGACTCGAATCAGTTATGAAAGACGAAATCGTTCATCAGAAATTTTTCCATCTGCTGTTGCTGATCGTGACGGTGGCGCTGGCCTGGGTGCTGTTGCCGTTCTTCGGCGCGATCTTCTGGGGCGCGATTCTCGCCATCCTGTTCCAGCCGATGCAGCGTTATCTCGCCGCGCGCTTCGGCAAACGCCGCAATCTCGCCGCACTAACGACGCTGGGCGTCACGATTCTGATCGTTATCATTCCGCTGGCGATCGTCGCGGTGACGCTGGTGCAGGAAATCGCCTTTGCGTACGCGCAGATCAAATCCGGCGAGTGGAATTTCGGGCTGTACTTTCAGCACATCCTTCAGGCGCTGCCGAATTCCGCGCAACAACTGCTCGGTCGATACGGCTTGACGGATATTGGCGGCATCCAGCGCAAGCTGATGGACGGCGCATCGGCGATCAGCCAGTTTGCGGCGGCGCAGGCCTTGTCGATTGGTCAGAACACGTTCCAGTTCGTGGTGAGCTTCGGCGTGATGCTGTACCTCGTGTTCTTTCTGCTGCGTGATGGCGGCGAGATCGGCCGGCGCATCCGCCGCGCGATTCCGCTCGATGCGGAGCCGAAGCAGCATCTGATCGCCAAGTTCACGACGGTTGTGCGCGCGACGGTGAAGGGAAATATCGCAGTGGCCGCGGTGCAGGGTTTTCTGGGCGGGCTGATCTTCTGGATTCTCGGCATCAACGGATCACTGCTGTGGGGCGTGCTGATGGCGTTTCTGTCGCTGCTGCCGGCAGTTGGCGCGGCGATCATCTGGGTGCCGGCTGCGCTCTACTTCTTTATGACGGGCGCGGTATGGAAGGGAATTATTTTGGTCGCGTTCTGCGTGGTCGTCATCGGTCTCGTCGATAACCTGCTGCGACCTTTGCTGGTCGGCAAGGATACGAAGATGCCCGATTGGGTCGTGCTGATTTCCACGCTCGGCGGGATGGCGCTGTTCGGGATCAATGGATTTGTGATCGGGCCGCTGGTGGCTGCGTTGTTTATGGCGAGTTGGGATATTTTTACGCAGGATGAGGAAGATCGGCAGCCATAAAAGAAAACCGGCTCGCAAGAGCCGGTTTTTCGTTCAGCGCGGCGTCGGCGCCGTATACCTACACTCGAACCGCTTCCTCACCGTCCCGTTCTCATCCACGCTTTCCAGATAAACATCGAACTGCCACAAGCGCGCCATGTGCTTGAGCACTTCATCGCTGTCGTTGGAAAGATGCCGGTTATCGGTCATGAAGTGACGCAGCGTCAGACTTCGGTCGCCGCGCGTATTCACCGAATACACCTGAATATTCGGCTCGCGATGATGAATATCGTATTGCCGCGACAAAGCCTGCCGCACATAACGATACCCGCTGCCATCGTGAATCGCCGATACTTCCAGCGCATCGCGCATATCGTCGTCAAGGATCGAGAACAGGCGCATTTCGCGGATCAGATGCGGTGATAAATACTGCGCGATAAAGCTCTCGTCCTTGAAGTTGCGCATCGCATAGTGCAAGGACTCCAGCCAGTCGCTGCCTGCCAGTTCCGGGAACCACTCGCGATCTTCATCGGTCGGGTTTTCGCAGATGCGGCGAATATCGCTCATCATCGAAAAGCCGAGTGCGTACGGATTGATGCCGCTGTAATACGGCTTCGTGACCGGCGGCTGATACACCACATTCGAATGCGAATGCAGAAACTCCATCATGAAGCCGTCTTCGAGCCGGCCTTCGTTATAGAGCGTATTGAGCAGCGTGTAATGCCAAAACGTCGCCCAGCCTTCGTTCATCACCTGCGTTTGCCGCTGCGGATAAAAATACTGTCCGACCTTGCGCACGATACGAATCACCTCGCGCTCCCAAGGCTCAAGCAGCGGCGCATTCTTCTCCGCGAAGTACAACAAATTCTCCTGCGGCTCCGGCGGATATCGGCTCTCGATTTCTTCCTGCGACTGCTCTTTGCCCTTCGGCAAGGTGCGCCACAGTTCATTCACCTGCGATTGCAGATACGCCTCACGCTCCCGACGCATCGCCGCTTCCTTCGCCAGCGACAGCTTCTGCGGACGCTTGTAGCGATCCACGCCATAGTTCATCAGCGCATGACACGAATCGAGCAACTCTTCGACGCGATCCAACCCAAACCGCTCCTCGCACTCCGCGATGTAATTCTTCGCATACACGAGGTAATCGATGATCGCGTGCGCATCCGTCCACAGGCGGAACAGATAATTGCCTTTGAAAAACGAGTTATGCCCGTACGCCGCGTGAGCGATCACGAGCGCCTGCATCGTCATGGTGTTTTCTTCCATGAGATACGCGATACAGGGATTGGAATTAATGACGATTTCGTACGCAAGGCCCATCTGCCCGCGCCGATAACCCTTCTCGGTCGAGAGAAAGTGCTTGCCGAACGACCAGTGCCGATAATTCACCGGCATGCCGACCGACGCGTACGCATCCATCATCTGCTCGGAACTGATGATTTCGAGCTGAATGGGATAAGTATCGAGTCCGTACCGATTCGCGACGCGCGAAATCTCCGCGTCGTACTCTTCGATCAGTTCGATACTCCAGTCCGACGGGCACGGCAGAGGCCGTTTTTCCGCAACATTCATTCTGCCTTCCTTCTGCGCCGCTGCCGACGCATTGCGTTGCCCCGCCTCGGGACCCAGCCGGGCAGCACGATCGTCCGTGCTCTCCAGATGATATCCACGCGCTTCGTTGTTCGACTGTCTTGGACTCATGCCGCCGCCTGTTGCTTTTCGAAAAGCTCTCGGAAGACCGGATAAATATCCGCTGCCGAGTCGACTTTTTTCATCGCAAGTTCAGGCGCGCCGAGTGCCAGTTGAGCATACTCCAACCAGAGATTTTGCTCCTCTGGCGCCACTTGTATATAAGCAAAATACCGCACCTTCGGCAGGATATCGTCGGAGAGGAGCTTGCGGCATTTCGGGGAATCGTCGGTCCAGTTGTCGCCGTCCGAGGCCTGCGCGCCGTAGATATTCCATTCGCTCGGCGAGTAGCGCTCGTCCATAATCTTCTTCATCAGTTCGAGCGCGCTCGACACCACCGTGCCGCCGCTTTCGGTCGAATGGAAGAAGGTGTCTTCGTCCACTTCCTCGGCGCGCGTGTGATGGCGGATGAACACCACTTCGATCTTCTCGTAGTTCCGCTGCAGGAACAGGTACAGGAGAATGAAGAAGCGTTTCGACAAGTCCTTGCGCTGCTCGTCCATCGAACCGGAGACGTCCATCAGGCAGAACATGACGGCCTTGCTCGATGGCGTCGGTTGCTTCACGCGGTTGATATAGCGCAGATCGAATGGATCGATGAAAGGAATACGCGTGATGCGCCCTTGCATGACCACGATCTCGGCTTCCAGCCGCGCGATTTCCTCGGCGTCGCCCTTCTCTTCCTTCAGTTGTTCGAGCTGGCGCTCCATCTCGCGCAACTGCGCCGCGAGCGGAAAACCCAAAGCGATCCGACGTCCCAACGCGCTGCGCAGCGAACGCACGACGTCGATATTGTTCGGCGTGCCTTCCGCCGACCAACCCGCGCGTACGTTTTTCCATGTCGGCACGGCAAGCAGTTGGGTTTTGACGAGGCGTGGCAATTCGAGGTCGTCGAAAAAGTACTGCATGAATTCTTCGCGCGACAGTTCGAAAACGAAGTCGTCCTGCCCTTCGCCCTCGTTGCTGGCGCTTTTTCCGCCGCCACCCGCACCGCCTGGCGGACGCGGAATCTTGTCGCCGCGAATGTAATCAGCATTGCCCGGATGGACGTACTCGCGCTTGCCGCCCGGTCCGTGTCGGAACGATGGCTCGGAGATGTCCTTCTTGGGAATGGTGATGCTCTGAGTACTCTGGATGTCTTTGATACTGCGATCGCGCACCGCGTCGGAAACCGCGCGGCGAATATAACTCTTGACGCGACGCAGAAAGCGCTCGCGATTGGCGATGCTCTTGTTCTTACCGGCTAATCGGCGGTCGATGATCTGGTGCAGCACATTCAGTCTCCCGCGTTATTGGCGAGGATGCGAGGCGCTGCGCGAGCCTTCGCCCTGTGCAGCGTGACGGCTCCTCGCAAGTTGCCCACAATCCCGCTCGGGCGCAATCGTCGAGCCTGAACGGGATGGGCGCGTTCTACTATCACTTCATCACGACGACTTGCGCACCCGCAGATACCAGTCGCACAGGAGACGCACCTGTTTCGGCGTATAACCCTTCGCGACCATGCGATTCACAAAGTCCTCATGCTTGCGCTGTTCTTCCGCCGATCCCTTCGCGTTGAACGAAATCACCGGCAGCAGTTCTTCGGTGTTCGAGAACATCTTCTTCTCGATCACCACGCGCAGCTTTTCATAACTGATCCACGCCGGATTCTTCCCGCCGTTGGCCGCACGCGCACGCAGCACGAAGTTCACGATCTCGTTCCGAAAATCCTTCGGATTACTGATGCCCGCAGGCTTCTCGATTTTCTCCAGCTCCGCGTTCAATGCGGCGCGGTCGAAGCTCTCGCCGGTGTCGTGATCGCGGAATTCCTGATCCTGGATCCAGAAGTCCGCGTACGTCACGTAGCGATCGAAAATATTCTGTCCGTACTCCGAGTACGACTCCAGATACGCAGTCTGAATCTCCTTGCCGATGAACTCAGCGTAACGCGAAGCCAGCACGTCCTTGATAAAGGACAGATACTTCTGCTCCGTTTCCGGCGGGAACTGCTCGCGTTCGATCTGCTGTTCGAGCACATACATCAGATGCACCGGGTTCGCTGCGACTTCGGTCGAATCGAAGTTGAACACGCGCGAGAGAATCTTGAACGCAAAGCGTGTGGACACGCCGTTCATGCCTTCATCCACACCCGCGAAATCTCGATACTCCTGATACGACTTCGCCTTCGGGTCGGTGTCCTTCAGATTCTCGCCGTCATACACCTGCATCTTCGAGAACAAGCTCGAATTCTCCGGCTCGGCAAGACGCGTCAGCACAGCCATCTGCGCCATCATCTTCAGCGTGCCGGGCGCGCACACGGCTTCCGCCAGCGACGAATTACGCAGCAGCTTTTCGTAGATCTTGACCTCTTCGCCGTAGCGCAGGCAGTACGGCACCTTCACTACGAAGATACGATCCAGCAATGCTTCGTTGTTCTTGTTGTTGCGGAACGCCTTCCATTCCGACTCGTTCGAGTGCGCGAGAATCACGCCATCGAACGGGATCGCGCCGAAGCCTTCCGTGCCTTTGAAGTTGCCTTCCTGCGTGGCCGTCAGCAACGGATGCAGCACCTTGATCGGCGCCTTGAACATTTCGACGAATTCGAGAAGGCCCTGATTGGCGAGGCACAGGCCGCCCGAGTAGCTGTACGCGTCGGCATCGTCCTGCGAATAGGTTTCGAGCTTGCGGATATCGACCTTGCCGACCAGCGACGAGATGTCCTGATTGTTCTCATCGCCCGGTTCCGTCTTGGCGATACCGATCTGGCGAAGAATGGAAGGATAGCGGCGCACCACGCGGAACTTGCGGATGTCACCGTTGTACTCGTGCAGGCGCTTCACGGCCCACGGCGAGAGAATGCTTTTCAGGTAGCGGCGCGGAATGCCGTACTGCTCTTCGAGCACGGGACCGTCTTCGTCGTAGTCGAACAAACCGAGCGGCGATTCATTGACGGGCGAGCCTTTGAGCGCATAGAACGGAACGCGTTCGGCGAGTTGCTTGAGACGCTCGGCGATCGACGACTTACCGCCGCCTACCGGTCCCAGCAGATAAAGAATCTGCTTCTTCTCTTCCAGACCTTGCGCCGCGTGCCTGAAGTAGGACACGACGTTTTCGATCACTTCCTCCATGCCGTAGAACTCACGGAATGCGGGATAGACCTTGATGACCTTGTTGGCAAACGTGCGCGACAGCCGCGGGTCGAGCCGCGTATCGACCATTTCGGGTTCACCGATCGCCTTCAACATGCGTTCGCCCGCCGTTGAATACGTGGCCGGATCTTCCTTGCAGAGCGCGAGATACTCCTCGAGCGAGAATTCCTCCTCGCGGGTTTTTTCGAAGCGGTTCGCGAAACTGCTGTAGATATCCATGCTACCTCCTCGCCGAAGTCAGAAAGCCTTGGTCGTCTCAGAGCGCGTAATCGAAACGACATCGCTTGAAATCATCCTAAACCCTTTCGAATTTTTTTTCACGCACTGTTGTTATGAGAATAAGTGCTGACTACACGATTTATTTTCGGTGACCTACAATCCTCATCCCAATGCCTCAATCGTGTTACCCGGCATCGTGCTTGCATGTTCGCTGGTCCTCGCTGTATCACCTTGATTCGCTGTGTCCTTCCGCCACTTCGTGAGCGTTCGAACACTTCGACCTGTCTTTGTTTCCCCTTCTCGTGTTCTACGCACGTGCTTGCTTGTCAGATGCAATAACCGCATCTGTCGTAGGGCGTTTTTCTGCCTTATATCGATGCGTCACATGCTTAAGCCAACACCAGCTCCAGCTCGCCGATACGGTCGATGGACCCATGCAGCATGCCCGGTCCTTCGAGCCGATACGCACCCGTATAAGAGCCCGTGGTGATAGTCCAGAACGGCTCGACCGTCAGCCCCATGCGCGAGCAATGATTGACGAGCCACAGTAGCAGTTCGCGCGGATCGCCCGCAGGATTGCCGCAGGCTTCGGGCATGATCGGCACGCCGTCGAGCGTGAGTTCCAGAACCGGTGCGATAAAGTCGAAGCCAGGCGCGACGACGTCGTAAGGCTCCATGCCGCTGACGATAAGCGCGCCGTTGTTCTGCGAGTCGGCGAGTTGCGCGAGCGGGTCAAGATTGGGCCACTGCGCGAAGCGGCTATCGACCACTTCGAGCGCGACGGCGACGCCGCCGATGGCCGCGAACACTTCCTCACGCGTATAGGCATCGGCGCGCGGCGGCAGTGCGTGCGCGAAGCGAAACGCGATCTCCAGTTCCACCAGCACGCGAAAGAATGAATCGAAAGGCAGGCGCGCGGGCGATGAATGAACCAGCGCGGCATCGATCGGCGCGCCGGCTGCGAGCGCGTCCGGTTTGCGTGCGCCGATCTTCCATGCGCCGATGCGCGCAGGACCTGATGCTGAATGGCGTAGGCCGTGGGCGCATCGGCGGGAATATCCGCCGGTGCGAGCGTGTCGATCAGCCGATGCTGGCGGCGCGCGTCCACGAGCTGCGCGGCGAGTGTCGATCCGGTCATGTAAGGTGTCCTCGTTCTTGGGCTGACTGTGATGTGTCAGCGTCAGTGTACGGGCTACCGGATCGGCATAGGTGACAGCTTAGAAGGTCTCCCAGTCGCCGCCTGCTGCAACGCTTACCGGCTTGGGCGCAGGCATTGGCTTTTGCGGCGCAGCGGGTTTGGCGCGTTTCGGTGGTTCTGCGCGTACCGTTGCACGCGGCGCAACGCGCGGCGCGACGACTGGCGCTGCAGGCGCGCTGTCCGCCACGCGGAACACCGCCACCGCTTCACGCAGCCGCGACGCCTGGTCTTCCAGCGATTGCGCCGCCGCCGCCGCTTCCTCGACCAGAGCCGCATTCTGCTGCGTCACTTCATCCATCTGCGATACCGCGCGCGACACTTGCTCGATCCCGCTCGACTGTTCTTCCGATGCCGCCGCGATCTCGCCCATGATGTCGGTCACGCGCTGCACCGCGCCGATCACATCGTTCATGGTGCGGCCGGCTTCATCGACGAGCGTGGTGCCGGTCTGGATGCGCGCGACCGAGGTATCGATCAGTTCCTTGATTTCCTTCGCCGCCGCCGACGAGCGCTGCGCCAGCGTGCGCACTTCGCCTGCGACGACCGCGAAACCGCGCCCTTCTTCGCCCGCACGCGCCGCTTCCACGGCGGCGTTGAGCGCCAAGATATTGGTCTGGAACGCAATCCCTTCGATGATCGAAATGATGTCGGCGATTTTCGACGAACTCTGGTTGATCTCGCCCATCGTCTGCACGACCTGCCTGACGACCGAACTGCCCTTGCCCGCGACATCCGATGCATTGGCGGCCAGCGCGCTCGCCTGCCGCGCGTTGTCGGCGTTCTGACGGACCGTGCCCGTCAACTGCTCCATGCTCGATGCGGTTTCCTGAAGCGCCGACGCCTGCTCTTCCGTACGCGACGACAAGTCCGTATTCCCCGCCGCAATCTGCTTGGTCGCGGACGCGATCGATTCGCTGCCCGTGCGCACCATGCCGACGGTGGACATCAGACTGGCGCGCATTTTGGCGAGACCGCCGAGCAACTGCCCCATTTCATCGCGCGATGTGACCACGACTTCGCGGCGCAGATCGCCTTCCGCTATGGCATCGAAATGGGCGAGCGCGGCTTCCAGCGGCCGGGCAATCGCACGGCGCAGCGCGGTCCACGCGAACGCGGCGGCCGCCAGGCCCAGCGCGATGGCCGTCAGGCTCAGCGCGCGGAACCAGAGATAGCGCGCCTGCGCGTCTTCGTAACTCTTGCGGGACGATTCGGTCAGGTACTTGCGCAGCGCGTCGTCGGCTTGCGCGAGTTCGTTGTAGGTGGCCTGCATCGCCTTGGCCGTGCTGACGATGGCCGCGCGGTCGTTCGCCGAAATCGCCGCAATGCCTTTATCGACGATTCCTTGCAGTTCGAGACGCTTGGTCTGCGCGGCATCGGCGAGACGGCGTTCTTCGTTGTCTTGCGGCAGCGCGGTGTATTCCTTCCAGTAGGCATCGGCGCGCGCACGCATCGCGCGCGAACGTTCGATGGTCGCGGCCACTTCCGCCGAGCCTTCGAGCAGCGCCGCGCGGTCGAACACCAGCCGTTCGCGCGCCGCATACATTTCCGCATTGCCGACGGCGATTGCGCCGGGCATCTGCACCGAATACGTGTTGAGCAGCGCTTCGTTGGAGCGGCTCATGCCGAACAGCCCCAGTACGCCGATGATGAGGAGCAACACGCCCAGAAACGCCATCGTGATACCCAGGCGCGCCTTGATCGTCCAAGCCAGTTTCATTGAGTGGTCCCTGATGCGGTCCGCGATTAAGGTGCGGAGGCGCTTGTGCCATCCGCTGACGGTGTATACGGCAGCGGATGCAGGACGCTTGAGCGATTTATTTCGTACGACGATACACCGGCGCGCGCTTTTCGCAGGTTTTAAGCGAAAACCGAACGATTATGCGGAAACTCGTGCGGCGATCTTATGCGGAGATTTCGTGGCGATGCGGGATCGAAGGCTGCGCGCCCTCACGCGTCACGGCAATCGCCGCCGCGCGTTGCCCGAACGCGATGGCATCCGCTACAGCGCTGCCGCGCGCGAGTTCCGCCGCGAAGCCACCGACGAAGGTGTCGCCCGCGGCGGTGGTATCGATTGCTTCGACTTTTTGGGTTTGGAACAGCGAGGCCGTGCCGTCGTCGAGCAGGGCGAATACGCCTTCCGAACCCAGCGTGACGATCACATTGCGCGCGCCTTTCGCCTTGAGCATTTCGGCGGCGCGGCGGGCATCGTCGGGCTTGTTGATGGTGACGCCGGATAGCGTCGCGGCTTCGAGTTCGTTGGGAATCAGATAGTCGATCAGCGGAAACCAGTCGATCGGCAGTTTGTGCGCGGCAGGCGCGGGATTGAGAATGGTCGTGCGTTGCAGACGACGTCCCGCAGCGAGCGCGGCGCGCACGGTATCCACAGGCGTTTCGAGCTGGCAGACGATCACGTCCGCGCTTGCAATCAGCGCTTCCTGTTCCGCGATATCCGCCGGCGACACTTCCGCGTTGCTGCCCGCCACCACCACGATGGAATTCTGGCTCGCGTCATCGACGACGATCAGCGCCACGCCGGTCGAGGCGCTTGTGCTCGTGGCCAGCGCTGTGCAGTCGATGCCTTCCGCTTCGAGCGCGGACTTCAGTATCGCGCCGTTCGAATCGTCGCCGATACAGCCGATCATCGCCACGTGCGCGCCCAGACGCGCGGCCGCCACCGCCTGATTGCCGCCCTTGCCGCCCGCCACCTGTTTGAAACCGTGACCGGAAATCGTCTCGCCCGGCCTCGGCTGGCGCGGCGTACGCGCGACCAGATCCATATTGAGACTGCCTACTACGGTGACACGGCCCTGCGGACTATTGCTCATGCGGTATTCCTTTCAGTGCGATCAGCTTCGGATGCGCTGCTCCGGCACCACGGCTGTCGATTCGCGGCGCACCAAACGCGGCGGCACCACGCGGCGGCGCGACGTGCCGCTCATCTTGCCGGTAATGCGTTCGATCAGCGTCTGCGCGGCCATTTCGCCGAGCGCGCGCACCGATTGTCCCACGGTCGAGAGCGCCGGGTACGTATAACGCGACAGTTCCACATCGTCGAAACCGATGATCGAGCAATCCGTCGGCACGTTGATATGACGCTCGGCCGCCGCGCGCAGCGCGCCGATGCCCATCATGTCGTTGCAGGCGAAGATCGCGGTCGGCTTCATGTTGTCGAACAATTGCGATGCCGCCGCGTAACCGCCCGTGGCGGAAAAATCGCTCTGCTGAATGGCGTTCGGCTCGATTTCGAGGCCACGTTCCGCCATCGCGCGGATAAATCCGTGCAGGCGCATCGCGGAAACGGCCGTCTGCACCGGACCGGTGATACAGCCGAACTTCGAATGCCCGAGTTGCAGCAAATGCTTGGTCGCGATATACGCGCCCTTTTCGTGGTCGATCTGCACCAGATCGGCCGTCACGCCTTCGATATTGCGATCGACGATCACCAACGGTTCGCGCGCGCCCGCGAGGCTCTGCGCCAGCACCGAATCCTCGCCCGCCGATGCGATCACCAGCCCGTCGATGCGCTTTTCCTGCAGCACGCGCAGATAGCTGCGCTGCTTGGCGGGTTCATCGTCGGAATTGCAGAAGAACACGCAGTAGCCGTTCTTCGCGCAACCGTCCTCGACGCCGCGCGCCAGTTCCGCAAAATAGGGATTGGTCGCGTTCGGCACCAGCAAGCCGATGGTCGCGGTGTGCTTCGCCTTCAGCGATCGCGCCACCGCCGACGGCACGTAATCCAGCTCACGAATCGCGCGCTCTACCTTTGCGCGCACATCGGCCGAAACCGGCCTTGAATTGTTCACTACGTGGGATACCGTCGTGAACGACACCCCGGCAATGGCTGCCACGTCTTTGATCGTCGCCATACTTCGTCCTTCGCTAGCTTTGGTCTGACTGCTTTTTATGGATGTGAGGCGTCTGGCTGCTGCCAGTGCGTACGGCCAGTACGCATTCTTTCTGTGTTGCACGCGTGGTTTCACGCGTCCCCGTTGCCTGCCGCCTCATCTCGTTACTGCCTCTTTACCGCTATTTCCTTGCCTGCACGCTTCGCCCCGTGCGAAACGCTAACGCCAACGTTAAAGCCAACGTTTAACTGAAAATGTCTGTCAGTTCACGTAACAACAGCGCGTACGTGATCAACCCCGCTTTCGCCTGCTTCGATACGTGTCCAGCACCACCGCCACCACGATCACGCCACCCGTGATGATGCGCTTGGTCGGTTCGTTCGCACCGATCTGCGCCAGTCCCGCCGCCAGCACCGAAATGATCAACACGCCGAAAAACGTGCTGATAACCGACCCGCGCCCGCCCATCAGACTGGTGCCACCGATCACCACCGCCGCGATCACCTGAAGTTCGACGCCCGCGCCCGCATTCGGATCAGCGGCTTCGAGACGTGATATCTGGAACAGCGCCGCCAATCCCGACAACGCGCCCATCAGCGCAAACACGATGATCTTGTAAGGCCGCGGATTCACCCCCGCGAGCCTGACCGCTTCCTCGTTCGTCCCGATACCTACGAGATATCGGCCAAAAATCGTCCGAGTCAAGACCAGGTGCGCAATAATCATCACAAAAACTGCAATCAGAAACGCCGGAGAGATTCCAAAGGCGATCGGATTCGACAAAAAGTCGAAGGCATCGCCGATATACGCAGTCCGCGAATTGGTCATCTTATAGGCGAACCCGCGCGCCGCTTCGAGCACGCCGAGCGACACGATGAACGACGGAATCCGCCACGCGACCGTCACCAGTCCCGTTACCGTGCCGGTCAGCGCCGCCGCCGCGAGTCCGACCAACGCGGCCGGAAACGCCGGCCAGTGCCACTTCAGCGCCGCCACGCTCACCACCGACGCGCCCAGCGCCAGCACCGATCCCACCGACAAATCGATACTCGCGATAATCAGCACAAAGGTCATGCCGATCGACATCACCACGAGATCGGGGATTTGATTCGCGATCGTGCTGAACGTGTCGTAGGTCAGGAAATGCGTGCTCAGCACCGAGAACAAGGCGATCATCGCGGCGAGCGCGCCCGCGAGTCCCAGATAGTTCGACAAGCCCAGCCGCGTGCCGACGCCTTTGGTGGTCTTCGGCGCGTCGGCGGGCAGATTGGTTTGGCTCGGTCCGCTCATTTCTGCTCCGCGTTGTTATCAGACCCGTTGTCGGGCGCTTTTGCGTCGGGTGCCAAAGGCTCGTGCAGGATCGCTTCACGCTTCGCGTAACCGGCAAAACCCGCCGCCAGCAGCGCATCCTGGCTCCAGTTCGCGCGCTCGAAAATACCCGTCAGCCGCCCAGCCGACATCACGCCGATGCGGTCGCAAATCAGCATCAGTTCGCGCAGATCGCTCGATACCACCACCAGCGCGCGCCCTTCGCGTGCCAAAGCGCCCATCAGCCCGTAGATATCGAACTTCGCGCCGACATCGATGCCGCGCGTGGGTTCGTCGAAGAGCAGCACGCTGCAATCGCGCGCCAGCCATCGGCCGATCACCACTTTCTGCTGATTGCCGCCCGAGAGCTCGGACACGGCCTGCGTCGGGCCGGACGTGCGAATGCGCATCGCGTCGATCTGTTTCTGCGCGAGCGCCGCTTCCCGTTTGTTATCGACGATGCCGCTTTTGGCGACCGCTTCCAGATTGCCGAGCGACACGTTTGCCGCGATCGGCAAGCTCAGCAGCAAACCCTCGCCCTTGCGATCCTCGGTAATCAGCGCGATGCCGTTTTCCACTGCATCCGACGGCGATTGCACGCTCACGGGCTTCAGCGCCCCACCGTGATGCGCGACCGAAACCGTGCCCGCGTCCGCGCGATCCGCGCCGTAAATCAGCCGCATCAGCTCCGTGCGGCCTGCGCCGATCAGCCCGCTCACGCCGAAAATCTCGCCCGTGCGCACTTCGAAGGACACATCGCGCACTACGTTTGCGCGCGTCATGCCTTCCACCTTCAGCCCGATTCCGCCGATACGCCGCTCGCCCAGATCGATCTGCTCGCCGAGTTCGCGGCCGACCATCAGCGTGACGAGTTGATCGCTGGTGAGATCGTCCATTGCGCCGACGTGTACGAGGCGTCCGTCGCGCAACACCGCCGCGCGCTCCGCGATCCGCCGCAATTCTTCCAGCCGATGCGAGATATACACCAGCGCCACGCCGCGCGATTTGAGCCGCGCAATCTGCTCAAACAGCAGATCGACTTCGCGTGCGGTGAGCATGGCGGTAGGTTCATCGAGAATCAGCACGCGGCAATCGCCGATCAGATTGCGCGCGATCTCCACCATCTGCTGATGCCCGATGCCGAGATTGCCCACCAGCATGTCGGGATCGATCGCATCGAGACCGACTTGCGCCATCGCGTGGCGGGCGTCATCGGCCAAACGCTTCTGGTCGATCCAGCCGAGCGCTTTTCGCGGCAGCTTGTTGAGGAACAGGTTTTCCGCGACCGACAGCGTGGGCAGCAGATTCAGCTCCTGCATGACCATACGCACGCCGAGCGATTCGGCGTCGGTGCGGCTTTGCGGCGCGTACGGGTGGCCGGCGAGCGTCATCGAACCGGTAGTCGGATCGACCAATCCGCCGATGATCTTCGACAGCGTGCTCTTGCCCGCGCCGTTTTCGCCGGTCAGCGCGAGCACTTCGCCCGGCGCGAGACCGAGCGAAACATCGGCCAGCACCGGCTCCACATACGTCTTGCCGATACCGGTTACGGTCAGCACGGGCGTAGCGGCAATAGAGTGACTCAAGGCTTCGTCGTGCATCCTCGCTTACGTCTCGATGGACTCGGCGACCGGCGGGCGCGTGAAGTAGGTCAGCGCCAGTCGGTGCGCTGGTTAAATGCTTATCGGCAGTGCGGTTGCGAACTTGAGCACGGCTGTTCGCAACCGCTGCACCGCTTACTTGACGATGCCCGCCTTCGTCACCAGATCGACCGGCGTTTCCACCACGGTCGAGAGTTCCGACTGCTTCTTGTGCTCCTTGATGGCCTTGAGCGCCACGTCGATGCCAAATACCGCTTGCTTCGCGGCGTATTGATCGGCGGTGGCGAGCACGCGGCCGTCGTTCAGCATCGGCTTGATCGCGCTGATGTTGTCGAAGCCGACCACCTGAATCTTGCCGGCCTTGCCCGCCGCGCGCACGGCGGAGACCGCGCCGATCGCCATGTTGTCGTTATCGCAGAGCAACGCCTTGACGTTCGGGTTCGCGTTGAGAATTTGCGAGGCCACCGCATTGCCCTTGTCGATCTCCCATTCGCCCGACTGCAAGGCGACGACCTTCATGCCGGCCGCGTCCATCGCTTCTTTGAAACCGGCGCTGCGGGCCTGTGAATTGGTCGTGGTGGTCACGCCTTCGATGATCGCGACTTCATCGCCCTTTTGCAGACGTTTGGCGAGATAGTCGCCCACTTTGCGCGCGCCCTTCTGGTTGTCCGGACCGACGAACGGCACGTTCAAATCCTTCGACTTGAGCACATCCTGATCCAGCCGATTGTCGATATTCACCACAATGATGCCCGCGTCAGCCGCTTTCTTGATCACCGGCACGAGCGCTTTCGAATCGGCCGGCGCGATGGTCAGCGCGTTGACCTTCGACACGATCATCTGCTCGACAATGCGGATTTGCGCGGCGGTATCCGTCTCGTCCTTGATGCCGTTGGTGATCAGATCGAACTGGCCGGAATTGTGCGCCTGATAATCCTTCGCGCCGTTTTCCATGGTCAGGAAGAACTCGTTGGCGAGCGACTTCATGACCAGCGCGACCTTCGGTTTGCCTGCGCTCTGTGCAAACGCGGGCGTGCTTGCAACGGGCAACATGGCCGATGCAGCGAGCGCAACGGCAGCCGTCAGAACGCGGCGGCGGATATTCTTATCCATTCGGATCTCCTCCAGTGCTTTGATTTGTGTTGTCTGGCGAACGTCTTTCTTACGATGTCTCCGGCAAGCGCAGTGCCGTGCGAGGCGAAACTTTCAGGCAGGCGCGAACGTTTGCTCGCCGTCGATTCTCGCGGCTGCTGCGCGCAAGGTCAATCGGGCTTACGTGTAGGAAGACGATGCTGGCGAGCGATTGGAGGCAGCGCTCGAAAAGATGCGGCGCGTCGGTGCAACGCGCCTTTCCAGACCTTGGAATTCAGACTTAAAGATCTTCTACCGATACACCCTCGACCTGCTTGTCGATAATCCTTCGCGCGTAGTCGATGCCCGCGCGCGTGGCATCGATCGGGCTGTCGAACGGTTCGTCGGACGGTACGCCGAACATCTCGGAACGGCCGCTCGCGCCTTGCGCGCTGCGCCCGATCGTCACGACGATATCGAAATGGCGCGGGCTGTCTTCGGCGTCATCGCGATCCTTCGCGCGTCTGAGCGCCTGCACGTGAATTTCGTAGCCTTTGTAGTGGTCGGCCAGTGGTGTGGACATGAAGCGGCTCCTCGTCTGATATCGGATCGGCGCATCTTAAGGGGATGCGTGCTCGAGCGCAGCGCGAAATCTCCTAAACATCGTGCCTGCATCGAATGACGTTCCCAACTCGATGCTGCATCGAAAGGAAGATGCAAGGCGTGTTCCCGCCAGTTGCCGATGCAGTCTCCCGATTTAACCTTATCCCACACTAGATTCGAATTCGGTTTGCCATAATGCGCGGGCGGGACAACAACAACGCAACAACGCAGCAACAACAACGGTCTACTCATCAGGGAGCCAACCATGTCGATTCGTGCCACTGCTTTTACCGTCGCGCTGACTGCCGCGCTGAGCCTTAGCTTCGGCGTCACGCCGTCATTCGCTGCCAATAGCCAGCAATCGAAGATGACCGACTGCAACAAGCAAGCGGGCGACAAGAAAGGCGACGATCGCAAGGCGTTCATGAAAAGCTGTCTCTCGTCCGCGCCCGCCGCCGCTTCCGAACCGATGACGCAGCAGCAGAAGATGACCGCATGCAACGGCCAGGCCGCCGACAAGAAAGGCGACGACCGCAAGGCGTTCATGAAGAGCTGCCTGAGCAACAAGGGCTGACGCTTCTATCGTTCCAATGATCCCGCCGCGCGCCGCATCCAGGCGGCGCGCAATTTACACGTTCTGCCTGCCGTTATTGCACTGCACCCAAGCAAGTGATTCGCACCTTCGTGTTTTTCTCATAAGATGGCGCGAAGGCGGCTGTCCTCATCAATATACGAACAAGCCCATCGCCGCCACTTCTGCATTGCTCGGCGCTTATATGCGCATGGAGGCAACGGATGGCATGGAGACACAAGAACCGCTGGTTCAGGCGGTGGCTCGTAACGATCACCTTCTGGCTCGTGCCGGTGATGATCGTCGCGGTGAACGAGGTGCGGGTCGAGATGGCCTACAACTCGGACGATCTTCAGAAGTCCCTCACAACCTGGGACCTGACCGATGCGCAACGCGCCGCAGGCGCGACATCGCAGTGCTATGGCTATGTCGAAACAGCGCGGGCCTCGGGCTGTCCGGCTGCGGTGATCGCTGCCAATGAAAAGAAGCATCAGGATGCGCTCGATGAATACGCGCATCGCAAAGCCACGCTTGCCGATTACCTCTGGCACGCCTTCGTCGGATACTGGATCGTGCCGGCGGCGTTTATCTTCGTCGTGGGCATGATCATCGGCGGAATACGGCGCGCACTCAGACGGCCCGAGAAGGCTACATCGCCCCACGCTCCCACAGAAGTAAAAACGACGAGTCACCCCTGATCGCGGGCCGGGTACGGTCGTTGCTACCCGGTACTGCGGCTTCCATGTCACACCTGAGTTGCAAGCGGTGAAATATCTGCTGGCCGGACGAATGCGAATCGGACGAAAACGCGCTGTAACGTCGTTCGGGCTGCTTCGAAAGGCTGACCGCAAGGCGGCGTTCATCGGGTGGACGAAAGTTCGTGTAATTAGCCACGCACTCGACTGATTTGGGGCGCGATTCGGAGTAAGCTTAACGTCAAAGTTACCTGCTCCGATTGCCGCGATTCCCGAAAAACCCTTGTCCGGCAAGGCTTGGCGTTGTGTGGTCCCGAGGTTGGCATTTCAGATTGCTGTGCTATAACAGGGCGAGCCTCACCTCCCGCTCTAATGGGGTTTCCCAAATTCCACGATGGAGAACAATGATGCAAAGACGAAACTTCATGATCAAGTCGACCGCTGTTCTGGCAATGGGAGGCTTCGCGCTTGCCGGTTGCACGACGAACTCGGGCAAAGGCGCTCAAGGAACCGCGGGCAATGCTGACGAAGCGCGTTCCATCGACGCTGACGTAGACGGCACCATCCAACGCCTGTATGCGACCGTTCCGGGCTCGCGTGAACTGGTCGCCAAGTCGCGTGGCATTCTGGTGTTCCCGTCGGTGATCCAGGCTGGCTTTATCGTCGGTGCGCAATACGGCAAGGGTTCGCTGCGCGTGGGCGGTGGCACCGTCGGTTACTACAGCACGACGTCGGGTTCGTTTGGTCTGCAAGCGGGCGCGCAATCGAAGGCGCTGATTTTCCTGTTCATGACGCAGGACGCGCTCGACAAATTCCGTAACTCGGACGGTTGGTCGGCAGGCGCGGATGCGTCGGTGGCGCTGGTCAAGATGGGCGCGAACGGCGCGGTCGATACCACCACCGCGACCAAGCCGGTCGAAGTGTTCGTGCTGACGAACGCCGGCCTGATGGCGGACGTATCGCTGCAAGGCACGAAGATTTCGCGTCTGAAGCTGTAAGCGTTTAGACGCCGGAACGACAAACCGCCGTGCGATGTGACTCCTTTGGAGTCGCGTCACACGGCGGTTTTTTTGCGTTTAAGTTCGGATTCAGGTCGTCGCGCGATCGATCAGTTTGAAGCGCGAACGCTTCTGCGCGCGCACCACAGCCTGATAAGCATCGAGATATTGCCGCGCCATGCGATGCGACGTGAACCGCTCCTCGAAGCGCTTGCGCACGCCTTCACGCGACAGCGTATGCAGCCGATTCACCGCCGCCACCGCGCCGATCTCATCCTCGACGATAAACCCCGACACGCCCTCGTCCACCACTTCCGGCACCGAGCCGCGATTGAACGCGATCACCGGCGTGCCGCAGGCCATCGATTCGATCATCACGAGGCCGAACGGCTCCGGCCAGTCGATCGGAAATATCAGCGCATGCGCGCCGGACAGGAACTCGGCCTTCTGGTTATCGTTGATTTCGCCGACGAAATCGACGTACGGCAATTCGAGCAGCGGCGCAATTTCCCGCTCGAAGTATTCGTGATCGGCGGCATCGACCTTGGCGGCGATCTTGATCGGCAGACCGCAGCGGCCTGCAATGCGGATCGCCGTATCGACACGTTTTTCCGGCGAAATTCGACCGAGGAACGCCAGATACTTCTGTTCCACCGGCTGCGGCGTGTACATGTTTTCCGGCAAGCCGTGATATACCGTGGTCACCCACTTCGCCTGCGGCAGCGGATGGCGCTGCGAATCGGAAATGGAGATGACGGGCGCGGAGTCGAAGGTATCGAAAACGGGCTGTTGTTCGGGCAAATCCAGACGGCCGTGCATGGTGGTCACGAACGGCGTGTCCTGGCGCTTGAACAGCGAGAACGAGTAATAGTCCATGTGGAAATGCAGCACGTCGAAGTCTTCGGCGCGACGGCGCACCATTTCCAGCAGCAGCATATGCGGCGCGATACGGTCGCGAATGGCCGGATCGAGCCGCAGCGCGCGCGGCCAGACCGCTTCGAGATTCGCGCTGGTCTGCGAGTCGCCGGTGGCGAACAGCGTGACATCGTGGCCCAGTTCGACAAGCGCTTCGGTCAGATACGACACGACGCGCTCCGTGCCGCCATACAGTTTCGGCGGCACCGATTCGGTGAGCGGAGCAATCTGGGCAATTCTCATCGTTCTCGTCTCCATGCGGAAATCGGCGTGCCGCGCCCGCCGGAGCTTCCGGCAAGCGCGGCACGCGGCGCGCATCGAGTATGACAGCAGGCCATAAGCGCCACCTTGGAGGTTTGCCCTTAAGCGTTTTCCTTTCTTGCGAAGTGTCCGGAAAACCGCCGTCGCACTACTCGATTGATATCGAGATTATTGAGGACGATTCATGCCGATGCGGCGTTTTTTGCATTTTCGTCGCCTTGTTACAGACCGGAAACACTCGTTTCGGACGACGGTTACGCTTTTTTTACGCCGCGCAGATCTGCCAGAAAACGGTCTCGCCACGCGCCGAGATCGTACTTGCGCAGCGCGGTCATGTTGGTTTCGTAGCGTTGTTTGCGTTCTGCCAGCGGCATCGCCAGTGCGCGGCCGATGGCATCCGCCGTGCCGACGACATCGTGCGGATTCACCATCACCGCGCCGCTCATTTCGCCCGCCGCGCCTGCGAATTGCGACAGCACCAGCACGCCCGGATCGGCGGGATTCTGCGCGGCGATATATTCCTTCGCGACCAGATTCATGCCATCGCGCAGCGGCGTGACCAGCCCGATCTGCGATTCGCGGAACAGCGACATCAGCTTCCAGCGGTCATAGCGCTGATTGAGATAGCGGATCGGCGTGTAATCCAGCCCGGAGTATCGCCCGTTGATGCGCCCGGCTTCGTATTCCAGGTTCTGCCGGATCTGCTGATACGTCTCCACATCCGCACGCGTCGGCGGCGCAATCTGCACGAGCGTGACATTGCCGCGCCACTCCGGCGACTTCTCCAGAAACTGCTCGAAGGCACGGAATCGCTCGACCAAACCCTTCGAATAATCCAGGCGATCGACGCTCATGATGAGCTTGCGCCCTTCCAGACTTTGCTTCAGGTCCATCACATCCTGACGCGCTTCTCCGCGCTCCGCCTGTTCGGCAATCTCATCCGGAAACACGCCGATGCGATACACGCCCGTGCGCAACTTGCGCCCGAACGCTTCGACGTGGCCATCGGACGTGGCGCTGCCGTGGGCGAATCGCGTGATGTAGTCGTGAAAGGCGAGTTGATCGCTTTCGGTCTGAAACCCGACCACGTCGTAACAGCACAAGGATTTGACCAGTTCCTCGTGCGGCGGAATGTTCAACAGAATCTGCGGCGACGGAAACGGAATATGCAGAAAGAAGCCGATCCGATTCGTAATGCCCGCCGCACGCAGCGCCTCGGCAAACGGAATCAGGTGATAGTCGTGAACCCAGAGAATATCGTCGGGTTCGAGCAGCTTGATGAGCTTGTGCGCGAGCCACGAATTCACCCGCCGATACCCCGCGTATTCATCGCGATCGTAAACGGCGAGATCATTGCGATAGTGAAAGACCGGCCACAACTCCGCATTGGAAAAACCGCGGTAATACTGGTCGTAATCCTTCTTCGACAAACCGACGGTGGCGAACGTCACCGCGCCGTCCTGTTCCAGCTTCGGCCCCTGATTGGCGACGGTTTCGCTGACCACATCGCCGCTCCAGCCGAACCAGACGCCGCCGGTCTCCTTGAGCGCGCCGAACACGCCGACGGCGAGTCCGCCCGCCGAGCCTTTGGTTTCGGTCGGCGTGGCGACGCGGTTGGATACGACGATCAGGCGGCTCATGTGCTCTCCTCTTTGCTTGCGATTGCTGTTGTAGTTTCGACTGAAAACGGCGGCGCGGGTTTCTTCGCGGCCTTTCGTTGCGGTTAGGCCGGTCCGGCTCGCCCGCCACGGCTGGCGACGGGATCGGCGGGGGTATCGACGGTGCTGGCCGGTGCGCTCGCCTGCGTGCGTTCGAGCGGCGGCGCGAAATCGACATGATGCGCATCCGTCGATAAATCCGCCCGCGCGCGCGGCAGAAATTGCGGATACGCCGCCTGCACGAAGTTCAGCAGACCTTCGCGCACGCGGCATCGCAAATCCCAGTTGAGCGCGGAATCGAAGGAACTGACCAGCACGCGAAGCTGCATGGCGCGTTCGGTGGCGTCGGTGACTTGCAGCACTTGTACGCGGCCGTCCCATTCCGGCGCGTGGGCCAGAATGCGCTCGAGTTCCTCGCGCAGCGGCGCGATCGGCATCCGGTAATCGACGTAAAGAAACACCGTGCCGATAATCTGCGAACTATTGCGCGTCCAGTTCGTGAACGGATTTTCGATAAACCACTGCAACGGCACGATCAAACGCCGCTGATCCCAGATACGGATCGATACATACGTGCCGGTGATTTCCTCCACGCGGCCCCATTCGCCCTGAATCACGACGACGTCATCGAGCCGGATGGGTTGCGACAGCGCGATCTGCAAACCCGCGATCAGATTGCCGAGCACCGGCCGCGCCGCGATACCCGCGACCAAGCCCGCCACGCCCGCCGATGCCAAGAGACTCGCGCCGATCTGTTGCACGCTCGGAAACGCCATCAGCGCCGCGCCGAAGCCGACGATAAAGATTACGAACATCACCGAACGCGCCAGCACGCGCGCCTGCGTGTGAATGCGCCGCGCGTTGAGATTGTCTTCCGCGTCCAGCGGATGCGCCTGCACGATCGCCTCGCCCACCGCGCCCGCCGATCGAATCGCGAGATAGGTGAGCGCGGCGATCAGCGCGACGGTTTCGAGATCGCGCAACACGGCGATAAACGGCATCGTGTCCGGCGACTCGAAAATCACGAAGCCGATGCCCGCGATAATCAGCAGCACCAGCGCGGGCGTGTCGATATAGCGCAGCACCACGCTCATCAACGGATACGGACGTGCGACACGCGTCAGAATGCGCGCGCCAATGCGATGCACGCCGATCGCCACCAGAATGACGACGGCAGCGACGGCGAGCGCGCCCGGCCAGGTGCCGAGCGGCCGTTCGGCGAGATCGAGAAAGTGATCGAAAGAAAGCATGAGCGTCGCGGGATCGGCCTCTTGAGGAAGGTGGATACGGCGGCACGCGTAGTGCAAATTCGATACAGCATACGGGCTGGCTTCGCCCGCTCAGGAAACACTCAGGAAACAAAGCGAGGCAAGCGCAATGCCTGCCCGCTTCGTTCAACGCTCAAAACGTACCGCTAGCGCTCCGCCTTGCAGGGAAACGCTTTGCCCAGACCGAGCGACACCATGGTCGTCGCGTTGAATTCGGCCTTGTCGGGATTGTTGGCGATGTACTTGCGCACCGCGTCGGTCAACTGCTGCGGCTTCACGTCGGTCGGCAAACAAAAGTATTGGCCGACCTGCGGGCCGGAGGTTCCCCCGATTGCTTCGATGGTGTTGTACACGCCGTCCGCCGCGCCCTCGATATAGGCGGCGCAGGCCGTGCGGGAGTTGGGATCGGTTTTGGTGCAGAGCTTGTTCAAATCGTTGCCGGTAAACGCGAACGCGCAAACGGGCGTCGCAAGAGCACAGGCGAAGACGAATTCCCGCAGCATGATCTTCCTTTTATGTTGAGCGGCGGATGGATATGGCTGATTCGGAGCAAGGCGGCCTCCCCGGCCGCCCGAGACGTTATTTTGCACCGTTTGCGCCTTGTGCGGCGCCGTTCGGCATCGAATTCAGGCGCGCTTGCAGGCCTTCGGCGACATCTTTCTCGTTGTACTTGGTGGCGAAATCCACCGCCGTCATGCCGATCTGATTCTTGATCCGCAAATCCGCCCCTTCATCGAGCAGCAGCTTGCAGGTTGACAGATGACCGCCGCGTGCGGCCATCATCAGCGGCGTGGTGCCGTTGGGCGAACCGGCATCGATATAGGCCGAATGATCGAGCAGGATTTTCACGACATCGTCATGACCGTTGGTGGCGGCGTAATGCAAGGGCGTCCAGCCCTTCTTGTTCACTTCGGCATCCTTGGCGATGAGCGTGTTCAAGAAGGTCACATCGCCATTGAGCGCGGCGAGCATCATGGCGTTTTCGCCAGCCGGATCGAGCTTTTCGAGGTCGGTTTTATCGTTGCTGGCGAGCAGCGCGCCGACCTTGTCCGACTTCTCGCGCGCCGCGATCACCAGAATGGGCGTGCCGGTGCTATCGACCGTGTTCGGATCGGAGCCTTGCGCGAGCGCTTTTTTCACGCCGTTGATGTCGTCGAACTTGACCATCTTGACCAGCGAGTCCACGGAAGTCGCGGCCCACACCGGCTGCGCGACGGCGCATGCGGCGAGAAAGGCGCCGGCGAGCATGGCGCGGGCGGAGGACTTGCGGGAAGACATCGAAAGATTTTTCATAGTGGACCTGCCTTGATATTGCGTAATTCGTTAATTCGAAGGGTGCGACGAGTGCGATGGCCGTGCGATCTTGAACAGCCGGAAAAAATTCTCGGTGGTCGCCTGCGCGACGGTCTCATCGGTTTGTTCGCGCAACTGCGCGATAAAACGTCCGACATAGCTGACGTACGCAGGTTCATTCGGCTTGCCGCGATACGGCACCGGCGCGAGATACGGCGAGTCGGTTTCGATCAGCAAGCGCTCGATCGGCACACGGCGCGCCACGTCCTGCACCTCGGTCGCCTTCTTGAACGTGACGATGCCCGACAGCGAAATATGAAAGCCCTGCGCCAGCGCCTTCTCGGCGACATCCCACGGTTCGGTAAAGCAGTGCATGACGCCGCCCGGCACCTCGGCGCGCTCTTCCTTCATGATCCGCAGCGTGTCTTCCGACGACGACCGCGTATGGATAATCAGCAGCTTGCCCGTCTGATGCGCCGCGCGAATATGCGTGCGAAAACGCTCGCGCTGCCACTCCATCTCGTCGATGCTGCGGCCTTCGAGCCGGTAATAATCCAGCCCGGTTTCGCCGATCGCGCACACCTTCGGATGCTTCGCCAGTTCGACGAGTTCCGCGACGCTCGGCTCCTGCGCATCCTCGTGATCCGGATGCACGCCGACCGACGCGTACACGTTATCCGCCTGCTCCGCGATGGCGAGCACCGAAGGCAGCGTTTCCAGATCGACGGACACGCACAGCGCATGCGTCACCTGAAGCTCGCGCATCTTCTCCAGCACTTCGGGCAGACGGTCGCCCAGTCCTTCGAAGTTGATATGGCAGTGTGAATCGACGAACATCCGATGCTCCTTATGCCGCAGCTTGCTTCGTATTCAGCCGCAGCCCGACGATGACCAGATCGCGCTCGACGCCATCGAGTACCGCGACGCGCGGCAGCGTGCCCCAGGTAGTGAAGCCGAAGCCGCCGAACAGTTTCATGCTCGGCTCGTTGTGACCGAAGATAAAGCCCAGCACCGTATCCACTTTCAGCGACGGCGCGCGATCGAGCGCTTCACGCAGCAGCTTCTTGCCAAGCCCCTTGCCGCGCGCGTTCTCATGCAGATAGATGCTGACTTCGACCGTGCGCGCATAGGCCGGACGGCCATAAAAATCCGAAAAGCTCAGCCACGCGATGATCTCGCCGCCCTCTTCCACGACCCACAGCGGACGCGCGATCGGACTGTGCGCGTGAAACCACGCAAGCCGGCTTTCGACCGTGACCGGATCGAGGTCGGCGGTGACGCGGCGCGATGCGATCGTCGAGTTGTAGATGGCGACGATGGCGGGCAGATCGTCGAGCGTGGCGTCGCGATAGAAAGTGCTCATGGTTCAGGCGATAAATATGCCGCGATAGGCAAGAAAAAGTTCTTCGAACACCAGCCGCGCGTTCAGCGGATGATTTTCCACCGCGCGCTGACGCGTCACCGTTTTGATGTAGCGCGCGAGTGCGGCGGGATCGGCGGACTGGGCGCATCGCGCGAGCGACTTGGCGGCGGCCGGGAAATAGCGCGGGCGGCCGGCGGTGCGTTGCGCGAGGACATCGTAAAGCCAGCGTTGCAGCCAGCCGAGCACCAGCGGCACCGGCAGTTTCTGAAGGTTTTCGCCGCACGCGAAGGCATCGCAATTCGGGCCGGCGGCGAGTTGTGCGAGCGTGAAATCGCGTAATGGGCGGTTTTCATCGCTGGCGAGCGCGAGGGCCGCGAGCGGTGCGCCGCCTGCTTCGGCAAGCAAACCCGCTGCATCGTCGATACCTTGGGCGGCGAGCCACGTGCGTGCTTCGTCGGCGTTCGGCATGCGCATGGGCCACTGGCGGCATCGGCTGATGATGGTCGGCAGAAGCCTGTCCACCCGCGCCGATACCAGCAGGAACACCACGCCCGAAGGCGGTTCTTCCAGCGTCTTCAGCAACGCATTCGCTGCCGCGACGTTCAGCGCTTCCGCCGGATACAGCAGCACGACGCGCGCGCCCCCGCGATGCGACCCGAGCGCGCAGAAATCGAGCAGCGCACGCACTTGCTCGATCTTGATTTCCTTGCTCGGCTGACGCGTTTTCTTGCCGCCGTCGTCATCGGCTTTATCAGACGATGCTTCGGCGTCCGCGCCCGCTGCGGCCAATCCCGCGAGAATTTCCGGCAGCACCACACGGTAATCCGGATGATTGCCCTGCGAGAACCAGTGACACGCCGGACACGTTCCGCATGGTTCGCCGTTCGCGGCGGGCGTTTCGCACAACAAACCCTGCGCCAGATGCTGCGCGAACTGAAACTTGCCGATGCCGGGTTCGCCGTGCATCAACAGCGCATGCGGCCACTGCGGGCGCAATTGCTGGAGACGCTGCCAGTCGTCGGTTTGCCAGGGATAGATCATGGTCCGGTTCAGAAAGCTTCAGAGTGTGGCGACGACTTCTTCGAGCCGCTGACGGATTTCATCGATCGGCTTGCTCGAATCGACGATAAAGAAACGCTCCGGCGCTTCCTCGGCACGGCGCAAATACTCCGCGCGCGTGCGCTCAAAAAACGCTTCCGATTCGCTCTCGAACTTGTCCGGCGCGCGCGCCGATGAGCGGCGTTCGCTGGCGGTATCGGTTGGAATGTCGAACAGCACAGTCAGATCCGGCTGAAAACCGCCCTGCACCCAGCGCTCCAGCGCTTCGAGCTTGTCGCGCGGCAATCCGCGCCCGCCGCCCTGATAGGCGAAAGTCGCGTCCGTGAAGCGGTCGGACAGCACCCAGTCGCCGCGCGCCAATGCCGGTTCGATCACTTGCGCGAGATGTTCGCGGCGTGAGGCGAACATCAGCAAAGCTTCGGTTTCAAGGTCCATCGGCTGATTCAGCAGGATGCCGCGCAGCGTTTCGCCGAGCGTGGTGCCGCCCGGTTCGCGCGTCATGACCACGCCGCGTTGCTGCGCTTCGAGTTTGGCCGCGAGTTGCTGGCGAAACCAGTCCAGATGCGTGGTCTTGCCCGCGCCGTCGATACCCTCGAACGTGATGAACTTGCCACGCGCCATTCATTGACCCCGGATGTACTTATCGACGGCCTTGTTGTGGTCGCCGAGATTGTCGGAAAAGATGCTGCTGCCGTCGCCGCGCGAGACGAAATACAGCGCGGTGCTCGCGGCGGGATTGAGCGTGGCGTTGAGCGCGGCCACGCCGGGCAGCGCGATCGGCGTCGGCGGAAGACCCATGCGCGTGTAGGTATTGTACGGAGTGTCGGTCTGCAGGTCCTTTTTCTTCAGATGACCGCCGTAGGACGGGCCAAGCCCGTAGATCACGGTCGGGTCGGTCTGAAGCGGCATGCCGATCCGCAGCCGGTTGGCGAACACCGCCGCCACCAGCGGCCGGTCCTGCGCCCGCCCCGTTTCCTTTTCCACGATCGACGCCATGATGAGCGCGTCGTAAGGCGTCTTGTAAGGCAGATTCGGCGCGCGATTGGCCCATGCTTCGGTCAGCCGCTGCTGCATCAGCTTGTAGGCGCGTTTGTAGACGGCGAGATCGCTGGTGCCTTTGTCGAAGAGATAGGTGTCGGGGAAAAACAGCCCTTCAGCGGTGGTTTTGTCCGTTTCCGCCGCGCCAATGGCCTTCAGCAGATCGATATCCGTCATGCCGACGGTGTCGTGCGTGAGCGCCGGATTGCCATCCAGCTCGTTGCGCATCTTTTGCAGCGTCCAGCCTTCGATGACGGTCGCCACGTATTCGTTCACATCGCCGCGCGCGATTTTTTGCAGGACTTCGTAAGGCGTGACGCCGCTTTTGAACGCGTAATTGCCCGATTTAAGCTGCGAGGCAAGCCCGAGCGCGCGCGTCATCAGCACGAACAACTCCGGCTCGACCTCGACGCCGCCGCGGTTGAGCTGAGTGGTGACGCTGCGCAGGCTGCTGTGCGGTTTGATGGTGACATCCAGTTCGGGCGTCTTGAGCGAGACTGGCCGATTGGCCCACCAATAGACGCCGTAGCCAACGGCGGCCGCGAGCACCGCGGCCAGCACCACAGCCACGACGCATTTCTTCAGAAGGGACATGCCGGACACACTAGGAATAAGACCAATATAATAACTTGCCGGCCTGAGCTTCGGTCAGACTGACCGAGGCGGCCTCAAGGATTGACCGCTCTCCACCACATGAATTCCCCGACCGCATCCGACTTCGACGCCGTGAGCAACGCCGGCGTTTTCATGCCGCTCTCGCAATTCGGCGCCATCGACATCAAGGGCGAAGACGCCGCGTCCTTTCTGCACAATCAGGTAACCAACGACGTTCAGCATCTCGATGCATCGATCGCGCGTCTGGCCGGTTATTGCTCGCCGAAAGGCCGGCTGCTCGGCTCGTTTCTGATGTGGCGCACGCCGGACGCCATCCGCCTGCTGATCGCGCAGGACGTACAGGCCGCCGTGCAAAAGCGTCTGTCGATGTTCGTGCTGCGCGCCAAAGCCAAATTATCCGACGCCACGCCCGAGATGCTCGCCGTCGGTTTCGCAGGCGACGTGCGCAAGCCGCTTTCCGGCATTTTCGATGCCCTGCCCGACGGCGTGCACGTCAAGGTCGATGGTCCGCACGGCTCGCTGATTCGCGTACCGGACGCACTGCGCCGTCCGCGTTTCCTGTGGGTCGGCCTGAAAGCGGATGTCGAAGCGCAATTGCCGAAGCTCGAAGAAAAGCTCAAACGCGCGCCCGCCGAATTGTGGGATTGGCTCGATATCCACGCGGGCGAGGCGCGCATCACGCAGGCGACGGTCGAGCAATTCGTGCCGCAGATGGTGAATTTCGATGTGCTCGGCGGGATCAACTTTAAAAAAGGTTGCTATCCAGGACAGGAAATCGTCGCGCGCAGCCAGTATCGCGGCACGATCAAGCGGCGCACCGCGCTCGCTCATGGCGCTGCCGCCACGCCCGGCGCGGAGCTGTTTCATTCCGCCGATCCGGGTCAGCCGTGCGGCATGGTGATCAACGTGGCGGCTGCGCCAAACGGTGGCGTCGATTGTCTGGTCGAAATCAAGCTGGCCGCGCTGGATAACGGCGCGGTCCACGTCGGCGCAGCGGATGGTCCGGCGCTGGAGTTTTTGCCGCTGCCGTACGCGTATCCGGCGGATCAGTGATCCCGCGTGCCTTATGTGTCTGATCGTCTTCGACTGGCAACCGGACGCTGCTTCTGACGGCTCGCGCGCGCTGCTGACGCTGTCGGCCAATCGCGACGAATTCTTCCAGCGTGACGCCGACCCGATGCACTGGTGGCCCGACGCGCCCAATGTTCTGGCGGGCCGCGATCTGACCGGCGGCGGCACATGGCTCGGCATCACACGCGATGGCCGCTTCGCCGCGCTGACGAACTATCGCGCGCCGAGCGAAGTGCGTCCGGATGCGCCGACGCGCGGCCTGCTGGTGAGCGCGTTTCTGTCGGGCGATCGCGTCGCGCCGCTCGACTATTTACACGATGTCGCGCGCGACGGGCATCGATATAACGGGTTCAATCTGCTGGCCGGGGATTTCACGCGCG